>CAWHOE010000046.1:0-149357 GCA_963830915.1 candidate division FCPU426 bacterium
CAGTTCCAGATCCCGGGAACCCGCCAAGAGCCTGGTGAATAGTTCGAGCGATTCCTGGTAAGCCCAAAGGACCGGCCCCTCCAGCACCGGGACCTCCAGGAGGACACGGGTGAATTCCTGGAAGTCGGGCCCGGAGGCCGGCGCTTTTTTCGCCAAATGCCTCCAACACTCCAGGATATCCCCGCGGGTGAGTTCATGGTCCGCGAAGGCCCCCGCGATGAGGAAACCCAGTATCTCCTTCTGGCGAAGGACCGGCACGAAGAGATCGCGAAAACCCAAGTAAGATCCGCAAAAGGTCCTCTTGTCCTTCCGGGCCCGCTGGACGCAAGCGGTCAAGTAGCGGCTCCGGGCGTCGGTCTGGTTGTATTTCTTCTCCATCTCATACAGGGAAACGCCCCGAATGCGCCGGTTCAGGGTCCACCATTTGCTGGGAAGGGTAGGCCCGACCAGGGCGCAATTCAGGTCCACATAGAAATGGATGATCTCGTGGAACGGGTTGAAGCTCTTGAACGCGTCGAAGAGATTCGGGGGGGCGGACTCCAGGGATGGGGTTTTCATACCCCTAAATGTACCACTTTCCTGGAAAGGGTCTAGCCAGGGCCGTCGGGTCGAATTGGATGGATCGTTTAGATATGATCGACATTCTTCCCGGGACCACTCATATTCGCCCACGGGCACACGCCAACCTTCACATAAATATTACAAGGTGGTCGGTATAGTACTGATTTCAAAATCATTTATTTCATTGTAGGAACAAGGATAAAAAAACCCTGGTCCTTTCGAATCCGGGGTCAATGACAAACTTTAGTATCTTGGTCGTTCGACCGCGCCGCAAAGGGACTTGGGGGTTGATATTTTCAACGCGTCCCTTCTAAACCTCCTCCAACTCAGGGGTGAACCTCGGGTCTGTTTTTTTCTTCCTGAAACGGGTCAAGGCCCTGGCCCTTTCATCGACCTGGTATTTCAGGCTCTCGACCGCCATGAGGACCTTGGTCCTGGTATCGGTCTTGACCCTGAGGTCTTCGTTCATGACCCTGGAAACAGTCGCCGGGCTGACCTGCGCCAGTTCGGCCACATCCGCCATGGTCGCCTTGACCCTTCTACGGATGACCGGCTCTTCCAGTTTCATCTCCTGATCTTCCATGGTTTGGACCTAGTTGGGCTGGGATAGGACCGCTGGGTCCTTATGACGAAAGCTGAAAAGATCGACCCACCAAAACCCGAATCTCCTCCGAGGGAACGCTTTTGCCGCGCCGGGACGCCCATGTCTAACGGCGGGGCTTACGCGCCCCCCAGAGGTCCAATTCAGGATCAACGCACTCGTTAACAGTCCCTTACTTCAGGATCAACAGTTTGGAGAGGACCGTGTTGGTCTGACCCAGCGACTTCACCGTACAGGACACGATGTACAGGCCGCTCGCCAGGTTCCCTCCCGCGAAGTCCTTCTCGTTCCAATAGACGTCATGGTTCCCCGAGGAGCCGATGGTCGCCCCCGTCAGGGTCGTGGACCAGATCAACCGGCCCGCGATGGTGTAGACCTTCAGGGTGATCAAGGCCGAGGGGTCCACGAAAGTACTGGACCCGTTGTAAGCCTTGGCCGACACCCCCACTCCTGTGGAACCGTTCGCATTGCCCGACAAGTTGACCGCCAGGTTGACTCCCGTCCCCGTGGAGGGGTTCGGGTAAGCGGTCACGTTGGCCGCTTTCAAGGCCGAGCCCGTCGCCGACGGCTCCTGGCCCCAGACCAGCGAGCCGTTCATATAGCCCGTGATCTTCGTCCACTCGGTGAAGCTGGTGTAAGGCGCGAAGCTCCAGTCGTTATCCTGCAGCATATTGCTCCAGTCGCTCTTGTTGAACCGGCTCTGGATCTGGATCTTCTGGCCAGGCTGCAGCACCAGATTACCCGTGAACTTGTAGCTCACATAATTGGTCTGGCCGCCCAGGGTGGTCGGCAGGACCGTGACCTGCACATCCCCGGTCACCGAGGTGCCGGCCGGCATCAAGCCCCGCCCAATCCACCCAGGCCTGCTCGGTCTGGTTGGTGCAATCGCAGTTGTACCAGTAGCGTACTTCCACGTTGTTCAGGTTCAAGGGCCCGTTCCCCGTGTTCACGATCTCGATCTGGGGATGGGGGCTGTTGGTGGAGTCGGTGGTGACACCCGACAACAGTTCCAGTGACAGCGAACCAGTGCCAGAAGGTGTGGAAGTGAAGACCGCCGTCGGAGACATTGTCCAAGTAAAGGTATTCGTTACTGTAAATGTCGACGTCCCCGTAGGGGAAGGCGGGACCAAGGTGTCCGTCGCCGTGGGCGGCATAGGCGTGTTGGTCTTGGTCGGCAGAACCGGTGTAAATGTCGCGGTCGGAGGCACCGGCGTCAGGGTCGGTGTATTCGTCGCCGTGAATGTAAAGGTGGGCGGAACCGGCGTATTCGTAGCCGTCGGAGGCGCCGGAGTGTTCGTAACCGTCGGCGGGGCCGGAGTGTTCGTAACCGTCGGCGGGGCCGGGGTATTGGTCACGGTCCCAGTCCATGTTGATGTTTGGGTATTGGTCTGGGAGGCTGTCGCGCTAGGCGGCGCCGAAGTGAACGTTGAGGTCGGCGGAACCGGTGTATTCGTCTTGGTAGGCGTGAAAGTGAAGGTGGACGTGGGCGGTACCGGTGTATTCGTCTTGCTCGACGTGAAGGTAAAGGTCGCGGTCCCAGTCGATGTAAATGTTTTGGTTGGGGTCTGGGAGGCCGTTGGACTCGGCGGCACAGCGGTGTTGGTGAAGGTCGGCGTGGCAGGGGCCGAAACCATGATCGTGAAGGTTTCCGTGGAGTTGAGCCCGCAGCTATTCGTGTAGACGGCCGTGAAGGTGTTAGTGCCCACGCTCAAGGGAATGCCGTCGATCTCGCGCGAGGTGGAGGTAAAGCCGTTCGGGCCGGTCCAGCTCCAGGACCCGCCGGTCAGGGGTTGCGGCCCCAGGTTCACGGTCGCGGGCAGCGAAGCGACCGTCACGGCGTTGACCTGTGTCCACGATCCCCCGTTCACCTGGAGGTAAGGGGTGATGGCTGTGGCTGAGCAGGGCGTGGAGGTGGCGGTCCCAGTGAAGGTAGACGTAGGTGGCACCGGGGTATTCGTTTTGGTGGCGGTGGGCGGTACAGGCGTGTTGGTCTTGGTAGAAGTGGGTGGAACCGGCGTGTTCGTCTTGGTGGCCGTCGGCGGCAATGGCGTGTTGGTTTTGGTCGGAGTGGCGGTCGGGACGGTGGTATTGGCCTTGGAGGACACCAGGGCAAGCTGCCAGGGGATCAGATTGTAGGAGTCACTATTGGGAACGTCGCCCTGGTAGAGGAATGTCAGGTTGTTGAGGTTGATGGAATCGGTCGAGTCATAGCCATCGATCACCGCGCCGCCGCTGCTGAAGTCGCTGGTCCAGTTCGAGACGCCGGATTGAAAGGTGACGTTGTGCGCCCCTAAAAAAGGGGTATTGAGGCTGGCCGTATTGCCCAGGGCCGTCCAGGTGCCGCCCAGACTGGTAGCGGTCAAGGCGCGGAAGAACCGATGCCCGTCGCTGCCGATGCACTCGATATCGGCCAGGTAGGTGCCCGTTTGCTCGACCGTATAGACGTTGTCCGCCTCGAACAGGTTGAACTCCGAATCCGTGTAGACGATGACGGGAGTATTGAACCCATTCGGGAAGTTCGCGAGGGAGGTCGAGCTGCGATAGAAGTTCCCGTTGTCACCGCAGAAGAAGAGATAAACGTTAGAGGAATCGCTGATGATCCAGAAATCGATCCAATTGCTCACACTCGAAGGCTGGGACGCGAAGAAATTCTTCGGAGTGGTCCAATTCTTGGGCTGGGTGGGGTCGCTATTAGTGGAGTACTGGGGTTGGCCGCTCTGGAAGATCAGGTACCACTTGTTTTGGGGGGCGAAATAGAACACCTGCGGGGCGGTGTGATAACCCGAGAATCCGGGGGTGTTATCCATGAAATAGGGCGTCGCGGCGCCGGCGTTGTTCCAATTGGTGAAGCTCAGGTATTCCATGCCATAGTTGCCCGCTGAGTTGACCGAAGAGGCGTAAACGATGTATTGGCCGTTGTAGTAGACGGTCGATGGGTCCTTGACCGCGATCATATTATGGGTGGAGTCGCTTTTGGGGCTGATGAGCGGGCCGGTCGATGACCATGAGAACGAGGTGGGGATGGACTGGGCGTAAAGCGCGGAAAGGTTCGCCCCCAACAAAAGGATGATGAAGCTTGGCAGTACGGCTTTGAGAAATTTCATCCAGGAACTCCTTAAGTTTTCTTCATAACCCGTTCGGAACGGTTCTTTTTCGTCCTCGCTCCAGTTCGAAGGGATGGCCCGTCCGTCAAGTCCGGGATTTTCACCTTCACGAGTACACCCTCTCGATTTTTCAGAGGACCTGGATAACCCTCCGATAAGACCGATCACACAGGCAAGTGGACGGTCCCATCTATAGATGTGTGTTTGGAGAGGGGGCGTTTATTCCCGGAGAGAGGCAAAAAACAGCGGGGGATCTTTTCAGGCTTTAGGAAAGGTCAGGGCGTGGACAACCGGCATTACTGAAGGCGCAGCAACTTCCCAATGGCCTTGCCGCTATTGGTCCGAACGACCACATAGTAAAGCCCATTAGCCAGGGCTTTTCCCCACCGATCGACCAAAGGAAGGGCGATGGCGGTCCCCGAGGGCACGGAGTTAACCGTCAGGTCGATGACCTTGCGGAACCCGAGGGTGAAAACCTCGATATGGACGCTGGAGATACCCGGATAGTAGGGCGGGAGGATATTGACCGTTTCGCCCGGCGCCGGGTTGGGATAGATCCCCACATGGCCCACCAGGGGTGTGGGAGCCTGGGTGGGGGTCAGCGTCGGACTAGCGGTCGGGGTGAGGGTCGGAGTGAAACTGGGCGTGAATGTCGACGTTGATGTTCCAGTCGCTGTCCAGGTCATGGACGATGTCGGGGTCTTGGTCGAAGTGGCGGTCGAACTGTTGGTGAAGGTGGGCGTGAAAGTCCAAGTGAGGGTGTTCGTGAAGGTGGATGTTCCTGTCAAGGTCGGGGTAAAGGTAGGGGTCGGGGTCAAAGTGACCGTCGGGCTGAAAGTCGGGGTGGGCGAGAACTGCGGGGTATTGGTCGAGGTCGGGGTGGCGCTATTGGTGGATGTTTTGGTGGCAGTGGAGGTGCTGGTACTGGTCGAGGAGTTGGTCGCGGTGGATGTAAAGGTCACCGTGGGGGTTGAACTGGGGCTGGCGGTGGCCGTATTCGTACCCGTGAATGTGAAGGTCGAGGTGATCAGAGGGCTGTTGGTGGAGGTGTTGGTGGCCGTCGCGGTCAAGGTATGGGTCGCCGTCCCGGTCATGGTGGATGTCGGGGTACTGGTTGGGGAGGCTGTCGGGGTCGAGGTTCGAGTAGGGCTATTGGTGGCCGAATTGGTGTAGGTGGACGTGATGGCCGGGGTATCGGTGGCCGTGTCCGTATGGGTAGCCGTGGGGGTGGAGGTTGGAGTGGAAGTGGCCGTGTTGGTAAAAGTGGAGGTGGCGGTCAAGGTATCGGTTTTCGTCGCCGTTGAGGTCGGGGTCAAGGAGTCGGTGTTGGTCGAGGTCGGGGTGGGTGTCCGGCTGGAAGTGGCCGTGGGGGTCGGGGTCGGCGGCTGGGGAATGACCTGGATGGCTTCCACCATGGCGCTCGTATCCGGGCTGGATGTTCCCGTGAACGTGATGGTAATGACCCCTCCGGCGGGCGAAACGTTATTGATCACCTGGTCATCTTCCGTGTTGGCCCCCACCTGGGCGTAAACATCCAGGTTCGACAGCACGGTCGTGCCGTTGATGGCGACGTTGAATATCCTGTCCCCCGCAGCGAAATCGCCCGAATAGGTCTCGGCGAACTTCAGGGTCACCTGGTAAGCCCCGGCCGGGACGTTGAACGAATAGCTGAAACTGGCGCCGTAGCGCTGGGTGTCATAAAGGGTAGAGTCGGAGGTTCCCGTGACCGCTCCCCCGACGGCGACGGTGGAACCGCCACTGTAGTTCTCATCCGCGGCCCAAAGGTTGCTCCCCGTGTCCGTATAGGTAGGTCCCCCGGCGTTGACCCGCCAGGTGGAGGCCACGATGGGGGTGGGCGTGACCGTAAAGGTGGGCGTGGGCCCGGCGTTATTGACCCCCACGAAGGAAACGATGCTGGAGACCGGCATCTGGTAAGTGAAACTGTTCCCCGACACCGGCACGGCGGCCTGCTGGACCAAACCGTTGCCCAGGTCGGTCAACCAGGGCGTGACCGAGGTCACGGTGAGGCCGTTCAGGGCGAAGGTCTGGTTCACCGCGCTGGCGTTGTAATTGATGGCCACGATGACGATGGTGGTGGGCGAGGAGGTGTTGGTGTTCTTGTAGGCGGAGATCGTCACGCCGGCCTGGGGCCCTTCAGTGGCTCCCATGCGGTAATAGCCGGGCCGGATGAATTTGGAGAAATTGCCCAGCGCGAAAGCCGCGTCGGTGAGGGAGGTTCCGCTGATCAGGTCGTCCAGCCACCAGTAATGGAAGGAGTTCATCTGGCCCTCGACCAGGGACTGGTGGGCCCATCCCGCCACGCACATGGCCGCCGAATCCTGGGCCGTGATGAGCCCGGTGGTACAGCCCGAGATCTCGGTCGCCCACCACTCCTGGTTCGTCAGGTGGGTATAACCGTAATTCGAGGCGATCTGGGCCAGGGTGTCGTAAAAGGTGCCGTACAAGTGGGTGTTGATGATGCTCACCAGGGGGGCCGCGTTGGGGTCGGACATGGTGGCGGTGCCCAGGTTCATGCCCCATTCATTCGGTGGTTCCGGCATCATGATCTTGGTAGACAAACCCGCGCCCGTGATGGAAGCGGCCAGGCAGGGGATGAAAACATCGAATTGGCCCGTGGTCCAATTGGCGCCTTCATAGGTGACCTCGAAACTGGGTTCGTTCTGGGCCGAGATTGAGTAAAGGCTCACACCCGTGTAGCTTTTGCAGTATTGGAGATATTGGGTCAGGTATTGGGCGTAGCCCGTGTCGGCGGCGTTGGGGGCGTTGCCCGTGTCGGATCCCGTGAAGGCGCCCACGTTGGTGACCCCCGCGTTGATCACCTCTCCATCGACGCTGTTGTTGGTCTTGTATTCGGCCGGGGGTGACCACTCGGTGCTCCAGAAAAGGACGGTGGGGTTGACCGCGTTGGCCGCGGTAATGTTGTTCAACTCGCTGTTCCAGTTACCGGTGTTGCCGCCGACGGCGGTGGGATCGATGCGGGTCCGAAGCGATGTCAGGCCGATGTGGCCATTCACCGTATCATCGGCGAATAAAGCCTGGCCCATGCTTCCCACCGCGCTCCAGGCGCTGGACGCGCCGATACAGTGGATATATTGATTGGTCACGGTCGCGTCCACGGTGCAGGTCCCACCCAAGGAATATCCAAGGTTGAGCGCCCAGAAGAAAACCCCGCTAAAAATCATTAGATAACGTTTCAAGTCGACATGCCCTTCTTTCAAAATTGACCCTTCCTAAAAGTCTATCGCGGCGAGCTGATAAAGCCTCGATGGGCGGATCGAGGATCCCATCTGTTATTGATTAGTGTTCTTGCGAAAGCGATTTATTCCCTTTATTTACCGTAAAAACACAAGGTTTTTACACCATTTAGCCCAAAGTCTGGCATTGGTCGGCTTTTACTATTTCACTACCAACATCTTCCCTATCGAACGGCCGCTGTCAGTCCTCACGACCACGTAGTAAAGCCCGTTGGCCAGGGATTTTCCCCAGCGGTCGACCAAAGGAAGGGCGATGGCGGTCCCCGAGGGCACCGAGTTCTCCGTCAGGTCGATGACCTTGCGGAACCCGAGGGTGAATACCTCGATATGGACGCTGGAGATACCCGGATAGTAGGGCGGGAGGATATTGACCGTTTCGCCCGGCGCCGGGTTGGGATAGATCCCCACATGGCCCATCAGGGGCGTGGGAGCCTGGGTAGGGGTGGCCGTCGGACTGGTGGTCGGGGTGAAGGTAAGTGTGAAGGTAAAGGTCGAAGTTGACGTTGGCGAAGCCGAAGGCGTAGCGGTGAGCGAAGGCGACGGCGTAAACGTCGCCGTAGTCGAATCCGTCCAAGTGGCGGTCGAGGTCAAAGTACCGGTCCCGGTGTTCGTGGAAGTCGCGGTTGGGGTTCGGGACTGGGTCGCGGTATTCACGGGACTGAAGGTCAGGGTCGGGGAAAGGGTGGAGGTCGACGTGTCAGTCGTCGTTGGCGTGGAAGTCGCCGTCCTGGTGAAAATCCCCGTCGCCGAATTTGTCTGAGTGGCTGTAGAGGTCGGGGATAGGGTCGGGAGCGGTGTATCGGTAATGGTGGGGCTGAAAGTATCCGTGGGCGAGAACTGCGGGGTATTGGTCGAGGTGGCGCTATTCGTGGCGGTTTTGGTGGCGGTGGAGGTGTCCGTACTGGTCACGGAGTTCGTCGCGGAAAACGTGAAAGTCAACGCGGGTGTCAATGTCAGGGTCGGCGTATCGGTTTGCGAAGGCGTAGCCTGAGTGGTGAGGGACGCCGTCCCAGTCATTGTCAATGTGGCCGTCGGAGTCCGGGAGGCTGTCGAACTAGCCGTCATCGAAGCCGTCGGGGACAGGCTCGCCGTCGCGCTTGGCGTACCGGTGTTTGTAGGAGTATTCGAGGCGGTTGGCGTCGATGTGCGGGTGGCGGTATTCGTGTAGGTGGACGTGATGGCCGCGGTCAGGGTGAAGGTATTCGTCGAGGTTGAAGTGGCCGTGGCTGTCGCGCTAGGCGAAGGGGTGAGGGACGGCGTCCCAGTCATTGTTAATGTGGCCGTCGGAGTCCGGGAGGCTGTCGAACTAGCCGTCATCGAATCCGTCGGCGTTTTGGTCAAGGTAGACGTGGGGGTTGGCGAGGGCGAAGCCGTAGCGGTGAGGGACGCCGTCCAGGTCATTGTTGATGTGGCTGTCGGAGTCCTGGAGGCTGTTGAGCTAGGCGTCATCGAAGCCGTCGGGGTCACCGCGGGGATATCCCCGTAAAGGATGCCCCGGCCCCCGGCGCCCAGGTAACAGCGGCCGTAGACGCTCTCATCCCCTTCGATCCAATTCGGGCTGTTGAACTGATGGTTGGCGTCGTTGATCTGGGTCCAGGTCACGCCCGCCCCGTCGTCGTTGCGGAAGAACCCGTAGGTCCCGTTGACGGTCCCGACCAGGAAGACCGCGGGGTGGGTCTGGCCGGAGGCGGCCTTGCCGAACCCCACCGGCCCCATGGGCTCGTACACGTTGGCGATGGCAGTTACGCTGGAACCAGCGTTGGTGAACCGGTAGAGGGCGTTGTAGGTGGAGACCCAGAATTCCCCCGGTTCCCCGAAGACGCTCCGGGGCATGACCCACTGGCCGTTGCCGTTGGCGTCGCCCCAATTGACCGCGATGGTATTCACCTGGGAGAAGCTGGCCCCGTAGTTGGTGCTCTCGTAGACCGTCACCGAACCGCCGTAGACCCACTGGGCGGGATAGGTGGCGTAGAAGGTGGAGGCGTTGGAACGGTCCGAGGCCACCATGGCGCCGCTGGGAAGGCCGGCGCAGGTCGTCCAACTCCCGCCGAGGGAAGAAGCGTAAGCCGGGGAGCCGTAAGTACCATAAGGGGCCACCACCACATGGGACCCGTCGGCCGCGACCGCGACCGCTCCCATCTGACCCGTCGTGGTGTAACCCGGGGGCGCGCTTCCCCAGGGCGTCCAGGTTTGCCCGTTATTGGTGGAATAGGCCACGTCGCTATTCACCGCCGAGGGGTTGGTGCTGTTCCCCACCCGAACGACCGTATTGGGCCTCGATTCGGCGTAGTCCAGCATGTTCGTATTCGTATATTGGGGGTTACAGTACATACCCGAGGCGGGAGATTGGGCCAGGTTCGTATGGCGCATACCGCCCACGTCCCCCATGCAGGAAAATAGGATGCCCCCCAACACGGCGGGAGGCATGTAAATAGGAACCGTCTCCTCCAGGTTGCTGTCGGTGTAGGTCCAGGAAACGGGGTTGGCCTGGATATTGGTACTGCTCCAAACCCCGCCCCCTTCCCCGGAGGGATAAAAGCCGTTGTTGGAATTGAACGGATCGATGGCCACGAACCCCGCCCAACCCGCGCCGCCCGGGGAGCCGCCGCATCCATCCTGGTAGATGGCACCGTTGTTGTTGAAGACAGAGGAGCCGGAGCCGGCCTCGGCGATGACCGACCAGGAACCGCCGCCGTTGGTTGTCGATAAAAGCCGGTCAGGCCCGCTCCACCAATCGATGGTCGAGACCACGATGTGGCTGGCGTTCTCATGGTCCACGCAGATGCCGCCGTATCCGCCGGCGCCGCTCCCTGGCCCATTGGAAGGGGTTTCGTTGCTCCAACCCAATGTGGATGTGTTGAGTTTCCAGATCTGGCCCGTTGAGACGCTGTTGGGACCGTAACCGCCGCTGTCGTAGGCGATCCAAAGGTTGCCGTCCGTGCCCAGGCTGGCGTGGGGGGTGACCATATTCGATGGACCGCCGGGAACCAGGGTCCAAGTCCCTCCCGAATTGGTGGAGCGGTAGATATTGCTGTTGCCCGAACTCATGGCCAGGACGCCCACGTAGATGGTGGCCGAGGCCGAGCCCGAGGTCCCGTGGGGGTCGAAGATCACCCAGCCAAGCCCGTAGCCCGCGTCCCCGCTCACGGGAAAGGAGGTCACCTGCGACCAACTGGCCGCCGAATCGGCGCTCGTCCAAAGCCCCTGCCAGCGGGAGCCGAAATAAAGCTTGGAGGTCAGGTTGGGGTCCACCGCCAGGCGTTCTCCCGCTTCCCTTCCGTCATTGTTGCCGGCGATGGAAACAGGGATGGGGTTGGCGGTCCAACTATTGCCCTGGTTGGTGGAGCTGAGGATCGTGCCGGGACCAGAGAAGCCGGCCGCCGCGTAGACCACATTGGCGTTCACCGGGTCGGGCGCGATGCTCTCCCCCCCGAAGTTATTGCCCCGGTACATATCGGTCAGGGGATCCATTGGTTGTTGGTGTTATCCCATCGATAGAACCCGCCGACGTCGGTGCGGCAGTAGAGGAGGCCCGAGACGGCGCCGCTGTAGACCAGTCCTGGGACAAAACCGCCGCCCATGATGACCACGCTCTGGAAGTTGTATTGGGCAAGGGCAGGCCGGTAGAGGCCCAAAAGTAAAAACAGGACGGCCGACAAAACCAAAGATACGCGGACTGGATGGTTCATCGGATTAGAGTACAGGGATTTGGTTTCGAATTCTCTAGGACAAGTAATACCCATGCTCCTAATTGTACACTGATTTTTCTTTCGGCCCGTTTGACCGGTTTTACCGTTTAAACGGAAAGAGCCGAAAAAGGCAAGGGACCAAAGTCCCTTGCCCTTCCCGGCCTTCTTTTCCTGGATACTTCTTTTCTTACTTCAAGATCAGCAATTTGGAGAGGACCGTGTTGGTCTGGCCCAGCGACTTCACCGTGCAGGACACGATGTACAGGCCGCTCGCCAGGTTCCCTCCCGCGAAGTCCTTCTCGTTCCAATAGACATCATGGTTCCCCGAGGAGCCGATGGTCGCCCCCGTCAGGGTCGTGGACCAGATCAACCGGCCCGCGATGGTGTAGACCTTCAGGGTGATCAGGGCCGAGGGGTCCACGAAAGTACTGGACCCGTTGTAAGCCTTGGCCGACACACCCACTCCCGTGGAACCCGTCGTGTTGCCCGACAAGTTGACCGCCAGGTTGACTCCCGTCCCCGTGGAGGGGTTCGGGTAAGCGGTCACGTTGGCCGCTTTCAAGGCCGAGCCCGTCGCCGACGGCTCCTGGCCCCAGACCAGCGAGCCGTTCATATAGCCCGTGATCTTCGTCCACTCGGTGAAGCTGGTGTAAGGCGCGAAGCTCCAGTCGTTATCCTGCAGCATGTTGCTCCAGTCGTTCTTGTTGAACCGGCTCTGGATCTGGATCATCTGGCCAGGCTGCAAGACCAGGTTGCCCGTGAACTTGTAGCTCACGTAGTTGGTCTGGCCGCCCAGGGTGGTCGGCAGGACCACGGCCTGGACATCCCCGGTCACCGAGGTGCCGGCCGGCATCAAGCCAGCCCAATCCACCCAGACCTGTTCGGTCTGGTTGGTGCAATCGCAGTTGTACCAGTAGCGGACTTCCACGTTGTTCAGGTTCAAGGGCCCGTTCCCCGTGTTCACGATCTCGATCTGGGGATGGGGGCTGTTGGTGGAGTCGGTCGTCACACCCGCCAGGAAATACAGGGCGAAAGTGCCGGTACCCGAAGACACAGTCGTAAAGGTCGCCGTGGGCGGAACCGGTGTATCGGTGGCCGTTGGCGGCACCGGCGTCAGGGTCGGTGTATTCGTCGCCGTGAATGTGGCCGTCGGCGGCGCCGGGGTATTGGTAGCCGTCGGCGGGGCCGGGGTATTGGTCACGGTGGGCGGCACCGGACTGTTCGTATTGGTCGGAACAGCCGTATTGGTGCGCGTCAACGTGAGGGTGAAGGTGGCCGTTGGTGGAGCCGGCGTGAACGTCGAGGTCGGCGGCGCCGAAGTGAACGTCGAGGTCGGCGGCAACGGAGTATTCGTCTTCGTGGCCGTGAAGGTGAAGGTAGGCGGTACCGGTGTATTCGTCTTGGTAGGCGTGAAAGTGAAGGTGGACGTGGGCGGTACCGGTGTATTCGTCTTGGTCGACGTGAAAGTGAAGGTGGACGTGGGCGGTACCGGCGTATTCGTCTTGGTGGCCGTGGGCGGGACCGGCGTGTTGGTCTTGGTCGGCGGGACCGGTGTGAAGGTCGCCGTCGGAGCGGCGGAACCCGAGACCACTCCCACGAAACTCGTCACGCTCGTCGCCGTCAGGCTATAGGTAAAAGAATTACCCGATACGGCCACCGCGGGCTGAGCGACAAGGTTGGTGCTTCCGTTCGTTACCCAGGGAGTCACCGAGGTCACGTTGACCCCGCTGATCGTGAAGGTTTGATTGACCGCCGAACTGTTCGAGTTGATGGCCACGAATACGATGGTCTGGGGCGAAGAGGTGTTCGTGTTCTTGAAAGCGCTCACCGACACGCCGGAAGAAGGCACCTCGGTCGCGCCCATGCGGTAATAGCCGGGGCGGATGAACTTGCTGTAATTACCCAGAACGAAAGCCTTGATGTCGAGGCTGCCGCCGCTGATCAGGTCTTGGAGCCACCAGTAATGGAAGGCGTTCGTGCTGGCGTCCACCAGACTGCTGTGGATCCAACCCGCTTCCTGCATGGCGCCAGGCACGTCGGTCGTGTTCCCGGATATCTCGGTCTCCCACCACTCCTGGTTCGTCACGTTGCTGAAGCCGTAGGAAGAAAGAGGGGCGAGGTTTTCGCCGTACGCGTGGGAGGCGATGATGCCGATCTCAGGCGCCGCGGTCGAATCGGCCATGGCGGTGGAGGCCAGGTTCATGCCGCCCGGATTGTCAGGTTCCGGAAGCATGATCTTGGTGGAAAGACCCGCGCTCTGGAGGGCGCTATAGAAAGCCTTAACGTAGACGTCGAACTGGCCGGCCGTCCAAAGACAGGCTTCATAAGTGGGGTTGAAGTTTGGCTCGTTCTGGATCGAAAGCGCGTAAAGGTTGATGCCCTGGTTCTTGCAATATTGGATGAAAGAGACCTGGTATGCCGCCAATCCCGTATCGTCGCTGTTGGCGGCTCCTGAGCTGGCTCCCAGGAAGGTATCGTTGCTGGCCCCGCCATCGACGTTATCGTTGGCTTTGTATTGGGCGGGAGGCGACCATTCGGTGGCCCAGAAAAGGATGTTCGGATTGCTGGCCTTGGCCGCCACTAATTGGCTTACTTCTGACGAGAAGTTGTTGGTGGGATCGATCCGGGCCCTCAGCGAGGTCAGCCCGATATGGCCGTTCACATTGTCGTCAGCGAAAAACTGGGTCCCCAATCCGCTGACACTGCTCCAGGCGCTGGAGGCCCCGATGCAATGGATGTATTGGTTGGTCTGGGTGGCGTTTATCGTACAGGTTCCCGACCAGGCCGGAAGGGCCGCGCCGAAAAAGACCGCCACGAAGAGGAAAGATAGGAGACGAGAAACCGATCCTCCTAATTGATCGCTGGAAAAAGGACACTTTTTCACGGTGCACTCCTGATATTTTTGATAACGATCTAAATTTCAATTAAATCGTTGTGAGGAAAGGACGTGATCATTGGAAGACGAGGTTGTCCTAACATCGATTAGTGTTTGGGGTTTGCCGGTTTATTCCCGCCAGGGGACGGTTTTGGCGCCCGAAGGATAAAAAGGGGGATTTTTAAGGAAAAATCAGGGATTATTCGGGTGGTTGATCCTGTAATTGATCAGCCATTGCCGCAAGGCCAGGTCATTGGGGTTCAAACGCAAGGCCTGATCCAGGCACTGGAGCCCCTGGGCGGTCTGGCCCGATCTCAAGTAAATGATCCCCAGGTAACGCCAGGCCAGGGGATTTTGCGGGTTGTCCTGCACCGCCTTCTCGTAAGGAGCGGCCAGGGCGGGGGTCTGGACAGCGGTCGGCGGGGTGCTGGTCGTCCCCGGCAGTTCAAAAAGCACCTCGACCTTCGATTTCGGGGGTCCGGCCGGGACCGGCACGGGCTGGGGCGTGGCCACTACCGTCACAGGCGCGGCCTGGACCGTCACCGGGCTGGTCATCACCGTCACCGGCTTGACCGGGACCGGCGTGGGGTTGGGGAATTCATAACCCACGCTGATACGGTGGGAGGTCCCCAGGTCGCCGTATGGCACGAAAGCGTAGTCCAATTGGAAGCATCCTATCTTGAGTCCCCCGCCCGCGGTGAATCCGGTCAAGCCGCCGATCTGGTTGTCGGCGAGAGCCCCTTGGTAACCCACCCGCAGGAAGTAATCCCGTTCGATGGTCCCCTCCAAGCCCCCCTGGATACGGCTCACGCCGTTGGGTTCCCAATCCCCCGTCACCAGGGGCCTCAGGTCCGAACCCTTTTCCAACACCAGGTCGGTCGACAGGCCCAGACGCAGGTCCTGGGCCGGGTTGTACCCGGCCTGGGAAGTTCCCAGACCCGTATAGGACAATCCGGCGCGGAAAGCGGGATCGGGAGCGAAGAGGACTCCCAGGTCCCCGGTCAGGCCGGTATAGAGCGCGTTGATGATCTTTTGCTCCACGCCGTGCAAGGCCAGGCCCAGGGATAGACTTCGGGTCATGGGCAATCCCCAACCCAGGCTGAAGGCCGCGTCGCTGTCGGCGAAGGTGCCCTGGTAAACCCCGTAAGCGTCCCGTTGGTCGATGTTCCCCCAGGATACATATTGAAGGGCCCCGGCGAAACCGCCCAAGGGGCCGGCGGGCAGACCGAAGAGAAGGGTCTCCTCGAAGGAACTGCCCAGATAACTGTTGTGGTTGACCGAAAGGCTGGCGTTGCGGAGTTGGGAAAGACCGGCGGCGTTGAAGAAGAGGGCGGATGGGTCGTCGGCCAGGCCCGCGAAGGCGTCCCCCAAAGCGTCCGCCCGGGCGGAGGCGCCCAGGCCGGAGAGCGGGGTGACCAGTCCCGCGTTGGAAGTACCCTGCTGGGAAAAACATAGAACGGGAAACATCAATGGAACCACCAAGACACCAAGCCACCAAGAACGGCGAAAACAGGGATATCCGATAAAGACTTTATTTACATCACGGTTTTCTTGGTGCCCTTGGTACCTTGGTGGTAAAAAATTCGGCCGTCACTTTTGGACCGCCAAGACCTGGGTCTTGAAGATGTCGCTGCGGCCCGAATCGTAATCCAGCTCGACCCGGTAGAAGTAATGGCCGGGAGCGAAGGCGGCGACATTGAGCCGGCTCGACCCCAGCCCCGCGGCCTTGGCGTCGCTAAGGGAAGCCACCAGGTTACCCCAGGCGTTCCAGACCTTGATCTTGGCGTTGCCCGACTCGGCCATGGTATAGACGAACTCCACCGTGTCCCCGTTGGAAGGGTTGGGGGCGACGTAGGGGTTGCCGCCTGGCGGGGCGGGAGGCGTGGCGATACGGGCGTGGGGCAGGCCGGGGCCAGGACCAGGCTTCCGTAGGCGCCGGCGGTCCCGTAATTGTCGCTCCCGCCGTTCCACATCAACTGCCCATCCCGGCAGACCCCTCCGTTGTGGTTCACGTCCAGGCCCACGTCAAAGCCCATCACGGTCCCGGCCCCGGGTGTGATCCCCAGCAGGGTCCAGGGGATGGCCGCTTCCACCACATACCCCGTCGGCAGGGTCGTGGTCACGTACGTGACCCCGGTCGTCCGACCCTTGACCTCCCAGGGCGCGGTACCGTTCCAGGGGAACCCGAACACAAAATCGGTGGAATTCACGGTGACCGTTCGGGAGTCGGTCGTATCCAGATCGACCTCGACCATGGAACCATCCCAGGGGTAAGGAAGGGGGCCCGAATAGGTCAGCTGGCTGTCGGTCACCGTGACCCCGATGTACAGGTTGTTCGAATCCCAAAGGGTGTTGAACCTGGCGTTGGAGCCGTAGGTATTGCCCAAGACGGTCTTGTTGGCCGTGTTCCAGGAAGCCGCCGAGTTCCAGGCCCATTCGCTCAGGACCCCGTCCACGGTAGGGCTGGACTGGCAGGCTTCCGCGGTCTGGGGGGTGGGGGTGGGAAGGAGCGGGTTGCCTGTGAAAAGGAAGGGCCTCTGGATGATGGCGTTGGGCTGGGAGGGACTGCGCCAGGCCAATTGGATCGTCGAATAGTTGGTCACCGCCCCGCCGAAGAAGTAATCAACTTCCAGAGGGACCTTCACTCCCGCCGTCAGGGCAATGGCCGTTCCGTTGATGCCCCGGTAGGGCCCGTCCACCCAACTGCTGATGACCGCGGTCCCATTGACGATGACGCTGACCCCGCCCGGCCCGTCCGTGACGAAGGTATAGGGCTCGCTGAAGGTGGGCTCGATCAGGCCGGTCCATTTCACCGAATAGCCGGAAACCGGCATGCCCGATTCGGGCGCGCAGGTTCCCCAGTAGAAGGCGATGTTGGGATCCACTTCGGTGACCGCGGCGCTGGTAAGGTTGGGGCTGTCGTAGTAAACGGCCAGAAGCCCGTCCCCATTGAGCTGGGCCAGGCAGGGCCGGGTGAAGGTGAGCAGGAACACGAAAAGGGCGAATTGGGTCCGCTTCAAGGTTTCCTCGGGTACGGTTCATTCCAACGGTCTGAACCATTATTCACCCTGGCAACCTATTCACGCCAGAAAATATTCTTTTTGGTTAGGGGGTTCCCAATTTGATACTGATGTCCTTGAACAGGTGGGCCGCGCCGGTCTGGACGTCGATGCGGTAATCGCCAGCGCCCGCCGCTTCCCCGTTCTCCAGAAGGCCGTCCCATTTGAAATCCCAACGGCCCGGCCTCCACGAAGCCCGTGTAAAGGGCCCGGACTTCCTTGCCGGAAGCGTCCAGGATACGGACCGTCACCAGGGACCTCTGGGGCGCCGCCACTACCACGTTCAACTCTTGACCTTCCTGGGCGGGTCCCGCCGCCAAAGGCTGGACCGGGGCCGGTTTATGGACAGGAGCGGCCATGGGTTTTTCCACGGTCCGGTGGATGGCCGGCTGGGGGATGGGCATGGGGGTCGAGGCCTTGGGTTGGGGCCAGAATTTCCACAGGACGACGCCGGCGGCGGTCAAGCCGACCAAGAGAACCTTGATGGCCCCGCCCCAGCTAGCCAAGCCTCCCGTGCCAGGCTGGGCGAGGGTTTGCAGGCCCTGGGGAAGGGTGGGTTGGGGAAGGCCGGTGGCCAGGTAGTTCTGTTCCAGCAGGCGCTCATAGTTCAAGGCGGCGTCCGGGGACGCCTCCAATAACTTGGACAGGGCCGCGTGTTCGGCCTCGGTCAGTTCCCTTGTGAAAAATTCCTGGACTAGGTCCGTCATCTCAACCTTCCCTCACGAATTGTTCGACCAATACTTTCAGCGCCTTCTTACAGCGGGAAAGCCGTGACATCACGGTCCCCATGGGCAGTTTCAGCGTTCTTCCTATCTCGATATAGCTCTGTTCCTGCAATTCCCTCAGCTGGACGATCTCCCGGCATTCCTTGCCTATCTTTTCCAGGCAGGCCTGGACGATATCCATCTTCCTTTTGTGCTCGTCCCGTTCCCGTTCTTGGGACTCATGAAGCCCCTTGGCCGCCGAACCGAGCATTTGTTCCAACGCATCGTGTTCCTGGCTGACCGACTTCATCCTCTGCCGGTACCGGTTATGGCATTTGAAGATGCAGATCTGCGTCAGCCAGGTCGAAAGGCTGGACCGGAACTCGAATTTATCGAGTTTCTCGAAGGCCGTGATGAAGGTCTCCTGGACCACATCCTCGGCTTCCGGGTCCTGATAACCCAACAGATACACGCAGTTCTTATAAAGTCTTTCCCGGTAGGTGACGAAGAATTCGGCCTTGGCCTTTTCGTCGCCCTGGAGGATCTTTTGAACGAAATCCTTCTCGTCCAAGAGCGCCCCTTATAGATGAGTGTTTTAACGTGAACGGTTTATTCCCGGGAAAAGTATAACACCCAAAAATCGGCCGATTCACATGTTTATCTGGGGTTTTTATTCGAGTAAAAAAGCGGACAACCAGGAGGAGGGATAACCGAATGGTAAAGGTGAGAACTAGTTCCGGAGGGACATTTCAGGTTTGGCTTGCCGCGCGTCGTGTTCGATCAGCGTTTCCAAGCGTTCTTCCTCCACTTGTTTGCCGATCTCCCAAGCCATTTTTTCCAGGATCTCTTCTAAAAGCGTATTCATGAAAGGCCTCACAACTTGAATTGCTCTCTTACTTATAAGTGTCGCGGTTCAGGAGCTTTATTCCCTAAAAGTGACAATATTTGAGTACTGAAGTCCAATAAAGCATTGCGGAAATCGCCACATAAATAAAAAAACCCGAGTTCATTTTCATGAACCCGGGTTATGTGATTGGTAGCCACCCCTGGAGGTCCGCTCGTAGGGGAAATGCCCCCTACGTTACCCCATCCAACTACCTGAAAACTCCCGTTTTCAGACTTTCCCGCCCCGTGGGGCTAAAATAAAAAAACCCAGGTCTTATGGACCTGGGTTTGTATTTTGGTAGCCCCACGGGGAATCGAACCCCGATTTAATGGCTGAGAACCATCCGTCCTAACCGTTAGACGATGGGGCCCTACCGCTTCAGCGACTCGCGCATCAACAACGAGGTCAGAATTCTAAGAAAACTAGGGACAATTTACAACTTCTAAAATAGGCCTCAAATCAGGGGTTGGAGGGCAATGGGTCGAATACGGTCTTCACCGTGACAACCTTGCCGAAGCCCTTGAGCGTCCCTTCCAGCTCCGCCGGACCGCACACCACCAATACCCAATCTTTCCTCGAAAGGATGTCCTGCGCCGCCAGGGCCGCCTGCTCCAGCGTGACCGACTTCACCTTTTCCCGGTACTGGGCCAGGTAATCGTCCGGATAATCGTTGAAATCAAGCGAAGCCCGGTAAGCCACCAGGTCGAACGGAGACTCGAAGTTATAGGCGAACTCCTCGATCATGGACTGCTTGGCCTCATCCAGTTCTTTCGGCGTCGGACCGATCTGGGCGTAGAGGGCCATCTGGTCGAACATCAGCGACAGGTATTCCTTCACCGAGTCGGGCCTGGTGCCACCCACGATCTGGAAGGGCCCGGTGATGTTATAGGGCAAAAAGTAGCTGTCCACGAAGTAGGCCAGTCCCCGGTCGGACCGGATCTTGGACATGAGCCGGGAGGTGAAACCCGACCCGCCGAACACGTAATTGGCCACCTGCAGGGGAATATCCCGGGGGTCATGGCGCTTCAGGCCGGGCAGGCCGAGGCGGACGAACACCTGGGTGACATCCTTGGGGAAGAAATAGATGGCCGGGCCCAGGGGCGCGCCGTCGGTGAAGACCGGGCCTGGCTCCTGCTCTTTCCAGCCGCCGAAGAGGCTGTCCAATTGGGTGAAGACCTGGTCCTCGTCGAATTTACCCGCGACCGCCAGGACCGCTCCCTTGGGGCCGAAATGCTTCTTATAAAAGGTCATGGCGTCATCCCGGGTGAGCTGGGAAGCCACCTTGGGGGTGGACCAGCGCCCGTAAGGGTGGTGTCCGAAGAGGGCCTTGGTGAAGAGCACCCGGGTGATGGAATCGGGCGTGTCCTCGGTACGGGTCAGGCTGTCGGCCATGGTGGCCTTGTCGGTGGCCAACCGCAGGGGGTCCATCTGGGGCCTGAGGACCATGTCGGCGAAGAGTTTCAGGATGTCGGACACATCGCCCGAAAGGCAGTTGAAGCTTGCCTTGAAATCCTCCTGTTCGGACTCGCAGGTGAAGGCCGCGGCCCGGTTCTCCAGGGCCTCGTCGAAGGCTTCGGGTTTAAGGTCCCCCGCCCCGCCATTACGCATGAGGGCGGTGGAAAGACCCGCCAGGCCTTCCTTGCCGTCCGGGTCCAGGACGTTACCGCCCGGGATGAGCAGGGTGGCCGAGACCAGGGGCATCTCGTCATTCTTGAGGAAGAGAACCTTCATCCCGCAGGAGAGGACGCGGACATGGATGTCAGGCACGGTGATCCGGAGGGGCGGGGTCGCCGGTACCACGGGCGGCTTGGCGATGGCGGAACCACAGATGAACACAGATGCACACAGATATAGAAACCCCAAAAAGCCAACCACTGTTCTTTGGGTAAGGCTTTTAAAACGAAAACCTAAGGCATGGCCACCGATGAACACCGATGAACACCGATGGAGGAAACCCAAAAATACAGCTTTTTGGATAATACTCTTTACGCGAAGGGCGATGGTTCTCATTGGGCCGCCTCCTTGTCCAGATAGGCGATGGTGCGGTTATCCTTCACCAGGTATTTGGCCGCTACCGTCTGTAGGTCCTTGGAGGTCAGGGCCCGGACCATCTCGATGTATCTCGTCAGGTACCGCCAATCGCCGTGGACCGCCTGGTTATAAGCCAGGTCCTGGGCCAGGCCGGAGGTGGAGGTCTTGCCCCAGAGAAAGGTGGACTCGGCCGCGCGGCGGGCACGGTCCAATTCCGCGTCCGTGACACCCTTGGCCTGGATATCCGCCAGTTCCTGGTCGATGGCACCGATGACGCCGTCCGAGGACTGGCCGGGGGCGGGGTTGAACTGCATGACGAAGAGGTTCGGGTCGCGGTCGCCGGGGAAGCCGGTGGAGGCGGAGATGGAGGTCACCATCTTCTTGTTGAAGAGCAGGTC
The DNA here is from genome assembly GCA_963830915.1 of candidate division FCPU426 bacterium. GTDB lineage: Bacteria > Oederibacteriota > Muellerivitia > Muellerivitales > Muellerivitaceae > CAWHOE01. The sequence goes on from CAWHOE010000046.1 coordinate 21,184, forward strand.
CTTGACCAGCCGCGAGGTATTGCCGTTGGTCAGGATGGTGGAAAGCACGTCCAGCGCCAATCCGTCCGGATGGGGGAAGTTTGGCATGTGCCAGCCCATCATGACCATGGGGTCGGCGTCGAATTTCACCCTCACCGTCCTCTGTCCCTGCTGGGGCGGTTCCTTCGTCCAGTCCTGTTTCAGGGGCTTGACGCCCTTGGGGTTGGGCACCGTGCCCAGGGTGCGTTCCAGGATGGGCAGGATCTCGGACGCCTTCACCCCGCCCACCACCGCCAAGACCCCCCGGTCGGGCCGGTAGGTCTGCTGATAGAAGGCGACGGCGTCAGGCCGCGTCAACTTCATGATGTCGGACATCCAGCCGATGGTCGGGTCGCGGTAGGGCGAGGCGGTGAAGGCGGTGGATTCCAGCGCCTCTTCCAGCTTGCCATCCGGGTTGGACTCGGTGCGCCACCGGCGCTCCTGGGCCACCACATCCCTTTCCGAATAGAACTCGCGGAAAACCGGGTGGCTGAGGCGGTCCTTCTCGACCGTGGCGTAAAGCAGGACCTTGTTGACCGGAAGGGTGATGTGGTAGTTGGTGACGTCCTGGCTGGTCCAGGCGTTCAGGCTCTGGCCCCCGTTACGGGTATATATAGAAGAGAGCTCGTCCTTGACCGCCACCTTGTGGTGCTCTTCCTGCAGGGCCTTCATTTGGGCGGCCAGGTCCTTCAGTTTGTCCATGGAGGGTTCCAGCTTGGCCTTCTCCTCGTTCATGGCCTCGGCGACCTTATCCATCTTTTCCAGGATGGGTTTTTCCTTGGCGTAGGAGAGGGTACCGATGGTCTGGGTGCCCTTGAACATCATGTGTTCCAGCATGTGGGGCAGGCCCGTCTTGCCCTTGGGAGCATCCTGGGCGCCGACCGGCTGCATGAAGGAGAAGGATACGACCGGAACTCCCGGCCTTTCCACGATGAGCACCCGGAGCCCGTTCTTGAGGACCTTCTCGACCACCGGCAGGTCCAGGCCCGGGCTTTTGGAGTCGTCCTGGGCCAGGACGGGAGTGGATAGGATGGGACTGACAGCGAACAAAAGACCGGCGAGACTTCGTTGGATGAGGTTCATGTTTTCTCCCAGGAGAGTCTAGGCACAGGATTATAACCAATCAAAGGTAGGAATAACCATACCCGAAGGGAGGGTTGGTCAGAACGAGAACGCGATGTGAAAACCGGCGGTCAAACCGCTCAGGTCCACCTGCGCCGTGCGCCAACCGGTCGGGACGGTGGCACTGCTCGGGTACAGGCTCAACAAGGGGTAGGTCGCCCCGGCGTTCGCGTTGTAATAAAGTTTGACGTCCTGGCCGTCATAAGCCCCGCCCTTGACCGAGGCGGAGAAATTATCCGCGGTGCACAGTTGATACCCGACCGCCGGGCCGATGGTGAAAGTGTTCCCCAGTTTGTAATCCATCCCCAGTTCGATCTTGCCGCCGATGCCCATGCCCATCATGTTGCCAGTCGTGCCCCCGTAGTTGTTCGTCAGGTTCAGCATGACGGGCGCCACCATGGGCCCGACCGAGCCCCAGAACCTCATGTCCCCGCTCCCGAAGAAGTAGCGGAAGTTGACCCCCACCGGGATGGCGCTGATATCGAAAGCGTCCGTTTGCGTCGTCACTCCCGCGCCAACATTTTCGGTGACTTGCTCGCTGAAGGTTCCCACGGCCGCGTAGCCCAAGGTCAGTCCCAATTCCATATCCGGTCCCATTTTCAGGTCCCCTTCAAAACCGATATTGGGATATCCCTGCGGCACGGTAGCCGTATAGGTCAGACTGGGATCCATGGCCTGTAGGCCTTGGAAGAAGACCGTGGCCGCCGCGGCTTCCGCCTTGAAATCGGCCAGATCGACCATGACGAACTCCGGTTCCAGACGCACCTGGTAGTGGGTATCATCCGCGGGCGTATAGGCCCGGCCCGAGGAGGCGACCGAATCGGCCACCACCTGTCCATCCACCCATTGCTGGTCCTCCGGGGAAAGTTTGGCCCTCAGTTGGGCCACATAGGCCTCGATGGAGGGATTGGCCTGGCGTTTGTCCGAGAGGGTCAGGTTCAGCGCCGCGTCCTTGATGTCGCCGATGGCGATCTGGGAAGCGCCCAGGTAATAGTAGGCTTTCGAGTCGGAGCGGTTCTCCCTGGTCGCCTGTTGGAAAAGCGGGATAGCGGCCTGGAACTGCTTTTGCTGGTAAAGGGCGACCCCCTGGTTAAAAGAGTCGCTGGTCCCGGTCGCGCCCGGCATGGGAGGTTGGGCGGTCGAGTTCACCTTGGCCTGGAGGGACTGGATGAAGGCGTTGAGCTGGGGATTGGGCTGGATGGTCTGGACTTTCTGATAGTCGGCCAGGGCGCCCTGATAATTGCCCGTGGCGTAATAACAATTGGCTCGTCCCTGGAGGGAGGCGGTGTTGTTGGGGTCCAGGCTGATGGCCGCGGAGAAATACTGGATGGCCTGGGCGTAGTTCTTGGCGTTATAGAGCTGGAGTCCGGCGTTGTAATAATCGGTCGCGGTCGCGGCCAAAAGGGCGGAAGCGGAAAGGAGGAATAACGACAAGGCCATTAAGCGGAAGGTGATCGGGTGGCGCATGGCAGGTCCTTAAATAATGTTTTTCAAGACAAGACTCATCAAACGCCAATAGTTTATCAAAAAGCTGGTTTTCTAACGAATAAAAGGTGGTGGTTTTTATAAAGCATTAGGCTGTTTTTCAATACCCTTGTCCAGAACGCCGCGATTCACTTCTCCAACGGATTCTTCCAATTGCCAGAACGAGAAATAAAACCATTTCCTCTCCCGATCCCCACCGTTGTTTTTTCTCCGCGTTTTAGAAGGAACGCTTTTGAAACCAAACGATAGAAAGCCAAGGATAAATAACGACGAAACCTTGAATTTACAAAGCGTTTACCGTACTTTCTAACTTAACCGGAAACCAACCGGCCAAGGGGAGGAAGCCATGAACAAAATCGAGATCAAAAAGGTCAAAGCCGCCGTTCCGAAAGAACAGCAGGTCGTTTTGGAGCTGAGGACCCTGATGGGCTTTTGGGATCACCAGCCCAAAAAGAAGAAAGCCAAGTCGGCAGGTCGGCTGGTTCCGGTCCATTTTGACCAGTATTTCCAGACCCATCCCATCTGTTTGAACTAAGAAGGAGCCGCATGAAAGCCATCCGTATCCATCAGTTCGGCGGTCCCGAAGTTTTGACGATTGAGGAGATTCCCGACCTGAAGCCAGGGCCTGGTCAGGTGCTGATCAGGGTCAAGGCGGTGGGTGTGAACCCAGTGGACGGATACATCCGCTCTGGCACCTATGCCGCCAAGCCCCCTCTTCCCTACACTCCCGGAGCGGACGGGGCGGGGATAGTGGAAGCCATCGGCAACGAAGTGCGTTCCTTCAAGCCGGGGGACCGTGTCTATTTCAACGCCGCCTTGAGTGGCTCCTACGCCGAGCTGACCCTGGTCGGTGAGAACAACGTCCATCCTCTATCGGAAAACCTCACCTTCGCCCAGGGGGCCGCCGTTGGCATTCCCTATGGAACGGCCCATCGCGCCTTATTCGGAAAGGCCAAGGCCTCGGCCGGCGAAACCGTATTGGTCCATGGGGCCAGCGGGGGCGTGGGCACGGCCGCCATCCAATTAGCCAAGCGGGCCGGCATGACAGTCATCGGGACCGCCGGAACGGACAAGGGCCGGGAGTTGGTGAAGGCCGAGGGAGCCCATCATGTGCTGGACCACCATGATCCCGCTTTCGGGGAAAAATTGCTGAAGATCACCGAGGGCAAGGGAGTCGATGTCATTTTGGAAATGCTGGCCAACGTGAACCTGGGCAAGGACCTGACCTACCTGGCCAAGTTCGGCCGGGTGGTGGTCATCGGCAGCCGGGGGCCGGTGGAGATCAACCCCCGGGATACCATGGGCCGTGACGCGGCCATCCTGGGCATGACCCTTTTCAACGCCACCCCCCAGGACCTGGCTTCCATCCATGGCGACTTGGCGCGGGGTTTCCAGGAAGGCTCCTTGAAACCCGTCATCGGACAGGAGTTTCCTTTGGCGCAGGCCGCCAAGGCCCAGGAAGCCGTCACGGTACCCGGTTCCTACGGAAAGATCGTCCTAATACCATAATTTCAAACGGCATATGAACCACCAAGGCACCAAGGGCACCAAGAACACCATAAGAACTTTTCCGTTTTAATAATTCAACTCGGAGCTAATTTTTTGAAAAATCCCCATTTTCTTTTCGATATATAATTCGGCTTTTTATTTTTATCCTCCTTGGTGCCCTTGGTGCCTTGGTGGTTCAATCATCTTTTATAGAGTAAACTACCCCCGTGAAAAAAAGCCCCAACCCCAAACTACTCTTCCTTTTGGATTACGACGGGACCCTGACCGACTTCACTCATAACCCGGAGGATTCCAACCTGACGTCCGAACTGCGCGGCCTGCTCCACGACCTTCGGAAGAAATATCCGGTCATCCTGGTCAGCGGCAGGCATGTGGAAGGACTGAGGAGGGTTTCCAAGCTCAAAAGTTTCCCCATCGTGGGCACCCATGGTTTCGAGGCCAGCCAGCTTCCCGGAGGCCTTCAATTGGCGCCCCTTGCCCATCAGCGCCTGTTTCGAAAGGAAGCGGCGGCCCTGTGGAAAGCCATCCAGGTCCTCAACCAGCGCTATCCCGGCATCCATATAGAGAAGAAACCCTTCTCCTCGACCCTGCATTACCGCAGTCTGAACCTCTCCCCGACGGTGGAGGCAAGACTGCATGGGGATTTCAGGGCCATCTTCAGGAAAACCGTGACCGTCCGTTTCTGGACCCTGCAGGACGGGAAGAAGATGATCGAGGCCATGCCGAGGGGTTATACCAAGGGGAAAGCGATCAAAACGCTCGTCGAACATTTCCCCGGCTACCTGCCCATCTTCGCTGGGGACGACCTCACCGACCTGACGGCCCTCAAGGCCTTGGGGAAAAAGGGCCTGAAAATAGCCGTGGGGAGCCGGATACCCAAGGGCTTTTATGACCTCAGGTTCGACTCCCCACGGGAATTCCTCGATTGGTTGAAGAACTTCAGCAACTAAGGAATATCCCTATTTGTATTTGACGTGACAGCCATAAGGCGCGGTCGTGGGTATGGAGACCGGCTTCCCATCCAACATGGCTTCCTGCAGGGCCCGCTCCACGTAATTCACATACATTTCGCCCTTTTCCGTCTTGGGCATCTCGATATCGTCCAAGGGATCGTTGTCGATAGCCCCGTCATAGATCAACTTGCCCTTGGGGTCGATGATGAACATATGGGGTGTGGTCTTGGCGCCGTACGCGTGGCCCAGGACGCCTTTGGGGTCCAGCAAGACCGCCGTGGCGTTGGACATGGAACGGGCGATGTCCTCATTGGCCCCCGTGGCATCCACATAGCCCTCGGTCTTGGGGGCGGAGGAAACGACCTCGAACCAGAGCACGCCCCGGTCCGTCCAGGTCTTCTGGAGCTTCTGCATCTTGCCCTTGTACTGGCTCTTCACGAAGGGGCAATCCTTGTTGTGCCATTCCAGGACCACGAACTTCCCTTTCATGTCGGCTAGTTTGTGTAGTTTTCCATGGCTGTCCGCGGCGTTGAAATCGGGGGCGGCCGCGCCCACCTTGGCCGCTTGGGCGGTCGACAGGCCCATCCAGGCCCAGACCGCGATGATCCCTAGGAACGAAATTCTTTTGAACATGACTTCCTCCTGAATTTCAGGGCTTCCCCGTCAAGGGGATATCCACCCAGTAACCGACTTTTCCATCATATCCCTCACCACTGAGGACTAGCAACCCCTTCATAGAATCAGGCGCCTTCATCAATTGATCCGACTTTTTCAGGCCCAGTTCAAAAGAGCCTCCGCCCGCTGAAAATTTCTGGTCAGCGGTGTTTTCGATGACATTAGGATCGGCGGGAAAAAACAGGGCGGTCCTCACCTGGACGCCAGGCGCCCGGACTGTCAGTTTGAAACCGTCCTTATCCAAGGCACCGAGCGCCTTCCAGCATTTGGGAAGTTTTTTTGGTTGGTCCTTGCGAGTCTGTTCGAATAGGGTTTGGGTGGCTTTATCCCCGGCCCGAGCCGGCAAGGTCAACCGGACCGTCCCTTTACCGGGGGTGCACTCTTCCCGGCAGACCAGCCACTTCACATCGGCCTTGAGGGTAACGGGGCTTCCCGTTTGGACATTTTTGGAAACATGGATGGGCGCCATGAGCAAGAGCTGGTCCTGATAGCCGTAGTCCATGAGGGAAGGCAGGGGAAGACGGGTCGGCAAGGGCCAGACCAGGTCGCCCGCCTTGAAACCTTTGGGCAGGTGCCAGGTCACGGAAGGCGGAAGCCCTGAATCCCCTGGGTTCAGCCAATAGAGATGCCAGCCTTTATCGATGATGAAATGGATGCCGACCACAAAGTCCTTCCCCGGAGTGAATGTCGAGCTTTCCGAAACAAGGGTGGCTTTGATATGGGAGGTTTCGGCTTGTTCATTGCCGAAAGCGGAGGATCGAACCGATAAGACGATCAGTAAACCCAAGATGAAGCGGAAACGACGGAGAATGTTCATGAAGGTTCCTTTGGATGTTCATTCTGTATCCAAGGCTTAGCGAAAGCAATAACACTAAGGAAGTTTACATCGGGGTGGATTCTATATAGAGGAAGGCCAAATAGAAACGCTCGATTTCAATTATTTTCTCAACGCAAAACCAGGACCTTGATTATCTTGACCTGCTTGCTGTCCCCCGTTCCCGCCTTGAGCCTCAAATAATAAAGACCGTTGGCGATCCTTTCACCTCCCTTGCCGGTCAGGTAAAGAGAGATGTTGTTACCCGTTACAGTCTGGGTATCACCCGTTATTTTGCGGAAAGCGAGCGTGAAGATATCCCAGTTCACTGAAGCGCCAAGAGGCAGGTTGACGTTTATGTTGATGAGGCCCGGATCCCTGATCGGGTTGGGATAAGGCGCGCTGAAAACCGGGCCCGACCCATTGGAACTTAAGGTCGCCGTGAAGGTCTGAGTGAAAGGTAAAGTGGACGTAGAACTGAAAGTAAACGTCGGGGTTCCAGTGGTTGAAGGGGTGGCTGTGAATGTCGGCGTAATTGTCCTTGTTGCCGAAGGCGTTGATGAAAAGGTAGAGGAAGGAGTGCTGGTCACCGCGGGCGAATTGGTAGGGGAGAAAGTAAAAGTAGACGTGAAGGTTTGGGTCGAGGTGTCTGTGAAGGTCCGGGTACTGGTGACGGTGGAGGTCGACATCGGGGTGGAAGTAAGGCTGGGAGTTGGAGCGTTCGTATTGGTCGAGGTCTGGGACGGGGTAGGCGTGAAGGTAAGGGTCGAAGTGGGTGTCCAGGCACAGGGAGACCGAACCAGGCGGATATTGTCCAGGTATAGGTTGCCTGTGTCGGTCGCGCTCTGGGTACTCAAAATGAACCTGATCGTGGAGATGCTATCCGTGGGTATAAGAGTTCCAAGGGACCAGTTGATATTAAAAGTAACACTGTTTTGACCTGCCACCAGGGTTGTGGTTTGAGCGATGAACTCATAACTCTTTCCCGCGCTCGCCGAATCGGCTTTCAACGCGAGTACATGCTGTGACCCCGCCGCCGCGATCATGGCCGGGTCGATGTAAAGATCCAGGATGAGCTGACTCACTCCCGACCAGTCGGTGGGGGTGAAACCGGTCAAATTCATCAAGTCCTGGTTCCAAGAAGCGGGTGTCACCACGGTCACCTGCATACTGTTGGTGCCCTGGGTCACATGGGATGTGGAAAGGGTCCGGATCCCGTTCACCCCGGACCAAGTGCCATTTTCCGTGAGACTCTCACAGCCGTTGAAAAGAACGGCGCATCCCGGCGGGGTTGGGGTTGGCGTGAAGGTGAAGAACAGGCGTCAAGGTGATCGTGGGGGTGAAAGTGGAGGTCGGCAAGGTGCCGGTGATGGTCGGGGTGAATGTGGCGGTGGGGCCCCCGCCCGCGCAATAGGGCGTTGGCGTTTGGTTGATATTGTAAAGCCAGGTGGATACAGCGGCTCCATGGGGGTTCGTGGCGTACCCCGTCCAACTCGACAGCATATAGGGGCAATCCTGTATCCCGAAATTCCAACCCAGGGCCGAAAATACGTAATTCTCATTGTTCGTCCCGCCCATCCAATTCATCAAGACCGGCTCAAAGGTGACCGAGGAGGAAGTTGGCGGACAAGTATTCGGGTCCGGTCCGAATTCCTCGATCATGACGGCATAATTGGCCTGCACGGCGACCCCGACATATTTTTCCCACGCGACCGACGTGTTATCGGCCTTATTCGGATAGAGATGGGCGGCGTAAAGAACACCATGTCCATCTCCCGTATCGGTCAAGGGTTGACTCGCCACACCGGTTAAGTCGTAGGACCAGTCGATGCCCCCCGCCACCACGATGTTATTAGCCCCTACGGCTCGGATGGCCGTTAATAGTCCCTGTAAACCAGGACTGCCTCCGCCCCCTGTGACAGCCTGGGCCCAGGTCGAAGGGTAAGGTTCGTTGAATAGGTCGAACAAAACAGCGGGATTGTTACCGTAGGTTTGCGCCACCGACTGCCAGAAGGTTACCGAGTTAGCGTCCGGCATGGTTTGTTGTCCGGTGGCCGTACCCCATCCCGCCCCTCCACAAGGAACGGAGGGAGAAGTAGCCGTGCCTGACCATTGCAGGTCCAGGTCCAAATAAACGTTGTTCGCGCTGCAATAATTGATGACATTCGTCACGATCGCACGGTAGGCCTCCGCGCTGGCGGGAGTGCCCTTGTAATTGGAACATCCAAACCAAAAATCCTGGCTGATCGGGAGACGTACACAATTGGCGTGCCACGCGGTCACCGCTTCCGCGATACCAGCCACCACATCGGCCGGACTCCCAGGGCCTGAACCGAGCGGGTCGTATTCCAAGCCCGAATCACACATACCTTTTAAGCGGACCGTGCAGCCGCCACTGATAGTACGTATCTGGTTTCCGACAATTTGAATATCCGGAGTGGTCGCCCCCAATGGCAGTGCCAGGTACATGAAGAAAAGAAAATACCCCGATATATTCTTTACGGATTGCCAACCGCGCATCGAAGATCCTCTCTTAATGGACATCAGTTTAAAATATTCTCGCTTCTATGCCTCGGTCCATATGCCGTTCGATAATTAAGAACCACCTCAATTCTTTAGGCAATATCAGTGCCATATCGCTAAATCGCTTTAACGTTAATTGGACAATTTTATTAAATCGTTTTAACGATTAAAACAAAAAAAGAATTCTTCCACGTTCCTTATTGATCGAAATTCCACTAATTCGTTCGACTTTTGACGACCCAGCAAAAGGATATTTGGTCTTCATCTCAAGATCAGCAGTTTCCCTTTGGTCCTGGCTTGTGAAGTTTCCACCAGGAGGTAATAAAGCCCATTGGCCAAGGGTTTTCCCAACCGGTCGGTCAGGTTCAAGAGGATGTCGTTGGGACCGACCGGGACATGCTGAAGGTCTACCTCCAAGGCTTTGCGGAAGCCTAGGGTATACAACTTGATCTTCAGCCATTCGGTTTCGCTTTGCAGGACGAAATGTATGGTGACCACGGGGCCGGTCACGGGATTGGGATAGGGTATGGGGATAGAGACAAAATCCACGGCGGTAGCGGTGATAGTCGGGGTTTCGGTTAGGGTATGGGTCGGAGTGAAGGTGGAAGTATCTGTAGGAGGCGCAGGAGTGTATGTGGATGTATTGGTGAAAGTCGGGGTCGGGGTAACTGTGGATGTAGATGTATTGGTGACTGTCGGGGGCACTGGAGTATTGGTTGATGTGAGCGTTGGCGGAACCTGAGCGCTTGTCTTGGTGCTGGTAAAGGTAACTGTGGGAGTGGCTGTGGGTGGTACCGGCGTGTTCGTGGATGTGGAGGTTGATGGAATTTGAGTAAAAGTCTTGGTGCTGGTCAACGTCTGTGTTGGGGTCCCTGTGAACGTCCAAGTGGAAGTAGGCGGAACGGGGGTATTCGTCAACGTTAATGTCGGAAGAACAGGAGTATTGGTCTTGGTGCTGGTGAAGGATGTTGTAGCGGTCCCTGTAAAAGTCCCAGTAGGTGAAGGCGGAAAAGGTGTTTTCGAAGGCGTGAATGAAGGAGGCAAGGGGGTGTTCGTCCCGGTGTTAGTTACGGTAAAAGAAGCGGTAGAAGTAATGGTAGGCGGAACTGGCGTATAAGACTTAGTGCTTGTAGACGTTGAGGTTCCCGTAGGGGATGAGGTGGAAGAAACCGTCGATGTATTCGTATAAGTGTAAGTAGCTGTCGGCGGTAAGGGTGTATTGGTCCACGTGGGCGCAACCGGCGTATCGGTCCTGGAATTGGTGAATGTAAAAGAAGCGGTAGAAGTGGCTGTGGGGGGCACAGGAGTATAAGTTTTAGTGCTCGTCAAGGTCGCCGTCGAGGTAGAAGTGGGTGTGAAAGTTGGGGTAGGGGTATGGGTGAAGGTGGGGCTATTGGTGGCCGTGGATGTAGGGATCGGAGTAAAGGTTTTGGTGGAGGTGCGGGGAAAGGTCGAAGTAGGGGTGAAGGTGAACGAGGCCGTGGAAGTGAAAGTGGGGGTCCATGTACAAGTAGGGCTGGGTGTAAAATTCCCCTGATGAACGGTCAGTAAAGCCATGGCGGCGTTGGGAAGGTTGAAGATGTATTGATGGCTGGCGTTGGCGGTAACCGGCGTGGTTTGGGGAACTGGGATGGATCCGGTCGCGTTATCCACCACCTGCCCGCCGTAGGATATCCCTCCAGTGGAAGCGGTCGTGGTCAGGCCGGGGGCCTCCACCATCAAAAGGTCCGCCGTACCCATGGTCTGGCTCAATTGCACGGTTACAGCCCCGGAAGCGGTCAAATCCTTGTTCAGTACAAAAACCTTCGTGTCACAGCCGGCGCAAGAAGTGGTGGCGTAGGCAGTCACATTGGAACCGGTGGTGACAGAGGCGGATACCAGGGTTTCTCCCTGAGCCTGAGCGAATAACAACATGCCGTAATAGATCGCCTGGGCTTGGGTATTGGTGATGGAATGGGCCCAGACCGGATTGTAAGCGGTCGAACCCGAACTACAGTGGATGTTCACGCCCACGGCTCCCACTTGGGCCAGAACGAACATGGAATCCACACCCCAGAGGGCCGAGGCGAAAGTATCGCTCACCCCCGTCTTTCCCCCGCCCGAGACTGAGTTCATCTCGCCCACCCGGTAGGACAATCCTCTTCCGGCGGCCTGGCTGACGTAACCCGCGTAACTGCTTCTCAAGTTGGATGTTATGCCTGGCGACAGGAGCTGGGAGACGGAAGCGGTTCCTGAATTACCCCCGCCGATAGGATAGTGATGCTCGGTGATGAGCGCCAAACCATTGGGCGCCTGGGCGTTCACGTCATCGATGAAGGTCCCATCCTCGCCCCTCCAACTACAGCAATAAGCCGGAGCAACCATGGCGTAGTTCTTCAGCTCAGAGACCGCCCTAAAAGCGGTGATGTACTGGGCGACATCGGCCGCGTTCTGAGCCACGGTATAACCGGTCTTGTCCCCGTTGGAGTTGTAATAATCGGACTCATTGCCTATCTCGAAACCTAGGAGTTTGGCCCCCGGTATGGAAAGCCCGTCAGGGATGATCCCCTGTTCCACATAGTCGGTGGCGTTACCCGGATCGTCCGATAACAGGTTCAAACCCACCAGAACGCTGAAACCGGTCTGGGCTGATCCATTGAAAATACCATTGATCCAACTGACGGGTATCTGCTGAGTACACAAGGTCACGCCCGAATCCCAGCAGGAACGGTCCTGGCTGTTGCCCCCGATCCGGAATACCCCGTTTTTCAGGTTCCGGGCCAGTTGAAAGAAGATATTGTTCGGGGCCGAGCTGGTGCCGAAAAAATTCGGGATGGTGCCGCCGCCATATTCGATGCTGAAACCCAAAAAATTAGAGGGGATGGGATTTTGGAGCGTCGCGTTGTTCACGGTGACCGTGGCCAAACCGGCGTGGACGCTCTGGGCAAACAAGAACAATACAAAAACCGATAACAGGCTTTGATAAACTCTTTTCAGAGAGTTCATTCGAGTCATTCCAACATCCTCACTACGTTTTTAGTTTCGCCCATTGGGCAGGGTCTGAACTTCAATTCAAACGCCTTGCGGCCATAAATTTAAAACGTTTTAATAATTATTGAAATTTTATCGGTTATTTTTTTTAAATACAGGGCAGGAAGAAAGGCAATGTTCCGTTTCTTATTTAATGATGTTCGCTTTTTAGAAAATCAGGCGGCAGGAAAACTTGTATTTTTAACGCCGGAAGGTCGTTTTGGCCCTTTGCTCTTCCCTGTATTTGGAAGGGGTCAAGCCTGTTTCCTTACGAAAAATTTGGATGAAGGTCGAAACGGACTTGAACCCGACCTCCTGGGCGACCCGGGCGATGGGCATGGCCCCCGTTTCCAGAAGGGTCTTGGCTTTCTTGACCCGCAATGACCTGACATAACCGGGGAAACTCAACCCGGTCATCTCTCGGATCTTCTTCCCAAAGACGATGGGGTGGAGCCCGGCCATCCCGGCCACCTGGCCCACCGGGATCCTTAGGTGAAAATGCTCTTCCAGGTACTTCTTGGCTTTATCCATCCCGATCCCGCCCTCGACCAACCTGGGTTTGGAGATATAAAGGATCAATTGGGCCAGCTGTTCCCGGAATACCAACAGGGCGTCCTGGGCCGTGACGGCCTTCTCCAATTCCATCTCGCCCGCTTTCTGGAAATCCCTGCGGTCCTCCGAATGGGCCCGAAGGTTCCGACCGCAAACCTCCCAGAGATGGGCCAGGGCATAGCGGAAATGCGTCTGGATCAGGTGGGGGTACCTGGGTCCTTTGGCGCAGGACCGACTCGACGTATCGGTCCCGGAAGGAATCGATGTTCTTTTGCGGGTCTCGGCTAATAGAGTCGGTCAATTCCATGAGCCTTTGGGTGATACTTTCCGTGGCTGTGTTGGCGCTTCCCCCTCTCGGCTCGGAGGAGTAAAAAATGACCCTGTTCGTCTCAAAATCCCCCAGATGGATGGCCAATAAGGCCTGGCGGTAGGACTCGTGCAGTAGTTTTCCCGGTGCGACCATTTGCCCCACGCCGACCTGAACCGGGCCCCTCATTTCCGTCTGGGCGAAGGTTTGTATTTTCTTGGCCAGGTCCTTCACCCATTGGTTCTTTTGGGACCGTGCCAGGTTCGCCGGGGGCGAGGTGACGAAAACCAACCCGTAGTCCTCCAGTTTTCCCCCGTAGGTTTCGGGCAAGGTTCGGGCGAAGTGAAAGGCCTTGCGTTGGAGGCGGTAGACCTTGAGGGTTTCCATGAGCCAATCGGAGGCCTTCCAGGTGGTTTGCTGTGGCGTGACCGCGATGACCGTGGTCGGCACCCGGCTTAGACCGATCTCCTGGTGTATCCAGGGCCACTCCTCGATGTGTTTACCCCAGGCCGGGATGGATTCCCGCGTCGGCAAACCCAGGGCCCAGTTCAGGAAATAACTGTGGGGCAGACGCGTGGAGAAAAGATCGATCAATAAGTGGCGTAATTTTGATTCGGAGCCCTCCAGTTCCGCCTCGCTGGACAAGGTTCGGGCGAAGGTTTCCAGCATTTCCTGATAGCCGGCCAACAAGGGCCCGTCCAGAACAGGAACATCCAGCAGGACCCTCACGAACTGTTGGAATTCATGGAAAGGCAGAAGGTCCTTGCGGCCGGTCAAGGTCCGCCAACAATGGGTGACCCCTTCCAGGGTCAGCTCTCGCGGGGCGAAGGAGCCCGATTCCAGGTAACCCAGTATTTCCTTTCCCTTTTTTATTGGGATGAAAAAATCCTGAAAACCCAAATGACTCCCGCAAAGGGCCTCGCCTGATCTGGCCGCCTGTTGGAAGGAATGGTCCATGTACCGGTTCCTTTCCTTGAGCTTGCCGTACTGGACTTCCAACTCATATAAGGAATCGGCCCTTTTCCTGCGGTTCAAGCTCCACCAACCGCCCGGCAGGGACCGGTTGACGAAAAAGGTGTTCAGGTCGACGTAGTAATGGATGAGGGTATGGACCGGCTGGAAATTCCGGAAAGCCTGGATGACGATGGGCGACCGGGGTGGTTGGGAGTCCCCTTTTTTCTTCGCGGGCGGCATGAAAACCTCAGGATGAAAAGGTTCTTCGTCCAAGACCCGCCTAGCTTAACACAAAAACCGGGGCTTATTTCGTTACCGCAAAACGAGCAGTTTCCCTTTGGCCCTAGCTTGCGGGGTTTCAACCACCAGGTAATAAAGACCGTTCGCCAGATCCCTTCCCCACCTGTCCGAAACAGCAAGAAGAAAGTCGTTTGGTCCCGCCGGGACAATTCGGAAAGTCTCTTCCTGCACCATTCGGAAACCCGTGGTGTAAAGCTTGAGCGTGAGCCAGGATTGGGGAGCCCGAAGGACAACCCTAACCTGAATCGGGCCTGGTCCCGTCACGGGGTTGGGATAGGGGATGGGAGTGGAGAGGGCCATCCCTTCGGTCGCGGTGATGGTGGGACTGTTGGTGCGCGTCATCGTGGCCGTCCATGTCAGGGTTTGGGTGGTCGTCGGGGTCGGGGTGGATGTTTTAGTATCCGTCCCAGTGGGGGTGAAGGTAGGTGTGGAAGACCCGGTCGATGTGGCTGTCGGCAGCTGCGTCACGGAATCCGTTTCTGTCGCGGTATCGGTGGACGTGGATGTCATCGTTTGGGTCTTGGTAGGTGTGGCACTGGGTGTCCCAGTTGGCGTTAATGAAGAAGTCGTTGTCAGGGAGGCCGTCCCGGTCCATGTCGATGTGGGACTAAGGGTCCGGGACGCTGTCGCCGTCCAACTCGATGTGGGGCTAAGGGTCCGGGACGCTGTCGCCGTCCAACTCGATGTCGGGGTGAAAGTAAGCGTGTTGGTGGGGGTCGCACTAGGCGTAAAAGTCCCAGTGAAAACCGAGGTTTCAGTAGCCGTGAAAACGTGAGTGGCGGTCGCCGTGGGCGAAACTGTTTGAGCCGGGGTGAATGTACCTGTCATTGTATCGGTCATGGTGGGGGTAGCGGTTTTCGAATCCGTAGGCGTCCCCGTCGCCGTTACAGTTGAAGTCTCAGTCGATGTCAAAGATGCCGTGGATGTGGCCAAAACAGTGCTGGTGGAAGTTGGGGTACTGGTTCGAGAAAAGGTCGAGGTAGCCGTTGAGGTTGAGCTTGGCGTCGGGGTACCTGTGGGTGTGGATGTCCTCGTATAAGTCTTAGTGGGTGTGGCGCTTGACGTAGAGGATGCCGTGGCAGTGGCTGTTTCCGTCAAAGTGGCCGTAGGTGTGAAGGTACGGGTAGCGGTCTTGGTCGGGGTGCCGGTAAAGGTTGCCGTGGGCGCGCTGACGGCCAGAGGATAGGGGAAAGCTCCCACGGTCACGGTCGCTCCCGCGCTCCAGGGGGGAGCTCCATATTCGAATGCCCCCACATCTGGCGCGGAACCCACGTAACCATCGGTGATACCAGGGATCACCATTCCCTGGTCGATTGCCCCAGACCCTGCTGACAGCATGTAACCCCATCCCTGGGTCGAGACAAAGGAGACCGGGGTATAGGTTCCGTTGTTGTTAAAGGTGGCAGTCGTGCTGTATTTAAAAGCCGCTTTCAAACCTCCCGATCCAACGACCGCCAAATTATTGATGATGCTAGTGCCAGCCTGGGACTGCGCCCAACTACTGTTACCGTTTCCATTGGTTGCGTAGGCGCAACTGGCGATCGTGTTGTTGTAAACCCCATTGTTGTAGGAAGGGTAATTGAGAACGATACCGGTGCGATAGCAATTCGCCACCACATTGTGATGAACAAGATAATTGGAGGTATTGTTGTCCAGGTAGATCCCATCACCCAAAGTGGGCCAGACGTCATGAACGTAGTTGTAAGAAATTTCCAACCCTCCCCCATTGGCAGAAAAAGCGTAGGTCGCGCCCACATCATTAGTGACCAGGCCCGCGTTGTACATTTCGTTGTGCCGAATGAAGGCTCCGGTCGTATGATCATGCCAAATACAATAACGACCGCTATCGAAAAGGGTGTTGTACTCGAAGATATGGCCTGACCCCTCGCTTTGGATGGCTCCCTTGTAGGTGGCGATGTAATCAATTTCCGAGATACTCATGTCCCCGACGTAATGACCGGTCCCGCTGATCGCCAACCCGTTGCCCGCGCTATATTGGATGGACCCATGGATCCAGGTGCAACCGCTTCCCCCGGAAATACCGTTCTGGTCGGCTTCTCCGCCGTAACCGCTGATCTCGGTGTAATGCTGTACGTATTTTTGCTGGACATGGTCCACCACACACCCGTTGCAATTGGTGAAGAATATCCCTCCGCCGAACGTGAACAGGCTCTGGATCTGGATATAGGATTGCCCGTTATCATCCACCACTCTTTTCCGAGTGGCGATTTCCACTAGGTGTGAGGCTGGGTTGTCCCCCTTAGGCGTCCAGAGATAGATCTTCCCCGTCGTCGGGTCCTGGAACCATTCACTAGCCGAGTCAAGGAGGGAAAGTGATCCATAAAGGAAATATAAGTTTCCGGTGGTGGGTTGATAGGAAGAACTTGAACCGATCGCGCTGGTGAACTCGAAACTTCCTCCCCCATAATTGGTCACACCGCTTGTGTAACTGACCCAAGAAAGTCCCGGGATAATGTGAACCCGCGCTCCATTCAGGTTTGAGGAGGGAAGATTCGGATCCACCACTTGAGTGGCGGTGGTGCCCGTCCCACAGGTCGCGAAATTGGAGAAATAACTGTCGACCGAGGCGTTGGGCCAGCGGGCTCCCTGCATCATGGTTCCGTCCACGAAAACAGCCCAGGTCGAGACCGCGCCGCTTAATTGGTAAATGCTGCCCTGATAAACGGACCAGGTTTGAGTGACAGGATCGGACGCGCAAAGAACCGCTTGTTCCCCCGGATATCCAGAGAACACAATGGGTGAGCCAGATGTCCCACTGCGGATGGGGGTCAAAGTTTCCCGATAAGCTCCCTGCCTGAGATAGACCGTGTCCCCTGGTTGAGCGGCGGTCACGGCTCTAGCGATGGTTTGAAAGGGACTGGCGATGGAACCCGAATTGGTATCGGAACCAGAAGGAGAGACATAGTAATTGGCACTGAAAGCGTTATCAGTGACTACCAAGGAAAAGAAGGCAAAAAGAATCAGAACAACTATCGACGGAGGAAGGAAACGAGAAACGTTTTTATTCGGACAGTTTAAAAAAAGATTCGTCGGGGTTGGAGGGTTCATTTATTCCCCTCTCTGGATTTCTTGACCTCACCCGCCACATCAGCCATGACTTTTTTGATTTCTTCGTCAAGGAACGAGAAGATATCCAGGATCGCGCTTTCGTTTTCTTGAGAGGTTTTTGATTTCTCGTTCACAGCGACCCTTCCCCGGCGGTCACGCCCAAGGAGATCATCGGTCGTTCGTTCCGGACCGATGTTTTTTCCTATGGATAATCTATCCCGTCCACTCCCCACATTGAAGGGAAGTCGGCGGAAGAATGTTCTTTTTCTAATATTTCATTGTTTAATTATTTTTTGCAGGAGAAATGGAAGGTCTAAACTTTTACTAAATCGTTTTTTCCAAGTAGTTGGTGGTCATCCGGAATAAAACGCCGTTATTTTCAGCGCAGGATCAGCAGTTTCCCTTTTGTCCTAGCTTGTGGGGTTTCCACCATCAGGTAATAAAGCCCATTTGCCAAGGGTTTTCCAAACCTGTCGGTCAGATTTAAAGGGATATCGTTGGGGCCGATTGGGACATGCTGCAGGTCCACCTCCAAGGCTTTGCGGAAGCCAAGGGTATAGACTTTGAGCTTCACCCAACTAGCCGGGTTTTCTAGGACGAAATGGATGGTGACCGTCGTCCCTGTTACAGGGTTGGGATAGGGGATGGGGGTCGAGAATATCGCCGGTTCGGTCGCGGTCCAGGTCGGGCTAAAGGTATTGGTCGAAGTGGCCGTGAAAACAGGTGTATCCGTAGGCGTTGGCGTGAACGAATTCGTTACGGTCGATGTGAAGGTCGGCGTAAAAGTATTTGTAACGGTGGGCGGGACAGGTGTATTCGTCAAGGTATCGGTCAATGTACCGGTCCATGTTGAGGTCGAGGTATGGGTCTGGGTGGGGGTCAAGCTCGGCGATATGGGTGTATTGGAAGAAGTCGGAGTAGGGGGTACGGGCGTGAGGGTCGAAGTGTTCGTCAAGGTGTAAGTGGACGTTTGGGACAGCGTCCAGGTTGGCGTCGCTGACAATGCCGAGGTGAATGTCCAGGTCGCTGTACCGATCGGATTGGTGAAGGTCGGCGTTGGCGGAACAGGTGTGAGGGTCCAAGCATTCGTCGAAGTGTAAGTAAACGTAGGCGCGATGGGTGTATTGGTTTTTGTGCTAGTCAATGCCGGCGTGGCGCTCGATGTCTCCGTGGATGACGGGGTCGAGGTGGCGGTCAAAGACAATGGGGTATTCGTCGCGCTTGGCGGTACAGGCGTAAAGGAAAAAGTCGGTGTAAAAGGCACGGGTGTACGTGTCGAAGTATTCGTTGAGGTACTTGTTGAAGTCGACGTTGCCGGAGGAGGTGTATTGGTCCGGGTCGAGGTAAAAGTCAGGGTATTCGTTGGAGTGTTAGTTGATGTGGCGGTGTAGGTCGGTGTCAAAGTGGGTGTTTTTGAGAATGTGGAAGTAAAGGTCCATGTTCCGGTGGCCGTCCTGGTCGCCGTCGAGGAGAACGTCGGCGTGTTCGTGGGGACGAAAACCGTGGGTGTGGCGGTTGGAGGGGACGGCATGGGTACGATCTGGATGGCGTCCACCATCGCGTTATCCACGCTGGCCGGGCCAAACTGGATCGTGATGGCCCCGCCCGAAGGCGCGATATTGTTGAAAACCTCATCTAGGGCCAGGTTTGGCCCTCCAGCCGTTTTGTATATGTCGAAATTGGTCAGGACCGTGTTCCCATTGATGGAAACATTGAAAACCCTGTCCCCAGCCCCGGTCCAATAGGTCTCCGCGAACTTAAGGGTCACCTGATAAGACCCCGCCGGAACGTTGAAGACATAGGTGAATGGGCTCCCCCACCGTTGGCTCTGATAAAGGGCTTGGTCGCCCGCTCCCGGCAAGGCTCCCGTAATGGCGTTGGTCGTTACCGCCGCCGTCCCGCCTAAATAGTTCTCATCGGCGCTCCAAACATTGCCTTGGCTGTCGGTGTACTGCGGCCCGCCCGCGTTCACCCTCCAGGTGGAGGAAACAACCGGGGTGGGGGTGGGGGTCAAGGTCCCTGACGGTTGTTGATAAACCCGGACATAGTCCACCAGCATGGTCTGGGGAAAAGAAGTGCTGGCGTCCGGCGATCCAGGCCAACTTCCCCCTACCGCCATATTCAGCAGAAAAAAGAAGGGACTGTTGAACTCATAAGTGCCGCCGGCAGCGGCGGCCCCGGCCGCGGTCTGGGTCTCAAAAAGAACTCCATCCACGTAAAACTGCACCTGATTCTGCTGCCAAAGAAGACCGAACGTATGGTAGCCGTTGTGATAAGGCGCTCCCCCGGGCAGGGTGTAGGTCCCGGTCGGGTTCCAATTGGGAGCGTGAAGGGAGCCGTGGTTGACCGTCTGGTCCGAAGCGTTCCCGATATTCTCCATGATGTCCATCTCGCCACAGACAGGCCATCCGACCGAGCCTATATTATTCCCCAACATCCAAAAGGCCGGCCAAATGCCGTCGCCATAGGGCATCTGGATGCGGGCTTCCATATATCCGTATTGGAAACTTTGGAGGCCAGAGGTCAAAAGACGGGCGGAGGTATACCGTCCCACCGCTCCGTAATTCGTACTGCCGGGCTGAGTATCGATGGCGATGAGGGCCAGAGCTTTACCATCCGTGGCGTTGGGGTCGGCGACGACCTGGGAGTTGTTCGTGCTGGTCGTGTAGTTCTCTAATTCGTTGTTTCCCCACCCGCCGTCGCCCGTGTCGTAAGTCCAGTTGGAGGGGTTCGGGGCGCTTCCCACCGCTTCATTGAACTCGTCGCTCCAAACCAGGTTGTATCCGGCGGGAGGCATGGCCCAGGCCGCAGAGGCTGTATATAGGAGGGAGATCAAGGCCACAAATGCGCTCATGGGCGCTGACAACAATAAAGACCACCCTTTTGGATCCATCCCAATTTTCCTAATGGCGTTCTTCATGCTTTCTCCGCTAAAAATGATTCAAGGCCAACCGTCAAGCGGCCCTATCTTGTTATGTTTTAGAGTTTACTCCGCCGGTTCAAATACACCATGTACAGGAATGACCAATGGATGGAAGATTTTGACAGGATTCAAAAAAACGGTTTAACGTTAGGAACGTGGATCTTTGTGGGGCTTGTGGTAGGGACTGTTATAGAGGGTCTGAACGATCGGGTTCTTTTGGGTGATCCACTCGTTCAATTTGGACACCTTGAAATCCTTGGGCGACAGGCCATAGACCTTCTTGAAACTTTTGGAAAGATGGAAAGCGTCGTAGAAACCGGTGGAAGCGGCGATCTGCTTGAGGTTTTGATTGCTCCGCCTCAGCAGATTGGCGGCCCGATCCAACCGGACCAACTTGGCGTATTCCAGCGGGCCCAGATGGAGGGACTTCTGGAAAAGCCGGCACAGGTTCTCGGGGGAGGAATGGACCACCCTGGCCAACTCCGTCAGGCTTAGGTGTTCGGGCGGGTCCAGGGACGTCTTGCGGGTGATGACCTCCACTGAGCGCTGGACCAATTCAGGCAATTGGGACGCCAGTTGGGGTTTCACCCCGACCTGTCCGGTTATATAACTTCTCAACATTAATTCCAGGGTCGGGACCATCAACTCGGTCCGCCGGGGCTCCTTCTGGGTATCCAGTTTCAGCAGATAGTTGAACAGGGGACGCAGTACATCGTTGCTCGTCATGGTCCTGGAAGCGGGCACACCTTTTCGGGGTATGGAAAAACCGCCCCTCGCCGGGACCTGGAACTGCACATAGGCGTGGACCGTCCGGCTCTTGGTCGACCATTCGTAGTAGTCCCGGACCCCCGGCCGCCGGAAAAGGATGGCGCCTTCCTTCCCATAGACCACCGCCTGGCCGAAGGCCGCCTTCACTTCCCCTTCCATGATCCAGATGAGCTCATAGTTGTCGGATAACCTCGGGCCATAAGTGGCGCCGATCGGGTCGGCGGTGACACCGGTGACCACGACCCAGAGGGATGAGAGGGATTTTTTCAAAACGGCTCCTTCAAGAGGATACCTTTATAATCCCTCGAAACCGCCCTCAAAACAACTTTCAAAATTCCCTTACCTCAATGCTTGATCATCACTTTCAGGACCTTTCGTCCTTATCCAACCTCTTCATTTTTTCGGTGTATTGGAGGTACAGGCTATCCAACTGGGCGTCGGTGAGTTTTTCATCTTCAGAACCGTTAAGTTTTGACCATTTCTCGAACTTTTCAAGTTCTTCGGCGACATCGTTCAATTCACGCCGGGTTTTGGCGTTATAAATGGCGCCACGCCAGAACGGAAAATCCCTCAAGACCGCATCTTCCCTTTTTCCACGATCAATTCACATGCATGAGAATCTTTATACCTAGCGGGGTGATAAAAACCTCGTCCTCAAGCTTAAAGCCTACCCATCCGGAGTCACAAAAATGCTCCAGGACCAATCTCAGTTTGAGTGTATTCCAGCCTAAAGTCCTCGGCAATTCATCCTTGGAAATGGCATCCACCCCTTGGATGTAGTTGTGATCTCTCAAGTAGATCAATACCGACATTTCTTCGCTGGGTGTTATTGGAGGCAATGGATTTGACCATTCGGCCACAATTGATCCTTTAAATGAAATCCACACGGTCGACACGGCTTTTTGGCGAGATACTTTTTAGGCAGTTTCAAACTTTGTTCATCGATAAAACCGAATCAAAATCGGCATATATGGGATATATACGATTCACACCTTGAAATTACCAAACGAACATCACAAGCTTATATAAGAAGCCACAATTTAAAACTGGCATATATGCCGGTTTTTTGACCAGTGTGTTTCTAGGATGATGTGGTGATGAAGATGAATGAAAAACAGTTCGAACAGCTCAAAAAGAATTTAGGCAGGCGGATAGGGGAATTACGGGCCCAGAGGAGATTTACCCAAGCCCAATTCGCCGAAAAGTTGGAAAGATCCGTCAGTGTGATCCAGGCTTGGGAAACAGGCCGAAATTTCACCATCAAGACCCTATTTCTCATTACAACGACCCTGAATTATCCCATAAAAGAGATATTCAAAAAACCGGTCAAACCCATGCCCAAACGCGGTCGGCCCCGCCACGATACCCGCCACAAATAAAGCCTAAGCCGCGCCGAGGTTCCTTGGGGCTAAGAAAACCACGCCAATCCTGGTTACCTATCCGTTCATCCTTTTGACCCGGTCCTGAACTTCCTTTTCAAAACGTTCCATATAGCCCTTCACATAGTTCATCAGGTCCAGTTTCTCATCCCGAACCAGGGGCGTCAGGTCCATGCCCCAGATCAGAGCCTGATGCTCATCCACCTCATGGCTTTCGAAGAAGGTGGCGTTGGCCAGCCGTCTTCCCTTCACCGCCGCGTCATACCTTTTGCCCCCGGCGATCTGGGATTCGAACACGCCCATCAACACATCCCCTAACTCATCCCCGCCGTCCACCGGCATCACCACCTTGTCCGGATCGCAGAGCCAATCCAGGTTGCGCCAAACCTCGCAACCGATGACCTTCTTGGGCCGGTCCTTTTTGGGAAGGGTCCGGACCGCCGTGATGAGTCGTGAGACCACCGCTACATGGGTATCATGCTTGTCCGCCAGGTTGTGGGTATAGACGACCTGGGGCCGGCAGGCCTTGAGGATGGCGACGTAATCCTTGATGACCGACTGGTTCTTGGTGTCCTTGACGGCCTTGCTGGGATGGTCGAGGAGGAATTGGGCCGAGTAATCCCCGATCACGGCCGCTTTTTTTGCTCCTCACGCCGAACGGCCATCATTTGAGCGTCCGTATATTGGGCGTAGGGCCCGCTCCTGGCGCTCCCCGCTCCATCGGTGGTCACCACCCCGGTGAACCACTTGTCCTTCTTCCCGAAACATTCCAGGATGCCATGGTAGGCCATGAATTCCAGGTCGTCCGCGTGGGCCGAGATACCCAGGTGGGTGGTACGTTTCAAGGCCGAAGCGATCGGAATACCGTCCGGGACATAGACTTCCCCGCCTTTATTCATCAAACGGATCGAGGTTTTAGAGTTCTTTTTCATCGTCATCCTTTTTATTTATTGATCCTGGGCAGGCTGGCCGCGGCGATGGCCTGGCCCACCCTTCGGCTCGCCTCGTCCGGCAGGTGGATCTGGATCCTCTCGGCCAGGACCCGATCCTCGGCCCGAAGGACTTCCCTGGCCTTGGAAAGGATGATCTCCCCGCCGACCCCCGAGGTCACCCGCCCCAGGATCAAGACCTGTTTCATCTTGTAAAAAGAAGCGTATTGGGCCAGGGCGTAGCCCAGGTAGACCCCGATGGTCTGGAAGATGGGCAACACCTTTTCCGGCTGGGTCTTCAACAGTTCCTGGACCCGCTTGAGCTTGGCCCCGGGATTCATTCCCGCCTCGAATTCCACCCCCACTTTGGGCGCCAGCCGGATGACCGCGTCCTGGGAGAAATAATTCACGCCCGTCCCCGCGTCCCCCGACCATTCCACGTCCACCGGCGCCTGGTCCGAGTAATCCACCGGTGCGAAGGCCAGTTCGTTCAGCCAGCCCGTGATGGAACCTCTTTCGTCCACGTAGCCCACCGCCTGGCTGGTCCCCATGGCGATGCCCAGGACCGGCTGATCGTTGAGGCTCATGGCCCCGGCCAGGGCCGTTACGTCGCCGTCATTGGCCACCTCGATAGGCACGTTCCCCCACTTCCTGGCGATATCGGGATAGAGGTTCTTGATCCTTTTTTCGAATTGGTCGACCGGGACCTTCCGGAACAGGGAGGCCACCCTGGTCTTGTTGTCGATGAAGATGCCGGCCGAGGAAACCCCGATGGCGTCGATACGGGGCAGGTGCTCGGCGGCCAGGCGTATGGAATCATCCACCCCGTCGAAATGGTATTGGGGATCGGTCTGGATCTTCGGTTCCCATACCACCTCGCAGGAAAAGACTTCCTTGCCGTCGATGACCGCCGCAACCTTCCGGTCGCTTCCGCCGGCGTCGAACCCGACGCGGCATCCTTCCAGGTGACGGCCCAGGGGGGCGGCCTTCTCTATTTCCTCGGGAAAATCCTTTTCTGTTGTTTCCACGACTTCGAAGTTGGGTTTCTCATAGACGCCCGCCATAAATTCCCCATCGAAGGCCCTGGGACCCGTGGGTGAATAAGCCTTTTTCAAATGGGCCGCCACCTCATGCGAGCCAGTCACAAAAACCTTGGCTCCACCTTTTTGCCACAGCAGGAATTTGAGGACCCGTTCGGCGTATCGAAGGTTCAAATGGGCTTGTGGATGGTCCTTGGGAAGGATGGCGCTGTGGAAAACCGAGACGCTACCGGCCGACCTTTCCAGGGCCAGGCCCAGCATCAAAGGTTTGCCCGTCTTGATGGCCGCTTCCTGAAAAGCCTTGTTGCCCAAATAGGCGGGACGGAAATCTTGGTCCAGAGTTGGAGTTATCTTGGGTTTAATTTCCAGTAAGGATTCGGGCATGGGGGAACCTCATTTACCTTGGGTTGTTGTAGCAACTTTCGCCTTTTCAGCCGTTACCACGTTCTGGTTATAACTGGGCAGGACTCTGATAGAAGCGACCTGGACCCCGATCTTGGGATCCTTTCCCGGCGCGTGATTCAAGGCGAATTCCAGGACCCTGTTCCACTTGAAGGGACCCGAAACGTTCTGTTTGGAGGCTGCGTCCCAGCGTCGGCCTTCCGTGGGAAAATCAGCCAGGGGAATGGTCACCAGGGTCCAGCCGTTGGTCACCTGGGCGTACTGTGCCAGGGGCAATGTTATCTGCAGGTCGTATTTTTCGTCATCCGTCAGGCCCTTTTCCATGACGAAACCCACATCGACCAACTCCCCGCCTTTGGAACCCCTGATATAGAACTGCAAGGCTCCTTTATCCACATAAGCCGAAAGGTTCTTGCGGTCCACTCCAATACCAGCCCCGGACCAATCGTCCCCCTTCAAGGTCATATCCACCCAACGCCTTCCATTTTGTTCGACCACTGCGATCTTGGAATCAGGCTCGGGATAAACGTAGGTATAGCTAGGAGGAAGGCCGTCCGTTACGAAATCCTTGGGTCCGGAAGAGTCCGCCGTGCCCGAACCAGCGGGCAAAAGGGCCACCGTCGCTGTGGCCGCTTTTTGGAAAACATCCCAGAACTGCGGGTCTTCGCATCCGAAATACCAGACAGCCACACCCGCCAATTTATAACGCTTAGCGATATCGGCCTTGGGATAGAAGGATTGGGCGTCCGGGATCCAGGCCTCATGCCGGTCCCCGTAATCCAGTTTGAGTTCCTGGCTGTTATCCGTGTCGCGGACCGGCTGGGCGTTGTTCTTGTCGCAAAGAGCTTTGAATTGGTCCCAGGTTATCGTGTCCCCCTGGTTGAATTTCCAGTCATAACCATAGGTCGGTACCCCTTCCTCCACCTTGCCCGCCCCGACGGCGGACGCGGCGTAGCGGATGATGGTTTCCGTCCATTCGGGCGCCGCGATGGGCCCGGCGGTCGAGGTATTCCAATGTTGGTCGTAGGTCATGGGGACCATCTCGTCCACGGCCTTGCCGATGGCCTCATAATCCTGGGCCTTGGGACCATCCCAGGTCCCCACTGAGTCGGACTTGCCATGGACCGCGATGCCAGCCAGAAGTTTGTTCTTATGGCAAGCGGAGGCAAAACGGGTCATAAAATTCGTGAAAGCGTCCTTGTCAGCGGCTTTCAGGTTCTCATAGTCGATCTGGATACCCTTCACCTTTTCCTTCTTGGCGATCTTGATCAGGGCGGCGATATGCTTCTTCTCCAGGTCCGGGTCATAAAGGAACTTCTGGATGCGTTTGGCGTCGTGGTCCATGATCTCGTTGCTCCAGTTGCCGATCATGAACCAGGTCTGGCATCTGCCCTTCTTGGCCGCGGCCATGGCCCGCGCCTTCAGTTCACGCGTGGCTTCCTTCACAGCCTCGGGCATCCCATCGGCTCCGCATTTGAACCACTCGAAATAGACCCGGTCGATCACGGAAGCGTGTTTTTCGAAAACATCGAGTGATTGATTATCCTTATCCCAGAATATGACCCAACCCGCCAGACCGAGGGGACCCTTGTTCTTGAGAGGGGCGGCCAAAAGCAACCCAGGCAGTAAGATGAGGACTGTCAGGATATGAAAAGTTCGTTTCATGCTTCCTCCCAATGAAAACTATTTAACCACCAAGTTCACCAAGGGCACCAAGAAAACCAAAAATTTTTAATGAATCCTTCCCAAACCGGGTCCAATTCGGTTATAGGTTTTCACAAAAAGTATTTAGCCTTCTTGGTGCCCTTGGTGTCCTTGGTGGTCAATATTTTTTTTTACCACTAAAACAAAAATGGTATCACTGTCGGTTGGGCGGCCGGCTTGGCTGCGGTCGAGTCCCTGACCGGAGGGTCGCTCTTCAGTTCCTCCGACAACTGGGACACGGCCTCCTGGGCGCTGATGGAACCTTCCCACAACTTATCGAACAAAGGCGTCGCCATGGAATTGCGTATCTCCCTCCAGTTGGAAGCCCTGGGCTCGTCGATCCCGGCCAAAGCGGCCTTGAGGAGCATTTTTTTGTTCAGGGGCGGTTTTCCATCCAAGAAGGCGGGTGATTCGGCGATAGCTTTCAGGGCCGGCTGGGACAATCCCAGTTGGGCGAATTGTTTGGCGCCCTCTGGGCCCGCGATATATTCCAACAATTCCCAGGCTTCCTTTTTATGCGCGGAGGACTTCAAAATTCCATAACCCGAACCGCCGGTTTGGTACTGACAAACGCCTTTGGGACCCTTGGGAACCATGACCACATCCCATTTGAAATTCTTGATATCCCTGAATTGGGGCGTCTTCCAGATGCCCGATAGGAACATGGCCGCCTGGCCGTTTTGGAACAAGTCCGACCCGCCCAAACCTCCCATGGCCGCCAGATTCTCCGGGCCGGGCGCGACTTTGTCCTTCAAGACCATGTCCATCCGGAATTGCAGTCCCTTGATGAAACCGGGGCTATTGAAGAGATATTTGGACGGGAACAACTCGTCATCCACCCATCGGCCTCCCGCCGAATAGACCCAAGGCTCGATGATGGTCCAATCATCCACGAAACCCCATCGCTGGGTGTTGCCCTTGGCGTCCCTTTTGGTCACGGCCCTAGCGGTCGCCAGGAACTGGCTCCAATCCCATGAATCCTTCGGATAGGCCACCTTGGCCTCGTCAAAAGCCTTTTGGTTGTAATAGATCACGCAAACCGGCGCCAGGTCCCGGGGGATGGCCACCAGATGGCCGTCCATGGTGAAGCGTTTGATGAGGCAAGGATAGAAATCCTTGGGTTGGAAAAGTTTCGAGGTCTTCACATAGTCATCCAGGTTTTCCAACACACCCCGGGGATAAAGCTCGGCCACATTATCAGTGGAGATGAAGACCACATCGGGCGCCATGTTGCCTGCCGATTGGGTGAGGAACTTGGTCATGTATTCCTGGAAAGGGACCCTTTCCAATTCCACCACGATATTGGGATGGGTCTTCTGGAACTCGATGATGAGGTTGGTCAGGATTTGGTTTTCCTTAACGTCACCCCAAGAGGAAAGCTTTAGATAGGTTTTGGTCGGGTCGAGGGGCGGTTTTGAACAGCCCAAGAACAAAAAGCCGACGATCAACAAGACCAAGCTAGTTTTGAACGAATCTTTCATGGTTTTCTTTTAACTCCGTTCGGTCCCAGATTTTTTCTATAGGTATGCCCTGCCAATTTCCAAACCTTGTCCGGATCGTCAGGTGAGATCAAGGATACATGCTTGCAGGCCTCGAATCCCCAGACCGCCACCCAATCCGCCCCGCCGTCCACGCAGCCCTGGATACTGTCCGCCACATCCTCCTCGTAACCCTTGGGTATCTTGAACCCCTTGACCCACATCAGTAAGGGTTTCTTGTACTTCCGGCTCCATTCCTTCATCTGTTCGGTATGTTCCTCCGCGAAACTCCGGACATCCTTCGGCCTTTGCCCTGGTTCGTACTCGAAATAGGTCTCCCCGCCCATCATCTGGACGGTCGGCTCCTTGCACATGGATTCCAGGAACCATTTTTTCTCACCGGGAAGGAATGTCATGGCGTTCTTGGTCTTTCGGGAGGCGGCATAGCGAGTGAGGGTCAAAAGGAACTTTTGGATACAGCGTCGTTTGAATTCCTTCACTTCCTCGGTCTGGACCTTGGGCAGATCTTTCCCGGTCTCTTTCTTGAATTTCGCCTTACAAATTCCGCAAAGACAGGACCAGGCTTTGGAACCTTTGGCCCAACCGCCCAGGGTATCCAACCAATTCAAGTAGAAATGGGGCTCATCCCAGAGGATATAGTCAGGTTTGAAGGATGCGGCGACGTCGACCCATTTTTTCAAGTATCTCATCAAAGCCGGGGAGTTGACGCATAGGGCCGGGGCTTGCTTGCCGTCGCTTCGGACTTGCCTTTCCTCGGGATGCCACATGGGCAGGTGGGTCATGGCTTCCCCGCCGAAGACCCCGCCAATCATCCAGGGGTCGATCAAGACGGTTAACCCCTGCTTTTTCGCCGCGGCCACCATCTTCCGGAAGGTTTCCACGTGGTAGAGAAGGCTGTTCTCGGAAAAGGTGAGCACGATGAAGGAACAACCTGTCTTGCGGACTTCCTTCATGTCGGTCACAAAATGCTTCAGGATGATGTTGTCGAAATAGGCCGTTCCGAATTTCATTCAAAATCCTTTTAACTTATTTTTCACCACAGAGACACAGAGTCACAGCAAGTATTTTTTTAACTTACTACCAATAGCCTTAATCTCTGTGCCTCTGTGGTAAATTTTTATTTCGTTTGAGTCACTTTCTTCAAATGGGGGGGCTGGTCTGGATTCAGACCCTTGACCGACGCCACCGCCAGGGCCAGGGTTTGGATCAAGGGCGCCATCGCCATGGGGTTGGTCTCCTCCGGTCCCCCGGGGGTGCGGATGGGAATGGACGCTTTCTTTAATATGCTCGCCACAGGACTGAACACCATCACCTGGGCGTAGCGGGGCTTGAGCTCGTCCAGCAATTCCACGCTGCCCTTCAGGGTCGGTCCTGGGGGCGCCAAGAGGATCACCAGGAAATCCCGATTGACCAAGGTCTTGGGGCCATGGTGAAAATCGGCGGTGGAATAGGCGTGGGCCATGACCTGGGCGCATTCCTTGAGTTTCAAGGCCGTCTCCTGGGCCAACCCATAATGGAAACCCCGGCCCAGCACCACGCAGGTGGAGAGGTGAAGAAACCTATAGGACGCGGTCCAGACATTCTTGGAAAGTTTGCAGCCTTCCGCGACCAGCTTGGGAAGCGTGGCCAAGGCGGCCTTGGCTTTGGACCCTTTGGAGACCATCTGGACCAGGGCGTACAGCGCGGCCAGCTCGGTGGTGTAGGTCTTGGTGGCGGCGACGCTCTTTTCCTTGCCGGCGCTTAAAGCGATAGCGTATTCGGAGCCTTTGGCCAGGCGGGAGGCTGGGTTATTGGTGAACCCAATGGTCAAGGCCCCCTGGTCCCTGGCTGTTTGGATGACCTGGCAAACGTCAGGCCCCTCGCCCGATTGGGAAATGCCGATGACCAGGCAGTCCTGGTAACTCACCTCCCCCCCATAGAGGGTCATAACCGAAGGCGCCGCCAGTGAGACAGGCAAACCCCACTCTTTCTCGATCAGGTAGCGGGCGTAAGTGCCGGCGTTGTCCGAGGTACCCCGGGCGGTCAGGACCACGAACCGGGGACGGCGGTGAAGGACCGCCTCGGCGGCGCTGGCCAGGGCTCCCCCCTGGGACAAGAGGAGTTTCTTGACGGCTTCGGGACTTTCCAGGATCTCTTTTTCCATGAAGGTTTGGGTGGTCAGCAAGGGCGGTCCTTTCACTTCGAATGTTGGCATCCTACCCAAAGATAAAATGATGTGTTATCACTATTTTGCTATTTTAATATCTTTTTATTGTCTTTGCTTGGCTTGTTTTTGACGATAGGCGGACGGCGGGAGTCCGAAAGCTTTCTTGAAACGATGGATGAAATAACTGGGAAGGGCGAACCCGGCCTGTTCCCCGACCTGGGCGACAGGAAGGGTAGTGCTTTCCAACAGTTTCCTGGCCTGGTCCAAACGCTTTTGGTTCAAATAGTCCGCGTAGCCCATCCCGAAGGCCCGGTGGAACTGACGGCTAAAATGGGAAAGGGAGAATCCCGTTCGACGGGCCATCTCCCCCATGGAGAGGGTTTCATGGAAGTTGACGTCGATATACCGCTTGGCCTGTTCCATCCGGTATGCCTTCTCCCCCCTGACCGGGGCTTTGAACAATCCCAGGAAAAAGAACAGGTGGGTCTGGAAAAGCCCCATGAACTCCCCTACCGTGCCGGCGTTCTCGTACTTCCCCGCCAGATCACCGGAAAGCTCCTCCAGTTGACGGGGTTCCAGTAACCCTCGTTCCTTGACCCTTTCCAGCAATTGGAAAAGGAGGTTCAAAAAGTGCGCCCTTAGGACCTCCCGTTTTTGACCCGAATGGCGCAGGACCTCTTTCACGAATTGTTCCCGGGCCAATTTGACCTCTTTCTCCACACCCCGTTGCGCGGCCTTGGTCAGGTTCTGGGCCCAAAAGGCCGGGGTCAATCCGCCTTTACTTCCCGCGAACTGGTCCTGATAGAAAACTTGGGAGGCTTTTTGATGGACACCCAGATGGAGCGCCATCACCGCCTGTTGGAACCCCTCGGGCAGGTCCTTCCAGGGAAGCCCTACATGGCTGACGCCAAATGCGAATGATCGCTTCAGTTCCTTTCGAAGCCGTTTTTCAAGGGTGAGACACAGGTCCCTGACTTGGAGCTTGGCCTGGGCGGATGATCGGCTCGGATCAGGGGACGTGAGGAATACCAACCCATCCACCCCCATCCTCCCGCAGATCGTCTCTGGTATTTCCCGAACGATGTCGAATGCGGCCCATTGAGCCTTCACCGTTTCCACGAGATTATCGATCTCACCCAACCCTTCCCCGTCGGAAAGAACGGCGGCCAAGACCGTGTTGGGATGACGGGAGAGGCGGAATTCCTTCCGGTCCCAGGGCGCCAACTCTTGCCCCTGCCAGAAGCCCCACAATAAACGGTCGGCCTTGATGTCCACGTACCGCCACATCCGATTGGGAAGGAAAGACGCGAACACCTCATCCCTCAACCTCTCCACCTCTAGTGAAAGTCCATCCCCCTCGCCCATCAAAATCCGGCCCGCCAAATGGAGCAGATGTTCCAGGGCATCCAGGGGCTCCCGCGTCAGTAAGGGAGCCTTCAGCACTGTCTTGGCGTATTCCAAGAACGCCGGGTCGGTGGGTTGGGGCTGACGACCCACGAGTGAGATGAATGAGCGGGTCAAACCATCACGGGTAGGAAGGTCCCTGGTAAAGGACCCCGTCACCAGGCAAGCTTGGACCTTTCCCTTTTGAAGAACCGGAACGAAGAGGTCATAAAGACCTTCCCGCAAACCCAGAACAGATTTCTGGGTTTCGAAAGCCTGTTTTAAACACCTGCGGTTATAGCGGCCCCTTTCCTCTTTCTTTCCATAATAGACCTCAAAATGGTAGGGATGGGCTTCCGGGGAGGGTGAAACGAGCGTGTACCAGAGGGAGAAGTCCTTAGGGATGACGACATAACAAGGCAGTGAAAGATAATCGGTAAAAAGGTTCGTCAAGGCCGACTGGGATAGGAACTTGGCCATCCAACCACTGGGGGGATTCTTGATTTTTCCGGTATAGGGCGGGGCCATGGCACCTTCTCCAAAGGGATTCGATGAAGGCTATTTTACAGGCCCAACCGCTTCTTTATTTGTTTTTCGCCCGATCGTATTGCTTGGGCCAGGGCATTTCCTGTTTCAACTCCCTGGCGGCGCGCAAAGCGAAATAAGGATCCCTCAACATTTCCCGGGCCATCAGGACAATGTCTGCCTGCCCTGACCTGACGATATGGTCGGCCTGGGTGGAATGGGTGATGACCCCCACCGCGCCGGTCAGGATGCCCGATTCCCGTTTGACCCTCTCGGCCAGGGCGGTCTGATAGCCCGGCCCAATGGGGATGGTGATACCGGGGATATTCCCGCCGGAAGAGCAATCGATCAGGTCCACACCCAGTCCTTTCAACTCGCCCGCCAGGGTCACGGACTGGCCAATGGTCCATCCTTCCGGTTCCACCCAATCGGTCACGGACAAACGCACGAAGAGAGGTTTTTGCTCTGGCCAAACCTGCCGGACGGCCTTGACGATGTCCTTCAAAAGCCTGGTCCGGTTCTCGAAGGAACCGCCGTATTCATCCTTACGGTGGTTGCTGACGGGGGAAAGGAACTCGTGGACCAGATAACCATGGGCCCCATGGATCTCGATGATATCCATGCCAGCGTTCAGGGACCTGGCCGCCGCCTCCTTGAACTTGTTCACGATCTTTTGGATGCCCTCGATGGTCAATTCGGCCGGCAGGGGCGAGCGTTCGTCGAAGGGGATCTCACTGGGCGCTGAGGGTGTCCATCCCCCTTCCGCTTTGTTAAGGCCCTTATTCCCTTTCCAAGGCGAGCTGTTGCTGGCCTTTCTCCCGGCGTGGGCCAACTGGATGCCCGGCACCGAGCCCTGGGACTTGATGAACTTGGTGATGTTCAACAACTTGTCGATATGGTCGTCTTTCCAAAGTCCCAGGTCATCGGGAGTGATGCGGCCTTCCGGTTCCACCGCCGTGGCCTCGGTCAGGACCAATCCCGCCCCGCCCACCGCACGGCTACCCAGATGGACCATGTGCCAATCGTTGGCGAACCCATCCTCGCTGGAATACTCGCACATGGGGGAAACGGCGATACGGTTGCGTAAAGTAACGCTTCTAAGGGTGAGAGGTTCGAACAAATGGGGCATGGACGCGACTCCCAGGGAAATGATGAACAACCTGCATCAAGATAAGGGGGCTTAGGTGGCTTTTCAAGTTCCGTCATCAAGACTTAACATCCGTTTTTCAAGGCAATCCAATGTCGGCGTCTTCTATATAGCGACCACTTCCAAAAATAAAAAAATTCCCGAGGTAGCCATCATGACAAGGGTCTGGGAGTCCCAAAAGCATGACAGATATCATAAATACAACCTTCCTTTTCACCCATGATATGCCCCATCCAACACAGGGAGCGCCTCATGGACACTCCAAGCAAACGGGAAATACCTTACAACTACACCTCGGCCGACGACGAACAGGTCGTCCGGATACTCATGGGCGAAAAGGTCTGGGAGTCCCTGGAAAGACTTCGTGCCCGCCGGGTTACGGGCCGTTCTTCCCGCCTCCTGATGCGCTTCATCGGCGATATGTTCATCCTTCGACGTAATCCCTTCCTATATCAAGAGATGGTGGATTCGATGGAATCGCGTCGTCAGTTCCTGAAGATCTACCAGTCCGACCTGGAAGCCCTCCATAAAAGCACTGGCGGCGACCAGGACATCATCTGGGTCCTCCAACAATGTCAGGATTATCTGGACCGTCTAAAAGCAGAAATGGCCTCGGTCAAGGGCCTGCGTGCCCGTATCCGCCGGGTCCTAGGTTCCATCATCGGGGAAGAGAACGTCCTTTTCGACCCCTTCGCCCTCATCAGTCACGTGACCGATGCCACCGACTGGCGGCTTTATATGCCAGCCGCCGTGGTCTTTCCGGGCGAGGAATCCCAGATGCCAGCCCTCTTGGTGGCCATCGAGAAGCTGGGTTTGAAAGCCATTCCCCGCGGGGCCGGAACGGGCCTGACCGGGGGCGCCGTCCCGGTCGCCGGCGACTGCGTCATGATCAATTTGGAAAAATTGGACAAGATCCGGGGGTTTTCTGAAAGGCATTTCGACCTACCGGATGGGAACACCCAAACCGCCAAGATATTGGAGGTGGAAGCCGGGGTCGTGACCGATGACGCCATCCATGCCGCTAAAAAGATAGGCTGGGTCTTTGCCACCGACCCCACCAGCGCTTGGGCCAGTACCATCGGGGGCAACCTGGCCGAGAACGCCGGGGGTAAGACGGCCGTACTCTGGGGCACCGCCATCGACAATGTCCTTTCCTTCAAAATGGCCTTGCCGGGCGGGAAAACCGTGATTGTCAAACGCAAGAAACATCCCCTGCGCAAGATCCTGCACTCGGACAAGGTCACATTCCTGGTCCGGGACGGGGTAACCAACGAGATCCTCAACACCATCGAGTTGGCGGGACTGGATATCCGCAAAAAGGACGTCTGGAAGGACATCACCAACAAGGCGCTCGGCGGGGTGCCGGGACTGCAAAAGGAAGGCACCGACGGGGTCATCACCTCTGCCCGTTTCGTCCTCTATCCCGCTTATGAATATATGCGTACCGGATGCCTGGAGTTTTTCGGTGAGAATATGGACGAGGCCGGCAAGGTCATCCTGAACCTTTCACGTGATTTCGAGAACAAGGGCCGGGAAACTCTCATGGCCCTGGAGCATTTTGACGAGGAATATGTCCGTGCCATCGACTACAAGGTCAAGGCTGGAAGGGGTGACCGGCCCAAAGCCGTCCTTCTGATAGATTTGGTGGCCCATGACCAGGCCGACCTGGCCCTGGGCGAGAAACGCCTGAAGGACCTGGTGGAGCGCTACCCTAACACCGAACTGTTCATGGCCAGGGACAACCAGGAAGGGGTGAAGTTCTGGGCGGACCGCAAGCGCCTGGGCGCCATTTCCAAACACACGAACGCGTTCAAACTCAACGAGGATATCGTCCTTCCCTTGAAAGCCCTGGCCGGCTTTTCCACTTACATCGACCAGACCAACGTAGCTGAGGAAAAATACAACCAAGTCAGTTTCGTAGAGGCGGTCCGGGCCTTTTTGAGCCAGGCCCAGGAAGCCGAGGACGCCGATTGGCTGGCCGCCAAGGGACCGGCTGCCGAGAAACTATGCAAAAAAGCCCTGAAAGAGATCGAATCCTCGGAAAAAAAACCCCTGAGGGAAGGCAAACCCGCCCTGGCCTTGAGGGACGACCTGCTTGTGCTGTTCAACGGTTACGCCGCCGTTTGCCAGGCCATCGAGAAACTCCATAAAACGACCCGTTCCCGTGTGATCGTCATCGCCACCCATATGCACGCCGGGGACGGCAACGTGCACGTGAACATCCCAGTCTTTTCCAATGACCACGAGATGCTTCGCCGAGCCTTCGACACAGCCGACACGGTCATGCGCCATGTGGTGGAACTGGGCGGCGTGGTCAGCGGAGAACACGGCATCGGCGTCACCAAACTCAAGCATCTTGAGAAGGACAGATTGGCAGGCTTTGGCCGCTTACCGCCAGGTCGTGGACCCCAATGGCGTTATGAACCCCGGCAAGCTTTCGGATATGGAAGTTCCCAATCAGGTCTTCACTCCATCCTTCAATCTATTGGAATTGGAAGCCCGGATATTACAGAACGACTCCCTTTTCGAGCTGGCAGGAAAAATCTCCAAGTGCGTGCGTTGCGGCAAATGCAAACCGGACTGCTGTGTCTTTCATCCGGGGAAGAACATGTTTTTCCATCCCCGCAATAAGAACCTGGCTATCGCCGCCATCATCGAGGCCCTACTCTACGACGCCCAGAGGTCGCGATCTATCCAATTCGAGTTCCTGAAAGAGTTGGAGGAGATCGCCGACCATTGCACCATCTGCCATAAGTGCCTGAAACCCTGCCCGGTGGATATCGACACCGGCGTCATTTCCATCTTGGAAAGACGCATCCTGGCCGCCCGAAAATACAAGCACACAGCCCTGGCCACTAAAATGTCCCTGGGCTACCTGAAGAGCCGCTCCAAGTTCTACAACGCCCTTTTCCGAAAAGTGGTCCTGGACTGGGGAATGACCGGCCAGAGGTTGGGAGCCAGGGTTATCGCCCTGATTCCCAATGTTGAAAATTGGAAGGCGGTCTGGCCTTTCAACATGCTTCGCAATCCCATGCCCAAGGCGGCCCACGAAACCCTGCACGCCATCCTGCCCAAGGTGGAGAATTACCAAGCTTTGATCCTGGATCCCGAAGCCGAGGCGACGAAAACCGTGTTTTACTTTCCCGGTTGTGGTTCGGAACGCCTTTATTCGGACATCAGCAAGGCTTCCCTCTACCTGATGTTGAAGGCAGGCATCCGAGTGGTCCTGCCGCCGCCCTTCCTGTGCTGCGGCTTCCCCATCAACGTGAACGCCCAGACCGCGGATAACGACCGACGGGTGCTGAACGACACCATCATCTTTACCCAGATCAAGGAAATGATGAGGCACCTGAACTTCGACGCCTGTGTGGTTTCCTGCGGGACATGCAAGGAAGCCCTGCACGAGATGGGGACCGAAGAGATATTCGCCGCCCCCCTGGAGGATGTCAGCCGCTTCGCCCTCTCCAACGGCCTGAAGCTTGAAGCAGGCGGGGACTACCTATACCACAAGCCATGCCACGATTCGCTAAGTGGGACTGCGCTGGACCTGCTCAAGAAAAAAGTAGGTGTCTCCATCAAGGAAGTACCGCATTGCTGTTCGGAAGCCGGTACCCTGGCTTTGAGCCGTCCTGATATCGCCTATAACATGCTGGATCGTAAGACCATCGCGGTCAAGGAAGCGTTGAAAGGCCGTGAGAAGGACGGCGTCATGCTGACCAACTGCCCCAGCTGTTTGCAGGGATTAGGACGCAACGCGAGCCTGGGAGTGAAACCCCGCCATATCGCGGTGGAACTGGCCCATAGGGCCGGTGGGAAAACCTGGCAAAAGGAACTTAAGACCTTGCTCAAGGGCGCTGAAATCGTGAATTTCTAGAGACCAACGGTAAGGTCGATTTAAATCTCTTAACACCACGTCAATCTGATTTGACGCGTTCAACTTCTATTGACCCTTTGGTTTGGGAAAAGGAAATTCGGCTTGGAGGTTATCTGAAGAATCGGCCTGGCTGAAAATGATCGTCGCTTTATCGCTGGTACATTTTATATCCGTGATGACCGACCCAGCTTTGTAATGATAAGGCGAAAGGTCCACTGGTTCGGCGGCGACCTTGCATCCACTCTCATCCAGAACTAGAAAAACCAGGTAATCTTTCAAAATGACTTTGCCTTGCGGGTCTTGGGTGCCGTCACCAGCGGAGGCCAGGAACGCGGCCGTTCCCGAATCAACAGACCAGCCGACCGGATCATGGAGCGCCACGTTCACACTCATGTCCGGGAGTGATTTTTGAAAAAGGTTAATCTTCCCATTTTTCGCGTAAAGCCATATCATCCCGGCCGGCCCATCCCCTAACTGGATCAAACCTATGGAATCGGATTGGTCCTTTCCGTCAAATACAAC
The DNA here is from genome assembly GCA_963830915.1 of candidate division FCPU426 bacterium. Classification (GTDB taxonomy): domain Bacteria; phylum Oederibacteriota; class Muellerivitia; order Muellerivitales; family Muellerivitaceae; genus CAWHOE01. The sequence continues at coordinate 58,715 of CAWHOE010000046.1, forward strand.
CAAGAGGTTTTGATTCCCCGGTGAAAGAGAAAATTGCTTCAAGGGCTGGAACTGTTTGGAATCGGTCGGGTTGGCAAGATCCAACTGGACGAACGAGTATCGAGGTCCTCCATCCACAACCCGGGGAGTCGTACGGCAGACCAGGTTCAAATGACCGCCCAAAAGGGCGTAATCATTGATGGCATAAACGTTCAAAGGATAAACGATCCCTGTATTGCTGAATTTATTCAGGATGGTCACACCGATGGTAGGGCCCGCTTGGGGAACTAGCGAATCGTCAAGACCGGGGAGCGTCTCGGAGAGGCTCACTTTGTAATCGATGTTCTCAACCGCGACAGGAGAAGCCTTAAGCGTCGAGTAAGCGGTTAGAAGAAAAACAAAAGAAAACATAAACACGCGGAACATGGAAAACTCCCAATTCTCATTTCTTAACTGTATGACCATGATAGAGTTCTTTTAAGTCTTTTTAAACACTCCAAGGGCGGTGAAATTGACGGGGGTCCAAAGAAGAACGATCTCTAATTACGTTTAAAAGTAAGCGTTAATTTGGAGTTGGGAGGGTGGACAGGTTTGACCCTTTGGAATTGAGCTTCTTCTGCTTGCCGTTTTTTTTCAAGGGCTTGGATCCTCAAGAAATCCTCTTTATTCACCGCCGCGAAATGGATCTCCGCCCGGAACAAGGGCCTTTTCAACTCAAAAAAAGTCTCGGTCTTGACCACCCTGGCCAACACCCGCATCTGGGTCTTATAGCGGGACATATACAGGTATAGCTGGAGTATCTCCTTGGTCGTAAAGACGGTATCCCCGGTCAGGAAAAGCTCGCCATACGACACATTTTTATCGATGACATAGTAGAGATCCTGGTCCGGAAGAGGAGCTTTTTGGAATATTTTCTTGCGGGCGGTTTTCTTGACCTTGATTCGGTGGTATTTCACCTCGACAATGGATTGGATCGCCCCCTGGAAATGCTTTTCCAGCCATCCTGTTTTCTGCCTCACGTAAGCTTTCCCCTTTTTATTGGATCCTGATCTTGTCAGATCGTTTCTAACAGTGTGCTGAAAATATCCACCCTGTCTAGCAGCCATGGGTCTGGAGTGAATCTCCTTACCCTTATTTCGTCACCGGAAAAAATAATTTAAGTCATAAGAGAACACCTTGCTACCCAAGTGTTATTTGCGACCAAAAAAAGAAAAGTCTGTTCTTCAGACTTTTCAACAACCTGCTAAAGATACCACGCTTCCACTAGGCGTCCAGTTCGCTATACATCAAGCCGAAAGGCCGCAAGCTTCTTTATCATTAAACCATTCAGTTTTTTAAGGAAACACTTTCCCCTTTTTTCCCAGGTCCGGCGGGCTTAAACCTTAAAAGAACGGTACAATAATTCAGATACCATCAGGTAGGCCGCCATTACGCTTTGGGGAGATGAACCACGGGAACCCGAAAACATCCCTTAACTATCCAATTGCTTTTCCAATTCCTTTACTTTCTTGTTTGTTTCAGTCCCAACCTCTGGGCCCAGAACGCTGTCACGGTCACCACGAATGCTGGTAACCAAAGCTTTGGGTCCTTTGGTTATGCCGTCACGGACTTGAATGCCTTAGGGGATGGGACTCTCACTTTTAGTTCTCCAGCTAACATCGTCCTGGCCCTTCCCATTCCCTCCTTTTCTAACAATGTCACCTTCACAGGCGGTGGTCTTTCCTATGACACGCTCAATGGACAAGACATTGCTCCGGCCCAGTTGTTTTTCCAAAAAAGTTTCACACAATCCGATTACTTGAGCCTTTTGGGCGGAGGAACTGCCGCCGGTCTTGATGCTTCAGTTACCGCCTCCGCCTGGACTATCAATCCTGGAGCGTCGGTCTACATGGCCGCCGGTACCGGAGCGGCCACCAGTGGCACTAACGGCGTGGGGTTAACCGGGTTTTCTGGCGGCGACGCTTCTGTGACCATTGGAACCCTAGTGCTGAATTCCATCGCGGGCGCGGTCCTTAATGGAGGCACAGGCGGATCCCTATCGGATGTGAATGGGACTGGGGACGAGGCCGGATCTGGAGGCGGCGCCTTGATGGCCGGGAATGCCCTCACTCTGACAGGCGCTAACATCTCCCTGAATGGAGGCCTTGGCGGCGACGGGACCGATACTGGAACTGGCACACCCACGGGTGGAGATGGAGGAACGGCCAGTGTCTCCTTCATGACCCTTTCCGCCAGTTCCCACTCAAACCTAACCCTTACTGGAGGTAATGGCGGCTATGCGGACACTGCTGGAGATGGTGGCTCCGCCTCGGCTCAGCTTAGCGTTGTATCCATCAGCCAATCCCAGCTCAACCTTCAGGGCCATGACGGACGAGGCGGCATCAACGGTGGAGGAGCCGGAGGTTCCGCTTCCGTCTCCCTCGGAACACTGTCTGAAATCCTGGGTTCCACATTTCAGATCATGGGTGGTAATGGGAACGCGGGGCCCTCGAGCGCTGGCGACGGAGGCTCCGCTTTCATCGTTGGCGGATCAGCGTCCGTAACCGCGTCCCAATTCAACATCACTGGCGGTAGCGGTGGAAGTCCGGACCCCATTACCGGAAGTCCTGGCATCGCGGGAAATGGAGGAGTTGGCGGTAATGCCGGCGTTTCCTTGAATACCCTAACGGCTGATAGCGAATCATCCCTCAAGTTGATCGGGGGAAACGGGGGCATCGGCGGTTCCCAGACCACCGCTGGCCAAGGGGGCGATGGCGGAAGTGTTACCTTGATCCTGAGTTCGTTATCCGAGGGAACCTCGGTCCAATATTATGTCCAAGCCGGAACTGGAGGCGGGGGCGGAAGCGGGACAAGTGGTGGGAATGGTGGAAATGGCGGCGACGCTTTCGTTACCGTCTCAAACTTGACCCTTGGGGCGGGATCCCTGTTCAGTGCCACTTCAGGAGCGGGAGGCGCGGGAGGAAGCACTGGCGTCAATGGAACCGGGGGTATTTGTACCGCCGATATCGGCTCCGTGACCATGACCGCGGGTTCCACTTTCATCGCCGCCGGCACGAACGCTAACGCCGCTGTCAGCGCGTTGAACGGTAACGGATTCGTCAGCGTAGGAGGCCTTCAAGTCTTGGCAGGTACTTATAATGGCGTCATCAACGGCAATTCCATGTTGGTTCCCACGGCCGGTAATTTCACCTTCACTGGCACAGCAAACCTCACAAACGGATTGAGTATCGTCGGCGGGAATTTCGGGCTAGGAATAGGACCTTCCGCCAACGCGGTCATCAATGGCAATGTCAATATCACGAACGGCGCCGGGACCGGCGTTCTCTGGGGCTATGGTAAGATCAACGGTACTGTCACCAACTCGGCTTTCGTTGATCCTTATGGTCCATCCTCTATCCAGACTGCCTCTCTTATCATCACTCAATATACTCAGACCTCTTCCGGCGTCTTGGGATTATTCGTTAATCCGGGTGACAATCAAACGAGTGATCTGATCGTTTCAGGCGCTAATCTCTCAGGCACACTTTCAACATCCTGGAACCTGGGAAGTAATTTCGGATTCAGGGACCGTTATCAGATCATATCCGGGGGACCTATCACGGGCACCTTCAATACTGTAAACATCGTTACAGGCATGTACCCGGTGGTTCTTTACGGACCTAACACGGTCACCCTGGTCATGATCAAAGACCATGCGGCTTTTTCAACTTATGCTGAGACCGATAACGAAACGGCCGTAGGCGGAACCTTGGACGCTTCCCTTCCTTTCTGCAGTAACTCTCTGGCGGTCAAGCTCGGCGAACTATCCTCCCTTGGTTCCGGACAATCGAACGTCCTCAACCAATTGGGGGGCGTGATCTATACCGCCCTTCCCGGCGCCTTAATGGACCAGGTCCAGTATGGGGACGAGTTGATCTTTGACCATCTGGGTTCCTCCTCGTTTTCCGGTCCCAATCTGGCAAAACTGGTCCTTCCTCCCCAGACGGACGATTCGATCTCTTTCGCCGCGAAACAAGGAAAAAGAACATCGGCTAAGTCCGCCGGATCCTCAGAAGACGGCTTTTGGCTGGAGAGTGAGGACAGCTTCGGATCCTCCGGTCCCACATCCCAAGTAACCGCTTTTAACCTCTCAAACTATGGTTTCCTAGGAGGATATGACTTCAGCTTGAACAAACAATTCAAGCTTGGCCTCTTGGGTGGATACCTTCGTTCAGGGGTGAACCCAACCGATAATTCCGCCACCGCTGATATCATCGGAGCTCAATTTGGCCTTACGGCTAAAGGAACCTTTGATATTTTCAGCGTAGGTCTATTGGGGGGGTATGTAGCGGACCATTACAACATAACCCGTTCGGTCATCATCGGTTCGGACGCCAATTCCCTGAACGGGACCTATAACGGTGGTCAGATCCAGGCCGCGCTCCAAATGGAGGTCGATCTTTCCGACCCCGGGTCAACCTTCCGGCCCTTTTGGGGTTTTCTGTATGATCATCTGACCGAAAACGCCTTCACTGAGACCGGTTCGGATAGCATGGCATTATCCCTTCCGGCCCAATCATTCGATTCCGCCCGCCTCTTCGCCGGTTTGGAAGAAGACTTGATCTTTCCGTTGGGAAAACATTCCCAACTGACTCCCATCCTGCGGGCTTCAGTGAGTAAGGACCTGGCCTCGCTTAATCCCGGTTTCCAAACATCTTTCAACGGAGCGCCTGGCAATCCCTTCCAGATCGGAGGCATCAGTCCTGATGGCACTGATTATGATCTCGGAGGTGGATTGAACCTTAAATTGGGTACTTCATTCGATGTTTTCGCGAATTTCGATGGTCACTTCAGTTCTACCCATTCCCTCAATTTGATCAGTGGAGGGATGACTGTAGGGCTGTAGTTTTTAGGCGGGATTTGGTAAGTTGAGATATTCTTCCCGGCATGGAAGCACTATTGAACAACTGGTTTGCTGACGAATTTTTTCACATTTAATTTTGAAAAATAAAAAATGGCTGGGAGACTAGGATTCGAACCTAGATAAGCAGATCCAGAATCTGCTGTCCTACCATTAGACGATCTCCCAAAAAAGACGGCAAAAAGTATTCAGGCAGGGCACGAATTCTAACACAGGACGGCTTTTTTGGGGATTTTTTAGGATCGATCCACTTTAGCTAGGACGGATCACCGAAAGCATGGTTTGGTCGTGATGTTCCCCATCCCTGAGCACATAACTCTTCCGGAGCCCTTCGATCTGGAATCCTGATTTCAAGAGGGAGTTCAAGGAACGGACGTTATACGCCGCCGAAACCGCCCCAATCCGTTTGTATCCCAACTCTTCCAGACCGTAGCGCACCATACGTTTGGCGACCTCGGTTCCAATGCCCATACCCCACCATTTTTTATCGCCGATCAAGAAGCCGAATTCCGCCGTCTTGTGGGAAGGGCGTTCGCTATAGAATTCCGCGGTACCGACTGGCAGCCATTTGCCATCCTCGTCCACCTCGATGACAAAGGACCTGGGCAATTTCTCATCCTCAGCCGATCCGGACTTGGCGAACCACTTCTCGGCGTCCGAAAAGGTCTGGTCCACGAAATGCACGTCGAAAAGCCTTCTGACTTCCGGATCGTTCCACCAGCCAACGATCGGTCCCCAATCCTTGCGGTTGACTGGACGAAGACGGCCCTTTTTTTCACCCCGATGAAATACGAAATCGATAATGTTGGTCATAGCTCCCCTTTTTGATGCCTTATTACCCACTACCATAACGAAAAAAGTGTGGCTTTGACAACCCCTGAAGCAAGGGATTTTTATTCGGATGCCGCCGGTTTGGCCTTGATCATCTGGATAAACCGCAACAATCGTACGATACAACGCCCTTTTCCAAGTATCTCAATGAGTTCAAATATATTAGGGCTGGCGGTTCGGCCCGTGATGGCCAAACGCATCGGATGGACATACTCTCCGAACTTGCGTCCTTCCTGCGCGGAAGCCTGGCGAAGTTTATCTTCCAGGGTCATGGCATTAAAATCGATGGCCTCTTCCAGAACAAACACGATTTGTTGAAGGATCGGTATGGTCTCCAGCTTGAGGTATTTCTCCAGGCCTCCTTCATCATAGGTATGGACCTCCCCCAGGAAGTAGGTCAATTCTTGCCCGACATCGGAGATGGTTTTAAGGCTATTCTTGACGGTCGCGAGCATGCGCATCAAGGCAGGGCCGCCTTCCCGCATGAAATCCTGGGTAATGGCGTCCGCTTCCCAGAGATATTCCAAACAAAGTTGATAGATCCGTTCGGCGTCAGCTTCGCGGATATAATGGCCGTTCATCCACTGTAATTTATCGTAGTCGAAACAAGCGGGACTTTTGACGACCCTTTCCAGGCCGAATTTTCGGACCAAATCTTCTTTTGAGAAAAGTTCCGTCTTACCATCGAGGGCCCAACCCAACAAGGCTAAATAATTTATAAGGGCTTCAGGAAGATATCCTTGGCGTTTGAACTCACCGACCGAACTGGCGCCATGGCGTTTGGAAAGTGGTGTACGGTCTGTTCCTAGGATCAAGGGGATATGGGCGAATTGAGGGGCTGATAAGCCTAAAGCCTTATAAAGAAGTATCTGTTTGGGCGTGTTGGAAATATGATCGTCACCGCGGATAACATGCGATATCTTCATCAAAGCGTCATCAACGGCCGCTACGAAGTTATAGGTGGGTTCCCCACCGCTGCGAACGAGGATAAATTCGTCGATTTCAGCATGTTCCACTGTGACCTGACCCCGGACCAGGTCTTGAAAAGTCGTCTGTCCCTCTGGGACCTTCAAACGCACGGAAAAATTATCCCCCGCCTTGGCCCTGACATCAGCCAAGGAAAGCCCCAGATTCCGACATTTTCCCGAATAGCGGTAAACCTTACCCAAAATTTGGGCCTCAGCCCTTTCTGCCTCCAACTCCTTGTGGGTACATAAACAGTAATAAGCCGTACCGGAGGAAATGAGTTTTTTCAGTTGTTCCCGATAGATCCCCGCTCTTTCGGTCTGCCGATAGGGACCATATGGGCCCCCGATCGATGGGCCTTCATCCCAATCCAGGCCCATCCACTGTAGATTGGTGATGATCGCTTCTTCATATTCAGGTTTCGATCTTTCTCGATCCGTATCCTCGATCCGAAGGATGAATTTCCCGCCGGCATGTCTGGCAAAGAGCCAATTAAATAGGGCTGTCCTAGCCCCCCCGACATGGAGAAAACCGGTAGGGCTGGGCGCGAATCTCACTCTTACTTGACTCATAACCTGAAGTCCTTCTATTATTCCGTCCAAGGTTTCTAAAGGGTGCCTGGATTGAGGAATTTTTTAACCTTAAAACGAGGTCTAATGTTATGCTACTGAATAATTCATCCCCTGGAGCATTAAAGGCATGAAAAAGATTCCACGGCCGCAAAACCAAAACAATAAACGTACCAACCGCCGCGTGGTCATGGTGAAGTCCATAAGGGGGTACGTTAACAATACGTTGAATGATGGAACGGCGTTCCGAGCCCAACTCATTAATGTTAGTACCACAGGCTGCCAAATATATTCCAACAAAGGTCTGGAACCGAACACATCCATCAATTTAGATCTGGATTCCTTGGACGGAAGTCATTGCATGACCTACACCAGTAAGGTCGTTTGGGCCAAGAAAAACCCCATGAAATCCATGGGAAGATTCGCTTATGGGATCAATTTCGAGGTTATCACCGCGGAGCATATCAAGTTCTTGGAAAATAATTACTCTTTGAGTGCCCAGCCCGAATAGCTTTTCGACCCCAATCACTTTCATCCCCACATTTCTTCAATGCATCGTTCAACTTCCGCCTGGGATGATGGCCTTTTTCAATACCATTAAAACGCCCTTATGCAGGCTATCCGTTTCAGCGGCGTTGGTCATGGCTTTTTGGAATTGTGGGTTGATCTCCAAAGCCTTTTTAAACTCCTTCATGGAACGACTCACATCGAACCGACATTTAATTAGATAAGCGGTCCCTAGGTGATGATGCAAATCGGCGTAATGGGGATATTCCTCAATGACTTTGGTCAGTTTTTCAATGTATTGCTCGGTCATCTGAAGATCGATGCCTTCGCTTCCATACAATAATGTTAACGTGAAAAAGAAGATGATCTCATCGCCGATCCTGGGAACATACCTAGGACGAACTTCCAGAAAAGTTTGAAAAGAAAGGGAGTATTTCTTGTTCTTGAGATAATCGATGGCCATCATATAGTCCCGGTTTCGCACCTTGGGGTTCAGGGTCGCCGCCGTTTCCGCCTCGGTCCTGGCCCGTTCGGTCAATTCGGACATCTTTGAATCGTTCAGGTTGGAAGAGGAGTTAAGCAAGTATCCCACGCAAGCCGTGGCTAACCTAAGTCGGGCATCGGCGTAACGGGGATTGATCTGAAGGGCCTGCAAATAACATTGAACAGCTTCGTCGAGTTCCCGTTTATAAAGGTGAACATTGCCAAGGTGATAATAAATATCTGCAAAGGAAGGGCCCAGATCCCGAGCGTGGCTCAGGATGGCCATGGCGCCGTCGTAATCCTCTAACAGGGTCAAGGTAATGCCATAACACTTCACCGCTTGGAGATGGTTCGGATCCATTTCCATCGATTTAAGGAATCTTTGGCGCGCGTCATCATAAAAACCGTTGGACAGAAAGATAACGCCGACCTTCCAACAAGCATCGGCAGTGGGTTTTTCATCGATTTTTTTATTTAGTCGGAAGATGGATTCAAGCTCTACAGTGCGGTTGCGGTGGATATCCTGCATGGCCTGTTTGAAGGATGATTCATCCAAGCCTTCCGGCAGGTCGAATTCCCTTTGGGAAAGTATCCTGCCGCTTAGCAGGACTACCGAGGAGACCCGGTTTTTCCCAGGCACAGGATTAGTTTCAACGGTATAACTTTTGCCCTCGATTTCAATGAGGGAAGTGAGTGCTGCCCTTTCCATATCATTCCAAGTTCCGGATCGTCAAATCCCAGATTATTTCTCGAAGCTCTTCTTGACCGCCGTTTCCACGTTCGGGTAAGACTTCAAGATCGTGTTGAATTCAAGAAGCTCGAAAACCTCGGAAACTTCGGGGTTCATTCCCACCAGGACCAGGTCACCTTTTTGGTTTCGAATGCGTTTGATCTCGCTGATGAAGATACCCCATCCGGCGCTGCTGATATAGTTCACATCCTTAAGATCTACGACCAATTTATATTTTTTCTCGTTCAGGACCGAAAGGAACTTCTTCTCGAATTCTGGGGCAGTGGTGGTATCAATGAAACCCTTGACCGAGAACAAGGTGATGTCCCTATTTTGCGAGTATTCGGATACATTCACCGAGATATTTTCCATATTTCCTCCGTTTGATACCCCAACCGGGGCTTATTATCACGTTGCTTTTAGACTGTGTCAACCTCATTGAGGGCGAATGCTTTCCGCTGGGAAACAGTGCTTAGTCCCTTTCGTTTGAGATACTCATAGATCAAGGGCGGTTCGATCTTCACCGGGTTTTTGGTTTTCCTCAATGCCTCTGAAAGTCTCTGTGGCCCGAATTCCGGATGCAGCCTCAATAGCGCGATCACGGCTTCTTTTTGGGGAAGGGATAGTTCCCGGATGGTGTTCTTGCTCTTGGAGACGATCGGTTTCAAACCTGCCGTACCCTTTTCGTCCATCATCTTCTTGAATCGATAATAAGCGTTCGTGGAGATGTGCATCTGTCGACAGGCCTCGGCAACGGACATCCCTTTTTTCTCCACCATATCGATGAGCTTCTTACGGAATTTGAAAACCACGTTCTCGGCCTTCATTTTTTCCTTGATGGCCACTACCGTAATGTCATCGTTCTGTTCGGCCCCCTTGGTAAATTGAGCGATTCCCTCATTAAGCTTCTCGACGAACTCCTGCGCGGTCAAATGGGCGTTATCTTTGATGACTTGAACTAGCCGTTCCTCGCCAAATTGCTCCTTTTGGGCGTTCATGGCCTCAGTGATACCGTCGGTATAGATGACCAGCATATCGTTTTTCTGAAAACTGACCTTTTGAAGCGCCATATTCTTCCGGAACATGTCGTCCTCCGGCAGATCGATCCCTACCGGAAAACCCTTGGGTTTGAGGTAATAAACTTCCTTGGTCCCTCCGCGGTAAAGGATCATCGGGTTATGTCCAGCGCTAGCGAAATTGATGGATCGGTTTCGGGAATCCAGAATGATATAAAACATCGTTACAAACATGCCCTTTTTCATGTCGGACGTAACATGCGTATTGACCTTCCCCAGGACATCGGAAGCAGACTTGTTACCCCGGGCTTCCAGACGCATAGCCGTACGGATCATGGTCATGACCATGGAACCTGGAACGCCCTTACCCGAGACGTCCGCCACCACGATACCTAACGTGGTAGGGTCCACCCAGAAGAAGTCGTAATAGTCCCCACCCACTTCCTTCGCCGCCCTATAAGTCGCCCCGACTTCATAACCCTCGATCTGGGGAAATTCAGCGGGCAGAAGGGTATGCTGAATTTCCTGGGCCACCTGCATCTCTTTTTGCATCCGTTCTTGCTCCATCATCCCTTTCTGGGAGTCCTGGATGCGATTGGTCATTTCGTTGAAGATATTGGCCAGCTGGCCGAATTCATCTTGTGAATCCATCTCGATCTTGACGCTCAAATCCCCTGTGCTGATAGCGTGCACGCCTTCCAGGATCTTCCGGAACGGCCTAATAACAATGAGAGAAAGCAGATAGAGACCCAACATCCCGACGATCGAAATGGCTAGGAATATCCTGCGGAAGTCCGACCTCATCTTGACCAACAGCTTTTGGATAGCGGCGTCCGGAATACCGGCATGCACTTCCCCAACCCACTGGTTATGGAAATAGATAGGAGAACCATAATCAGTTAGGGTTCCTTGTGAATCCTTGGCCCGGAATACCTGGATACCTGGATTCTTAGCGGATTTAATACCCGCTAGTGGTTGATACGGTTTAAACAGCTGGGTAAGGTCAGAATGGGCTAGGTATTTCCCTTCCGAACCGACAACGAAAAGATATTCCACCGTTTTTTCCGGGTCCTGGTCAAGCAATTGGCGGACCTTGCGTTCTAGATCCAGATCATTTTTTTGAACAACTCCCGCCCCTGCTTCCGATGCCAGTGAACTGACTACCATATCCGCTTTATCTTTTTGGTGTTTTAAAACCAGATTCTCTTGGCGGGTACTGAAGAAAAAGAAAATGGCGAGGATCAACATTCCTACCAGACCCAAGGACCCCAATGTGAATTTCGCCGAAACCGAAACCGTCCCCTTCTTTAATCCCAATTCCCTTGGGGGCGTCTTGGTTAATTTTCGATAAAGAATCAGTTCGTTATGGTCCCCATAGGCCTTATAGGCGACCCGATGCATGACTTTCTTGATGAGCCATATACCCAAGCCACCCTTTTTTCCGATATCCACGTAGTAATTCAGGTCTGGATCCTTGACAGAACGGAAATCAAATGGTTTCCCATAATCAGTGATCACGATCTTTAGGTCGCGGATACCGATCCCCATCTCCAGCAGTATCTTGCCATCGGTCACGCCTCGATAAGCGTGGCGGATGATATTGCTACAGGCCTCATCAATGGCCAGCTTGATGGCCGAGATCTCTTTACTGCTACAGCCCGCGGCGTCACAGACCCTCTGGACAAAATCCTTTATTGCTAAAAGTTCCAGATCTACGGCCTGAACTTCCAACCGATAGGATCGCCTTTTGGCTTCGAACGAAAAATTCGATATTGATTGGGTTAAAAAATCTTTCAATTTCATTGTTTTTTCTTATTCCCATCATCGTTTTTGGTCTTACTATTTTCCGTCGGCTTATCCTTCAAGCGGTCCCTCGCCTCTTCTAGGTTGCGCTGAACTAAGTAGTTCTTGGGATTTCGATCCAGGACCTTTTCCCAAACCGATATGGCCTGTTGGTACTGGCCTTTCATGTAAAAATCCACGCCTTTGGCATAAAGATCGGTCAAATCCTTGGACATGGACTCCAAAGGCAAGTAATGGCTCTGAGCGTCATTATAAAAGTATTTCACCTGACGATATTCAGGATCTGTTTCATATACCGTTTTCAGACACTCAACGGCCGTTGCGTAATCCTCCCGGTCATACGCTTCCACTCCCCGAATGTAATTGTTGGAGACCAGCATCTTCCGGTCCACTTGCTTCAATAGGCTCTTGGCCTCGGGATTTCCCGAATCCAAGCTCATGACCTGGCCCAGAAGGGGCAATGCTTGAGCTAAATTGCCCATTCCCATCTGACGGCGGATCTCCTTAAGTTGTTTTTGGACCTCCAGCCGTCTTGCCTCCTCAAGGGCCTGTATCGAGTGTTCCGCTTCCGAATCATCCGGGAATTCTTTTTGGACGGTCTTCCAAGACTGGATAGCGGCTCCAAAATCATTGGTCCTGGAATAGCTCCGAGCTACCCATTTTAAGAGATCCACCCGTTGAGCCTGGAGGGGATCTTGGTAGGATCCAAATCGGTAAGTCAGGGAAAAGCGGTGGAGGGTACCAAGATCGCTCTCGTTATAAGCGTAATCAAACTGGAAACCAGAAAATCGTAATCCCGCGCCTAACGTGGGACTGGTTCCATCGAATCCCGCCCTCCCAAAGAGGGTATTTTGCCAAACATACTCGGCTCCCGCCTTAATGGTTTTGTTCCCTATTTCCGGCAGCTCACCTTCAACGGTTAGCCAGAGAGCGCTTTTGGAGGAAAACTGATAGCGGTAACCGATGGCTGGCTTAAGAATCTGGACAGGGTCGTCAGCGCTCTGGAATAGTTTTGTTTGAGGCTTCAACAGATTTATGGCAGAAAAGCCGAGTAGGATATTCCGGTAGCCTAATTGGCTGTAGTCGGCTTGGTTACGGGCAAACCGATAAAGAGCGCCTAAATCGACCCCCATCCCGCTACCCTGATAAGAATCCATCTGTTGAAGGATATATTTCACAGACGCTCCCAAATCCAGACCCTCATAAACATCCAACCCATAACCCACTTGGCCCTGCCATTGAACCGAAGAAAACGTTGAAACAGCTTGGATATTATTGACCGTTTTAAGAATATTATCCGTTCCCAATCGGGCGAGGGAGAAACCAAAACTGCTATGAGCCGCCACGGGCTGGGCATACCCAATCGAATCGTAAATCGTATCAAGAAACAGCGGAGCGTGGAATGTGATGATTTCCTGCTGGTTAAGCGTGCCAAGGGACGCAGGATTATCGATGAAACTATCCCCGTCACCTGACAATGCCGTATCCGCCCCCCCCATTCCCAAGGTCCTAGCCGATTCGCCAAGTGAGAAGGGCGAAACACTCCCTCCCGAAGAGAGAGTTTGGGCCTGAAGTACGACACCACAATTCAAGACAGCGGCCATGAAAAAGAAGCACAACGTCTTGCCTGATTTGATTCCCAAGATTCTCATTATTTCACCACCGCTATTTTCAGCAGTAATTTTGTCCCATTAACATCAAGTTGGGCGTAATAGACGCCATTCAATACTAGGGAACCAAATCCATTCCGCCCGTCCCAGAAAACCCTTTGTAAACCAGGCTCAATCGTTTGACCCTTCAAAAGGGTGATGACCTTGCTGCCCATCACATCATATAGATCCAATGAAACCGTACTGGCTGCGTTCAAATAGAATTCGATAGTGGTGTTCTCCATACCGGCGTGGAATGGGTTGGGATAATTACCATAGGTTTTTGCCAGATCAGCCGCCGACAAGAACATCAAGCCTGTTCCCATAGGGAACCCAGTGGGATCTCCCGCGGTCGTAATGCCGACAGGGTTTCCGGTAACATAATCCTTAGCGCTAATGAAATTGGAGTTATCCAAAGAAAGGGAAACACTCTTAGCGAAGCCGTTAGGGGAAATGTCACCCACCAGGGTCAATCCCAACGCCGATGCGTCCGGGACAAGAAATGTATTGGCCGGCATGATAAATGTGGTCGAGGCGGAAGACTGGGAACCCACATTCAATGTGACCGCCTGGATACCGCTGACAAGGTACAGGTTCTCGAAAGCCGAGTCGATCGCCACATTCGTCCCGGCGCTATCCCGCGCGTGAAGAATAATAGTGTCCGGTTGTATCGGATTTGTACCACTTTGAACTTTCAGATTCATATCCAATAAAGTAACACTCGATTGACCCAAGACCACCGTGGAAAGGAATGGCGAGGAATGGACCACGTTCAAGAGAGTGCTATTCGTTCCTGCCTGAATCGTCAATAGATCGCTATTCCCTCTGAAAGCTCCATTTGAAAGGTCAGTGACGGTCAAGCTCTGGTTCCCAGGCGAGAAGAATGTCACGGATTGGGTTGTCGTTCCAGCGACCAAAGATTTCGATCCCAAAAGTGGGGTTGTGGAGTCACTTGAAACAAAAGTAACCGGGTCGATGAAGGAGGTCAAAATATTGAAATAAGCGTCAACAGCATTGATAGTGGCGATCACCCCAGAGCCTGCCATGACCGCTAATGGCGCCCCCACATTCCCATCACCTGATTGGTGACCGAAATTGGAAGTTTGACCTGGCCATAAAACCTGGAATTTATTGAAAGAAGCCGGAACAACTGTCACCGGAAGGTTTGCCAATGATAATGATGGCGCGGAAGCCGTAAGGGTCCAATCTCCCGCTTTGTAATCCTGATAATAAAGCACAGCACGGGCGTTCCCCGGAAGGATATTCACAGTAGGAATCCCTGCCCCACCCGCGGTCAATGAGAAGTCATTGTCCCCTGTGGAATTCGATGTAAAACTAACCACCAGAGCGGAAGAAAGAGTCGCGGGGTTACCACCTGCATTACGAACCTCCACGGTGATCGGTCCCCCAGGTGAACCCGCGGTCCATGTCGGGGCCGATCCAAGCCAAGCCAATTGGGTCGGGGGCAAGGGTGTCGGAGTCAGTGTTGGAGTTAAAGTAGATGTACAAGTCGGGGTGAATGTCGCCGTGCTAGTCGCGGAATTGGTAGTTGTATTCGTCGGGGTATTGGTGGCTGAAGCACTCGCGGTGTTCGTGGCCGTATTGGTCGGGGTTTTCGAAGAAGTGTTTGTGGCCGTAGCGGTCATTGAACAGGTCGCGGTCATCGTATTGGTGGATGAGTTGGTAGAGGTTGGGGTAAGGGTGTTCGTCGTGGTATTGGTGGCCGTATTGGTCGCAGTATTGGTCGCGGTGTTAGTAGCGGTATTCGTGACTGTGTTCGTGGCTGTACAGGTTGCCGTGTTTGTGGATGTATTCGTGGGGGTATTGGTCGCTGTATTGGTCATCGTATTGGTGGCGGTATTAGTAGCGGTATTCGTGACTGTATTCGTGGCTGTGTTCGTGGTTGTACAGGTTGCCGTGTTTGTGGATGTATTCGTGGGGGTATTGGTCGCTGTATTGGTCATCGTATTGGTGGCGGTATTAGTCGGGGTATTAGTAGCGGTGTTCGTGACAGTATTAGTATTGGTCACTGAGTTCGTGCCCGTATTCGTCGCCGTACAGGTTGCTGTGTTCGTGGTGGTATTCGTGGCGGTATTCGTCGCTGTGTTCGTGGCTGAATTCGTGGCAGTATACGTAGCGCTATTGGTCGCTGTGTTGGTAACGGTGTTCGTAGCTGTATTAGTAGGCGTATTGGTCGCTGTATTGGTTGCGGTGTTCGTCGTGGTTGGTGTCGCGGCTGCCACCATATGAGTGTTCCCTGTCACTGTCGCCACCGCCACCACTGCCGCCCGTCCCGTAGATGCTCCTGCCCCCACGATGTTTTCGCTATCGATAATATTGTTGAAAGTCTTACTGACCAGTCCGCTCTCATTCAAGCTGAAGACCAGTAAAAGCGTTTGGGGCGCACCAGATGTCAAAGTCACAACACCCGACAGATTCACGAAGGTAACTGACCCACTTGTGTCGAAATTCAGATTCCCTTGGATCAACGTATCCGTCGCATCATAAAGCCCGTTCGCCGAGGGTTTATTGTCCAGGTACAATCCTACGCTTCCCGAAACCACGTCACTCTGCCAGTTCAGAGTCCCCCCTCCCGTTAAGACCAGTTGTTTAACTAGGACATTTTCCTGGGCGCTGGTAGTCAGGATAAACTGAACGCTGGACGCGTTCGTTTGGTTATAAGGATAGGTCTGGGACAAAGGCCAAACAGGCCCATGCGAGGATAGGGCCAATGAAATGGTCGGGGTATTGGTGGGTGTATTCGTAGCCGTGTTGGTTGCTGTATTCGTCGCAGTGTTTGTTGCCGTACTGGTCAGGGTATTGGTCGCGGTATTAGTAGGGCTATTCGTAACGGTATTGGTAGCAGTGTTAGTGGCCGTGTTCGTCGCAGTATTAGTCGCCGTATTGGTCAGGGTATTCGTCACCGTACAGGTCGCCGTATTCGTAGCGGTATTACTAGCAGTATTAGTCGGAGAGTTAGTGGCCGTATTCGTCGCTGTGTTTGTTGCCGTGTTGGTAGTGGTGTTGGTCGAGGTATTCGTCTGGGTGTTAGTCGCCGTATTCGTCGCTGTGCTCGTCGCTGTGTTGCTAGCGGTACTGGTGTCCGTATTGGTGGCGGTATTCGTCGCTGTGTTTGTGGCCGTACTAGTAACTGTGTTCGTAGCCGTATCGGTGGCTGTATTCGTCGCAGTATTAGTTGCGGTGTATGTCGGGGTGTTGGTCGCCGTGTTCGTTGCGGTATTACTAGTGGTATTGGTCGGAGAGTTAGTGGCTGTATTCGTCGCCGTATTCGTGGCAGTGTTAGTCGCCGTCGGGGTTGGGGTCGCTAGTGTAATGGTCGCTCCTGTGACCGGGGCTCCCGATACCTGAAGGGCCTGTTGGGACAACACCCCTCCGCCTTGAACACTCGTATTGAATTGGATCTGAGCGGTATAGGTGCCAGTCGCCGCGCTTCCGGTAAAATCGTAAGTAACCAAATAGTTTTGAGAACCCAAAGAAGCCAGGGCCGCTAACGGGAATCCCCCCAGGGTGACTGAATGGCTGGAAAAGGTAGAACTGGCCAATAACACCGACGACCCGTCGACTACTCCACTCCGGTTAACATCTTTCCAAAGCTTTACCGCCTGGATGCCCGAATCACTCCCTGTCTCAGTAACAGGAGAATTCAGGATGACATAACTAACAGTGACCGGTTCGCCGCTGGCATCGACGATCTTAAAATCCACAACCGGAACATTAACATTGCCGGGTATCTGGATCGAATCGGTCGGTGTGGTATATCCCGCCCCGATCGCCACGAATGGTTGAGTTGGCGTACTTGTCGCTGTATTCGTGGCAGTATTAGTCGCCGTATTGGTCAGGGTATTCGTCACCGTACAGGTCGCCGTATTCGTAGCGGTATTACTAGCAGTATTAGTCGGAGTGTTCGTGGCCGTATTCGTAGCTGTGTTTGTTGCCGTGTTGGTAGTGGTGTTGGTCGAGGTATTCGTCTGGGTGTTAGTCGCCGTATTCGTCGCTGTGCTCGTCGCTGTGTTGCTAGCGGTACTGGTGTCCGTATTGGTGGCGGTATTCGTCGCTGTGTTTGTGGCCGTACTAGTAACTGTGTTCGTAGCCGTATCGGTGGCTGTATTCGTCGCAGTATTAGTTGCGGTGTATGTCGGGGTGTTGGTCGCCGTGTTCGTTGCGGTATTACTAGTGGTATTGGTCGGAGAGTTAGTGGCTGTATTCGTCGCCGTATTCGTGGCAGTGTTAGTCGCCGTCGGGGTTGGGGTCGCTAGTGTAATGGTCGCTCCTGTGACCGGGGCTCCCGATACCTGAAGGGCCTGTTGGGACAACACCCCTCCGCCTTGAACACTCGTATTGAATTGGATCTGAGCGGTATAGGTGCCAGTCGCCGCGCTTCCGGTAAAATCGTAAGTAACCAAATAGTTTTGAGAACCCAAAGAAGCCAGGGCCGCTAACGGGAATCCCCCCAGGGTGACTGAATGGCTGGAAAAGGTAGAACTGGCCAATAACACCGACGACCCGTCGACTACTCCACTCCGGTTAACATCTTTCCAAAGCTTTACCGCCTGGATGCCCGAATCACTCCCTGTCTCAGTAACAGGAGAATTCAGGATGACATAACTAACAGTGACCGGTTCGCCGCTGGCATCGACGATCTTAAAATCCACAACCGGAACATTAACATTGCCGGGTATCTGGATCGAATCGGTCGGTGTGGTATATCCCGCCCCGATCGCCACGAATGGTTGAGTTGGCGTACTTGTCGCTGTATTCGTGGCAGTATTAGTCGCCGTATTGGTCAGGGTATTCGTCACCGTACAGGTCGCCGTATTCGTCGCGGTATTCGTAGCGCTATTGGTAGCGGAATCGGTTGCTGTATTCGTTGCGGTATTACTAGCGGTATTAGTCGGAGTGTTCGTGGCCGTATTCGTAGCTGTGTTTGTGGCTGTACTAGTAGCTGTGTTCGTAGCCGTATCAGTTACTGTGTTTGTGACCGTATTGGTAGCGGTGTTTGTCGCAGTATTCGTCGCAGTATTAGTTACGGTGTATGTCGGTGTGTTGGTCGCCGTGTTCGTCGAGGTGTTCGTCGCGCTATTGGTAGCTGAATCGGTTGCCGTGTTCGTTGCGGTATTACTAGTGGTATTGGTCGGAGTGTTAGTGGCTGTATTCGTCGCCGTATTCGTGGGTGTAGGAGTAACTGTACATTGACCAGATAAAACATTGAAATTTACAACCACCGCCGTACCCGTCACACCTGAATCTTCCGACGTTGTCGCAATTCCGACATAATAGGGGTATGGCATGGGAAAATTAGAAAAATCAATTATTGTCCAGTTATTACCATCGGTAGAAAAGTAACCTAAAAAATTATTCCCTTGCCTTGTCAATCGCACAAAACCCACCGAGGGGTTGGAATAGGTCCCTGCATCCGTCGGAAAGGCATAATCATTGACCGCAGACCTTGCTTCAAAGGTATAACCAAATAAGTTGGATGCTCCGACAAAAGCCATGAGGTCACCGGGGCTGGGACTACCCGACCAAGAACGCATCATGATTCCACATTTACCGTCAAAACCTCCACCACCAACGTTAGGCACGGAATTGACCTGTAAGGTTATATCGCTATCTTCGTTCACTTCTTGATATATGAATAAGAATGAATCGGCGGTACCATCGATAGAAGCACCATCAGCTGTAATGGTTAAGGCGGCTCCCTCGGCTTGAGTTGTTCCTGGTGTACTATCGTTGATATTAAGAGCTGTCCAAAAAGAGGAAATGGAACCCGAATTGGCATTGAAGGGATCGCTAAATAAACATTGAGCTTGGGAAAAAAGAGGAAAAAGAAAAAAGCCGGCAAGGACAATCAAATATAATGAATTTTTTAGCCTTTTCATCAGTACCGTTCAAACGAGTAATAAGTTGCGATTTATTGAAGAATTATACATTTTTTTATCGTGAAAAGACCAAGAAGGTTCTCATTACGACTGTTTTCAACGATTTTCGTGGATCCTTATGCATTAACAAACACATCTGTTTGCCAATCAAATCACACTTCGCACTAAGTGGAAGGTTCGTTTGGTGAAAAATATAACTTTAGATTACAACTAGAGTTGCAAACTCTTCCTATAGCATCTACACCATAGTTACTAACGGTAACTGGATTTAGGGATAGGGCCAACACTAGACTATTGCCCCCCCACAAAGGGGCAAATGGTTTTCAATGCTAGGTGATTTAACCTTTATGGCAGCAATTACTAAATCCTTTAAACAGGGCATTTAGACTTTATTTTGAAAAACATTTTCTTTTAACAGCGGGACTTTATACCGGAGTTTGTTAAAAATCATCCAATACTGCCATTTTATTGGAGACGACATTGGGATTTCAAAACACCTGAAGGACAGCGGCCAACGAAATAAAAGAAACATAAAAAGTTTATGGTGAAGTTTGAAAACTTAGTATCCCACTTTGAGCAATCAGAACACCATTTGCGTTCGAGACGGAAACATCATAATAGTAGATCAAAGCAGGCTCCAACCCGTTCAGAATTATTGAATGGGTTTGGGCAAAGGTCTTATCTGGAACACTTCCGCCAAGATTGTCGGGCGATATTCCATAGTTTACTTTTCCAAAACCCGAACAATTGGACGTCCATGTAATGGTAACACTTGTTGATGTAGCTTGAGCTGTTGGCCCAGTTGTGATCGAACAAACTGTAGGAGTGGAGGTAAATGTTACCGTCGGTGTTGACGCAGGAGCGGCCAGCACAAAAGTTTGAACACCACTTATAGCGATAATAACTCCGTTAGCGCTAGTTGTTGATACGGTGTAATAATATGTAAGTCCGGTTTGAAGACCGGTCAAAACTATTGAATGATTCTGTAGGAATTGTTTGTCCTGAACAACTCCGTTGAGACTTGTTGAACTGATTCCATAATGTAGTATCCCAAATCCCTGACAATTGCTGGACCAATTAATCGTGACGCTGTTTGTTCCCGTCTGGGCAGTAGGTCCGCTCGAAATAGAACATACGGTCGGTGTCCAAGTAAACGTCAATGTTGCAGTCGGGGGTACCGGTGTATTTGTGGATGTCACTGTCGGCGTATCGGTCGCAGGCACTGCCGTTTCGGTAGATGTTGAAGTAGGCGTATCCATCGGAGGAATTACCGTATTGGTGTAAGTGAACGTCAGCGTATCCGTTGGTGGTACGAATGTGTTTGTGTATGTCGCTGTCGGCGTATCGGTCGCAGGCACTGCCGTTTCGGTAGATGTTGAAGTAGGCGTATCCGTCGGAGGAATAACCGTATTGGTGTAAGTGAACATCGGCGTGTCCGTTGATGGTATGAATGTGTTTGTGGATGTCACTGTCGGCGTATCGGTCGCAGGCACTGCCGTTTCGGTAGATGTTGAAGTAGGCGTATCCGTCGGAGGAATAACCGTATTGGTGTAAGTGAACATCGGCGTGTCCGTTGATGGTATGAATGTGTTTGTGGATGTCACTGTCGGCGTATCGGTCGCAGGCACTACCGTGTTTGTAACTGTCGGAGTAGGCGTATCCGTCGGAGGAATAACCGTATTGGTGTAAGTGAACGTCGGCGTGTCCGTTGATGGTATGAATGTGTTTGTGGATGTCACTGTCGGCGTATCGGTCGCAGGCACTACCGTGTTTGTAACTGTCGGAGTAGGCGTATCCGTCGGAGGAATAACCGTATTGGTGTAAGTGAATGTCAGCGTATCCGTTGGTGGTATGAATGTGTTTGTGGATGTCACCGTCGGTGTATCGGTCGCAGGCACTGCCGTTTCGGTAGATGTTGAAGTAGGCGTATCCGTCGGAGGAATAACCGTATTGGTGTAAGTGAATGTCAGCGTATCCGTTGGTGGTATGAATGTGTTTGTGGATGTCACCGTCGGTGTATCGGTCGCAGGCACTGCCGTTTCGGTAGATGTTGAAGTAGGCGTATCCGTCGGAGGAATAACCGTATTGGTGTAAGTGAACGTCGGCGTGTCCGTTGATGGTATGAATGTGTTTGTGGATGTCACCGTCGGTGTATCGGTCGCAGGCACTGCCGTTTCGGTAGATGTTGAAGTAGGCGTATCCGTCGGAGGATTAGCGGTGTTGGTATTAGTAAATAAAGGTGTGGCAGGCTGAGGAATATAAGTATTCGTTGAAGTTAAAGTTGGCAATCCATTCAAAGGAACTGAAGTGAAAGTTGGAGTTTCGGTCGAAAACACTTCCGTATAAGCGAATGTTGAAGTCGGTGTAATTATTGGTGGAATAGACGTATTGGAATAAGTAAAGGTTGGTGTATCGGTCGGTGGTATTGAAGTATTAGACGACGTCAATGTTGGCAATGCATTTAGTGGAGCCGAAGTAAAAGAAGGCGTTTCGGTCAGAACCAACTGGGTATTCGTGGAAGTAAAGGTCGGGCTATTCGTTGGTGGAATAGTCGTATTTGTATAGGTAATCGTCGGCGTTCCTGTAAAAGTAAACGTATAAGTGGCTGTCAAGAATGCGGGTGTAAAGGTCGGTGATAGGCTAGGCGTTACCGTTGGAACAATAACGGTAAATGTCAACGAAGGGGCTACCTGCAACTGAGGATTCGTTAAAGTAACTGTGGCTTTTTGGCAAGATGCATTTATGGGCAACGCACGTGCAAAATCAGTAGAGAAAATGTAAACACCAGATAAAAAAAGAATCAAATAACCCATGTGAAAACGCTTAATTAAAACTAATAAAACCAATTTCAATTAAACCTCCGGCCCGAAACAAATCAATCGAAAAAAACAGTGAATTCACCTATTAATGATTCTGGGATTTAAAGAGTGTGGAGTTTCTATATTTAATTTTAACAGCTTATAAACAGAAAAGAGCTAACATTTTCATTAAATAGAGACTGATCAAAAAAGGAAATTACGTCTCTTTTAGGCATAATTGTGGAAATCGCCTGTTAAATAGGGTTTTAACAATACAACGAGCACTAAAAAAAATTAGGATTCCTTATATTTTCTGGTCAATTCCTTCATATCTTCCCAGACGTCCTTTTTGTACCTTTCGTCCCTTAATAAGGCGGCAGGATGGTATGTGACCCTCAACGGAATGCCTTCAAGATCGTGCCATTTGCCTCGAAGTTTCCCGACAGCTTCCTTAGTTCTTAAAAGGGCCTGCGCGGCGCTAGCGCCCATGGCCATGATCAATTTAGGTTTGAGGATCTTGATCTGTTCCTCAAGATAGCCTCGGCAAAGTTCGACTTCTTCGGGTAAGGGTGCCCGGTTTCCTGGCGGGCGGCATTTAAGGACATTCGCGATGAAAACATCCTGTCTTTTCCAGGTCTGGGTGGATTCAATGATCTTGGTAAGTAGTTGGCCCGCGCGGCCAACGAAAGGTAGCCCTTGTTGGTTTCATCGGCCCCGGGCGCTTCTCCCACGAATAGAACCTCCGCTTTAGGATTCCCGCTTCCAAAAACGAAATTCTTGCGGGTTTTCCCCAGCGGACATTTTTGGCATTCACAAATGTCCCGGTCAAAAGCCGTCAATTCCATCGCTTGGACTGTTTCGGGATGAAGGGTCATCCATTTTGGTTGATGGAAAGCATATTCAGCGGACGGCTCAGAAACAAAGTCCTCCCTTATTTCTTCGATCTTCAGATCAGGAGCAATCTTGGGAACAGGATCGGTTGATGACAAATTGTCAGACGCGGCAGATAGATATCGAACACCCATTCGCTTACACATTTCAAGATATTGTCTTAATTCGGTTGGTTGATCCATTAAAGGAATTTTCCTGTCAGAGAAAGTTGGTGCAAAACCGCCCCAGCCATCAAGGGATCCTGGAGAACGGCGTAATCGAATTCCATGACATTGCCGTCGTAAGGGATCAATATTCCCAATCCGCCAGAAAGATTAAGGGAAATCCCCCCCCCCGCCGTTCCCCCGGTCAGATCGCCAGCCCAGCACCCTCCCCGAAGAGCCAAGACTCCTATGGGGCGCCATTCCAAGCCTAATCGAGGTCGTAAACCCAAGTCATCACTCCACTCGATATCAAAATTGCCTTTAAGATCGGCTTTTCCCTCCCAATGAGCGATACCCCCTTTGAAGGTGGGTGGTTGAACATCACTATTGGAATTGGAATATGACAAGCTTGTATAAGGGTCTTGGACCATAAGCCCAACGGCCGTGTCATTATCGACCCTGTATTGGACACCCAGGTTTTCCCCGAACCCATAACCGGAAAAAGAACCCAATCCCAGGGTCAACACCTTAAGGTTCGCGCCAATCGACCAACGCGGGCTGACTTTATAGGCCAAGGAGAAAAGAAAGGTCATTTCCGTATCGCCGAATGTGCTGTCTGGATCGAGGGAAGGACCCGACCTGGCCTCCAAGTCATTACCAGCGGAATAATAAATGAAAGAGAGTCCATAATATAAAAAGTTCTGGAAGTTGTCCGCCAGGGCCAGATAATCCAATTGTTGATTGAACGAAAGAAAAGTGTATTGGGCCTCACACTGGAATCCCCTCAAACCGGTCAATCCCGCTGGATTCCAGTATCCGCAAGCCACGTCGTTACGCGCCGCAGCCGCCGCCCCTCCCATGGCTTCCTGAGGCCCGCCCACTCCCATTTCCAGGTAGGCCGCTGGTCTTTGTCCACCTTGTTGATCCGCCCAAAGAGGGCCTGAAATGGATGCGGAACAAATAAAGATTGAGAATAAAAGAAACAAAGATCTGACGATCGAGGATGGGCAATTCTCGCCGTTTGGTTTTCTGTTCGAGCCGGAATATCCCATACTACTCACTTGGACCCTCGAATGACGGCTATTTTGTTATGGCCTGTTTGCCCGTCAGCTTTGACGGTATAAAAATAAACCCCCGTTTTTACTTCTTGGCCATTTCCATTCCTACCGTCCCAAGGAACATAAAAGGATTTGAACTGAGGATTGGTCGGATTGTTGTTCAATTCAGAGGCCGCGTAATTATGGTGAAAAACAACCATTCCCGCCTCATCGTTGATCGTCAAATCAACAGGTTGGGCTTGGGTCAGCACCAAGGTAATGTTCGTGGTCCCTTCCATATCGACATAAAAGGGATTAGGGCTATTAAAGGTCTTAACGAAAGGTATTACCTGTCCCCCCCCAGTGTTCAAGAGCGCCTGATAAACATTCAATCGTCCATATCCAGAGGAAGGATCCCAACCCTTGGTCCCGTTGATCGGGTCCGCGTTGTTGATGATCCGCTGGGCAATCTGGTCATTGGTAAGGCCGGGATCCAGGGTCAAGATGAGCGCAGCCGTTGCAGTAACGAAGGGAGCGGACGCGGAAGTTCCGGCCCCATACCCAAAATTATCATCATTAGGGTCCGCCTCAAAATCCTTGGGCGAGGCTGCGACAGGACATTGCAACAGGGCGCTTAGGATGTTCTGGGACGCGGTGAGGGTAATGGGGTCACTGGTCGTGACCCCGGCGCCTCCTGGCGCGACAAGGGCCAAACCCTCTCCACCGTTGGAATAAACAGCGACCTTGTCATTGTTATCGGACGCCCCCACCGCGATCACCCGCGGATAGGCGGCCGGATAGTTCAATGGGGCCAACTGGCCCACACCCGAATCATTCCCCGCCGAAGCTACGATCACGCAATTGGCCGCCAGGGCCCTATCCAAGGCGTCCTGCTCGATCTGGTCGATAGAGGAGGCGCCCAGTGAGAAATTGATGATACGGGCCCCCTGGGTGACCGCAAAGTCCGTCCCGGAAGCGATACCATCGGAAGTTCCCGATCCCGTGTTATCCAACACTTTCACCGGGAGCAGGGTCACTCTGGCCATTCCGGCCATACCGGTCGTGAATTGATGGGGCGGACAGGATTCGGATATATTGTAATTCCATTGGGCTGCGATGATCCCAGCGACGAAAGTGCCATGGCCAAAGTCATCATCCGTGTTTGTGCTGTCGCCGATGAAATTGTAACCGGTGGCTTGGATGGAAACAGGCAGGTCAGGATGATTCCGTGAGATCCCCGTATCCAAAACAGCCACTGTAACCCCGGCGTCGCCAGGCTGAGTTCCGGGACAACCGGCTCCGCCCACCAATTCCCAAGCCTCCGGCGCCTGAATCTTCACAAAGGGCCAATTCTCTGGCCCGGTATAGTATTGATCAGGGGGAATACAGGTGACAGGACCACAGGCGTAATAACGATAGTTCGGTTGGGCCCAAGCGACCGCCTTGTTCCCTTTCAACAGCTCGGCTGTACTTTGAACATCCTGTCCCTGGGAAAGTTTCAACTTAAATAGATCCGGCCGATGGAGTGCCTTGGCCATTGGATAAGATCCCAGGACCTTGGCCCGGTCGTCATAAGACGCCGAATCCTTCAACCGCACCAGCACCTCGTCCGGAACAAAAATCGCCTTTCCCCTAGTGGAGTTGATTCTATTCTGGGCCCAGGTTGGGTTGGAAAATAGAGTCAGGATGAATATCGTCAGGATAAACCTGTGTCTCATCGCGGGGAACCTTTCGGGAGAAGGGTCTCGCCGATCTTTCCCGCGATATCCAATATCTTTTCCGCTAAACGACTTTTCAATTCCCTTTTGAGGATCATGGGTTTCGAAAAAATCCTGCTGAAAGCCAATATCTCATTATGGTTGCTCTCAAAACCCGAATCCTTTCCACCCACCCGGTTGGCGATCAAAAGGTCACAGGGCTTTTTGGCCCATTTAGCTTTGGCATGGGTTCGTAATTTATCCGTCTCCGCCGCGAACCCGACCACCACTTGGTGGTCCTTCTTTTTATTCAAAACCTCCCCCAAGATGTCCGGGTTCTTCCTTAAGGTGATCGAAAGGACACCTTTCGATTTCTTCATCTTGCTCTTGGCGGGGTTTTCCACGGCGTAATCGGCGACCGCGGCCGCCATGATCAAATAATCGGCGCCTTGAAAAGCTTTATGGACTTCAAGTCGCATCTCCTCAGCGGTCCTTACCGCGATCGTCCTCGCACCTGTCAAAGGAGCCAGCGACGTGGGACCATGGATCAGGGTCACTTCCGCGCCCCGGTTCAAGGCCGCCTGGGCCAGAGCGTATCCCATCTTTCCGCTAGAGCGGTTGGTGATGAAACGAACAGGATCGATGTCCTCCTGGGTCGGTCCGGCCGTCACAACGACCCTTTTCCCCCGCCAGGACCCGTGACTCTTGAAATAGGTTTCGACTTGAAAGGATATCTCGGTCGGCTCTACGAACCTTCCCTCGCCCACATCCCCGCAGGCCAAATGTCCCCGATCCGGCCCCAAGAAACGGACACCCCTCGACCTAAGGATTTTGTGGTTTTGCCGGATGGCTGGATGGTTCCACATGTTGACGTTCATCGCGGGTGCCATCCAGATCGGACAGGTGGCGTAAAGGCAAAGTGTTGAAAGCAGGTCGTTACCCAGGCCAACCGCGGCTTTCGTCATGAAATCGGCTGAAGCTGGGGCGATCAATACCAGGTCCGCTTGACGGGTGAATTCAATATGGGGTACTACCGCGAAAGGGTGGGAACCACTCGGGGTACCGGGAGGTATGGGAGTGGAACCCTTGAACAGGCTTTTCCAAACCGGGAATCCGGAGGCCCTTCGGAGTTCCTTCTCGGGGACCAAACGGGAACCCGCCTCGGTGATGACCACATGGACTTCGGAGAATTTCTTCAAAAGATGGATAAGCTCAACGGTCTTATAAGCGGCCACACTGCCTGTGATGCCTAATAACACCTTGGGGATTTTGGGAGAATGAGCCATGGAAGATCAGCTGTCGGTCCGAAACTGGGGTTGGCAAACGGGAGATCAAATAGAAAATTCCTGAACTGTCAACCTACAGCCGTTGACCGCCTCTCAGTCTTTTTCTCTTCGCTTCTTGGCCGGTACCGGGGTGTTGGTATAAGCCACTTTACTGGCCATGAACTCACTGAGAGCCTGCAGGATGACCTTCTCCGTATCCACGGTCATATTGTGTTTCTCGGCCCTATCCAGCAATTGCCTGGCCCTTTTCGATGCCACTAATACGGAAATATACCTGTTATCCAATAAACCTAATGTCGGGTCTTTCTTTTCTTCGGTCATGCTCCCCCTCCGGGTGGGTACTTTTTAGGTGTCAAATGTTAAAGAAGAACGCAAATTATACTCAAAACCCAGCGTAATCGTATAATAAAAGCCTTCATTTCACGAACTAAACAAGGCCTAAAATGGTCGTTTCAGCAGGTCAATAAAGCTGTTTTTATACTAGTTTGTACTCATTAAGGCCTTCTTGGCCGATTCCAATCGTTCCGTTTGAAGGATTTTCGCCACATCAGCGACCGCCTTGGAAAGGCGATCATTGACCACCCGATATCGATAATAGCGTCCCTGTCGGATCTCCCCTTTGGCGTTTTGAAGCCTGACAGCCAATGCTTTCCCATCCTCGCTTTGACGACCCAGAAGCCTCTTTTTCAATACGGTGAAACTGGGAGGTTTCAGGAAGATCAATACCGCTCCCGGATCCTGTTTTTTGACCGATTTTCCGCCTTGGACATCGATGACCAACAGTACATCCTTGCCCTTGGCTCTTTGGGCGTTCACCCAGGCTTTAGGTGTGCCGTAATAATGCCGATGGACCTTGGCCCATTCCAGGAAAGAACCGGACAAGATCATTTTTTTGAAACGCGCTGGGGGCACAAAAAAATAGTCCCGGCCCGCCTTTTCGCCGATCCTGGGTTGACGGGTCGTGCAAGAAACAGAACGAACGAGGTTTTTATCCCGCTTCAACAGCTTTTGAGCGATGGTGGTCTTGCCCCCTCCCGACGGAGAGGAAAGGACGATCATCAATCCAGCCCGCTTTTTCATTGATTTTATATCCCGACTTATTTATTCGATGTTTTGTATCTGTTCCCGTAACTGTTCCAACAGTTCCTTCAGCCTCACGACGTTATGGGCCATTTTGGAATCAGCGGACTTGGAACCGATGGTATTGGTTTCCCGGTTCATTTCCTGGATGAGGAAGTCCAATTTCCGGCCAACACTCCCCTTTTCCTTCAGGGTATCCTGCAATGCGGCCAGATGACTGTCCAATCGGGTCAATTCTTCCGAGATATCGTGACGTTGGATCAAGACGCTCTCCTCCGTGGCCAACCGGGCCTGGTCCTGTAGGGGAGCGGGTAAATACTCGGCGATCTTATCCTTGAAGGCCTTCACTTTCTCCGCCATCAGCACTTTATGACGCTGGCGCAGTTGGAGGACAATGTTCGTGATCTCTTTGGCCCTTTCCAACATATCCTTACCTAGCCGCCCTCCCTCGACCTGACGCATCTTTTCCAAAGCCTTCAGCGCTTCCTGGACCGCCTCGCCGACCGCTTTTCGTTGCTCCGTTTCCATCCGCTCGGTCTCCACAACCATCAGCACGTCGGGCATTTTGAGAAGGGTCTCGATGGAAAGCTCGCCCTTGAGCTTGAACCTTTTGGAAGCCTTTTGGGCGGCATGAAGATATTCGGTTAGGAGATCCTCATTGACGACTACTGTCTTGGCCTTCATGGGCGACAGGTCTTTGAGGAAAAAATCGACTTTTCCCCTGGTCACCGAGGCCAGGATGAGCTCGCGCACTTCCGGTTCCATGAATTGGAAGAAGGTCGGCATCTTCAAATTGATGTCGTGGTACTTGTGATTGACGGTCTTGATCTCAGCCACCACCTGGAAGGATTTGGTCTGCCCGGATCCGCGGCCAAAACCAGTCATGCTTCTCATAATTCCCCCGTATCTCAAGGATGATCCAACAGGGCAAAAGCCCTATCGGGACTCAGCCAACATTATATTCTTTTTGAGGATCTTTCGGACGACATCAAACCCACCATAAACGACGACCCTTTCCAACCCAGGAACGTCCGCTAATCCTTTTCGACCGCTCCCACGATCTTCCAAGCTCCCTCTTTTTTGGAAAGGTTGAAACTTTTATCGATCTTTTGGGTTTTTCCAAGCCTTTTATCCATCCAACTCAGCGTGAAAGTCGCCGTGGCATAATCGCCATTGATGACCATCCCCGCCAACTCCGCTTTTAATTGGAGTGATTTCTGGTCGTTGGATATCAATATCTGCTGATAGTCGCTGTTCCACTGCGCCCTTCCCGGGAACATCTCATCGAAGTAAGGGTTCATTTTCGTCTGGCTGCCGCTTTCCAGCGCCCCGCAAAAATTCACCGTGAAATGCTGGAGTTCGTATCGATCCACCGATATTCCCCTAGACCCAATGGGCGTATACCAATCCAATTGGGAAAGGCTTGAGGTTAATTCCTTCAGCCATTTTTGCTCCTTTTCCGTTCCGGTGAGGGTCTCGGGTACGATCGCGTGCACCTTGACGACCAGGTCATCTTTTTTCAGGCCCCATTCCTCATCCAGCCATTTTTGACCCCTATAATCGACCACATGAAAGGGGACCATAATCCAGACCAGCGAATCCCCTGTTTTCCATTCCCCAGTCTTGTCGACCTTGACTACCTGGAATTGATGATTGGTTAGGTCCTGTTGGGCGTCCGCCTGCCAGCTTTTCGCTGAAAAGGTCAAGGAAGGATCGGCAATCTGTACCGCCACCCGGACGATCATTTGATAACCAGGATCAGAAAACCGGGCTACCTCATCCACTTCCTGGTCAGCTGAAAGTTTCAAATACACCCATTTTGTGGGTACCGGAAACCCAAATCCGTAATCGACCTGGACAAATTGTCCGTTAGAGACCCCCGTATCCACCGCAGGCGGAAGGGGCAAGGTGTTTTGAGCGAACCTTGGTTTTGTTTTACAGCCGATCGATATCAACAAAAGGGCCATCATCAGCATGACCAAGCGCCAGTTTGATCGACGAATAACGAACCTCAAACCGGAAATATTCCTAGGAAAATTATTTTTCAAGGAACAGGCACCTTATTGAGTATCTGTTGGATCACATCATCGGTCTTGAGATTCTGCGCCTCCGCCTCATAAGTGAGGATCAGCCGGTGCCTCATTACATCGGGGGCCAAAGCTTTGACATCCTCCGGGGTCGCGTAACCGCGCCCGTTCATGAAGGCCCGTGCCTTGGCGGTGTTCGTCATACCGAGCGAGGCCCGGGGACTGGCTCCATACTCGATCAACGAGGTCAGGTTATCCAGCTTGTAGGCCTTGGGGTTGCGGCTGGCCGTCACTAAATGAACGATATAATCTTTCAATGTCTCGCTGACATAGACATTATCCACCAGCTTTTGGGCCTTTAAGATGGCCTGCGCCGATAGGATCTCGTTGGTCTTGATGGAGGCTCCTGAAGCCATACGGGTGATGATCTCTTTTTCATCCTCGAAACCAGGATAGCCAACGAAAACCTTCATCAAGAAACGGTCGACCTGCGCCTCAGGCAGCGGATAGGTTCCCTCATGCTCGATGGGATTCTGGGTGGCCATTACGAAGAAGGGTTCTTCCAGCTTGAAGGTATCCGGTCCGATGGTGACCTGATGTTCCTGCATGGACTCAAGCAAGGCCGACTGGACCTTGGCGGGAGCGCGGTTGATCTCATCGGCCAGCACCAGATTGGCGAAGACCGGGCCCTTCTGTGTCTTGAACTCGCCTTTGGCCGGCATATAGATGCGCGTCCCCAAAAGATCCGCCGGTAGAAGGTCCGGAGTGAACTGGATACGGCTGAAAGACACACCCAACACCTCCGAAAGGGTGCGAATGGCCAGGGTCTTGGCCAACCCGGGCAACCCTTCCAGAAGCAGGTGCCCTTTCGCCAGCAGCCCCAGCAACAACCTTTCCACCAAGTCTTCCTGGCCCACAATGACCTTCTTCACTTCTTCCTTGGCCTTTTGGAACTGTTCGCTCAGCCTCTGGCCTTCTTGTGTCAGTTCTTCGTTCTGTGTCGCCATTTTAGCTCCTTGAGATTTCACCGCTACTTCGCGGTATCCACTTTAAGATTTCTGCATCTTCGGCAGCAAAGCCGAACATTGACTCCTCAGATTATCCCGGCCGGTCAGATTTCCATCCGCGTACAGGACCCGGTCGCAAATTTTAAGGCACTTTTCCACTGCTTCCATCTCATCCTTTGTCAGCTTGTACTTTTTCAATTCTTTCAGGATCTCCTCGGTGGTGTAATCCACCGCTGGGAAACCCAGGCGATATTGGAGACAATCCCGCAGCAGGCTGGAAAGGGCCAAGCAGAACTCCTTGGCCGAGAGCTCCTCATTGGAAAGTTTCCGCCAGGCTTCCCTCAATTCAGCCGCTTTACCCAATAAGACCGGCTGATTCTTGGTTTTTTTCGGCCTGGAAAAACGCCACCAGATATAACCGGCGATAATGATCACCAACACCAGCCAAAAAATGATCTTGATGGCCATAATGGAGTCATCGATCAAGGGTTTGATCCCCCGAAGTTGGTCATCAGGCGTGACCGGGGGATTGGTCTGAGGATTCTGGACCGGCGGGTTTTGTTTTTTCGATCCAAAAAAAGAGAAGGGTTTCTTGGCGGTCACCGTGACTGAAACAACGTTCGATTTGATCTCGCGCCTCTTACCTGAGGGATCCTGGTAAAGCAAAAGAGCCGGGCCCAATGTCTCGCTCCCGGCCTTGGTCGCTTCCAGGGTATATCGGGTCGTCGCGACGGCCGCCGTCTGCTGGTTGACGATGGTGACCTGGTTGAAAGAACTGGCCCCCCTTATCTGGAATAATTCCGGGGTGGGAATGGTCGGATCCTGCAAGACCGTGCTGTTCCCGTTCCCGACCTGCTTGAACTCGATGGAAACGGTGATCTTATCGCCCACCTCCACCTCACGGTTGTCCACATCCAGGATCAAACCGACCGTCTCGCCCTGATTTTGGGCCCAAAGCCTTCCGCCCCCCTGGATCAATACCACCCAAGACAGGGCAAGGCTCAAGATCAATAATTTCCTAGTTTTCGCGATCATTTCATTTCACCTCATGGTTTAAGAACGGCGTATTTTACCCTTGTCCCACATCCCTTGCATCGTCAAAGTCGATCTCACCAATCCTCCTGTACCTGATCGCCACTGTTGTCCGGCTTGCCAAAGAACTTCTTCATGAATTCCTGTTGTTCCCTGGGCAGAAAATTCCACATAGCGCTTTGTTTTTGCTGCTCCCGCTTGGGATTGGCCGAATAGTAACGCTGGGTCTGCTCCTCTTGTTTTTGCATTTTGGAATATAGCTCCTGGATCTGTTGGTCACTCAAACCCAGTTCTTTTTTAGCCTGTTCCTGTCTCTGTTGGTCCTCCTGGTTTTGTCTCGCCTGGGCCGGGTCCGGTTTCCCCTGGGGATCGGGTTTGGGTTGGCCATTCTTGTCCTTGTTTTGGGGATTATTGGCCTGATCCTTTTTTTGATCTTGCTGGTTTCCGTTCGATTGTTTTTGCTGGTTCGACTGGTTCTGTTGCTGGTCCTTCGGCTGTTGCTTCTGCTGTTGATCCTTGGACTGTTGTTGTTGATCTTGCTGTTTTTTCTTTTCCTGTTCTTCTTTCTTTTTTTGATCGCTCTTGTCCGATTTGGGGTCTTGTTTCAGTTTCTTTTCGGCCAGGTCCAGGTTGAACTTGGCGTCGGCGTCTTTCGGATCCAGTTGAAGGGCTTTTTGATAGGCTTCAATGGCGTCCTTATAACGCTCTTGTTGGAAATAACTATTGCCCAGGTTATACCACCCCTGTTCCAGGGTCGGTTTCTTTTGAAGGACTTGCTCAAAAGCGTTCTGAGAATCCTCATACTTGCCCTGTTGGTAAAGGGTGTTCCCCAGGTCGTAAAGGGCGTTCATGTCATCCGGGTTCCCTTTCACCTTGTCCTCGTAATATTTCTCAGCGTTTTGGTAATCCTTGTTCTCGTAGGCGCTTTTTCCCGAGGAAAGATCGAATGCCATCGATGGACTCGCCAATGAGAGGAGCGCAAGGCCCAAAAGCGGGAAATAGATTTTTAACGAAAGACTTTTCATTTCATTCCCTCTACAAGATCGATGACAGGAAAACCGCGCCCGCCGCCAAAGCTCCCAGCGCGGGGGATAATTCCTGCCGTTTCATGGCGCCCTGCCCCTTCATCTGGGTCTTCTGTAAACCTTCCAACCTGTTCCCGATGGAATTCAGGTTTTCGTAACTATCCCCTGGTATATAGACGCCGCCGGTGGTGTCAGCGATACTTTTAAGTGTTTTTTCGTCCAAATGGCTCACATGGACACTCCCGTTAGCGTCCCTTTTATAATTGGCCTCTCCCCAAAAGGAAACCCCATCCGGGATCGGACGTCCTTGGGGTGTGCCCATTCCCACCGAAATGATTGGGATCTTCATGTCTTTTGCCCTTTGGAGCACTTCCGGAAGGCTGGCCGAACCCTCGGTGATCTCGCCGTCGGTGAGAAGCAGAATGACCTTCCCTCTTTTGGATTGATCGTCCTTGCCGAAAGCGTCCAAGGCCGTCCGGATCCCTTCCCCGATATCGGTACCGCCGCGGTCCACCGAGTCCACATCCGCTTTGCTCAGGACCATATTGACGGCCTCCAGGTCAAGCGTCAGGGGCACCTGGACCAAAGCCTCGCCCGCGAAAATGACCACTCCCACTCGATCACCCTGTCTTCCTTCCAGCCAAGTGGCGACCGCTTTTTTGGCGGCGTCCAATCGGCAGGGCGCGATGTCCTGGGTCATCATGCTCTTGG
The DNA here is from genome assembly GCA_963830915.1 of candidate division FCPU426 bacterium. Taxonomy (GTDB): domain Bacteria; phylum Oederibacteriota; class Muellerivitia; order Muellerivitales; family Muellerivitaceae; genus CAWHOE01. The sequence continues at coordinate 92,782 of CAWHOE010000046.1, forward strand.
ATACGTCCAAAACGACCATGATATCCACGCCGCTCACGTTAAGGTCTTCCGGAACGGACTTTCCTTGCAAACGGGCCGCTCCCAAAAGCGCCAACCCCAGGCCAATGATCACGAACAGGCCTTTCATGATCCTCCGACCCCAGGTCAGTTCGGGTGCCCAGACCAGGTTCTGGTATCCCAGCAAACGCAGGTCTCGTTTATCCCTCCAAAGGGTGAACAATGCCGAAATCAGCGCGATCAAGAACAGCGCCGCCAAAGGAAGGAGCCAGGTCATGTTCGCGATGTTCATGGCAGGGTCCTTAACACCGTCATCTCCAACCCCATATCAAAAAGGAGGAGGATGAAAGCCCCCAGAAGGAAATAAGCCGCCAGTTCGTTGTACTCCCAATGAGTGACCGTGACCACATCGTGCTTTTCCAACCGGGCGACGTCATCCAAGATGGCCTGAAGGGACCGATTGTCGGTGGCGGCATAAGCTTTTCCGCCTGTGATCCGGGCGATCTCAGTCAGTAGGCCCATATCCACCGGGTCGCTCAGGGCCATTTCCCCTGTTCTCGGGTCGATGTAAGGTCCCACATGACCATCCGGATATTCCCCCATGGCCAGGACCCTGTTCTTGGCGCCCATGCCGACGGTATAAACCTTGATGCCCCGGCTGACGGCGATCTTGGCCGCCGTCAGGGGATCCACCATCCCGGCGTTGTTTCCGCCGTCCGTCAAGAGGAGGATCGCCTGGGTGTTCTTGGCCGGTTCCTCAGAAGAGGTTTCCGTTCCCAGGAGTTTGGACGCCAGGGAAGCGGCGGCGGAAGTCGGGGTCGGCGTTCCCTTCCCCGTGCCTTGTTGCAATCGGTTCAAGCAGGACACCAACGCGTCCCCGATCGCGGTCCCATCCAATTTGATCGAGTGGGGGGCCGGCTCCACATTCGCTAAAAGTTGTTTCACGATACTGATGTCAGTGGTCAAGGGGCATTGGGTGAAACTGATACGGGCGAAAATGGTCAGACCCACCCGCACATTCTGGACCTTGTCCAGGAACTCGCTCAGGAGTTTCTTGGCCGCCGTGATCCGGTTGGGTTGAAGGTCGTTCGTCACCATGGACCCGGAAACATCGAGCGCCACGAAAAGGTCGGTGGCCTGTGTCTTCGTTTCCACTTTCTTCTGCCCCGCCTGGGGCCGGGCCGCCGCGATCAAGCACAAGAGCAGGACAAGGAACCGCAAGACCCAGGGTAACCATTGGGCCGTCAGGGTTCCCGACCCCATCTCCACCAACCGGGGATTACCGATATAAAGGGTCGTGTGTTTCAACCTCGTGGTCAGGAAGAACAGCAATAGGGCCAGGGGCAAAAAGAAGATCGAATAAAGCCAGTTCGGGTCGGCGAAATGGAAACCTTGGAGGTTCATCACCGCCTCCCCAACCGCTCGATGCGGGTCTTGAAGAATTTCAAAAGGGGCGGGACCACATTGGACCCGGCCTGGACCTCCAGCCGGTCCACACCCATGGAAGTGAGCGCCTTCAATTGTTTCTCGCGGAAATCCATGGCCTTACGGAAAGCCTCATTGGACCCGGGCGACAGATAACCCACTCGGCCCGTTTCGGGATCCCTCACCGCTACCCGGGCCGGAAGGAATGGGGCTTTTTCCAATGGGTCCTGGATGACCGCCGCGATGACGTCATTTCGTTTGGCCAGGACGCTGGCCGTATCCATGGGGATGGGATCGGTGAAATCGGAGACCAGGACCAGGACGCTTCGTCTTTTCAGCACCTTGGACAACATTCCGAAGGCTGGCTTATAGTCGGTCTTTTTCCCTGCCGGTCGATAACCGATGAGTTTTCGCAGCACGCCCATGGTGGCGGTTTTGCCCCTTTTGGGCGGCGCGAAGTATTCCACCCGATCGGTGAAAACCATCAAGCCGACTCGGTCCTGATGTTGGACCGCCGCGAAAGCCATGACCGCGCAAAGCCGGAGGGCTGTTTCCCGTTTGCTCATGGCGCCCGACGCGTACCAAAGGGAAGCCGACAGGTCCACCGCCAGAACGATCTGCAGTTCCCGTTCCTCCACGTAGGTCTTGATATAGGGGGCGTTGAGACGGGCCGTGACGTTCCAATCAATGGTCCGGTAATCGTCCTCGGGCGTATATTCGCGGACTTGATGGAACTCCAAGCCTCTCCCCCGGAAGGTGCTCTTGTAAAAGCCCTTCAACAGGGTATCGACCGCTCCCCGGGTGACGATCTCCAAACGCCGGACTTCGTTAAGGATGGAAAGTGGATCGGATTTGTTCATCGGTATTTAGACGTTCTTTTCATAGGAAGAGTTTTACGGCCAGCGATGATTACTTGCGGTTAGGGACCATCTTCTTCTCGATCCAACCGGGGACGAAGGAAAACAAAAGAAAGAAAAAGACGCCCAAACCGACAGCGATCAGCCCGTTGATCTTCAAGGCTTTCAGCGAATCCAGTCCATAGGCGTTCTCAATGGAATTATAGACGCCCCAGAAAACCCAGATCACCGGACCGATCAAAGCCCCGATCAAGGCGTTGGACCAAAGCCACGTTTTTTTTGCTTTGGGTGTTTTAGGGCCCAGGAAGAGTGCGGCTGTGATACTGAACAAAGTAACAGCGGCCGAAAGGCCCAGGATGATCTGGTCCAACTGTTGTTCGGTGAATAGTTCCTTCATTTTTAAGCCTTTTCAAGTTCGTTGATCAAGGTTCGGCTGTTACGACCGGACGTTCTTTTAGGAGTTGAAAAAACCTGGAACAGCCCAGAGCAAGACCGAAAGGAACATCAGAATGGTGCCGCCCAGCATGACCAGGGCCCAAAGGGTATCCTGCGGTTTAGGGGTGGAGTCGGACTTCCAGAGCCCGAGGTTGAAAAGGACATAGCCGACGACGATTCCCACGATCCATCCTGGTGCCAAGGTCAGCTCCTTCGTTGATTAATTTGCCGCTGGGCAGGGGGCGATTCCCCCGCACCCATTGCAGTCCGGTTTCGGGCCTGCCGCTGGTTTGGCTTCCGGGACCGGATTCTTGTACTCGTTCTGGTAAAAACCCGAACCCTTCAAAACAAAACCCACGTTCGCTGAAATGAGCCTTTCCACCTTGGTCCCGCAGGTGGGACAAAGCTTTAAAGCGTCATCCTTAATGGACTGCCAAATCTCGAAAGACCCGCATTTTCCGCATGAATACTCGTAAGTAGGCATTGGTGACCTCTCCCCTAACATCCAAAACCTTCAGGAATGTACTAAATAATAGGGTTATCCCGATGGGGTGTCAACGCCATCCCCGCCCTCGGAGGCTTAAAAACAATGAAAAAGCCCCCGGTAGTTTCCCGCCGGAGGCTTTTTTAGATTCTTTGCCAAGAACTGCCAGCTGTCGGTTACGGACTGGTTTTAGTAGTCCATACCTCCGCCCATTCCGCCCATTCCTCCGCCCGGCATGGCCGGGGCTGAATCCTTCTTCTCGGGGATGTCGGTGATGAGCGTCTCGGTCGTCAGCATCAAGCCCGCGACGGAAGAGGCGTTCTGCAGGGCGCTTCGAACTACCTTGGTCGGGTCGATGATCCCGGCGGCCACCAGATCCTCGAACACGCTCGTCTCGGCGTTATAACCGATGTTCTGCTTCTCGGTCAGAACCTTGGCGATGATGACCGACCCCTCGCCGCCCGCGTTCTGGACGATCTGGCGAAGGGGTTCTTCCAAGGAACGACGGATGATGTTGGAACCGATGTGCTCATCGCCCTCCAACTTCAAGGTCTCCAGGGACTTGATGGTGCGGATCAAGGCCACGCCCCCGCCCGGGACGATGCCTTCCTCGACCGCGGCCCTGGTCGCGTGCAACGCGTCCTCGACCCTGGCCTTCTTTTCTTTCATTTCCACCTCGGTCGCGGCTCCGACGTTGATGACGGCCACGCCGCCCACCAATTTCGCCAACCGCTCCTGCAGCTTCTCGCGGTCGTAATCGCTGGTGGTTTCCTTGATCTGCTTGCGGATGGTCTCGCAACGGGCGTCGATCTCTTTCTTGTTGGCCTTGGCCGCGTCGATCAGGACGGTGGTATTGTCCTTGTCGATGACCACTTTCTTGGCCTGGCCCAGGTCTTCCAGCTTGACGTTCTCAAGCTTGATCCCCAGGTCCTCGGTGATGGACTTCCCGCCGGTCAGGATGGAGATATCCTCCAGCATGGCCTTCCGTCGGTCGCCGAAACCCGGCGCCTTGACGGCCGCGCACACGAAGGTGCCGCGAATCTTGTTGACCACCAGGGTCGCCAGGGCCTCTCCCTCGACCTCTTCGGCGATGATCATGAGCGGGCGTCCCTTTTGGACGACCTTTTCCAGCACCGGCAACAGGTCCTTCATGCTGGAGATCTTTTTCTCATGGATGAGGATATAGGGATTGTCCAGCTCCACTTCCATGCGGTCCGCGTTGGTCACGAAATAGGGGGAAAGATAACCTTGGTCGAACTGCATCCCCTCGACCACGTCCAGGGTGGTCTCGATCCCTTTGGCTTCCTCGACCGTGATGACCCCGTCCTTGCCGACCTTCTCCATCGCCTCGGCGATGATCTGGCCGATCTTTTTGTCCCCATTGGCCGAGATGGTCGCGACCTGCGCGATCTCATTCTTGCCCTTGGTGGGAGTGCTGAGTTTCTTCAGTTCGGCGACGACCACATCCACGGCCTTGTCGATGCCGCGCTTTAGGGCCATCGGGTTGGAACCGGCCGTGACGTTCTTCAGGCCTTCCTGGACGATGGATTGGGCCAGGACCGTGGCGGTCGTGGTACCGTCGCCGGCCACGTCCGAGGTCTTGGTCGCGACTTCCTTGACCATCTGGGCGCCCATGTTCTCAAAAGCGTCCTCCAGCTCGACTTCCTTGGCCACCGACACGCCGTCCTTGGTGATGTTCGGGGCGCCGAATTTCTTGTCCAGGACCACATTACGACCCTTGGGTCCCAGGGTGACCTTGACTGCGTTGGCCAATTTGTCCACCCCTCGTTGTAAGGCCCTGCGGGCCTCTTCGCCGTAAACGATCTGCTTTGCCATTTTTTAACTCCTTAAGGTTTTGAAATTTCCTAAATCCATGGGTGATTAAGCCTCCACGACTCCGATGACGCTTTCTTCCTTCAAGATGACGAATTCTTTCCCGTCGATCTTGATCTCCTCGCCGCCGTACTTCTCGAAAAGAACGACGTCCCCTTCTTTCACTTCCAGCTTCAGGACCTCGCCTTTCTCATTGACCCGGCCTTTGCCGACCGAGACGACCTTCCCGCGCTGCTGCTTCTCGCGCGCCGCGTCCGGGATGATGATACCCGTCTTGGTCTTCTCTTCTTCCTCAAGCCGCTCGATCATGATCCGATCGTATAATGGGCGGAATTTCATTGAACAACCTCCTTTAAAATGATCGCGGCCCCTCACGGGGTCACGATGTTGAAAAAAACATTCGTGAAATGAGCCGACTGAAAAACGAGATTAGCACTCAATGCTTATGAGTGCTAAAGCGGAGGTAATATAAGCATATGGTGAAGGTTGGTCAAGGGGCGACCGAAGCCGAACCAGGGGCGAATATTGGGAAATAGCGTGAAACGGGACGATCAAAAGACCGGAACTTCTACTGAACGGCCTCTTTGAAGTTCTTGGCGGGCAAGAACTTGGGAGCCTTTTTGGCGGGAACCTGGATGGATTCCCCCGTTTTGGGGTTGCGGGCCAAGCGGGCTTTTTTGTCCTTCAATTTGAAAATGCCCAGGCCCGTTATATTGACTTTTTGGCCCGTTTTGATGTTTTCAATGATGTTGTGAATGATGGCGTCCAAGGCTTTTTGAACATCGACCTTCTTGATCCCGGTCGTTTCGGAAACTTTCGCTACCAATTCATCCTTGGTCATCTCCGCTCCTCCCTTGAGTGAAAAGCCAAAAGCCCCATCGATGATAATATAGCTAACAATTATGATGCGGCCTTTTCCTCAAGGCAACAAAAACCCCTGATTAAATATAGCTAATTTCCCTTCCCGAATTTAGCCTTGAAAAATAAGCGTTTTTCCGGATCCGAAAATAATATTTTTTAGGCGGGAGTTATTTGAAGAAAGGGATCAGCGGTAAATTTCAGGTCTGAAGAAAAATCGCCGCTGGAGGACCTGTTTTATTTTCGGGATCAACTTTCTTGTCTCTTTTTCCCCGGTCGCGATCACTTTTTTTCCCGTGCTGAAATCGAAAAGATCGAAGGGACGCAGGTCCGGTTCAATGATCACATCCGCTTCCTCCCGCCAGAGGGTCTCCTCCACCACGAAGAAGTACCAAACCCTCATCAGGATCTGGAAAACATTGGAAGCCTTCGGGAAAACCTGGGGATGGCCGAACACATTCACCGCGATGACCACATCCGCGCCTAGACCCTTCAGGGCCTTGACCGGGACGTTCTCGGCCATGCCCCCGTCCACCAACTGCCGCCCCCCCATCTCGACGGGCGCGTAGATCCCGGGGATGGAGCAGGAAGCCCGAACCGCCTTATTCAGGTTCCCTTTGGTGAAAACCACCTCTTCCCCCGTGCAGATATCGGTCGCCACGACCGCCAGGGGTTTCTTCAATTGCTCGAAGGCGGACACATTGAAATATTTCTGGATATATTCCTCGATGGGCTTGGAGGAAACCAACCCCTTCCGGGAGGGCCGGAAAGAGAACAACTCGCCCCAACTGGTGTTGACGCCGATCTTTTCCATGCGGGAAAGGGGGGCGCCGGAGGCGTAACCCGCGGCGATCATGGAACCGGCGCTGGTACCGGCCAAACAATCCACCTGGATGCCGGCCTCCTCCAGGGCCTTCAACACGCCGATCTGGGCGATCCCATTGGCCACCCCGCCGCAAAGGGCCAACCCCACCTTGTAACGCTCGGGGGAATTGGTTTTGCGAAGCTCGGCAAGCGTTTGATATTCACGCGGCTGTTTGACGATCCTTTTTCCCATATCCATACCTCACGACCATTATACACTCACCCGATAGGACTTACTGATCGGAGAACTTGGGCTGCCTTTTCTCGATGAAGGACATGATCCCCTCCCGCATGTCCGGGGATTCACAGCATTTTCCGAAGCTTTCCAGCTCGATCGCCATTCCCTCTTCCAGTGTCGGCTTTTCCAGACCCGCCGTCATGGCGCTCATGGCCTGGGCGATGGCGGCGGCCGGTTTGGCCGCGATTTTTTTAGCCAAACCCTGGGCTTGTCGCAAAAGTTCCGCCTCGGGCGCCACATGGTTCACCAATCCGGCCTCCAGGGCGTCCTGCGGCGATATATTATCGCCCGTCAGTATCCACTCCATCGCCTTGGCCTTACCGACCAGCCTGGACAAACGCTGGGTCCCTCCAAAACCCGGGATGATCCCCAGATTGATCTCCGGCTGGGCCAGTTTCGCCCGGTCCGAGCAGAGGCGCAAGTGGCAGGCCATCGCCAGCTCCATCCCGCCTCCCATACAGGCGCCGTTGATCGCGGCCAGGACCGGTTTTTTCATCAGTTCGATCTTCCGGAAAAATTTCTGTCCCTCCCCCGCAGCCGTCTTACCGTCCTCCACTGACTTAATCTGGGCCATGCGTTTGATGTCCGCCCCCGCGATGAAAACCGGGCCAGTCCCGGTCAGGACGATACATTTCACGTCTTTTTGCCCATTCAGGTCGTCGAATACCGCCTCCAATTCCCGCATCACCTCGGTCGTCAGGACATTCACCGGCGGGTTGTTGATAACGACGGTCGCGACTTTTCCATCCATGGTCACATTGATCGATTGGCCCATTTTCCCCTCCTCAATAATTGAAAAATCCTTTTTTGGTCTTTTGCCCCAGATATTGGGCGGAAACCATCCTCTTCAATAAGGGCGAAGGCCAGAACCTCGGCCCCATCCGCTTCGTGAACTCCTTGAGTTTCTCCAGCACCCCATCCACCCCGATCACGTCGGCCAAATGCAAAGGCCCGCCTTTTTCCTGCGGGAACCCGGTACCCGCCAACATGGCCAGGTCAATATCGGAGGGCGACGCCACGTTCTCTTCCAGGCAGGCGGCGGCCTCGTTGATCATGGGATATAGCAATCGTTCCGGGCTGAATCCGGATTTCACCGCGCCCCCGGCGGCTTTCTGGGCTTTCTCGGTGATCGCTTTCAGGTCCGCTTTTTTCCCCTCTTCATAGGTGTAGAACCCGACGCCTGCCTTGACCCCCAGGCATCCGGCTTTTTTCATCTCATCCAATATCTCCGCCGGCTTCATCCTGGGTCCATAGGAGTCGTAAAGGATCATGGTCACATCCGAACAAACATCCAGGCCCAGCAGGTCCATCAGGGCGAAGGGTCCCTTGGGCAGGCCGAAGTCGAGCATGGCCTTGTCGATCTCCTCGGCCGTGGCGGAGCCGTCCTGAAGGGCGAACGCCGCCTCGTTCAGATAAGGGAGCAGGAGGCGGTTCACCAAAAATCCCGCGCATTCCCTCACCCTGACCGGGAACTTGCGGAGGGACTCGGCGAAAGCCACCGTGTCATCCAATGTGTCACGGGAGGTCTGAAGTCCCGGGATGACCTCCACCAGTTTCATGGCGGGGGCGGGATTGAAGAAGTGCAGACCGATGACCTTATCCGACCTTTTGATCGCCGAGGCGATATGGGTAATGGAGAGGGCGGAAGTGTTGGTGGCCATGATGGCCGACTCGGGCAGGGCTTTTTCCATCTCGACAAAGACCTGCTGTTTGACCTTCATATTCTCGAAGACGGCCTCGACCGCCATATCGCAGTCCTTGAAGGCGTCCCAACTGACGCTTCCCGAGACCAGGCTCAGTTTCTGTTCCATCTCGGAGGCGGTCATCTTCCCCTTGTCCACCCGCCCCTGGTAAAGCTGCCGGACGATCTGCAGACCCTTCTGCACCTTGGCCTCGTCCACATCCTTCAGGACGACCGGCAGTCCGGAATAAGAGATCACCTGGGCGATGCCCGCCCCCATGGCCCCAGCCCCTACCACTCCCGCTTTGTAGATGAACATGTCCGTCCCCCTTTAAAGTCCGCAGTCGACAGTCGACAGCTCACAGTAAAACCGTCGACTGGTTTACTTTCTTTCGAGCACCATCGCTCCGCCGATCCCGCCTCCCACGCACATGGAAATGACGGACAGGTTCACGTTACGTCGGGCCATTTCCCTTAACGCTGTCAGGATCATGCGGGCGCCGGTCATCCCGACCGGGTGGCCCAGGGCGATGGCTCCCCCGTTCACGTTCAATATCTCCCGGTTCATGTTCAGCGCCTTATCCACCGCCAGGACCTGGGCGGCGAAGGCCTCGTTGATCTCGATCAAGCCCATCTCTTTCAATTCCAGCCCGGCTTTTTTAAGGGCCTTCGGGATGGCCAGGGCCGGCCCAATGCCCATCCGTTCCGGTTCCACCCCGGCGAACGCGTAGGACCGGATGAACCCCAGGGGCTTGTATCCCAAGGCGTCCGCCTTCTCCTTGGACATGACCAGCATCACGCAGGCCCCGTCGTTGATGCCGCAGGAGTTGCCGGGCGTCACCGTGCCGTTTTCCTTGAAGACCGTGGGATAAGCCGCCAGGGACTGCTCGTTCAACACCGCGTTGATGCCCTCATCCTGGGAGAATGGCTCGGGGGTGACCGGCTTGCCCATGACCTTCTTGGGGACCATGACGGGGACGATCTCTTCCTTGAACTTGTTCTCCCTTTGGGCCCGAAAAGCCTTCTTATGGCTCTGGACCGCGTACTCATCCTGCTCCTTTCGGCCTATCTTGAACTCCTCCGCCAACACCTCGGCGGTCTGGCCCATCACCAGATGGCAGACCGGGTCGGTCAGGCCTTCCATCAGGCTGTCCACCATCACCGAGTCCCGCATGCGCTTGCCAAAACGCAGGTCCCGGTTGAGGAAAGGGATGCGGCTCATGGATTCGGTCCCGCCCGCCAGTTGCAGGTCCGCGTCCCCGCACTGGATGTTCTGATAGGCGCTCACCAGCGCCTGCATGCCCGAAGAGCAGTTGCGCTGGACCGTCAGCCCCGTCACTTCCTTCGGAAGCCCCGCCAGAAGGGCCGATACCCGGGCCACATTGGGGGCGTCGGAGAATTGGCCCACGCATCCCAGGATGACTTCCTCGATATCGGCCGGTTTGAGGTTGTTGCGTTTGACCAGTTCCTTGATGACCGCTGCTCCCAGGTCCTGGGCCGACACATCCTTCAAGGCCCCGCCCAGCACACCCATGGGCGTCCTGGCCCCGTCGACGATGACCACTTCTTTCATGTTCTCACCTCTAGGATCGCTATTTCCTCAGCTTCGCCTTTTCCTCATCCACCAATAGCCGCCTCAACATCTTACCCACCATGTTCTTGGGCAAGGATTCCCTGAATTCCACTTCCCTGGGCACTTTGTACTTCGCCAGTTTCCCTTTGCAAAAATCGATCATTTCCTGGGACGTGGCGGAGACCCCGGGTTTCAGCACCACATAAGCCTTGATCTTATCCACCAGTTTCTCGTCCGGCACCCCGGCCACCACGCAATCCAGCACTTTCTCGTTCTGGAACAGCACCTCTTCCACATCGCGGGGATAGACGTTCTCGCCCCCGACCTTCACCATGTCCTTCTTGCGGTCCACGATGGCGAAGAAACCGTCCGCGTCCATGAAACCGATGTCCCCCGTATAAAGCCATCCATCCTTCAGGACCATGGCCGTTTCTCCCGGATGGTTCCAGTACCCTTGCATCACCTGGGGCCCCTTGACCACGATCTCCCCGATCTCCCCCACGTTCATGTCCTTCAGGCCTGTTTCCGTATCCACGATCTTGGCGTCCGTACCGGGGAACGGCACCCCGATGCACCCGATCTTGCGTTTCCCGAAGAAAGGATTGCAGTGGGTGACCGGCGAGGCCTCGGTCAGTCCGTAGCCTTCCACCAGCCTACCGCCCGTCATCGTTTCGAACTTCACTTGGACTTCCTTATGGAGAGGCCCGGCCCCCGAAAGGCAGGCCTTGATGCTTCGAAGGTCGTATTTCACCGAGCCGGGATAATTGTTGATGGCGGCGTAGATGGCCTGGACGCCGGGAAAAAGGGAGACCTTGAACTTCTGGACCGCCCGGAGCACCTGTTGCAGGTCGAATTTCGGGAGCAGGATCATTGCCCCCCCGGAGATCACGGCCCAGTTCATCCCCACGGTCATCCCGTAGCAATGGAAGATCGGCACCGCCATCAGGAAATTCTCCTTTCCCTCCACCATGTCCGGCAGCCAGGCCCGGCATTGGTAAGCGTTGACCACCAGGTTCCGGTGGCTCAGGATGACACCCTTGGCCACCCCCGTGGTCCCGCCCGTATATTGGAGGAGAGCGATCTCATCCATGTCCTGGGGAACCTGGACTTGGGTCTGGGAAGCGTTCCCAAGTTCCTTCACGAAGCTTTTAAAGAGCGGATCCTTGGGCCAGGTCATCCAGGTCTTGTCCTTCAGGGCTTTCAAGGGATAGAACCATTTCAGGGGGATGGAGAAGTAATCGTTGATCCTGGTCAGCCACACCTTTTTCAACCCCAGGTCCTTGGCCACCTGCCCCAGGAGGGGGGCGAATCGGTCCAGGGAGACAACATATTTAGCCCCCGAATCCTTCAGTTGATGGGCCGTCTCATGGATGGAGTAGAGGGGGTTGAGCTGGGTCAGGATGGCTCCCGCCCTCAGGGCGCCGTAATAGGCGATGACCGCCGGGGGACAATTGGGCAGGTAAAGCGCCACCCTTTCCCCGGGCTGGATCCCCTCTTGGATCAGTAGATTGGCGAACCGATCCGCGTCCTCATCCAATTCACGGTAGGTCATTTTGAAACCGAAATAATGGATGGCGGGAGAATCGGGAAAACGGTCGGCGATCTTTCTTAGAAGTTCGGGAAGGGTCTTAAGGGGATATTCAAACTGTTTCGGAACGCCGTCGTCATACGAAGATAGCCACGGCCTTTCCATCATGCTTCCCCTTCGGCATCGGAAATTCCAGCTTTAGCACCAAGTTTATGCTTCCCCCCAAGCGGTGTCAAACCCGCCGGCACAAAAAGGATTCGGTCGGACGCCTGTTATTGCGGGGCCGGGATGGTAAAATCGCTCAACATGAAAAGACCCAGGACCCACCCTTGACCCCCCTTCTCGTCGCCATCCTGACCCGTGAGCTGAGGGAACACCTGATCCAGGGAAGGCTTTCCCATATCTCCCAATCGTCCAATGAAACGGTGGATTTTTCCATCTATCATCCCGACCGCCCGAACCATTACTTGACCATCGCCCTGGTGCCGACCAAACCCCTGCTTTTCATCGGGTCCGAGAAACGGGGAGCCCTGCCCAAACCGCCCAATCTTTGTCGCTCTTTGCGCAAGCATCTGGAATACGCCCAGATCACCGGTATCCACTCCGTCCCGGGGGAAAGGATCATCCAATTCAACCTCAAGACCGCCGAGGGCAACTTCCGGCTGATCTTCGAGGGTATCCCCAAGTACCCCAATCTGATCCTGGTCGGGCCGGACGGCTTCATCATCAGCGCTTCCCGCTATAAGAACGAGGTGGAAAGACCGGTCCTTCCCCAGGCGGTCTATTCCCCTCCCCCCCAGCCGATGGACAGACCCAACCTTTGGGACTTGGACCAGGCCCCCTTGAGGGAGCTCTGGGAGAAAGCCGGAAGGCCGGCCCTGGGACCCTGGCTCAAGGATCATTTCCGCGGGACCGACCCGGAGCTTTCTTCCTATATGGAGAGCCGGGGGGAGGGGATCTTCACCGAGTGGCCCCTGATAAAGGCCAAGATCCTGGGACCCGGTTGGACCGGGTTCCATTTGTTTCCCGGCCCGCCGCCCTCCCTCAAGGTCTTTCCGAGCGTCAAGGACCTGGAAAAAACCCACCAGACCTACCCCAACATCCATCCGGCTTTGGAACGCCTATTCGAGCTGGAGTTGGATTTCCGCCAGTGGTCCTTCGAGAGGCATAAGTTGGAATCGGAGATCGCCAAGGCCGTCAAGCATGAGAAACGCATCCTGGAAAAATTGAAGAAGGACCGGGGCGAGGCCGAGCGTTCGGACCAGTACCAATGGTGGGGCGAACTGGTCATGGCCCAACTCCACCAGATCCCCCATCATTTGAGACAGATCGATCTGGAGGATGTGGTCAGGGGCACCGGCCAAACCATCGCCATCCCGCTGGACCCGGAGATCAGTCCCCTGCTGAACGCCCAGCGGTTCTTCAAGAAGGCCCAGAAAGGCTCCCGGGGGTTGGTCCTGGTGGAAAAAAGGGAGAAGGAGATCAAGGAACGGCTGGAGGCCTTGAAGGCGGCCCAGCGGAGCCTGCCGGCCATCCAACATATCCGGGAGATCAAGAAAGCCTTCCAGGACCTGTTCCCCCGAAAGCCCGAGGCCGAACTCAAGCCCAAGAAGCCGAAGGAGGATAAGGTCGCCACCCCCAACATTCTGCGGGAAAAAGTCGATAAGCTGTTCGAGCTTTGCGCCGGGACCTCGGCCGCGGCCAACGAGTACGTCACCTTCCAGCTGGCCCAGCCTGAGGACCTGTGGTTCCATGTCCGGGACCTGCCAGGTTCCCATGTCATCCTGCGCAGGCTCCACCGCGATATCCAACCGCCCGAGGAGCTCGTCCTTCGGGCCGCCAAACTCGCCGCCACGCACAGCAAGGCCCAGCCGGGAACTAAGGTCACCGTGAGTTACACCCAGAAGAAGAACATCAAACGCATCCCGGGCGCGCCCATGGGGATGGTCAGCATGACCAAGGAAAAAAGTTTGGTGGTTGAGATCTAAGGATAAAGGATTCTTGACCGAGTAGGGGCCCGTGCCGCCGCTCACCTTGACGATGACCGTCATCCCCGAGGACAAGGACAAAGGCACGTCCGCCGCGGAGGGCGGATTAGTGGTAGCCGACCCCAGAAGGACCTGGCTATTGTTGTAGATCCCCAGTCCCAGGGTTTGGTTGCTGTCGTAACAATCCAGCCAGAAGTTCCAGGTCCCGGTCGCTCCCACCTGAAGTTGGTAATAATCCACATCCGTTCCATTGCAGGTCGCCGCCGCCGATAAATTGCCGTTGATGATTTGCGAAACGGTGATCGGTACGGTTTGGACCTTTTCAGCGGTGGCAAAGGAATCGTTCAACCCGCAAGCGGAAGGAGCTTCAGCTTCTGTGTATACGTTGGCTGGCGTCGCGGTCTGGGTCACGGTCACGGTGCATTGGATGAATGGGGTGAAAGTGCCGGTAGCGGTCGGGGAAGGAGTCGCCGTATTGGCAGGTGAGGTAGGGGTGGCTGTGTTTGAGATCGTGGCAGATGGCGTCAAGGAAGGCGTGGCGGTAAAGGATGGCGTCGAGGTCAAGGGCGGGTTGGTCGCTGTCGGCGAAGGCGTGAATGATTTGGTGGGTGATAAGGTCGAGGTCACGGAAGGCGTCGCGGTGGACGCGGGAATGGTCGAGGTAGCCGTAGTGGAAGGAGTGAATGAATGCGTGAAAGTTGGTGTAGCCGTCAAAGGCGGGTTGGTTGATGTGGGCGAAGGCGTAACAGACGCCGTGAAGGTGCCGGTCAGAACTGGCATCAACGTATTGGTCGGTGTCGCCGTGGGCGGCAAAGCCAAGGTCGGGCTGACCGGGGTTTCCAAGGACCGGTTAGTACAGGCCAATGGCCCTATCACTAGGACCGAAAAGATCGTGATGATTAGTAAAGGCTGTCTCACTTAAACCTCAAAACATGATTTGTTAATAAAAACGGCAATATTTGTACCATTAAAACCCTTTGTTTAAAGGGGTTTTAGTGGGTCGCTTCTCGATTTTTCCTGAAAATCGTTAAATTTCTAGCTTTTTAGGTGTCTTATGAACTTTTTTTGACATCTTCCGTTTTGGCGACCCACTCAGCGATGAATGGACCAAACTCGGCTTCGTCGGGAATGTTTGAACCCCATCTTCTTGTAAAAACCTTCCGTCGGTCCTTGGAAGGTCATGGTGTAGAGGGTCGTCAGCCGATGTTTCTTTTTGAATATTCGGACCTGGCCGATCAAAGCCTTTCCGATCCCCTGTTTTTGAAAATAGGGATGGACCGCCATCTCCAATATCTCTCCATAGTTCCCCTTTGAGCCGACCTTGACGCGGAGGAAGGCGAAACCGATGGGATGATCGTAGGCCGCCGCGGTCCAACCCTGGTGGTCGGAAGAACGGAACATTTGGGAAACCCGTTGGGAGGCGCTGGTCAGGGACCATTTTTCCGGATAAGGCTCGGAGGAAAAACAGGTCCGGTAGATCAAAGAAAGGGACGGAAGGTCGGTCTTCTTGGCCGGCCGGACCAGGAATGGGATCGGCTTGTGGCTCAAGCGGGCTTCCGGTGCTCGTCCACCCAGTAGGCCCAGAGGATGAACAGCCACTGGCTCATGGAGACCCAAGCTACGACCATGGGATTGATGGGCGGCTTGCCGAATAGACTGCCGGCGTAAACCAGCACCAGGACCGCCACCAGGGACCAAAGCCCATATTGGCCGATCTTATCCTTCGGTTTGGTCGCCAGCAGGTAGAATTCCAACCCAAAAACGAAAAGGGCGCCCTCCAGGGCGATCGTGCCGAATTGTGAATTCCATAATCCCAGGCCCCAGACCGGCCCGCCGCTCGGCAGTAAGGGAAGGTCGGGACGGTGAACGATCAGGTCCAGGACCCAATGGCTCGCCACTAGGGCGCCCATGATCCAGGCGGTCTTGTTGTTCTTTCCCAGGATCAGATAGATCAGTCCCCAACCAGCGGCCCAGGCGGCTACCATGACAAGGCTGTGGCTGAGGGGATAATCATAAAAATCGAAGGGCGAGACCTTGGTGACGCCAGGGCTGACCCGGACATGCTCCATCCCCAGGATCAGGAATACGGGCCACAGCAGGTCCAGCCATTGGGAAGCCGCGAACAGCGTTCCCAGGGACTCCTTAGGGGCGATCTTTTTTGCCGCGAAACCCAGCGCGAAATGTCCGAGGAACATAATCGTTCCCTCCTTTTTTGATCCTTATTTTTTGGTCAAGGCGACTATCAAGGCCGCCAGACCCACCACCAAAGCCCCGCCCGCCAGATATTTGGAGTTCAAGGCCTGGTCCAGGGGGCTCTCGCCCGCCGCCGCGCTGCTTTTATCCAGCTTGGCCACTTCCTGCTTCAGCACGCTCACATCCTCGACGTTGTCCCTCAGGTCCTTGTGCATGACCGTCAACTCTTCCTGCAGTTCGGTGTCGGTGATGTTCTTCTCATTGGCCTTTTGGGAAACCTGGTCCAGTTTATCCCCTGTCTTTTTCAGGTCTTCCTGGACTGTGTCCAAGAGCTTCTTCACCAGCTTCAGCTGTTCCTGCTCATCCGAGCTGATACCCTTGACCTCGTCACCGCTTTTCTGCAAAGCGTCCATTTTTTTGTCGTAAGCATCCCTCATATCAGAGGTCTTTTTATCCAGGTCCTTCAGGGTGCCCTTCAAGTCTTCCCATTCCTGGCGGGTGGGTCCCGGGATCGGGGTGGGGGAGGGTGAGGGGACGACCACGGGGGTAGGCGTCTCGACGGCCGGATCGGCCGCTGGCGTGCCGGAAGCCGTGACAAGCGCGCCGTTCAAGGCCGCGATCATCTTCTTGATCCGGCTCTCGAACTTCCAGACCGAGACCTTCCGATCCCGGATATCATCCGAATAATCCTGCGCCAGTTTCAACAGGCTTTGCAGGTCCTCCGCCTTGTACCGGGGATCGCCCGGTTTCAGGGTCTTCAGGTCCACATTGGCCAGGCTTGTGTTGATGGCCACCAGGGCGTCCGTGACATCGTCCTCGGAAAGGTTCTTGGCCGAAAGGTAGAAGTCTTTTTTATCCGTCAGGTAGCCCGCCTTGACCAATTGCTGGACCACCCGGACCTCATCGGCGGAAGCCGCGTCCTGGTCGTCCTGAGCCAGCGCCAATTGGACCATTCGGGGAGTGAATACCATCAACAGCGCCAAGAAAGTGACGAGTGCTCGTTTAGCCAAAGTGATCAAGATTTCCCCGCTTCCCGAACCGAATCGGACATGTGTTTTTCATAAAGATAATCCAGCATCGACACCAACGTGAAACCGCCGCCAAGGATGACGAAGATGAACTCCATCACACCCGAGGTCACATCGTCCCAAACGCCCCCGCAGGTGAAAAAACTGATGACCGCCAGTATGACCAGGAAGCCCCAGAAAAGCAGGTTGGCGTAGAGATATTCCTGCGCCACCGTCAGGCGCTTAATCTGTGTCTTTGAGTTTTGCTTATCATTCACCACTTTTTCCTCATCCAATCCCAGTTCTAAATTTTGAGTTTTGGGTCCTAAGTTAATGCCAGTTTCAACTCATAGCTCAACACTTAGAACTTAAAACTTCGCCCGCGATCCCGGCTTGACCACCGGCGATCCCTGTTTGCAAAGGGGGCAATCCTTCTCTTCCCAGCTTTCCACCTTCTGGGCCACCAGGGCCTTCATCGGCACGTCAAAAACCTTGTTCGCCCCGCCGCTGCGGTCGATCAGGCATCCCACTCCCACCACATCCGCCCCGAGGGTCCTCATGACCTGGATGGTCTCCTTGACCGACCCGCCCGTGGTGATGACATCCTCCACCGCGAAACCTTCTCGCCTTTTTCCACCGAGAAACCCCGGCGCAGTTCCATGGCGTCATTCTCTTTATTACGTTCGGTGAAAATGGCCCGTACTTTCAAGGCCCTGGCCAACTCCTGGCCCACGATCAGTCCCCCCAGGGCGGGCGATACGACCGCCTGGGGATTCAGTGGCTTGACCATCTCGGCCAAGGCCGAGCAAAGCTTCTCGGCGTACCAGGGGTACTGGAGCACCAGCGCGCATTGCAGGTACCGGTCGCTATGACGGCCGGACGAAAGGCGGAAATGGCCCTTCAGCAGGGCCTGGGTCTGTTCGAATACTTCCATCACTTCGTCGTTATTCATAATGGTCCTTTCCGATATGGGTGCGGCGGATCAAGAGAAATGAGGCTTCATCGCTTCCACGAGCTTCTTGGCCTGTTCCCGGGCCGCGTCGGCGAAATCATTTTCCTGGGACGCGTAGAGTACCTGCCGGGAGACGTTCACCAGTATCCCGTAACCATCCTTGGTCTTGCCCTCGGCAAGGACGCCCTGCAGGTCCCCGCCTTGGGTGCCAACGCCGGGGACGAGGAAAACCGTGTCCGGCACCAGCGCCCTCAAGTCTTTCAAGAACTTCGTCTGGGTAGCCCCCACGACCAGGCCGATCTCGCCTTTTTTTCCCTGGGCCCATTGGACCGCGGTCTTGGCGACATGCTCGTAAAGTTTTTGCCCATTCTGGAGGGTCTGAAGCTGGAAGTCGGCGGAAGAGGGGTTGGAGGTCAGGCACAGGACGAAGGAACAGGTCCCGGGATATTCGAGGAAGGGCTCGATGGAATCCTTCCCCATATAAGGGGAGAGGGTGATGGCGTCCGAGGTCAAAAGGCCGTAAAAGGCCTTGGCGTAAGCCTGGGAGGTGTTGCCGATGTCGCCCCGTTTGGCGTCGGCGATGAACAGGGTGTCGTAGGGAACGGATTGGCGCAACAATTCCAGAATCTCGAAACCGGTGGGTCCCAGGGACTCGAAGAAAGCCAGGTTGGGCTTGTAAGCGACCGCCAGGTCCTTGGTCGACTCGATGATGGAACGGCAGAATCTCAGGATGCCGTCGCGGTCATGGGACAAACCCTTGGGCATCTTGGCCAGGTCCACGTCCAATCCCACGCACAGACAGCCATGGGTCCTTTGGATCGCGGTTTTCAGTTTTTTGGAAAAAGTGCTCATTTTGTTTCCGGTTTTTCCAGGATTTTCGAATTCCGGCCGAGGAGGCATCCTCAAGAGATGCATTGTAACGAATCTTTAGGCCCATCGTTACAGTTATTTAATGGCGCCCATTTATATTCCAAGCCAACAAAAATAAAAAAGAAGGACGGAGGCTGCCCATGAATTCCACAACTCTCGAGTCGATCTTCCAGGAATGCGATTTTTGCAAGATCAAAGGGACCTTGGGCCAGAACATCTTCAACAAGGACGGTTGGTATTTCTGCAAACCCTGTCTGTTGGAGATCGAACACGAGATCAAAACGAGGGCGGAAAAGAACTCCCAAAAGTACAATGCGCTTTCGATCAGCGAGAATAAAAACTAGGAAGGAAGCGACCCTTCCGAACATCCGTCACTTTTGGTTGATCACGCCCTGGAGGAATTGGGCGACGTCGGCCACCATCGCGTCCGTGACCTCATGGCCTGCGGGATATTCCTTGAAGATGGGTTGATATCCCGCCTGCTTGACCGCCGCGACGGTCCTCGCGGTCAGGTCCTCGGAAATGATCCTGTCCTCGGTCCCGTGCAGGATCAGGATGGGAAGGTTGAGCGGCGCCTTGGGCCTAGCCAAGGTCTTGCTAGGGTCCCAGATATAACCGCCCATCGAGACGATCGCCGCGACCTTGCCTTTATAATTCAACCCAGCCTCCAGCGACATGACCGCTCCCTGGGAAAAACCCATCACGATGATGGGCCGGGGATGGTTGGGCTTTCCCTTGACGGCGGAAAAACGCCTCATCAAGCCGAATAAATAATCCCGGCTTCTGACCATGTCCGCCCGATTATTGGTCGGCAAGTCGTACCAGCCATAAGCGTAGGGCCCCACGGTCATGATGCCGTCCGGAAGGACATAGCGGCAGGGAGGCAGGTTCATTTCCTCGATCAGCGGGAATAAGTTGGCGCTGTTAGCGCCCAATCCATGCAGGATGAATACGACCGGCGCGTCATCGGGGATCTGGACCGGGCCGGCCACCAGGCATCGGTGTCCCTGGACTTCTATCTCGGAAAAGATCGGGCCAGCGCTCGCCAGAGCGGTCATCCCGAAGACGCCCAGCGCCGCCAGCAAAACGCATAAGGGTGATCTTGTTTTCATGTCTTATCTCCCATTCGTTCAATTGGGATGTTTTCTTCATCCGATCGGACGTTCAGTTAAGGAAGGTCATTGTTTCGTGTCTTTCGGCCATTGCTTGACCTCCAGCTTGACCTTGGCCGTTCCCACTTCCCTCATGCCGATGGCCCTTCCCGCCGTGCGGGACAGGTCGATGACCCGGCCCGCCACATAGGGGCCCCGGTCGTTGATCCTGACCTCGGTGGTCATGCCGTTCTCCTCGTTGGTCACCTTCACGACCGTTCCCAGGGGCAGGGTCTTATGGGCGGCGGTATAAGCGTACATATCGTAGACTTCCCCGTTGGCGGTCAGGTGGCCGTTGAAATCGGCCCCGTACCAGGAAGCGTACCCTTCCATCTCGTTCTTCCAATCATCCTTGCCGATGGGTTTCTCAACCCGGTCCATCTCAAAGGTGACCGGCTTGTTCGACGAGGTTCCGCGGGATTCCCGGTAGATCTGTTGGCGTATGGGCACACAGCCAACGGTCAGAAGGGAGAGGGATAATATAAGAAGGAGGACGGAATTCTTAAGGAACAATGAGCGCCCCAACCAGGGAGGAGACATTCGAGACCTTGTTCTCGACCATGTAAGCCTTCAGGCCGTTCACCACGTTCAAGGCCGCGTTGGGCTCCAGGTAATTGGCGGTCCCGACCGCCACCGCCGTGGCGCCCGCCAGCAGATATTCCACCGCGTCCTCGCCTGTCACGATGCCCCCCATGCCGATGATGGGAACTTTGACCGCCTGGCGCACCTGGTAGACCACCCTCAAGCCGATGGGTTTGACCGCCGGGCCGGACAGGCCGCCCGTCACCCGTCGAAGCACGGGCTTGCGGGTCTTGGCGTCGATGGCCATGCCCACCACTGTATTGATGGCCGAAAGGGCGTCCGTACCGGCATCCACGCAGGCCTGGGCGATGACCTGGACGCTTGTGACATTGGGGGACAATTTGGTGATGAGGGTATGGGTCGTGGACTTCCGGACGGCCGAGACCACCTTGGCCGCCACTTCCGGGTTCGAGCCGAACTCGATGCCGCCTTCCTTCACGTTCGGGCAGGAAATGTTGATCTCCAGCGCCCCGATGCCCGGTTGGCCGTCCAACCTCGCGGCCAGTTCGGCGTATTCCTCGATGGTCCTGCCGTTGATGTTCACCACCGCCGGCACCCCCGCCTTCCGCAGGAAGGGGAGTTTTTCTTTCAAGAAAGCGTCCACCCCGACGTTCTGAAGCCCGATGGAGTTCAGCATGCCCGACGGCGTCTCGGCCATGCGGGTCGTCAGGTTCCCGGCCCTGGGTTCCAGGGTGGTTCCCTTCACGATGATGGCTCCCAGGCTTTTCAAGGGATAGAACTTGGAGATCTCCTCGCCGTAACCGAAACAGCCGGAAGCGACCATGACCGGATTGACCATCCGGAGTTTCCCGATGACCACTTCCGTCACGAGGGCTTTTCCCGCGGGAGTCTTTGTTTTTTTGACCTGTTTTTTCATCCCAGTTTCTCCCAATCCACCGTAGCGCCGTCAAAGATCGGCCCTTCATAACAACTGCGGATCATCTTGATGGTCCCATCCCCCTGTTTGATGGGGCAGACGCAGGTCAGGCAGATGCCCAGACCGCATCCCATGTGTTCTTCCCAGGAAAGATAGGTGGGGATGCTGTATTTCTCGCCGACCATGGAAACGGCCTTGAACATGGGCCGGGGGCCGCAGGCGTAGATGACCGTTCCCTTGGCGGTCTCATTGGCGTCCAGATAGTCGTCCAGGGCCTGGGTCACAAAACCTTTTTTGCCCTTGGATCCGTCGTCGGTTGATATATAGAGAGGGACCTTCAGCTTTTTAAAGACTTCCAGGTCGATCAGGTCTTTGGCCCCTCTGGCCCCGAGGAATACGGTCATGGGGACCTTTTTCTTTTTCAGGGTTTCTGCCAGAAAGACCAGGGGCGCGACCCCGATCCCCCCGCTCACGATCAGGACAGGATGCTGGCGGTCCAGGAAAGGAAAGGGATTGCCCAGGGGGCCCAGGATGCCCAAAGTCTCCCCGGGCTTCTTGAGGGTCAAAAGCCTGGTGCCTTCCCTCATCTTGGCGTAAAGGACCTCGATACGGGAATTGCCTTTGGGACCTGGCATGACCCGGGCGATGGAAAAAGGCCTGCGAAGCAGGGGACTCAAGGCTTTCGAGAGGCGCACATTGATGAACTGGCCCGGCAGGGCATTCTTGAGGGTGCCGTTGTCCTGGAAGATCAGACGAAAATAATTCCCGACCGGTTCGTTGACCAGTATCTCTGCTTCGAAACTTTTGGGCTTATTCTTCAAAAGAGGTCCTTGTCAGGAAGTGGATTCAGAATAATTCCCATTCCAGTTCGAATCAACCAATTTGAACGGCAAACTTACGATGACAAAAGACTGAACCCTTTTTTGCCACCGATTAACACCGATTAATAAAGATAGGAATTGAAAATTGGCACATCTATGTTCATACCACCCTTCTATAAAACAAAATATAGAACGTGGTATAGACCCGCATTCATATAGAGTTTTATGGATATGTGGGGCATCGGTGGTTAATTATTTCTGTTAGAATTCATCCATGAGGAAAATTTCCCAGGTCCTTCTCGCGGCTTTCCTGATCTTCTTTTTCGAGTACAACCCCCGTGTCCATAACGGTCAGGAAAACCTGGCCTACGACCAGTTCGAGTCCGCCAAAGCCGACTTCAACAAACAGGACTACTACGCCGCCGCCCGCATGGCCCACCTGGCCAGCCTCAACCGCCCCGATTCGGCTGGCCCCTGGGTGCTTACCGGCCACTGCTTTTACCTGCTAGGCCAGGACCAGGCCGCGCTCTTCCATTATTCCACCGCCCTTCAGATGGACCCCAAGATCGGCAACCTGCCTCCCTTCCTCGACCGTTTAAGACAAGGCGCGACCCAGCCCCAGGCCATCGCCAAGGCCGACTCAAGGGTCCTGCGACTGCTCCATAAAAAGATCGGGCAGATGATCATGGTCAGCGTCCCCGGCGTGGCCCTGTCCGGCCAAAAGAAAACCTTCCTGAACGCGGGGTGGATCGGCGGGGTCATCCTTTTCGGGCAGAACGTGAAATCCCGGGCGCAGATCACCCAGTACATCACCGATATCCAGCGCAACTCGCCCACGCCCCTTTTCATCGCCGTCGACCAGGAAGGCGGCGCGGTGCGCCGGTTCCGCGAGGCCCAGGGGTTCCAATGCCTTCCCTCTCAGGCCGCCCTGGGGCAGACCCAGAACGCCGACCTGGCCTATCGTTTCGGCTTGCTCAGCGGGATGCAGTTGAAGGAAGTGGGGGCCAACCTGAACCTGGCGCCGGTGGTGGATATTGACCGGGGCATCCCTGATTCCATCATCACCCGCTACCGCCGCTCCCTTGGGTCCGACCCGCAGATGGTGTCCGACCTGGCCTTCCAGATCATCCGGGGCATGAAGGCCCAGAACATCCTGGCCACCGCCAAGCATTTCCCCACCCAATCGGTCCAGACCGCCAACCCCCACGACAACATGGCCATCACCAACATCCCCCTGCTGGAGATGGAGCAAAAGGACCTGGTCCCCTACCGGAAGCTCATCGAGCAGAACCTGCTGGACGCCATCATGCTGTCCCATGTTATCTATAAGAACATCGACCCCGACCATCCGGCGTCCCTTTCCCACGAGATGATCCAAACCCTGCTTCGCAAGAAGATGGGTTTCCAGGGGCTGGTGATCTCGGACGACCTGAGGATGGACGCCATCAAACAGCGCTACCCCCTGGACGTCTCGGTGGTCCAGGCGGTGAACGCGGGCGTGGATATATTGCTGGTCACGGATAACATGGAAAAACGGGTGATGGACGCCCTGGTGAAAGCGGTCCAAACGGGCCAGGTGTCGATGAAGACCATCAATGAGTCCTACCAGCGCATCATGGCCATGAAGAAGAAATACGGGATCCTGACCCCGGCCCCCGGTACCGCCGCGGCCCAGGCCCCGCCCAGCCAACCGGCCCCGAACCGGTATGTCATGCGCCCGGCGGTAGCACAACCCTAGGATTTATTGCCCGCCACCAGGTTGCCCAGCCGTATCCCTTCAGAGGAAAACAGATACCCAATACAGCCACAACCGGCATATCCCCCTTTGACTACCGGCACTTATGTTGAGGCTTCAAGCCGAAACATAGGATTTAGTTGTACCGGGCCATTGGATATCAGGGCCCGGTGCTTTTGGAGCTTTCCACCGGCATTCCCGCCGGCATTTTGGCCTTCCACAGGCACGTTCACCGGCATTCCCACCGGCATTTGGGGCTTCCGCCGGCACGTCCACCGGCATTCCCACCGACATTTTGGGCTTCCGCCGGTACGTCCACCGACATTCCCACCGACATTTTGGGCTTCCGCCGGCACGTCCACCGACATTCCCACCGACATTTTGGGCTTCCGCCGGCACGTCCACCGACATTCCCACCGACATTTTGGGCTTCCGCCGGCACGTCCACCGACATTCCCACCGACATTTTGGGCTTCCGCCGGCACGTCCACCGACATTCCCACCGACATTTTGGGCTTCCGCCGGCACGTCCACCGACATTCCCACCGGCATTTTGGGCTTCCGCCGGGCGCCCTAAATTATTTAAATTTTCTGTTTTTGTTTTTGAACAATTCAAAAACACAAAGGATTAAGACAAATTTAAGGTTTGAATCGGTCGGCATTCATCTGAGTTAGATGGGTTTTGCAAACTACTAGAATGTTGTCAGGGTTTGATTACGTTATCATCATCCGGATTTTGGACCAGGAATTGAAGTTCCGCCTCATTCGAGCGCTTCAACCAATGGCCGCTCGAGTCCCGGGGAACGATGATGAAATAATAATGGTTGCGGTCGCCAGCGATCCTCATCAGGAGGTTCGTATCCGTTTTGTTGATGTCCTGATAGAACTCGTAAACCCCATCGGATTCACGGCTAAATAGAAGGGTGTATCCAACAGCGTCCGGATCGGAATCCCAATCCACATAGACCTTCCGGTCCGTCTGTGGGCTGACGTTCAATTTCAACGAGGGTTTTTCGAACAAGGCGTCCAACTGCCTGGTGGAAGGATACCAAAGGTAGGTTCCCAAGACCTTTTCCTTACCATCACGGTTGACCGATGTGGCTAGCCATTCCCACCCCTGCAGACCCGAAGTATCCGTGACCCAAACCTTGTTCGAATGTTTCGGTTCCAGGGTCGCCTTCTCAACCCTTCCATTGGGGGATTTGCGGTAAAGGTTGTAACCGACCGTATCAGGATCATCGGTTTCCGGCCAGGACAATTGCAGTCCTACCGTGTCGACTTTACCCGTCACCCCATGGGGGACGGACATGTCCGTCACATTTGATTTGGTGTTGTAAATGTTTTGGACACTCTCGTCCACACTTTCTGTCACCAGGTAATCCGGTTTGGACGGAAAACTACGTCCTCCCCCGATGCCGATGGCTCGGACCGATATTTTGTAGAGGGTTTCTTGATCATACCCCTTGAAATAGTAGATGGGATTCACGACCGGAGGGGAAACAATGGCGGGACGCCCATCGAGTGGCTGGATGATGACCTCATAGGCTTGGACCGGTCCCCTGGACTTTTCCCATCTTATCTCCAGGGCCTGCGGCGTTTGGACGGTAGAGACATATTTGGGGGAATTCGGTTCTCCGCCCGACATCCAAGGGCCATCCCAACGGACTATCCCTGAGAAGCGATGGACCGAGCCAAGTAAATTATAGGGTTCGAAGGCATAATCCAATTGAACAAAGGAAACCTGTACGCCAGCCCCGCAGGAGAAACCCTCATCATCCGAGTTGGTCAAATAACCGGCCCGTAAGGCGAACTCATTTCGGAACCAATATTCAGCGCCGAAACCAGCCCGCTCAGTATTGGTAATGACGTTGTAATTGACATCAGCCGCGATGTTCAATGTATGCATGGGCAATTCAACCGCGGTCCAGGCCAAACCCACGTTAATGGCGGTCGGAAGAGGCTCGGAGCTGGCCATTTTGATCCCAGGACCTATATTCATGCCCGAGGCGGCCAAAGTGAAGGTAGGAAGGATACGGTAACGAAGACCCACATCGAAACCCAAACCGCTTCCCTGGACCGTATCGATCTTTCGCGAGATATATTTCACCGCCGCGCCCACATGCAGATCGTAGAAGGACTTTCCCCAACCCCCGATAAGCGCCATATCCTGAACGGAAGAGGACTCGGCGGAAGAATTAGCCGTGCTATTGAAAGGCGCCGTTCCCATCCCCAGATAGCCCAAACCCAAAACTCCCATATCGCCGACCGGAAGGGCCATCCCAATGAAGTCATAACCAATATCAGCGATGAAGCTCTCGTGTCCATAGCCGATCTCCGGCATGCGGATGTTCGCCAGACCGGCCGGATTGAACGAAAGCGTGTTGATATCGTCCGCGACCGCGCTGAAAGCCTGACCCATCCCATCCGGTCTCGCTCCCGTGGTCATCAATAAGAAATCAGCCCCGGTCGTCAGAGGCGTGGCAAGGACATGGCTGGTTCCGGTCGTCAAAAGGATCAAGAACAGAAGGATCGCGCGCTTGTTCATTCTTTCACCACCGATACTTTCTTGAACTCAACCCTTTTCGGTTCTATGACAGCGACAATGTAAAGACCCGAATAGACCGACTCCCCATTGTCATCCTTACCATCCCAATAAACCGTATAGGAACCGGCAGGCAGGGTTAGGTCGGATAGATGGCGGATCGTGGTGCCTCGAACGTTGTAGACCCTTATCTGGACATCCCCTCCCTCGATGTCCCAGTAATCGATCCTCAAAGGCGGATCAGTGACCGAATTGAACCTATTTGAACCAAGGGCCAGGGATATGGCGACGGTCGGGGTCGCGGTGAAGGTATAGGTGGCTGTGTAATTGGGCGTGGCCGTATTGGTCGCGGTTGTTGTGTTGGTGGGCGACAAGGTCGGCGTCCTCGTGTAGGTAAAGGTCGGAGTGAATGTCAGTGTGGGGCTGTTACTGGCCGTCGCCGAATTGGTGGGCGTGAAGGTGTTGGTTACCGTACATGTGTTGGTCGGGGTAAAGGTGCAAGTGGTCGTGGCCGTGTTGGTGGTCGTGTCAGTGGATGTATTGGTCGCGGTATTGGTCGCGGTATTCGTCGGGGTATTGGTCATTGTGTTGGTCGACGTGTTCGTGGGCGTGTCGGTATTGGTGATGGTAGCCGTATTGGTCGGAGTGTTCGTGGGCGTCGAGGTGGCCGTATTGGTGGCCGTATCGGTCACCGTATTCGTTGCCGTAGTGGTAGCCGTATTGGTGGGTGTATCGGTCGTTGTATTCGTGGAAGTATCGGTGACCGTATTGGTCGGGGTGTTGGTAGCCGTATCGGTGCCGGTATTGGTCGCGGTGTCAGTAGAAGTGACCGTCGTGGTGTTGGTCGCTGTATTGGTCGGCGTATTGGTAGCCGTATCCGTCGTGGTGTTCGTCGCGGAATTAGTAGGCGTGTTGGTGGCCGTATTGGTGGGCGTGTCGGTATTGATATTGGTCCAGGTGTTGGTCGCCGTATTCGTCGGAGTGTTGGTAAAGGTACTGGTCGCGGTATCGGTCGTCGTATTGGTAACGGTATTAGTTACCGTATTGGTCGCTGTATCTGTCGGAGTGTTCGTCACCGTGTTAGTGGCCGTATCCGTCGTTGTGTTGGTAACCGTGTTCGTCGCGGTATTCGTAGCCGTATCAGTACCTGTATTCGTCGAAGTCGCCGTGGCCGTGTTGGTTGGCGTATCCGTCGAGATTCCAGTTGCTGTATTGGTAGCCGTATCCGTCGGAGTGTTCGTCACCGTGTTAGTGGCAGTATCCGTCGTTGTGTTGGTGACCGTGTTCGTAGCGGTATTGGTAGCCGTATCAGTACCCGTATTCGTCGATGTCGCCGTGGCCGTGTTGGTCGGCGTATCCGTTGAGATTCCAGTTGCTGTATTGGTAGCCGAATCCGTCGGAGTGTTCGTCACCGTGTTAGTGGCGGTAGCTGTCGTTGTGTTGGTGACCGTGTTCGTCGCGGTGTTAGTAGCTGTATCAGTGCCAGTGTTCGTCGAAGTCGACGTGGCTGTGTTGGTCGGTGTATCCGTCGAGATTCCAGTTGCTGTATTGGTAGCCGTATCCGTCGGAGTGTTCGTCACCGTGTTAGTGGCGGTATCCGTCGTCGTATTCGTTACCGTGTTCGTAGCGGTATTCGTAGCCGTATCAGTACCCGTATTTGTCGATGTCGCCGTGGCAGTGTTGGTCGGCGTATCTGTCGAAACGCCAGTCGCGGTGTTTGTAGCCGTATTCGTTGGTGTGCCGGTCGATGTGCTGGTAGCCGTATCCGTCGTTGTATTCGTGACCGTGTTCGTCGCGGTGTTAGTAGCTGTATCAGTGCCAGTGTTCGTTGAAGTCGCCGTGGCAGTGTTGGTCGGCGTATCTGTTGAGATTCCAGTCGCTGTATTGGTAGCCGTATCCGTCGGTGTGTTGGTCAATGTGTTAGTGGCGGTATCCGTCGTGGTATTCGTTACCGTGTTAGTTGCGGTATTCGTAGCCGTATCAGTACCCGTATTCGTCGATGTCGCCGTGGCCGTGTTGGTTGGCGTATCCGTCGAAACGCCAGTTGCGGTGTTTGTGGCTGTATTCGTTGGTGTATTCGTAAATGTGCTGGTAGCTGTATCGGTCGTCGTATTCGTTACCGTGTTCGTCGCTGTATTTGTGGCCGTATCAGTACCTGTGTTCGTCGAAGTCGACGTGGCTGTGTTGGTCGGTGTATCCGTTGAGATTCCAGTCGCTGTATTGGTAGCCGTATCCGTCGGAGTGTTCGTCACCGTGTTAGTGGCGGTATTCGTAGCCGTATCAGTACCCGTATTTGTCGATGTCGCCGTGGCAGTGTTGGTCGGCGTATCTGTCGAAACGCCAGTCGCGGTGTTTGTAGCCGTATTCGTTGGTGTGCCGGTCGATGTGCTGGTAGCCGTATCCGTCGTTGTATTCGTGACCGTGTTCGTCGCGGTGTTAGTAGCTGTATCAGTGCCAGTGTTCGTTGAAGTCGCCGTGGCAGTGTTGGTCGGCGTATCTGTTGAGATTCCAGTCGCTGTATTGGTAGCCGTATCCGTCGGTGTGTTGGTCAATGTGTTAGTGGCGGTATCCGTCGTGGTATTCGTTACCGTGTTAGTTGCGGTATTCGTAGCCGTATCAGTACCCGTATTCGTCGATGTCGCCGTGGCCGTGTTGGTTGGCGTATCCGTCGAAACGCCAGTTGCGGTGTTTGTGGCTGTATTCGTTGGTGTATTCGTAAATGTGCTGGTAGCTGTATCGGTCGTCGTATTCGTTACCGTGTTCGTCGCTGTATTTGTGGCCGTATCAGTACCTGTGTTCGTCGAAGTCGACGTGGCTGTGTTGGTCGGTGTATCCGTTGAGATTCCAGTCGCTGTATTGGTAGCCGTATCCGTCGGAGTGTTCGTCACCGTGTTAGTGGCGGTATTCGTAGCCGTATCAGTACCCGTATTTGTCGATGTCGCCGTGGCAGTGTTGGTCGGCGTATCTGTCGAAACGCCAGTCGCGGTGTTTGTAGCCGTATTCGTTGGTGTGCCGGTCGATGTGCTGGTAGCCGTGTCCGTCGTAGTATTCGTGGCAGAATTGGTCGCCGTGTTAGTGGCCGTATCAGTACCCGTATTTGTCGATGTCGCCGTGGCCGTGTTAGTCGGTGTATCCGTTGAGATTCCAGTTGCTGTATTGGTTGGCGTATCCGTCGGAGTGTTGGTCATTGTGTTAGTGGCCGTATCGGTCGTTGTATTCGTTACCGTATTTGTCGCGGTGTTGGTAGCCGTATCAGTACCAGTGTTCGTTGAAGTCGCCGTGGCCGTGTTGGTCGGCGTATCCGTCGAGATTCCAGTTGCTGTATTGGTAGCCGTATCCGTCGGTGTGTTGGTCAATGTGTTAGTGGCGGTATCCGTCGTGGTATTCGTTACCGTGTCAGTTGCGGTATTCGTAGCCGTATCAGTACCCGTATTCGTCGATGTCGCCGTGGCAGTGTTGGTCGGCGTATCTGTTGAAATTACTGTCGCTGTATTGGTCGGCGTATCCGTAATGGTCGAGGTCGCTGTATCCGTACCCGTGTTTGTAACGGTATTGGTGGATGTATTCGTCGCAGTATTCGTCGCCGTGTCAGCCGAAGTATTGGTTGAGGTGGCTGTAGCCGTATTGGTCGGCGTATCCGTAATGGTCGAGGTCGCAGTATCTGTTCCTGTATTTGTAACTGTGTTAGTAGAAGTATTCGTCGCAGTATTCGTTGCCGTGTCAGCCGGGGTATTGGTTGATGTCGCCGTAGCCGTATTGGTTGGCGTATCCGTAATGGTCGAGGTCGCCGTATCCGTACCCGTGTTTGTGGCGGTATCGGTGGATGTATTCGTCGCAGTATTCGTCGCCGTGTCAACCGGGGTATTGGTTGATGTCGCCGTAGCCGTATTGGTTGGCGTATCCGTAATGGTCGAGGTCGCCGTATCCGTACCCGTGTTTGTAACGGTATTGGTGGATGTATTCGTCGCCGTATTAGTCGCCGTGTCAGCCGGGGTATTGGTCGATGTCGCCGTAGCTGTATTGGTTGGCGTATCCGTAATGGTCGAGGTCGCCGTATCCGTACCCGTGTTCGTCGCTGAGTTGGTGGCCGTAGTGGTCGCCGTATCGGTAGTCGTATTGGTGACTGTATTGGTCACTGTATTGGTCGCGGTATCCGCAGCGGTATTCGTCGAGGTGAGCGTGGCTGTGTTGGTCGGTGTATCAGTAATAGTCGAAGTAGCCGTGTCCGTCCCCGTATTGGTCGCTGAATTGGTGGCCGTATTGGTCGCGGTATTGGTGGCCGTATCCGCAGCGGTATTTGTCGAAGTGAGCGTGGCTGTGTTGGTTGGGGTATCGGTAATGGTAGCGGTAGCCGTGTCCGTGCCCGTATTCGTTGCTGAATTGGTGGCCGTATTGGTCGCGGTATTGGTGGCGGTATCCGCAGCGGTATTTGTCGAAGTGAGCGTGGCTGTGTTGGTTGGGGTATCGGTAATAGTGGCGGTAGCCGTGTCCGTCCCCGTATTCGTCGCCGAGTTGGTGGCAGTATTGGTCACGGTATTGGTCGCCGTATCCGCAACGGTATTTGTCGAAGTGAGCGTGGCTGTGTTGGTTGGGGTATCGGTAATAGTGGCGGTAGCCGTGTCCGTACCCGTATTCGTCGCTGAGTTGGTGGCCGTATTGGTAGCCGAGGAAGTTGGTGTATCGGTGGCCGTGTCAGTTCCTGTCGAGGTGACGGTTTGAGTATCCGTGTTAGTTGGGGTTTCGGTTGCCGAATTGGTTGGGCTATCGGTAGGGGTATTGGTCAGGGTAATGGTCGCCGTATCTGTAGGTGTTAAAGTGGGCGTTGGTGTCGCGGTATCGGTGGGGGAATTTGTTCCCGTATTAGTCGTTGTATTAGTAGGTGTATCAGTAAATGACGTAGTTGTAGTATTGGTCGCCGTATCGGTAGAGGTGAAAGTCCCGGTCTGGGTTTCGGTGAAAGTCGCCGTGGAAGTAGTCGTATTCGTTGCTGTCAGGGTTGGCGTTAAGGTAGGTGTGGGAGTCGCCAAAACCACCGTGATATTCGCTCCTGTCAGAGGGAAAGTCCCTGACACAACGATCGGTTTTTCTAAAGTGGTATCGGTCCCAACGATCTTGATCGATGAAGCAATTTGACTTCCATAGGTTCCCGTCGCGGCATTGCCGGCGAAATCATAAGAAATCAAATAATCCTGGGTAACTCCGGCACCCAAGCTATCCAAGGGGAATCCCCCCAACGTAGCCGCGTGGCTAGAGGCGGAATAACGTGACTCAGTAAGCCAATTGACACTTCCATCCACTACCCCAGCGTGATCATCATCTTGCCATAAAGAAGCCGTAACCCCCTGATCGTTCCCCGAGGAATTCAGAATGATGTAGCTGATATCAATCGTGTCCACCCCAGGGTTACCGATCTGGAAATGCATCACAGGTACATCAACCGTCCCGGCAATAACAGAGGTATCTGCCGGGGTGAGGGTGGAAATCGCCACGAACAGCGTAGGCAGGGTCGCGGTGGAAGTGGCAGTGGCCGTAAATGTCTGGGTCGGGGTGTTGGTGGGTGTGAATGTTATGGTCGGAGTGTCGGTCGTGGTCGGTGTGTAGGTTGGTGTTGGGGTCGCGATCGTGATCGTCGCCCCGTTCAGCGGAAAAAGTCCATTCACTTGTATGGCCGTTCCAGTCGAATCACCCGCACCAGTCACTTGAATAGCGGCCAAGATAGCAGTCGTATAAGCTCCTGGCGGAGCGGTCGATGAAAAATCATAGGAAACGACATAATCTTCGCTTGTGCCTTGCGCGATGGTATCGAGGGGATACCCGGGATCTGAAAAAACAACCGAACCTCCGGTGGCTACGTGATACTTTCCCCCAGCCAGCCAATTGACGCTCCCATCCACCACTCCAGCTTGATCCACATCCTGATAAAGATCCACTTCAGAGATCTTAGTGTCATTTCCCGTTTCAGTCGCCGGAGCGGAAACCGTGATGGAAGATAAAGTGACATCTTCCGAACCATTATTGGTGATACGGATATGTAAAAGGGCGACATTTGAAGTGCCCGCGAGGAGGGTGGAATCAGGGGGAACGGGGGCGACAATGGAAACGCCTAATTGGATCTGAGCCCAGGCAGTAGTTGCCGTGAAAACACAGATAACACAGAGCGCGGTAAAAAAGCGGTGGAAGTTTTTTATCATTCGGTAATGCTTACCCTTTTAGGTTCAATGAAATGTTGGCGGGTCAGCACCAATCCAGATCGTGAAATTTTACGGTGGGTGGTTCGGCAATTTCAAAACCAAGAACCTAGTCCCCTGTTAAAACTATTTAGTTAATAGATTACCACGATAAAATCCGCTCCGCTATATCGCTAAACGAGTCGGTGGGGTTTTCAAAAGAACCAATGTTGAAACCCAAAGAAAATTTTGAAACGGTGGGGTAATTGTCCTATTTTCATGGCACATTTTGGACAATTTCGATTGTTTTAATGATTTTGAAACTATGAAGAAATAAACAAAATTAGGTATTTATTTTATTAGGGGATCTTTTACTCCAAGTTGTGAAAACCCTTTGGCCCTTAAAAGACACGAATCACACCTACCGCATGGACGATCAACTTTGACGGGGTCATAACAGGAATGGGTCAGCCCGTAATCCACCCCCAATCTTAATCCTGTCAGGATGATTTGGGCTTTGGTCATCCGGATGAGGGGCGTATGGATCTTGAACCGCCATTTCCCTTCCACGCCTTTGCGGGTTGCCAGCCGGGCGAGCTTCTCGAAGGCCCGGATGAATTCCGGACGGCAGTCCGGGTAGCCGCTGTAATCCAGCGCGTTCACGCCGATGAAAAGGTCCTGCGCCCCGATGACCTCGGCCCAGGCCATGCCCAGGGAAAGGAAAATGGTATTGCGGGCCGGAACATAAGTAGAGGGGATGCCCTTCCCCATTTCTTTCAGGCTTCGTGACTTAGGGACCTTGATCTTGCTGTCCGTGAGGGACGAACCGCCGAAGGAGGTCAGGGGCACGGCCAACTCCAGGTGGTTTTTCACCCCGAACTTCTTCACCACCCGGCGGGAGGCCTTCAGCTCCGCCTGGTGCCTTTGGCCGTAGGAGAGGGTCAGGGCGTAGGGCTCGAACCCCCGGCTTTTGGCGATGGCCAGACAGGTAGTGGAATCCAAACCGCCGGAGACCAGCACGACCGCTTTTTTACTTTTCATTTCTCGACTACCTTCCTTTGGATTCTTTGGGCCACAATATTTTATGCAGTTGCAGTTGGAACCTCACCGGCAAACGGTCGTCGGTGATCCATTGGGCCAGTTCGGCCGGCTCCAAATGGCCAAAAGCGGTCGAAAACAACAGGGTGAACTTTCCCGCCAGCCGTTTTTTTTCGATGACGCCTTTGGCGTAGTCGTAATCTTCCCGGCCAGCGATGACGAACTTGATCTCGTCCTGCCCCGGAACAAGCCGGTCCAGGTTGGCCCAGACATTCCGTGCTTCCTCACCCGAACCTGGGCATTTGATATCCATGATCTTTACGATGGCGGGAGGTACCCGGTCCAGTTCCACCGCCCCGCTGGTTTCCAGCATCACCCTATACCCTTGGTCCAAGAGGGAATCCATCAGGGGATAGACCCCCTCCTGTTCCAGGGGTTCGCCGCCGGTGAGTTCCACCAGTTTGACGCCGTAGGAATCCACCTTTCGCAGGATGGTTTCCAGGCTCTTATCCTCTCCCTCATGAAAAGCGTAGGCCGTGTCGCACCATTGGCACCTGAGGGAACAACCGGTCAGGCGGATGAACACGCAAGGCAGGCCCGCCCAAGTCGATTCGCCTTGAAGGCTCAGGTATATCTCGTTGACCTTCAAAGGTTCTTTTATTCGCTCCGTCATTTCCCCGCCTGTCTTTCCTATTCTTTCAGCTCCACAAGGTAATAGCTGGAGCGGTCCTTGGGGGAAATATTAAACTCCAAAGCCCCTTTATTCATAGTGGTCGACAGGGGGGACAGCTTCTGTCCCGACTCGTCGATGGGCGTGACCAGGTAATGGTCCGCGGCGTGGTCGACGATGGATATTTTGGCCGTTACACCCTGCATCAGGATGGGGGTATGCCCCGAGTCCTTGAGGGCGGTGCGGGTGGGGTTGAAGACCTGCCCGCTGTTCTCGGCCCGGCCCACGGCGAACACCACGAATTTCTTGGACTGGCTCAAGGGCTGGTGGTCCAAAGCGACCGCCAGGATGGCCGTCCAGGGATTGCGGGGGGCGACATGCGCCCACATTCCCGTTGTTCCCCAAACCTGGTCCGGACTGTCGGCCGAGATGGCCCCGACCAACCCCTGGACCATGGGGCTGTCGATCTTCAGGATGCCCTTGCCGTAATAGAGGGTCTCCTCGCCCGTAGAACTGTCGACCTCTTTTTCCTCGGCGTTGTAAAGCTTCTCGATCTTAGATAGGTCCGAGGGGGCCGCTGGCTTGGAACCAACGAAACGCTTCGCCACCTTGGCGACATAAGGAAGCCAGGGATGGTCGAACAGCCAGGAAGATTTGCTGCCGTTGGCCAGGATATCCTGGTCGGCGATGGGTTCCTCGATGGTCACGTCCGAGGGTTTCAACAACCCCTCCTCGAAGATCAGGGCGCCGGCCTGGTAGAGAGGCTCGTTATCCGGGCGGGAGTTGATGGAGAAATTGGTCATCTTCTCCGAACCGATCAGGGACGGGCCGAAATCGAACTGCAAAAAGCCGTCCCAATCCTGCAGGCAGCCGTAAGCGGCCATCAAGATGGGGCCCTCCAAACGGTACTCATTGGGGAAACAATCATTCCATTCGGTGACAATGAGGGGCTTGCCCAATACCGCGTCGTTGCATAGACCGAAGAGCAAGGACCCCTGGAAGGGATTCTTCAGCTGGGTCGTGTTGTTCATGGGCGCCCGGTCCACATTGGACCAGCCCCCGGCGATGTTCCAGATCTGCGGATGGTCCCAATAGGAGTGGGTATCCATAAAGTCCATGACCGAGTCGCTCTTGATGTTGCCCAGCACCGGCAGGCCGATGTTGCTTCCGGTCAGTAAGGCATGGGGGCTGAGTTTGGCCAGGAAGGTTTTCATTTCCAGGTTGCTCTTCAGGACCGTATGGAGCAGGAACTTCAGGCTGGAGTCGGCGTTCTCCGGGTTCTCGATGGCCTTCAGGGACTGGCTGTCCCAGTCGAACTTGAAATGGGTGATGGGGCCCTTGCCGCCCCAGGCCTCGAACATTTTCTGCAATTCGTCCCAGAAGGGCTGGGGGAATTTCTGCTCGCCGAAATTACAGAAGATGGAGGACTCGTTCACGATCTCGTTGCCCACATAGACCGGGTCGTCCTTCAGGGCCAGGCCCGTGTAGGGGTTCAGGTGGGTCAGGAGCGCCTCGGCGTATTTTTTGTTGAGCTCGATGATACGCCGGCTGAAATGGATGACCGTCTTGGCGCCTTCCTCCAGGTCCTTGTAGCCTGGCACTTGGTCGCCCTCGCGGTATTTACGGCCCACCGACCAGTCGGGATAGACATAGATGCCGTTCTTCTTGAGGGCGGCGATGAGGTAATCCATCTGGTCCAGGGCCGCGGGATTGAAGGTCTGGGTATTGTCGGCCTTGGGGTCGAACAGGCTGACCTCGCCCCAGTCGTTGTCGAGAAAATGCAAACGCACCAGGTTGATGCCCAGCTTGCGCATGCGCCCAGCCACCAGGTCCGCTTCCTCATGGGGAATGAAAAGGCGGGGACCCACCCCGTCCGTGCCCCAGAATTTGATCCTGGTGCCGTCGGCGAAGGTGAAATGCCCGCCCTGGTTCGTCACGAAACCGTGACCGCCCGCCGGGGCCTCATTGAGGAAGGAAAGATCCAGCGGAGCCTGGTCCGCCTTGAGGGGCGGCTGGTAAATGTACCAATCGGATGTGTCGCTGGCCTGCTCGGTCTGGAGAACGACCGGTATCTTGTTCCCCTTATCATCCAGCAGGGTCAGGGAGAGATCGTCGAACCAGGCCTTGCCCGCGCAGTTACCCAAGCCGGCGTCCACATGGACCGCCGCCGAACCGGCCGGGACCGGATAGGACTTCTCATAATAGGTCCAGTCGGTCGTGCCAGACACGGCGCAGGCCTCCGCCTGCCAACCCCCGACCTGCTTGTTGTCGGCGTCCCTAAAATCCACGCCCAGGCGGGCGGCCATATAGTCCTCTTTCCCCCGGACCACCTGGTCCGTCCTTACCCACCCGCCGTAAACGATCCGGGCGGGGGTCTTGCCCCGGAAGGAAACGTCCTGGGCCGGCAGGGTCCAGGCGGGCGCGGTGTTCTCGACCACCAGGGAATGGCTGGAGTTGTGGCCCTGGGCGTCAACCTTCGCCATGTTCCAGGCGTCCGAGCCCGGCGTCTCGAAGTCCGGGTCCAACAACCAGTTGTCCGTCTTGATCGAGGAAGCGGGTTTCAGGGAAGGATGGGTCGAGGCCGCGCCGACCGCCAGGGGTTTCAGGTCGTAATCATAGACCAGCAGGCGCAGGTCGCTGTACCAGGCGCTTCCCTTGCAGTTGCACATCTGGAGGCTGACCTTGGCGGTGGCGGCGAAGGCCGGCACTTTATATTGGTTGGAATAAAGCTTCCAGTCCTGGGACCCGATCGCGCTGGCGATCTCAGCGGGCCATCCCCCCACCTGCTGTTTATTGGCGTCAAAGAAGACGACGGTGATGCGGGCCATTTCCCAATCCCTGGTCCCCTTGACCACGTCCTGGCATTTCATCCAGCCCGAGATCTCGATGGCCGGAGGCGGGGGCTGGGGCAATTTCACTTCCTGCTCGTTGGCGGTCCAGGTAAATGAGTCGTTGTGGAGATAGGCGGATGGTTTGCCGTCATGGCCCGGCTGGGTCTGGAGGTTACCATCCCATCCGGACCGATCCTTGAAGTCCCCATTGACCAGCCAGTTCAGGTCCACGGCTTTTGCGGATGGAGTGAAAAGCAGAAGGATGAGGCCGACGACCATCGATAATTTTTTCACGAACGCTCCTTTTTCTGGCTAAGTCTGTTTATGGAATGACACCGATTCTAACGCCTAAATTTGACGAAGAGAGCCAAAGAAAGTGTCAATAAAGATACAACTTAGGGGGTCGAAAAATCCGATTTACACAAGTGGTGGGAGGTTGCCACCAATCCTTAGGGGCCGGAGAAGGTTCCTCTGGAGGCTTATTTGTTAATAAAAAAAGGACCATCTATTCCAAAAATTGGGCAAAAGGGGCTTTTCCCCTGTCTTTTTAGGAAGATTTTAGTATGATTAATCCTTCTTCGGGACCGTCAGGTCCGAAGAGATGTTAAATTTTTATTAGTAGAAAGGTTGTTGCAGCATGGCACAAGGAACAGTTAAGTGGTTCAAGAACGAAAAAGGCTTTGGTTTCATTTCCCAAGACGGGGGTGAAGACGTATTTGTTCACTTCTCCGCTATTCAGACAGATGGATTTAAATCCCTGAATGAAGGCGACCGCGTGGAGTTCGATGTCACACAAGGTCAAAAGGGTTTGAAAGCTGAAAACGTCCGCAAGATATAACTATCTCGCGCCGTTAAAAGCCCCTGGGGTCACCCCCAGGGGCTTTTTTTTTGCCCGCGCCCTCACCAATGGGAGCATTGCGCCTGGGTACGCCGGTAGCTCGCGGGCGTGTCGATCTTCGCGTTGTTCCGCAAGACTTCCTCTTTGAACCTGTTGAATATGGGCACGATGATGCCCTCGATGCGTTTCTCGATGACGCTTTTCCCCTCTTCCATGGAACCTACCCTGATCGGATGGGCTTTGGTCGGGATGGACCGGTCCCTCTGCAGGGCCCTTTTCATCAAGGATTGGTATTTGACGAAAGCCCGGTCGTTGATCGCCACATGGGTATTCTCGTGGGCCAGAACGACCCGGTACTGGCAGCTCCCCTCCGGGAACTGGCTGGAGACATAAACGTTCATTTTCGTGATGGAAAAATCAACGTGGACCGAGTCGGCCCAGACGACCAGGGGCTTGCCCGGGCCGTAGTTCATCCCCGCCACCTCCACGTTATGCTGGACCTCGTTCTCGAAAGCGGTCAGCCCCGGCTCGTGCATCGCCCGGCTCGATCGATAGATATGGCTCATGGACTCGATCTGTTCGGTGCTGTAATTATGATAATAAGTGGGCTTTAAAAATGTTCCCGTGAAATTCAGGAAGGCGGCCTGGGCGGGGAGGACGCTCCCAGAGAAAAGGAGAGCGAGGATACAAATATGGAATGAAACCGAGCGGTGAGGTCTCTTTTGTCCGGAACTATCGTTTCTGTCCATGTTCACATGATCTCTTTCAGGCTTCGAATATCCTTCCGCCCGGCGAAAAGATCACCGGCCCACATGAAGGGGTCCATTTTCCGGCCTTCCCGTTCAAGGGACGAGACCAGATAATTGAATTGCCGTAGGTTTGGATCGGCTTTGAAAAGCCACCGCCAATTCTTGTTCCGGCAAAGGGTTTCTCCCAGATAGACCCCGACGATACCCAGCCGGATACGGGCGTCCAACTCATTCTCGACCTCAGCCAGAAGCGTCGGTAAATAAGCCGCTAATCGGCCCAGGGACTCCAACGTGAGGTCCGGGCCAATTTCCGTCAGGTCCTCTTCCCGGTTGGCGATCAGACGGGATATGGTCCTTTCGGCGTTCGCCAAGTCATTATCGACGGTTTTAGCCGAGGCGTTCCGGGCCTGGACCGCTTCAAGGATCAGGCCGACAGCCTTTTGACGGCGACCTCGGAACCGGTTCCACCCATTCCACCCAAAGATGGCAAAGACAACCGTTCCCAAAAAGCAGAGGCACCAGACCCATTCTTTCGGCAAACCAGGAAAGAAAAAAGGCCGATAGAATTCGTTAAGGAACGCTGTCAGGGCAAACAACAGGGCCAGGGTGAAATAAGCGATACTCATCTTCAAGGGCCGGACCATTAAAACTCGATCCCTTTTTTAGCCTGCTCTTGGGCGTCGAAATAATGTTTCTCTTTTTTCATTTCGGTGACCAGATCGGCTTTGGCGACCAACTCGGGCCAGACCTGATGCCCGGTGATGACCAATTCGCATCTCCGTTTGCGATCGTAAAGTTTCACTAAGTCCATGACCTCTTCCCTTGTCACCAGCTTGCACATGACCGCGGCCAATAGCTCGTCCAAAACCAGCAGGTCTTGCTTGCCTTTTGTGATCAGTTCACGGGATTTATTCAAGGCCGCCCGGGCCTGCTCAAAATCGACCGGATCGTTCCTGAAACGGAAGGCCTTGGGGCCAAGCACCCTTTCCCCGCCAAACGGGAATAGGGTTATCCCCTTCAGTTTCCTGAGCAATTTCCTCTCGGAATAATGCTCATCCTTGCCGTTATAACCTTTGTCGAACTGGACAAAAGCCACCTTCAACCCAGCCCCCAGGGCGCGCAGGGACAGGCCCAGCGAGGCGGTCGTCTTGCCTTTGCCATAACCGTAATAAATATGCAGGCGGTTTTTCATGGGGTTTAGTTTATGGGATTGGGACTGGGTTCACAAGACGAAGAAAGAACGATAAAAACAGGAAGGAGGAAACCGCTGAATATCCAAGATATCGTGAGCCTGGGTTGGATGGAACTTACGCTTCTTTTTCCACCGAGTTCTTGGCCAGGTCTTGGATGGCTTTGATGGCCCATTCATCCGGAAGGACGAAACTGACCCCGCAGTGGGTTTTCTTGGCCCAGACGATCTTGGCGTAGACTTCGATGGTTTGATCTTTCTCCAATTCGATATTCAGCTTCAGTATCGCTTCCGATTTGAAAGGCCGTTGGACCTCTAGCTTCAAACCGCTTTCGCTGATGTTGTGGGCGATACCCGGCTGATGTTTCGCGTCGACCTCGAAAATATTGCCCGATTTCGACGGGACCACCGTAAAAACACGAACGGGTTTTTTGACTTCGAATCTTTCGCGGCGGCGTTTTTCGGAAACAGCGGCCATTTTCCAGGTCCTTTGAAAGCGTTATTCCCTGAGGATAATCGAAAAGTTAGGCGAAAAACTGCAATATTTGTGCCCTGAAACCATACTCCGTCCCGTTTATCGATAAAGTTTCCAGTTGTTCGTTTTAATGATTTTTAAAAATAATTTTCGGGAATGAATAAAGTTATGACAATTGTGGTGAGATCGAACTTTTTCGGCGGCTTTCTGACAAAAATTTTGCCACCTTAACAATACAAAAACTATCTTTCAGAAGACCGCCCCGTTCCCAAGTCAAATCCAATGACATGGGTCTAGGCCTATTCTTTTTTAAACTTCATTTGAGAAATAGGCCTGCAGCGACTTCACCTTGATGTCCCTTTTCTTCAGGGCCTCGATGCCGTTGGCGGCCGCGGCGCAAGCCGAAAGGGTCGTGATGCAGGGAACGTTGTAGACGACCGCGGCGCGGCGGATCTGGAAATCGTCCGAACGGGGCCCCTTCCCCGCCGGGGTATTCATGATGAGCTGGACGCCATGATTCTTGATCAGGTCCACCACGTTGGGCCGGCCTTCATGGACCTTCCGCACCACCGTCACTTCCAGCCCGTTGCTGGTCAAGGCCTGGGCCGTTCCCTCGGTAGCGACCAATTTGAAACCCATGTCGCTCAAACGTTTGGCGATGAAGATGACCGAGCGCTTATCCTTGTTCTTGACCGACACGAACACCGTTCCCTTCAGGGGCAGCGACGAGTTGGCGGCCATCTGGCTCTTGGAGAAAGCCATGCCGAAGTCCTGGTCCAGACCCATGACCTCGCCGGTGGATTTCATTTCCGGTCCCAGGACCGTATCCACACCCGGGAACCGGTTGAAGGGGAACACCGATTCCTTCACCGCGATATGCTTCAGATAAGCCACTTCCTTGACGCCGAGCTGGGCGATGGTTCTTCCCGCCATGACCCTGACCGCGACCTTGGCCCAGGGGGTGCCGGTAGCCTTGGAAACGAACGGCACGGTCCGGGAAGCCCTCGGATTC
Organism: candidate division FCPU426 bacterium; assembly: GCA_963830915.1. Classification (GTDB taxonomy): domain Bacteria; phylum Oederibacteriota; class Muellerivitia; order Muellerivitales; family Muellerivitaceae; genus CAWHOE01. The sequence goes on from CAWHOE010000046.1 coordinate 134,242, forward strand.
ACTTCCAGCACGTAGACCATGTCATTCTTGATGGCGTATTGGACGTTCATCAGACCCTTGACCTTCAGGGCCAGGGCCATTTCCTTGGTGTATTTGCGGATATTGGCGATCTGGTCTCCCCGCAGGGTATAGGGCGGGATGACGCAGGCCGAGTCTCCCGAATGCACCCCCGCTTCCTCGATATGTTCCATGATGCCCGCGATCAACACTTCTTTCCCGTCGCAGATACAATCCACGTCCACTTCCAACGCGTCCTCTAGGAAATGGTCGATCAGGATGGGCAGGTTGGGAGCGGCTTCGGCCGCCCGCAGGACGAAATCGTCCAGGGCCGACTCGTCATAGGCGATCTCCATGGCCCTGCCCCCCAGCACATAGGAAGGACGGACCATGACCGGGTAACCCACCTTGCGGGCCACCGGTTTGGCTTGTTTGACGTTCATGGCGATCCCGTTGTCCGGATGGCGGATCTTGAGGCGCCGCAGCATGGCCCCGAAAAGCTTGCGATCCTCGGCGATATCGATGGATTCGGGCGAGGTGCCGATGATGGGAGCCCCGGCTTTTTTGAGCGGGACCGCCAGTTTCAAAGGCGTCTGGCCCCCGAATTGGACGACCACACCCTTCGGGTTCTCCCGGTCCATGATGTTCATCACGTCCTCGAAGGTCAGGGGCTCGAAATAAAGGCGGCTGGAGGTGTCGTAGTCGGTCGAGACGGTCTCCGGGTTGTTGTTGACCATGATGACCTCGTAGCCGTCGGCTTTGAGAGCGAAGGCCCCATGGACGCAGCAATAATCGAACTCGATACCCTGGCCGATGCGGTTGGGTCCGCCTCCCAGGATCATGATCTTTTCCTTGTCCGTCGGGAGGGCTTCCAGGTCCTTGCCCTCGAAGGAGGATTTGCCAAGCTCGTAGGTCGAGTAGAGATAGGGCGTGAAGGCCTCGAACTCGGCGGCGCAAGTATCCACCATCTTGTAAACCGGGGTGACCTTCAGGGATTTACGGTATTGACGGACTTCGGTCTCCTTGACCCCGCACAGGAACGACAATTGAGCGTCTGAAAAACCGAGGGCTTTGGCCCGACGTAACAGCTCAAGGGGAAGTTTGGATTTCAGTTTTCCTTTTTTCGAGGTAACTTTCTCCAGTTCCTTTTCCAGGTCCACGATTTCCTTGAGTTCGTTCAGGAACCAGGGATCGATAGCCGATAACTTGTAGATCTTTTCCACGTCATAACCCTGCCAAAAAGCCTGGCGGATGAAAAAATGCCGTTGGGATGTGGGTTTACGTAATTGGGCGTCCAACAGGTCCAGCGGGAGGGGTTTAGGTTTGCGGGCGTTCGTCTTTTGCCAACGGCCTTCCTTGAATTCCCTGCCATCAGCCCCCAAACCGATGGTGCCGGTTTCCATGGAACGGACGGCCTTTTGATAGCTTTCCTTGAAGGTCCGGCCGATGGACATGGTCTCGCCCACGCTCTTCATCTGCGTGTTCAGGATATCCTCCGTATCGACGAACTTCTCGAAGGTGAATCGGGGGATCTTGGTGACCACGTAGTCAATGGTCGGCTCGAAGGCCGCCTTGGTATAGCGGGTGATGTCGTTGAAGAGCTCGTCCAGGGTATAACCCACGGCCAGTTTGGCCGCGATCTTGGCGATGGGGAAACCTGTCGCCTTGGAGGCCAGGGCCGAGGAACGGGAAACCCTGGGGTTCATCTCGATCATAACCATTCGGCCCGTCTTGGGATCGATCCCGAACTGGATGTTGGATCCGCCCGTGTCCACGCCGATCTCCCGGATGCAGGCGATGGAAGCGTCCCTCATGCGCTGGAGTTCTTTATCCGTCAGGGTCTGGGCGGGCGCCACCGTGACCGAGTCCCCCGTGTGGATACCCATGGGGTCCATGTTCTCGATGGAGCAGATGATGACCACGTTGTCCTTGAGGTCCCGCATGACTTCCATCTCGAATTCTTTCCAGCCTAACACCGACTCTTCGACCAGACATTGATGGATCGGGGAAAGATCCAAACCCTTCGCGAGCGTTTCCTCGAACTCTTGCCGGTTGTAAGCGATACCGCCGCCCGTACCACCCAAGGTGAAGGCGGGGCGGATGATGATGGGATAACCGTTTGTCTCAGCGAATCCCAAACCCTCTTCCAGTGTTTTTACGGTGAGAGAATTGGGAAGATCCAGCCCGATCTTCAACATGGCCTCTTTGAATAACTGGCGGTCCTCCGCCTTTTTGATGGCGGCCAGGTTAGCGCCGATCAATTCGACCTTGAATTCGTTCAAGGTGCCGTTCTCGGCCAGGGCCACCGCGGCGTTCAACGCCGTCTGCCCGCCCAGCGTGGGGAGCAAGGCCTGGGGACGTTCTTTCTCGATGATCTTCCGGATGATCTCGGGTGTGATGGGTTCGATGTAGGTGCGGTAGGCGAATTCCGGGTCCGTCATGATGGTGGCGGGGTTGGAATTGATGAGGATGACATCGTAGCCTTCCTCTTTCAGGGCCTTACAGCCCTGGGTACCCGAATAGTCGAACTCGCAGGCCTGGCCGATGATGATGGGACCGGCCCCGATGACGAGGATCTTTTTGATGTCAGTGCGTTTTGGCATTATGAATTTTTCTCCACGAGACTTTTGAATTGTTTGAATAAGTAACTCGCGTCATGGGGCCCGGGTGAGGCTTCCGGATGGTATTGAACGCTGAAGACCGGTTTCTTCCTCATTTCCATCCCCTCGCTGGTGTTATCGCTCAGGTTGATATGGGTCGGCAGGACTTCTTCCTTATTCAGGCTCTCGTTCTGGACGCAAAACCCGTGGTTCTGGCTGGTGATCTCGACCTTTTGGGTGAGTGTGTTGATGACCGGCTGGTTCCCGCCCCGATGGCCGAACTTAAGTTTGTAGGTCTTCCCTCCCAGGGCTAGCCCGAGGATCTGGTGTCCCAGGCAGATGCCGAAGATGGGAACGTTCTTGGAGATCAACTGCCGGACCGTCTCGATGACATAAGGGACGCCTTCCGGGTCACCCGGGCCGTTGGAAAGGAACACGCCCTTGACGCCTTCAGCTAACAGGGCCTCAGGGCCTGTGGTGGCGGGATAGACCGTCACATCGAAACCCTGCGCCGTCAATTTTCGCAGGATGTTGTATTTCATCCCGCAATCCAGGGCCGCGATCTTGATCATGGGTTGGCTAGATCCCTTGGTTATGTCCTGGAGCTTCATTTGCTCTTCCGCGGTGGACTGTCGACCGTCGACCGCCGACCGATCCAAGTCGTAAGGCAGTTCGGTCCAGTGATAGGGCTTATCGATGGTGACCTCTTTCACCAGGTCCCGCCCGATGAGGCCCGGGCTATCCTTGGCCTGCTTTACCAGTTTCTTGGGGTCCAGTTCAGTCGTGGAAAGGACGCCTTTTTTCGCCCCGAATTGACGAAGATGGGAAGTCAGTGCCCTGGTATCGATGCCTTCAATACCGATGATTTTGTTCTTTTTTAGGTAGTCGCCCAGCGTCATGGTCATGCGGTAGTTGGAGGGATGTTTGCAATATTCCCGTACGATGAACCCTTCCACGAAGGGTTTGCGGGATTCTATATCCACTGGATTCACGCCCACGTTGCCGATGAGGGGATAGGTCATGGTGACCATCTGGCCCTTATAGGAAGGGTCGGTCAGTATTTCCTGGTAACCCGTCATGGAGGTGTTAAAAACGACCTCGCCGAAAGATTTTCCTTCCGCCCCAAAAGATAAGCCTTCGAACCACGTCCCGTCTTCAAGGGCAAGAACCGCCCTCTTCGCCTTATTGGATTTCATTCCTAACCCCTGTTTTATTCCGCCTGGTACTTCACAACCCCGTTCACGATGGTCGTCACTGGCCACCCTTTTAGATCCCATCCGTTGAAGGGAGTGTTCCGGCCCTTGCTCTTGAATTGGTTCGCGTCGACTTTTTTCGATGTCTTGATATCAAAGATGGCGACGTCGGCTGCGACACCCTCGGATAGCGTTCCCTTATTGATGCCCACGATCTTGGAAGGTGCCGTCGTCAGGAGTTCGATGGCCCTGGAGAGGGAAACCACTCCCGGCTCCACCAGATGGCTATAGGTAAGCGCGAAGAGGGTTTCCAACCCCACGATGCCGAAAGAAGCCTCGTCGAACTCGCATTGTTTCTCGGTAGAGGAATGAGGCGCGTGATCGGTCGCGATACAATCGATCACCCCTTCCTTCAGTCCTTTACGGATGGCCGCCACATCCTCTTTGCTTCGAAGGGGAGGGTTCATCTTGAAGTTGGTGTTGTAGTTCTTGATGGACTTGTCCGAAAGGCTCCAGTAATGGGGCGCCGTCTCGGCGGTCACATTGAGGCCTTTTTTCTTGGCCTGTCGTACCAGTTCCACCGACCCGGCCGTGGAAAGGTGGGCCACATGGAACCTGGCCCCGGTCATTTCAGCCAGCATGATGTTGCGAGCGACCATGACGGTCTCCGAAACCGCCGGGATGCCCCGCAGGCCCAGGAGGGTAGCCGCGTATCCCTCGTTCATCACCCCGTTATTGGAGAGGTTCATATCCTCGCAGTGATCGATGACCACCAGATCCTGCATCTTGGCGTATTCCATGACTCGGCGCATCAGCTCGGCGTTCATGATGGGAGCGCCGTCATCGGACAGGGCCACCGCCCCGGCCCTTTTCAGTTCCCCGATCTCGGCCATCTCAGTGCCTTCCCGATGTTTGGAGATGCAACCCACTGGGAAAACATGGCAAAAGCCCTCTTTCTCGGCTTTGGCCTTGATGAAGTAAACGATGGCCTGATCGTCGATCGGCGGGTTGGTATTGGGCATGCAGGCCACCGAGGTGACCCCTCCCGCCACCGCGGCCTGGGTGCCGGAAGCGATGGTTTCTTTATATTCAAACCCCGGCTCACGAAGATGAACGTGGATGTCGACCAACCCAGGTGTCACCAATTTTCCCTTGGCGTCCAGGACCTGATCGGCTTTGGCCTTCAAGCCCTTGCCCACCTTGGCGATCTTACCGTCTTGGATGAGGATATCCGCCTCACCGTCCAGCTGGTTGGCGGGATCCACCACATGGCCATTTTGGATCAACATACTTTTCACGAGTTCTCTCCCTGTGTTTTCTCGCCCTGAAGCAGGTAAAGGACAGCCATTCGCACAGCCACCCCATTGGTGACCTGTTCATCGATGACCGAAGCCGGACCATCGGCGACGCCAGAGGATATCTCCAAGCCCCGATTCATGGGGCCGGGATGCATGACGATGGCGTCCTTTTTCGCTCTCTTGAGTCTTTCACTCGTCACGCCATAGAGCATGGAATATTCGCGGATCGTGGGGAACAGGTTCTTTTTCTGTCTTTCCAGTTGGAGCCGGAGCACATAGACCACATCCGAGCCTTCCAGGGCTTTGTCCAGGTCGTAGAAAATCTCCACACCCATCTTTTCGATCCCCATCGGCAAGAGGGTCGGCGGGGCGCAAAGACGGACCTTGGCGCCCAGCTTGGTCAATCCATAGATGTCCGAACGGGCCACCCGGCTGTGGGTGATGTCCCCGATGATGGTCACGGTCAGCCCGGCGATGCTTCCCTTATGCTCGCGGATGGTGAAAAGATCCAGCAGGCCCTGGGTGGGATGCTCATGAGCCCCGTCCCCCGCGTTGATGACCGAAGCGTGGGTGACGTTGGCCAACATCTGGGGCACGCCTGAGGCTTTGTGCCGCACCACGATAGCGTCGATGGTCATGGACTCCAATGTTTTCAAGGTGTCAATGAGGGTTTCTCCCTTCACGAGCGAGGAGGACGCGGTCTGAACGTTCAGGATATCGGCGCTAAGGCGCTTGGCCGCCAGCTCGAAGGAAGTGCGGGTGCGGGTGGAGGGTTCGTGGAAGAAAAGCACGACGGTCCGTCCCCGAAGCGCGGGGACCTTCTTCACCGACCGAGTGGAAACTTCCTTGAAGGAATTGGCCGTATCAAGGACATGGGTGATCTCCTCGGCCGAAAGGTCCTCAAGGGTGAGTAGATCCTTGGATTTCCAGCTCATGGTTCACCCTCCATGATGAGGACTTCGTCAGAACCATCCTTTTCCTTGACCTTCACTAGAACCTCTTCTTTTTGGGAGGAGGGAATGTTCTTTCCCACATAATCGGCATGGATGGGGAATTCCCGATGGCCCCGATCCACCAGAACCGCCAAGCGGATGGCGATGGGCCGTCCGAAGTCGATGATATGGTCGATGGCCGCGCGCGCGCTTCGACCGGTATAAAGAACGTCATCCACCAGGACTACCTTCTTGTTCGTGACATCAAAAGGAAGGTCGGTGCCCTCGGGAGCCTTCCCGGGCTTGTGGGTGCCGGCGTCATCGCGGTAAAAGGTGATATCCAGGGCTCCCCAGGGGACTTCCGTGCCCTCAATGGCCTTGATCTTATTGGCCAACCTTTCCGCCAACACTTCCCCGCGGCTTTTAATGCCCACCAATACGAGGTTTTGCGTGCCTTTATTGCGTTCTAGGATCTCATGGGCGATCCGGGTGAGAGCCCGATCCATATCCTGGGCTTCAAGAATTCGGGCCTTGATCTTGGTGGTCATGGTTTGACCCCCACTTTATCCGGGGATTTTTGGGCATAAAAAAACCCCTTCGATCCGCCAATGGAATGAAGAGGCATTTGGGTAAATTCAGTTTTATTACAAGCGTATTTCACTTTTGTTTCCTTTAGGGTCTCTCAGGACCCTTCTTAAAGGCTGAGTGGATTATAACCGGTATGGTTCTTGTGTCAAGACCCTTGCCCGAGCTAAAAATATAAAATGGCTATGATTTTTTTAAAATCGAGAAAGCCCAGTCTCGTATCATCTAATGAATTTGGTCGCATATTTGAAAAGGTATTTTGAAATCAAACCCATTGGGGATTTCTTTTCCCGGCCGCCCCAGAACCATTTAATTGAAACAAATTTTCTTTTCGAGTAACGCCGTGAATGTTAAGCTGTTTTTGAGTTTATTCGCATCGGTTCCGCTCAACTTCTTTACATCCCGATGATACTATTTCCCTCTCAGGCCCCGGAAATTATGAGCCCTGAATCTAAATCTCCTGAAACTAAACATAATGTCCATAATTCTGCGATTTGGTTTTTTCAGCCAAGTTGGTTCCATTTTTATTTTTTTTTAATTGTTAACATTCTGATGTCCCACATTTCCCCGCCTCAACCAATTAATTGGTGTATCGCATTGTGCCTCATTATTTTTCCATTCCTTTATGGATTAAAACAAATTTCCGATAATGAAAAACAGAAGGATTGGGATTGGTCTATTTCATTTCCCCCTTTATCCTCTTGGTCGATTCTCCTCCTAGTTTTTCTCGCTTTCTTCCTACGTTTCTATCGATTAACTTCCATTGTCACTTGGCCGTCTTTCGATGAGGCAATGTTCGGCTATCTCGCCCAAGACCTTTCAAAGGGGTGGCATTTTAAATTTTTCTACGGGATTGGACAAATCCCCCCCATGTTCATTTGGTTTTTGGCGGCCATCTTCAAAGTATTCGGGATATCCTTATCCAGTCTATGGTTAGCACCGGCAATACTTTCCGCGGCCACACTACCTTTGGTTTTTTTTACAGCTCTCAAGTTTTTCGGCCGCTCAACAGCCTATTTCTTGGTTTTCCTTTGGTCTTTCAGTTTTTGGCCACTTTACGAAGGACGTTATTGTGTCCAATACGCCCTTTATATGTTTTGGATTTGGCTAACTCTGCTTATCCTCGGTATATTTATCCGCGCAACCTCTCAGCTCAGTCTTTTTGGAAGTATTATTGCCTTAAGTGTTGCCACTGGCTTGGGATTTTACGTAAGTACCGGCTGGCCTTTAGTTGCCTTGGCTATTACAAGCAGTCTTTTATATTTTACAAAAACCAGGATCAAATTTTTCATTACATATTCTTCCATCACCTCTATCCTCGGTCTTCCACTAGTCGTTTTATTCTTCCGAAAAGAATATGGACTCTACATTCACAATCTCTGGGCTTTTGATAAAGGAGGCGACCTATCAAGCCATTTTTCAAATAGTTATCTCTATCTATCGGGGCTTTTTTGGGGAATACCCAAAGAATATATGGTTTCTTCTTACGGCCCTGCTTGGGGTGGTATGCTCAACTGCATCTTAGGCGCTTTTTTTTTCGTGGGTCTAATGTGTCTATTCAGGAACATTAATCGGACTTGGGCAAAATTTTGCGTCGCGTTTTTACCCTTGCTTTTTATTCCCGCATTTTTGACCAAGGACCTTGAATTTTTTAGGGTGTTCCAAATCCTACCGCTTCTTTTTTTCGTGATTTTTTTGGGATTTCAACATCTTTTAAATAATTCCCCAACTAGGAAAAAACAAATAGCGATATTAGTCTGCCTTGCGCTTTCGGTAAGCCTGGATGTTTATCACCTATATGGTCCTTGTGTAAAAACCGCAATGTCCGAAAGCGCTTGGCCTTATAAAGACAATCGCCGATACCAGTCCTTTCACATCTTAAACAATATCCAAAGAGCAGCGGGGCCTGGTTTAATCTTTGATAAATTTCAAAGTATCATCCAAACAGGAATGACCCAAAAATATTCGGATCAAAGTCTTTCCATTGCGGCATATTCGTTCAACGCGTTGGACAACCATTCCATTTCCATGAAAGATGTGCGCTGGGTCGCAGTCATTTGCGACGCGCCTTATCAAACCTACTTAACAAAAATATTCCCAGATGGAATCTGGTATCCGGTTTCTTCGACTCCGGATAACTGGGACCAAACCGCGATGTTGGAGATAATTCCCTATTCCAAAAAATACCGCAATATTTTCAATTACTGGATCGCGGCCGATCAAGGATATCGGCAAGTAGTCAAGGAGATGTTGGATCATGTTGACGGACAATCGAATGAACCTATTTATCGATCCCTGTTTAAAATGTACCCCTTAGTTCAAGGGAACCCTTTTTTGGAAGCAGGATTTTGGAATAAGATAGCCCGATTTAATTTACGTTTGGACGCTCCATTCATAGTAAATAGCAATATTCTAAATCTTTATAAGCCCAATGATTTTTCCTTGGATCCCGATCATTATCATTTAGCATATATCTATGGTTGTACGGGATTGGCCTGGTTTCTTGCAAGTTCACGGCCGTGCTCCTTCCGCCTCTGCTCGGCCTGGTTTGGTGGGTCGACCTCTAGCGAATTCGGGCCAATCGCCGGTCGCGGCCGCGTTACGGGTCGGTCGAAGCATCGTCAGCTTCGGTCGGCGGTCATGATCGTCGCCGACCTGGCGGCCACCGGGTTCGCCACCTTGCCCCTCGTGCACGAGGTGGGCAAGAACCACCCCAGTCTCGACGCGACATTCCACCGCTGGCCCGCTGATTCGGTCGTCTCGGGCGCGGGTCGCGAAAATCCCTGTGCCACAGGACTGGGTCGGATTGACCACGCAGATGCTCCACCAGCGATCCGGAGGACCTAGCTATCTTCTGGGCGAGCAGGAGAGAGGATGGTGGTACTATTACCTGGTCGCCAGTGCCGTGAAGGTGCCCCTGTCGTTCCTTGCCCTGCTGGCGGCGCGTGCCCGCGCTGAGTCGTCGGCTCAAGGGCTCCGGCGAGGCTGATGTTGCCCCTCCTGCTCGCCATGTTCCTCGCTGTGACCGCCGCGGCTCGTCTCGCAACTACGGAGTCCGCTACCTCTACCCATGGCGACCTTGGCGATCGTCTGGGTCTCCGGGATGGAGAGCGGAAGGGCTGGCCCCGGGCCGTCGCCTGGTCGGCGGTTGTCGCGCAGGCGTTTGCGGTCGCGTCGGAGGGGCCACCCGAATGAATTAACGTATTTTAATTCATTCGTGGGAGACAGACTGGCGGTCGCGCGGTGCTGGCCGACTCGAACCTCGACTGGGGCCAGGGGCTCAAGGCGATCGCTCGCCTTCAGGACGGTCGGCCCGAGCTGAAAGACCTGACCCTTTATTACTTCGGTGACGAACACACCGCGGACTACCGCGTGGCCGGAAAACGCCATGTGAGATGCGGGGGAGTTGCATCCCGGCCTGCCCGAGCGGTTCGAGGCGTCGACGGAGTACGTCGCCGTCTCAGCATCGCTTCAGCACGGACCATGGGGCCCGGCGGGCTTCTTTGCGCCGCTTGAGGGGTTCGTCCGGTCGCCATGACGGACGACACGACGATCGCCGTTTACCGCTCGGCCGATGTTTTGCGGCCTCGCGTGGTTCGAAACCGGGTATTAGAGGTCGCGGCCGCGGGTGAGTCGTTCCTCCAGGCCGTCGGCGATCACGCCGGCGATTCCCGCACCAGGCCCCCGGCGTCGAGTCGCTCGACCGACTCGGCGGGCAGATTCTCGATCACCACGAAATACTCCTCGCCGCGAAGCTGACGGATGGCGAAATGCCCCTCGACCGTTCGCCGTTGAGCTTCAAAAGGATCGCGCGTCGCGGTCGCTGGCGGGACCGCAGACCGACACGAGCAGAGGATCGAGCGGCCCTCCGGATCAGTCCCCGCGTATCCGGCGTAAACCGCCTGCTTGCGGTCGAGTTGGAGTGGCACGGTCAGGCTCCAGCCATGACGGGAAGGTCCCGCCTCGAAGCCGGGCGCTGCACCAGTTCCAGGAGCAACCGCGAGGTGTCGGGGTCGGCTGGCTCCGGTGCCTCATAAGGGCCGAGGGCCTCGGCGCCGGCGACGGCGTCGGGCATGGCCGTGCCGAGGGGCAGTCCACACTCGACGCAAAACCGCGCCGAGGGGTGATTGCTCACCGTGCAACTGGCGCACAGATAGCGGGCTGACCAGCATGAATCAAGGCCCCCGCTCATCACGACCGAAGACCGCCCTCGACAGTGCCCCGAGGGCGGCTCCGGCTCGACTCTTTCAGACTCAGTCCAGGCTCTTGATGCGAACGTTGCGGAACCGCACGATTGACGTCGGGTCGTGATTCTGCAAACCGACGAATCCCGAACTGCCGCGCGAGCCTTTGTAGGTGTTCACCTGCTCGCCATTGAGAACTACCGTGTAGTCCTGCCCCTTGACGGTGATCTCGTACGTGTTCCACTCACCGGGCTTCGGGGTCGGCACCTTCTCGGGCGATTTGAAGCTGTAAATCGCGCCGGTGTGTTGCCGAGGGGGCGCATAATCGTCGATCTGAATCTCGTACCCCTCGTTCACCGCGTCCCACGGACTCTTGGGCGGATTCGGGAACCGGACGAAGACGCCCGAGTTGTTCCGCTCACCCGAAAGCTTGTACTCGAGCCTAAGGGTGAAGTCCTTGTAGGGCTGCTTGGCATACCAGAGCATGCCCATGCCGCCCGAGGCACGAGGACGCCCAGCGATTCCTCTGTGATCGAACCCGGCCCGACCTGCTTCCAGCCTGCCCTGAGGGGGTCTCCCCCCGTGTAGAGCGACCAATCCGGGGCTCCTTCTCGTCGCCCCGAGAAACCGCGGTGGGGGCCAGGACGCGACTGCCAGAACCATCAACCATCGTCGTAGGATCATCTTCCGTTTCTCCAGGGGCACCATGCGAGGTCCACGAAAACTCACTTCTCGTCAACCTTGATGGATCCGATCAGCTTGTCGAAGTCGGCCCGGGCGGCAGCCACCGTCTTTTCGGGGCCGACCATTCGAAAGGAAATAGCCGGCATCGTCGGTAATCACGATCGCGCAGGAGCCGGTAGTTCTCGCGGTCCGGCTGGACTGGGCCCCCGAAATTCGAGGGGTAGTAGTGGCCGGAAACCTCAACGCGCCCGTGGCCTCGGTGTTCTTCCCCTTGGCCTTGGCAACCTCGGCCTTGGCCGTGTTGCCTTCCTTGTCCTTGAACATCTTCTGCCACGGCGCTCAACGTTCGGCTCGACGCCCCCCGCCCCGCCGGGGAAGACAAAGAGGATCAACTCGGCGGGGTTCTCGTCGCCCTGCGCGGCGCCGATCTCGAACTCGGCCCGGCGCATCTGTGAACGCGGGGTGATCTTCTTCCACGCCGCGGGAGCCTGGAACACAACGCCGCCGGCATCCACGGACTGGGTCGGGCCGTCGGCACGCGCCGAAGTCGTACCAGTACGAGCAGACCGCTCAAAGCGGTCAAGGTTCGACCGGGGCGTCGTTCTCGTCGTCTGCATCACACATCTCTCCTTGAAGGTCGTCTACCGCTGGGTTAGGATGCCGCACGTCCGGGACCCTGTCGATTCGGCCGGTCGGCTCGCGCGGAGACTTCTCTTGAAAACCTGCTCTCTTGCCGGCCGCCTCGCGGCCCTCGCCGTGGCGTTTCTGTCTCTTCCCGCCACGCCGGCACTCGCCCAGAAGAAGGCCCCTCAGGGTGCCAAAATCCTGCTCCTGAGCGGCGGCCGGCGCAGCACCACGGCTACCGTGAGCAAGCATTGTACCTGGCCGGCATCCTGGAAGACACCGGCCGCTACAAGGTCACCATCGACGAGGACGCCGCCGTCCTGCTCTCGCCCGCCCTGGCCCGATACGACCTGATCCTCGTCACGGCCGATCGCCGTGACGATGAGCACAAGTTCACCCTCCCGCAACAGCAGGCCCTGCTCGACTGGGTCAAGGCAGGCCACGGCTTCGTCTCGATCCATGCCGCCGACAATGCCGCGAAGGACTGGATTCCGGCCTGGCGCGAGATGCTCGGGGGGATTTTTTCGCACGTCGGTCTACCGGACGGCAAGGTGCAGAAGGGGACCTACCGGATCAAGATCGCCAACACCTCCACACGATCACCAGAGGGCTCGCCGATTTCGAGCTGAAGGACGAGTTGTATTACTTCATGCAGATGCAGCCCGACGTCGAGCCTCTGGCCACGACCGAGTACAAGGGGCGGAACCTGGCCCGTCGCGTGGGCTCGCACGTACGGCCGCGGACGCGTCTTCCACACCCCGCTGGGCCACCGCGACTTCGGAGCCGACAAGCCCGACCCCCTGCGCGACCCCAACCTCACACAGTCTCGTGCTCCAGGGGGTCGACTGGGTGGCCAAGGGCAAGCTGCGCGCTGGAAAGTGAAGCAACGCGGGCTTTGACGGTCGCTTCAACCCGCCCGATCAGTGGTTCGCGGGATCCCCGCCGGACGCGTATGTAATGGTCCGTCACATCAGCGTGGATGGCTTCAGCCCGGATGCGGGGCATGTGACAGCCGAGGCATCCCTTCTTCGCGCCCACGGGACAGACGACGGAGTTCGACTCGGATGTGGAGGCGGCGGCGACGGCGACGGACTTCGTTTCGGTTAGGCCCGGCGGGGCGTGACGCGACGGTCGAAGCGTGGCAGAGAAGACATTTCGCCTCGTATTCGCGGTGCTCGTTGACCTGGCGGGCGCATGGGGGTCGTGGCAGGTGACGCAGCCGAGGCGCCCTTGCTCTCGGTGTTGCACCGACTCATCCCCCAGCCGAGGCGAGGCTTGCGAGCGTAAGACCGCCGGGAACTTGGCGTATTCGGCGTCGGACGCGGTCTTCTGGCCCAGGAGGTGGCATTCGTTGCATTGAGTCTCGGAAACGGCATGGGGCGAGGCAGCGGAAGCCGTAGGGTTGACGACGGCCATGTCCGGGATCCTCCCCTTCGATCGCCGCAATATGGTCTCCGCCCGGCCCGTGGCAGCGTTCGCATCCGATAGCCCGGTCGGCCGTCTCGGGGCCGACCCGGTCGCGGCGGGCCCACGCCTGGTCGTGTGGCAGTGCAGGCATTTGGGCACGCCGTCACGCATCGTGGGGTGGCCCCTGGAACTGGTCACCAACGGTCGCCTCCATCGCGTCTAGTGCGGAATGGTCCCAGCCCGTGCCCTCCGGCGTGCGATAAAACGACATCCGCGCGATCCGGTACTGGCCTCTCCTGTCACGGTTGACCATCGTCAGGTACCGGTCGGCCGTCCCGAAGGCGTATTCCACCACGGCCTCGAAGACCTCGTCGCCCACCCGCGTCTGTTCCACAAGCTCGCCGTTTTTCTCGAGCACGAAGTGGGTGACCTTGGGGTTATCGGTGTCGGGTAGCGGGTCGCGGGACCAGGGAGCGGCTTGAGCTGGTCTCCACGGTAATAGCTCTGCGTGTGTCGGCTGGCCTGGGAGATCTTGAAGATGGTTGCGTGGCACCGCACGCACCGCTCCTCACCCACGTACGGGCTCGGCTCGGGTTCCAGCGGGTGCTCAGCGCGGTAGGTCCCGGCCCTGGAGAGGGCGTCGCGTGCCGCGGAAAGATTTCCCTCCTGAAGGTACGCCCGGCTGAGGAGCCAGGAGGCTTCTGGATCGGGACTGTAGCGAGGATCGTCTCGATCTGCCTCCGGGCCTCGACCGGGAGGGACGTCTGAAGGAAGGTGCGGGCGATGAGCTTCCCAAGTGTCGGGGGATCGCCTGACCGTGCGATTTCCAGCGGGTCTCGGCTCGAGCGCGAGGCGGAACGCCTCCAGGGCACTGGAATGTCGTTACCAAGAGCGCCAACGGCCCCGAGCATCATCAGGCCTCGCGCCTCACGACCCGGCTCCCGGGAAAGCCTCTCGGCGCCCCGCATCGCGTCCTCGAAACGACGCGATTGCAGAAGGTGATGCGTCAGCTCTTCAAGCGACGATGCGGGCATCGGCCCCGGCGTCAAGGGCGGCCTTCCACGCCCTCGAGGCCGGGTTGGGCTGTCCCAGTCGCTCCAGGGCAGCCCGAGCAGGACGTAGTCCTCAGCCTGAAAGTCGCGTCCGTTTGAGCCGGCGGTGGTAAGTGGCCAACGCCGGCTCGTCGCGGCCGAGTCGGACCGAGGTTCGCCCGACCAGGCGGATGGCATCAAGGTCGTCGGCCGAGTTTTGAGCACGTCGCGGGCGTGACCGGCAGCGGCCGTCCAGTCGCCCTGGTCATAGGCGCGACGGGCCTTCGTCAGATCGTCGGGGAACAGTCGTGGATAGGCGACGCGATACCCAGCCACGCAGACGGCCACCCCAACCGCCGCGACCGCGACCCTGAACCCGAGCCGCTTTTACCCCGAACCTCTTCACGCATGGCCGGACAGCTCCACTTCGATGCCGGAATCGGCGCAAACCACAGTGCCAACACTCAGCCGTCATCTCGTTTGCAAACGAGGTCCGGGGTCTCGGTCGGCGTCTTCCGGAGGCGTCGATCGCGAAAGCGTGTCTCGCTTCCTCGACGGTACACCGGAAACGAGCAATGCGT
>CAWHOE010000047.1:0-81795 GCA_963830915.1 candidate division FCPU426 bacterium
GCCATGAGCCAATAGCTCGGCATCGCCCCCGCCAGCGCCAGGCCCGCGCCGGCGAGGAAGAGCCCGAGCGCGATGAGCCACGGCATCGAGCGCCGGTCGGCGAGGGCTCCGATCATTGGCTGAACGACCGAGGAGCTGATGCTCGCGAAGAGCACCAAACCGGCCGCGGCCGTATAGGAGAGGCCGCGTTCGGCGATCAGAAACGGAAGCAGCGCCGGCAGCGCGCTCTGGTTGACGTCGTCGAAGAGGTGCGCGAACGCCAGCACCGCCATCCCGCGCCCATCCAGCTCGCCGCTCGCGACCCTCACGCTCGCTTTCTCTCGCGTTCCCCTCGTTCGCCATGCCTAAGATTCTCGCACGCGTCCAGCGATAGGTCAAATAGATAGTCATGATCGAATCGATAAGCAAAAGCTATGGAACTTCGTAGTCTTCACTCGATTTTCCGCGTTCAGCCTGGCGAAAATATAGGGCGGGAATTTTTTGATGAGGTTGGATTCGGTCTGAAAGGCCATTTTCTTCTCCGGAACGATTTGAGGGACACAGGTTAAAACAAAAGAAATGATTTTAAAATCAATTTCTTAAGGCCCGCTACCGGATCAAAGCTTGATCTTGGGCAGGCTGGCGAACCGGTAGAAAGCCTTGGCCCTGGCCTCAACCTTTTGACGGGTGAGCTTGGAGATGCTGGAGACGCCCAATCCTTCCACCGTGAAGGAGGCTGTCAAACTGCCCACTACGATGGCTTGTTTGAGGTTTTCAAAGGTCACTTGGCCCTGGCGGGCCAGGTAGCCGATGAATCCTCCGGCGAAGGTATCCCCCCGCCCCTGTCGGGTCCACCACCCGGTCTAAAGGCATGGCCGGGGAAAGGAAAGTGCCTTCCGGCCCGATCAGCATGGCCCCGTGCTCACCCTTTTTGACGATGACCCTTTTCGGTCCCATTTTCAGCACCGCGCGCGCGGCGTTCTTGAGGTGGGACTCGCCGGTCAAAAGCTTCACTTCCTGGTCGTTCAATACCACCATATCGACCTTGCCGATCACCTTGACCAGTTCCTTGCGGGCGATATTGATCCAAAGGTTCATGGTATCCAGCAGGGCGAATTTGGGCCGATTCATCTGGGTCAAGACCTTGTACTGGAGCGCCGGGTGGATATTGGCCAGGAAGAGGAATGGGATGTCGCGGTGCTTCAGGGGTATCTTCGGGTCGAATTGGGCGAAAACGTTCAATTCGGTCTTCAGGGTGTAAGCCACGTTCATATCTTCCTTCTTATAGAAGCCCTTCCAGAAGAAAGTCTTGCCCTTGGCCCGGACCAAGCCGTCCAATCCGATCTTTTTGGATTCTGAAGAGCTGAAGGTCCTGGGCGCGGAAGTCCTCGCCTACCACCCCGACCAGGTGGGTCTGGGTATATAAGGAGGAAGCCAGGCTGGAATAGGTGGCCGCTCCGCCCAAAGTGCGGGGCGTGGAACCATAGGGGGTCTTTAATCCGTCATAGGCGACCGAACCGACGATCAATACTTGTGACATATTTCAAAACCTTTCTTATTTGTTTTATGTAAAAGGATACGATTTTCTTGGTGCCCTTGGTGGTGAAAAAATCAGTTTTGTTTGGGTTTAGGACTCGTCCGCGAAAAGAACATATCCCCGGTAGGTACAGAAAACGACGAACACCAGCATGGCCAATATGAAATCCCCGGTCAGTTTCAAGATCAGCGGGTTGTCCTCATGCTTGTTGCACTTAACCCTCAGGCCATGGGCCGTCTCGCCCACGAAATAGTAATGTTTTTCGTGATCGTAGGTCAGGGGCGTCATGAAGCCCCCCGAACCAAGGCGTTCTCATCGATCTCATTCTTGTCGGTGAAGGGTTTGTCCGGATGGGCCTGGTTGAACTGGTTGACGGCTTTTTGCAGGGTGGCGACCCGAGCGTAGCAATCCAGTTCATCCTTGGGGATCAGGGTCTGGCGCAGGCCGAAAACGGCGAAGAAAGTCACGACCCAGGAGATGGCGTAGATCGTCAGGCCTTTTTTCCAGGTCAGTTGGGTTTTCTTTTTCTTGTCCATGGTTCCCCCGAAATTTGGATGAGTATATCAAAAGGCCGTCGGTTTTGAGGGATTTTTATGCTTTTAGGCTTAACCAGGTGTCAGGGCGAGGAAGAAACTTCCAACTCCTGGAGTTTAGGCCCGAACACGTCCCCCACCTTGTTCCCAGCCGTGATCAGCACATAGGCGAAAACGCCCAACATCAGGGCCAAGATAGCGAAGGTCCAGAAATGGCGCGATTCGAACTTCTTGATGGTCCTGGCGAAAGCGAGGAAACCGATCACGGCCGCGACCACGATGACCGCGTCCACGCTCACCCTTTGCCAGTAGCTCCCGCCCAAGTGCAGCCACATGCCGAACTCATCGAACGTCAGCGCCAGGGCCACCCCGTAAAAAAGAGCGGTCACCTCCGCCGCCCGGCCCGTGGGCCTGCGGAACACGCTGTAACCCGCCACGAAGGAAAGAAGGAAAATGCCGTAGTTCAAATGATGGACATGGGTGCCTTGAAGGAAAAAGTACATATTCGGCATCTGGTGGGACATGATCAGGAAGACGAACACCCTCGCCAGGATGAAGGTCAGGATGAACCCGAAAAGGGTCCGACGGGCCAGCCGATGGGTGGTTTCACGATAGGAATGTTCGGTAGTCACTTCCCTTCACCATCCTTCCCTAATTCGTAGATATCCTTGGGTTCCAATATTGACTTGGGGGATTCTCCCTTTCCAGCGCGGATCATGGCCTGGCCCAAGCTTCTGGGCGTCAGCACCCAGCCCGGAAAGAGTTTACCCATCATAGGAAGAATGGGTCCCAGCACATCGTACATGACCCGGTAAAGACGGGTCCGAGACTTGAACCCTTTCAAAGGCTGGAGCGCCCCCAGACGGAACATGACCGCCGATTTGAATCGCATCTTCATTAGTTCGTTCTCGGTCCGGCCCTTCACCCTGGCCCACATGACCGGACCTTTTTCGGTGGAATCGGTCCCGCCGCCCGAAACATAACAGAACGACAGGTTCTTATTGAGTTTTAATAGGAGTTTAGCGATTTTCACGGGCAGGTCATGATTGTATTTGGCGTATTCGGCCTCGCTCAACCCAGCCGCAGAGACACCCACCGTGAAAAAACAAGCGTCAAAACCTTTCAACTTATTGGAGAACGCTTCCAGGTCGAACAGGTCCGGTACCAGTAATTCTTTCAGTTTTGGATGGTTCATCCCGCATTCCCTGCGCCCTACCGATAAAACCTCACGGACGCTTGGGTCATTCAAGCACTCGCTCAACACCGCCGCCCCGACCATTCCACTGGCCCCGAAAAGTATGATTTTTTGCTTGTTTATTTTCATAACCGATGATTCCTTTTAATTTTCGTTCACCCAAATGTCGTGGAAATCCAAAACCTCGGCGCGATTCACCAAAGAATCAATGACCGTGTTGATCACAAGATTATATAACCCATAATCCAAACCAGGGTCCAATCTCCTTCCGGTGGGTGCTCGGTCTTTCCGGGGGCCGGAAAAAGCCCTTCCGGTGGGCGCTCGGTCTTTCCGGGGGCCGGAAAAAGCCCTTCCGGTGGGCGCTCGGTCTTTCCGGGGGCCGGAAAAAGCCCTTCCGGTGGGTGCCCAACCTTTCCGGGGGCCGGAAACAACCTGTCCAGCGGTGTCCGGTGGGCGGAAATAACGGTTCCGGTGGCTTATGGAATCCTATCGTGCCACCGGAACCCTTATTTCCCAGGGCCGTTGTAATCCACCCGCAAGATCTCGGTTGGGGAGCTTTCGGTTCCATCCCCCGCCAAAGCGGTCAATAGGAACCGGTAGGTTTGGCCGGGTTTAAGCTTCTTTAAGACCACTTGATCATCCGTGATGGGTTCTTGATTCAGCTTTTTTTCCTGCTCGCCCTGCTCATCCGCCCGATACAGGTTAAATCCCGCCACATTCTTGGATTCGACCTTATCCCATACCAGCTTGAGCCCTTCTGGCACCGATTGAGCCTGGAACCCAGTCGGGGGAAAAAGACTGGATTCTTCCGGGACAATGGATAGTTGCGCCATGGGGCTTTGGCCCCCGTTCGGCCCAATAGCCTCTACACCGAATGTATACTCCTGACCCGCCTTGAGATGCCTCAAGGTGACCGAGGTATCGGTCAAAGGATGGGAGGTCAGTTTTGTGAAAACCTCCGCCTCCGGCTTCTTCACATAAAGGCAATAACCGGTCACGTCCGCGGAAGTCGGGGGTCTCCATTTCAGGTATAAGCCGTCGTTCGAATTCATCCCCTGAAAAGAGGTCGGACAAGGCATTTCTTCCCTCGCCCCCTCCTCGAACCGGCAAAGGAGCGAAAGACGGTGGGTAGAGCCAAGAACGGCGAAAGGTTCGTAAGCGTAATCCAATTGAAAATAAGAAAAACGAACCCCGACCCCCGCCGTCAGGCTTTCCTCCGCCGAGTTCCCCACATAACCGGCCCGAAGGGCGAAAAGGTCCTGGTACCAATATTCCACTCCCCCGCCCCATCGCTTCGCCTGGGAATTGAACTGATAAGCCCCATCCAGCGCCAGCTCCAGGCTGTGCTGGGGGAGGCTGAGGGGTTTCCATTCCAAACCGGCCCGAACCAGTGTAGGGATGTCGGTATTTTGGTTGAGGATCCGGAACATCCCAAGGTTCTGGACGCTGGCGGCGAAAGCCAACCGCGGTAGGGCCCTGATACGGAACCCCACATCGCCCAAAAAGCCGGTCCCTTGCACATCCCCTATCTGGCGTTGGATATATTTGACCGAAGCTCCCAATTGGAACCAATCGAGGGGAATGCCGTATCCCAGGATGAAAGCCATATCCTCGGCCGATACGGTCGGGGTATTGGGGTCGATCGTGCTGTTGAAGGGGGCGGTGCCCGAGTTGATGAATCCCAAGCCGATCACGCCCGCTTCACCCATCGGCACCGCGGCGCTGATGTAATCGAAGGAAATATCCGATACGAACTGGTAATGGTCGTAACCCAGTTCGGGGATCTGGACCCTGGCCAGACCGGCCGGATTATATAAAAGAGAGTCGACATCATCCCCTATGGCGGTGAAGGCTTGCCCCATGCCGGCGGGCCTGGCGCTAGGGACAACCAGAAGAAAATCCGTTCCTGACGTGAGCGCGCCCATGGCTGTGAAGGAAGGACCCATCAGCAACAAGAACAGGAAGGCCAGGAATAGGTGGAGAGTGGTTTTTCTCACCGGCGGTATACCAGGACTTTCTTGATCTGGGTGGGGTCAGGCCCCTTGATGACGATCATGTACAGCCCTGTTTCCACGGGCTGTCCTCCGTCATCCAGCCCATCCCAAGAGGTGACATACCGGCCAGCCGGCTGATTGGCGCTGAAGATAGTGCGGATCTTCAAACCCTGGATGTTATAGGCCCTCACATCCACTTGACCCGAGTTGTTGAGGATGTAGGTGATCTGGAGCGGCGCCCCGGAAAGGATGTTGAAGTTGTTGCTGGACAAGTAAAAGCCGGAAACGGTCGGTGTGGATGTCGGGGTGTAGGTAATAGTGGGCGTGAAAGTAACGGTGGGAGTAGCGGTTTTTGTGGGGGTGTTGGTTGGAGTTGATGTGGAAGTGAAAGTCGGGGTGGGAGGCGGGGTATAAGCCACCAGGTCGTTGATAAGGCCAACGCTTCGAGGGCTGCCCCAACCCGTGGCCAGGTCATAACCGGTCACAGCCGGGAACTGAGTGGGAGCGCCGTTGTTGCCCGTGGTGATGTCGTGGAAGTCGGTGGTGTAATTGGCCCCTTTCGCGATGGAGTAAAGGGCGGGATTGGCGAACCCAATAGGTGGTTTCGCCGAGGATAAAGCTTGCTGATTGACCAAGGCCATGAAACCGGCCCAAAGAGGCGCGGCGGCGCTGGTTCCTCCCTCGTCATCGTCCCCGAAACAAGAATCATAAATATTACAATCCAACCCGACGATGGAAACATCCGGTACGTTGCGGTAGGCAGTGGACCCAAAGTTGGTCACCATGTTGATGCCGACCTGATAGGTGGGTATGGAATCCCCAGTAAAGAACCCGGACAAGATCCCGCCCGTGGCGGACCATCCCGAAACGGTATAGTCGATGGTCGATTCGGACGACCATACGCCTGAACTCATGGTCAGATCGGTCGCCCCAACGACGGTTTGGTTAAGCTCATCGTCATTTCCCAGGCTTGGGTCGTCATAGGGCGGGTCGCCGATAAAAGCCCCCGCTCCTGTGGTTGAGTTACCGTCACCGGAAGCGAGGAAAAAAGATTGTCCCTGGGCCGCGAACTGGGCCAAGGTCGCGTTCTCCGCGACCCGATCGCTTCCGTTCGTGGAAGAGTCCGAATCGGGGTCCCAACCCCATGAACAACTGATCTGACTGCTGGAATCGTCAGTGGCGATACGGTTCAACACATCGATGGGCGGATCGAACCCTCCCGCCATGTAAACCATCTCTTGGTTGAGCCCAGGCGCCATGGACATACCCATTTCGATATCCAGGACCACTTCCACTTCGGGTTGACCATCGGCGACCGAACAGTCGATGGTGGTCGAGGCGCTCACGCTGTCCAAATAAACATTGCTCAAGGGCACGTTGATCACGGGCGAGCAAGAAGAACCATAAGTGGTGACGTCGGCCGGGGCATAGACGGTGAATTCGACAAAAGCCAACGATTGACCCGCCCCCGTCATACCCACTCCCGGCACGTAAGCGTTACGGTAATCGTAGCATTTGAATTCCCCGCCCGTTCCCGAACCACCCAAATTGGGTCTGTGGATAGCGGTCCTTCGATACCTGGGTTTGTGTCGTTTCTCGTTATTGAGCCCATACACATGGACCAGGGGCACATCCAAGTCGACCGAGGGTTCTTGATCGGACCCGTAGAAAACAGTGCCATCGGGACGGAGATAATCGTTCAGCTTCACATGGAACGCGTCCTCGATATTCCGGCTTGGGCCGACCACATCCAGGACCATACGGTTGGGATGGGTCGCGGTCACCTTCAATCCATGGGCTAGGGCGAATGCCTTCAGGGTTTCATAGTCGGCCTCGGTCGGACCGTACATGGAAGTGAATTGGGCGGGGGTAAGGAAGTGCCGGTATTGGGGACTTCGGGGGTCGTAGAGACGCTTGAGAAGGTCCTGAAGGTCCGCTTCGTTACGCAAAGGCAGGGTGATGGCCAACCGAACTTGGGAAGTTCCATCATGAGGGCCTACCAAGGTCGCCTTGGAGGACGAATAAGACTTGTGCCCGTGTAAAACCTGTCGGGAGGCGGCCCGGCTAGCGGACGTAAGCCCTAACAGAAGCAACAAACCCAGGAATGACCAAAAGAAAGGTTTTAAGTCCGTATTGATACCCATTCCACATACCTTCTTTGAAAATATCCGGCTGACTTATTTTCCATCCTTATACCTAAACCCGCTACTGTTTTCGTTTTTTATGGTTTGAAAGGTCTATTACCCGCCAAAGGGAGAATTGAGCATCCGATAATCCTGTATCCAGGCCAAATGGAAGAAGCCCTTGCGGACGGATACTTCCAGGCGGGTCCCAACTTGGGCCGTGTAATAGAAGGCGGGAGGGGTCAACAACTCGCAATTCCAACCGTCATTGTCCCAATCAGGGAAATAAAGCAGACGGGCGATGGGATTGGGCCCGTCCTTCAAGCTTCCCCCGAAGGAAGAGACGTTCTTGCCATTTACCGAGACCACATGGGTTTCCGGGTCGGAATAATCCAATAGGCCATTGGCCAATTGAATACTAAAGCGAAAAAAACAACCCACTAAGAAACACAGAACGATGAAAAGGCAGGCCACCAATAGGGTTGGGATCTTTTCTTCCTTAGCGAATTTGAAGGCTTTGTGGGATTTCCAATAGCAAAAGCCGATCGCGGATAACCCGCACAGAAGGTCCACGACCAAAAAGTCGATATTCTTGACCAAACGGAAATAGATACCGCTCAAGATGTATTCGGCGATCAGGACAGCGATGAAAACCACGAAAAGTTTGAAGGCTAGAACGGCGTGTCTTGTTTGCATTAGATAGGATACCTTACAGGATGATTACTTTTTCTTAAAACGGGCCCTCATGAAATCTACATATTCCTGATCGAACATTTCTTCCCGGGCCTTGATGAATCCTCGGGTGTCATTCCCCACCAGATAACGCAGGCGGTCGGTGTTGTCGGTGGCAGCCTCATAGATGACCTTGGCCACATCCTCCGAGCTGATGGTCCTGGCCGTTCCCATTTGGGTGAAAGCCTCGTTCGTTCGGTTCACGAACTCATCATAATCCTTTAAAAAGGGATCGACCGCCTTGTCACGAGCGGCCCTTTCGGAAAATTGGGTGGCGGTCACCCCGCCATGGGGCTCGACCAGTTTGATGATGATGTTTTGGGAAGCCAGTTCATAGGCCAAGGCCTCCGTGAATCCTTCCAATGCGTATTTGCTGGCGCAATAAAGGGAGATCATGGGCAATGTGAATAAGCCGGCTCCGGAGCTGATATTGATGATGACGCCCGACTTTTTCTTTCGCATTTGGGGCAACAAAGCCCGGGTAACATCCATCAAACCGAAGAGATTAACATCGAATTGGTCCCGTATCTTTTCACGAGGGGTAGCCTCAAAAAGACCATATTGGCCATAACCCGCGTTATTGACCAACACATCGATGCTCTCGAAGCGAGCGATTCCCTCTTGAATAGCCTTGTCGATACTAGTTTGGTCCTGGACATCCAATTTCGTGACCAACATGGAATCGGAAGGCTTCAGGTCCTTTTCCGCCCCAGGATTTCTCATGGTCGCCACGACATTCCAACCTTTGTCGTTAAAAAGCTGAGCGGTCGCCTTGCCAATTCCAGTTGAACAACCGGTAATAAGAACCGTCTTTTTCATTTCGCACTTCTCATTCCAATTGGTTTTTTCACGATTTCCCATTTTTCCACCCCACCCGGAACAGTTCGGAAAGAAGGATGGATTTTGATGGCCTTTGGACTCTTCATCAATTTGAACCTTGCGCTATCCCTGACTTTAAGCTTTTTTCTCAAATGGTTCCATTCATACCTAATTTGACCCCGTTTGACAGACATGGGGTTTACGGATGATTTCGCGTTCTTCACTTTGGACTTTTCAAAGGAATACCCCCGCCGGTCCGCTTCATTCCAAACTTCAAGAAGGTAACGCCCTATGGCCTTTTGGGGGGAGCGATGGTCCTTGAAACGGTCCAATTGGGGGTGGTTCTTATAGCCTTTGGTTTTTCCTGCCAGGACTTTTTGGGCCAATAGTCCTTCCCGCCAAAGGGCTAGGAGACCTTTTGTGTCGAGATATTGAGGATGAAGGGACCATAAGCGCATGAATAACTTTCCCAAAGGGACTCACTGGCAACCAACGGGAGGTTCAATACTCAGTTTTGTCAAAATATACTAGTTCAGCGGTCCAACCCTTCTCATTTTCGTTCAATAATCTCGAACTTATAAAACCAAGGGACAAAAATATACCAAAAAGGGAAAAAATAATATCTGATCCTGGGTAATATCCTTTTCTTTTCTTCGGTCGTCAGAACATAATCGCGCACTTCGTTTTTACCGCACGGTAAATAAAGATGTATAACACTTCCGCCTTGGGTAATTGAGAATGTGTAGAGGCCTAACTCGTCCTCATAAGACAACGCTTCGCCGCGATCATATGTTTCGATCTTAAAATGTTTCACCGAACGGTAAAGGTAGCTGGCCATTTGCCAAACAATCGCCAATAAAATCAGCCCGATCAGCGCAATCCCAAAAACTTTAAGAACAATAACAAAAAGGAGGAGCATCGCTTCCCAAATAGATATTTTTTTGATATTCGAGAGTGTGGTGGCCGCGGCAGTGATCGCTAAACTAATATAAAAATAAGCGCCCATATTCTTCACGGAGTTATTCAATAAATTTCTAACCGTTTTTATCAAGCCAGTGTCCCCTTCACGAGATTGCTAATGGTTTTCGTAGGCATTGGGAATCTTTAAAATGCGGGTATTTAAACGTCCGAATTCAGACCTTCTATTTCCCACAAGTATGACAGCTTCCCTTATGGACGCAAATGGTGCCGCTACAGAAAGAACATTTCCATCTGACCTTTTCGCTTTTAACGAAACTCTTTATCCCCGATTTCCCAATTTTCACCAGATTCAGGATCATGCTCATGTGGTATTTGGCCCTATACCTCTTGTCCAAACGGATCAGATTTTCGCAGGGGAAATCCACGCATTCATAGCAGAACCCGGACATATTATTTCTTATTGTTTTGCAGGTTTTGATCTCGCAACGAACACGAGTGATGGGTTTGTTGGCATTGGGCGCTCGACAACCAAGGCATTTGTTCTTTTCCCTAAGATAAGCCATGCAGACACCGCAATTCATCCCGCATGGGGCGATAAGTGAATCACTTTTTATGGAGACCATTTTGCAACTCTGCTCCTATTCGCTCCCTATTCCGAACGACCTGTCTACCGACGCTTTAGCACAGGTGGATTTTCCAACCATCCGATTTTCAATTAAATATGGGTTTTCACAACAGCTTGGTATAAAACGGATTAAAGCTAAAATAAATTAAGTCGCCTAAATCTCACATAAAGTTACTTGCATCGCCGCCTAGCGCTATGTAGAAATTCAAAGATGCTACGAGCATGATAAATCCCGTCAAAACAGACACAATAATGCCCACTAAAATCAAAACATTTTCTCCGGAATTTGCAATCTTAATCGTGGATTTATTTAAATTATAAAACAAAATAAAATAAAGAATATCCACAATGAATATAGTCGGAAAAATTAAGTTCGCAGACTTAAAATATTTCTCTCCGATAACTGCCGTAATCATTGCGATCAATAGAAAAATCAGCACCAATATAAAATTTTTATAAATACTTTTCAAAAATTCCTCCAAAACAAGAAAAAACCGATCAACAAAATGTTAGAGCCGCCATCCTTTAACTTATTTTAAATAAGCCTTGGCTACATGGGGAAAAAGGCTCCGCATTGGACTCGAGCCTATCCCCTCCGACCTATCAACACCGGTCTTCGGTTGGCATATGAGATATTCAAAAGCACCCCGACCGCGGCGAAGCTAAAGACCAGGGAAGAACCTCCGTAGCTGATGAAAGGCAGGGTCAAGCCTGCCACAGGCAGGATACCGATGGTCATGCCCACGTTCACGATGACCTGGACGGCGAACATGCTGGCGATACCCAGGGCCAATAACGAACCTTCCCGGTCACGGGCCTTGCGGGCGATCTCGAAGGACTTGCGGATCATGAAGTAATAAAGACCCAGCACTAACACGCACCCCACGAAACCCCATTCCTCTCCGACGACCGAGAAAATGAAATCCGTATGATGTTCAGGGATGAAAGACAACTGGGTTTGGCTTCCCTGCAGGTAACCCTTCCCCGCCACCCCACCCGACCCGATGGCGATCATGGATTGGATGATGTTGTAGCCGGCGCCCAGGGGGTCATCCAACGGATTAATGAAAACTTCCAACCTTTCCCTTTGGTAATCCTTCAGGAAATTCCAGATCAAGGGGCTGGAGGCGCCTGCCAGGATGAACATCCAGGCTAGCCACCGGTATTGCACCCCGCCCACATACATCAAAATGATAGAAACGGGGACCAGAAGCAGGGCCGACCCAAGGTCCGGTTGTTTCAATATAAGGATAAGAGGAAGACCCAGCATGCCCAGCAGGAACAAGACCCTGCCGAAGAAGAACAATTCCACCGTTCGGCTTCCTATATAACGGGCCAAAACCAGCAGAACCGACAGTTTGGCGAGTTCGGAGGGTTGGTAGGAAAGGATGCCCAGCTTGATCCACCGCCTGGCCCCGTTGGTCTGGTCACCGATGAATAACACGGCAAAGAGCGAGATGATGGATATCCAATAGAAGATATAGGAAGCTTCGATCCAGAACCGGTAGTCGATCTTGGAAAAGAGCCACATACCCGCCAAGGATATGAGGAACCAGAACAACTGTTTGCGCCAAAGCCCAGCGATATCGGGGCTGTGGAAGGTGGCCGAATAGACCACGAAGATACCGATGACCGAAAGGGCCAATATCTCCGAGATCAGGAACCAGTCCATGCTTCTAAAATAAGCCTTCAAGGCGCCACTCCTATGACCGTTGTGGGTGTCGGAACGGGCGTACCGAAAGGAACGGGCGTTGGCACCACCCAGGGCGTCACATCCAACCCCAGGGCCTGTTCCATGAGCCGCTTGGCGATGGGGGCCGAAACGATACCACCCTCCCCGCCGTTCTCCACCATCACGATGACCGCAACCTTGGGGTCCTCCGCCGGGGCGTAGGCCGTGAACCAGGCGTGGGTGTCGCCGTGCGGATTTTCCGAGGTGCCGGTCTTTCCCGCCACCCGGATACCCTTGATGCGGGCTTTCTTGCCCGTACCCGAATCGGAGTTGACGACCTTTTCCATGGTGCTCTTGATGAAATCCAGGTAGCTCTGGGTGATATCCGCCTCCTGGAGTATTTCCGGCTGTTTGTCGAAGACCGTCCTACCCGAGACCTGGTCCAACACGCGGTAAAGCAGATGGGGCCTGAATATCTTACCATTCATGGCGATACCCGATGTCATGTCCAACATCTGCAGGGGGGTGGTGAGCAGATAACCCTGGCCGAAACTCATCTGGATGGTGTTGCCCGGGAACCAGGGCATATGCTGTGTGCTTTCTTTCCAACGGGGATTGGGGACCAACCCCGCCACTTCCGAATCCAGGTCGATCTTGGTCTTGCTTCCCAGACCCAGTTTGCGCGCCTCGTGATAGATCTTGTCGACTTTCATCAGAAGACCTAATTGGTAAAAGTAGATGTCGCAGGATTCGATGATGGCCCTTTCCAGGTTCATCCAGCCATGGCCGGAAGTGCGCCAGCAACGATAGGGCCATGTCTTGTACCAGAAGATACCCCGGCAGAGGAATACTTTGTTCACGTCCACCACCTGATCTTCCAGGGCGCCCAGGGCGGTGATGAGCTTGAAGACCGAGCCGGGTGGATACTGGCCCTGGATGGCGCGGTTTTCCAGGGGATGGTTCTTGTCCTTCATCAACTTGTTCCATTCCTTATAGGAGATGCCGCTGACGAACTCGTTGGGGTCGTAATTGGGTTTGCTGACCATAGCCAATATCTCGCCGGTCTGGGGGTTGGTGACGATGGCCGATCCGACCTGATCGCCCAACAGGTCCTCGGCCAGTTGCTGGACCTTGTAGTCGATGGAAAGCATCAGGGTCTGGCCCTGGATGGGGTTCTTGTAGTCCAGGATACGGCGCTGGACCCCGGAGGCGTCCACCTCGACCTCCACGCCACCGTTCTGGCCCCTCAGGACGCGGTCATAAGTTCGTTCCACGCCTTTTTTGCCGATCACTTCCCCGACCGAGTAACCCGTGTCCCTCAGGCGGTTCAGGTCATCCTCGCTGATCTCGCCGATATACCCGAGGATATGGGAAGCCAAATTGCCGTGGGGATAGTAGCGTTCCGGCTCCATCTGGATATAAACGCCCGGAAGGTGGACCCGGTTCTCCTCGATCTGGGCCACCATGTCGTCTTCCAAGTGGGTTTCCAACCGGATGGGCTCGAACTTCCGGCTCTTGCGGCGGCTGTCGACCAGCATTTCCAGGGCGTCCAGGGGCTCGCCCAAGATCTGGCTCAAGCGAACCAAGGTGGATTCATAGGCTTTCATTTCCGCCGGCACTAGATAGAGAGAGTAAGTGGGCACGTTGGTGGCCAGGATCTCACCGTTGCGGTCCGTAATGATGCCCCGGGGCGCTCGCTGGGGGATCAGGCGCAAGGAATTGGAATCGGACATACTGCGGTAGGTCGGATAATTGAGGATCTGGAGGTAGAAAACCCTTAGGAAGATGATGCCGAATAAAATGGTAATGAAGAGGAGGAGGGCCTCCATCTTCTTCTCAGGTGAGCCGACGAGCTTGAATTTGTTGCTTCTTAAGGCCAAAAAGACACCCTCACTTTCAAGCCGTCGCCGGATCGAAACGTCTGCGCCGGAACTTCACCACGAAGAAACACACCACCACGCCTGCGGCCGTGGTCATCAGGACCGTATGGACGAGGATACCCAGGGCCTCGGAAGCGGGCGGCGCCGTGCCGTCCCATTTAAGAAGGAGCCAAATGAAAAACTGCTGGAAGAGGGACATGAGAAAGATGAGGAAGGTCTGGGTATGTATCTTTTCACGGTAGATGTGTTTCTGGGAAAGCGAGGAAAGGATGCCCATCAGGGTCTTGGCCGCGATATTGGGGCCGATCCACCCGGAGGACAACAGGTCCTGGACCGTGCCGACAGTGAACCCCCAGGCCGCGGCCTTGGGCGCGGTCGTGCGCAGGCCCGCCAGGGCCGTGAAGATCAGGGGAAGGTCGATGCCCCAGTCCGTGATGCCCGAGGTCTGCTGGACGAAGAAGATCGCCAAGAGCCACAGGAGTTCTTTAGGGATACGCAAGGTCGTTCTCCCCGTTCAATCGGCGAAGATGTTGATGGAAGGCAGGACGAACACATAGTCCAGGACCCCGAAGTCGACCGAAGGCGCCACGTCGATCTGGGTGTTCAGTCCGTTGTCCGAACTGGTCCGCTTGACCACCGTGCCGAGGGGATAACCCTTGGGGAACACGCCGCCCAGCCCTGAGGAGACGATGGTATCGCCAGGCTGGATATCCTCGTCCGCGTTGACGTAGCCGAAGCTCAGGCGGTTCTGTCCCGTGCCCAGGATGACGCCTGACACCCGGGACCTGACATCCAAGCCCGCCACACTGGAGCCCGTATCCGTCAATAGGAGGACGCGGGAGTTCTTGGCCGCCACGTCGATGATCCGGCCCACCACCCCTTGCTCGGTGATGACGGGAGAGTCCACGGTCAGACCGTCCTCGGACCCGATATCGATGATGAAGCTCTTGTTCCAGGTGCTGGGATCGTGGGCGATGATGCGGGCGATCTTGGCTGAATGGGGGAGCTTGGCCTTGATCTGGAGGACTTCCCGCAACCTGGCCAACTCCACTTCCAGCGACTTGTGGTTGGAAAGTTCCAAGTGAAGGGATTGGTTCTCCATCTGGAGGCGGTTGACCTCCTGGCGTAGATGTCCCAATTCCTGGACGGCGTTCAAGGTGTTCTCGGGGAAGGTGATGACCCAGGAAACGGATTTCTGGACCGGCATCCACACGGCCATGGAAAGGTTCTTCAGGCTCAGGTGCTGCGAATTGGGATGGGTATGGCGGTAGACCAGAACCCAGACGCAGACCAGGAGCAGTAAAGCCAGGAAGAAGCGCGGGAAGTTTCTAAGGAAGAATTTCAGCATGAAGCTCCAAAAGCCGGTGATCTACCCGCGGGCGAAAACCCTGGCTCAGATATATTCTTTTTCCAGTACCGAGATCCGCTTCAGGAAGTCCATGGACTTGTCCAGCAGGTAACCCGAACCCATGGCCACCGCGGTGGTCGGATCGTCCGCCAGGTTGACCGGAACCCCGGTCTCGTCCCGAAGGCGCTCGTCCAGGTTCTTCAATAAGGAAGAACCGCCGGCCAGGATGATACCCCGGTCCACGATATCCGCCGCCAGCTCGGGAGGGGTGCGTTCCAGGGTCATCTTGATGGCCTCGATGATCTGAACTAACGGCTCTTCCAGGGCGCCCCGGATCTCCTCGGAAGTCAATTCGATGGTCTTCGGCAGACCGGTCACCAGGTCCCGGCCCTTGATCTGCATGCGCAGTTCCTGTTCCAGGGGGAAAGCGGAACCGATCTGGATCTTGATGTCCTCAGCCGTTCTCTCTCCGACCAGGATGTTGTAGGTCTTTTTCACGTAATTGATGACGGCTTCGTCCAGCTCGTCGCCCGCGGTACGGATGGAGCGTCCATAGACCACATCGCCCAGCGAGATGACGGCTACTTCGGTGGTTCCCCCGCCGATGTCCACGATCATGTTGCCCTGGGGTTCGGCGATGGGCATGCCGGCGCCGATGGCTGCCGCCATGGGCTCCTCGACCAGGAATACTTCCCTGGCCCCCGCCTGCTCGGCGGAGTCGCGAACCGCGCGCTTCTCGACCTCGGTACAGCCCGAGGGGATGGCCACGACGATTCGGGGACGGATGAGGGAACGGCGGTTATGGACCTTGGAGATGAAGTAGCGGAGCATGCGCTCGGTGACCTCAAAGTCGGCGATGACGCCGTCCTTCATGGGGCGGATGGCGACGATGGAACCGGGTGTGCGTCCCAGCATGAGCTTGGCGTCGTTGCCGACCGCCAGGATCTGGTTGGTGGCTTTATGAACGACGACGAGGGAAGGTTCTTGAAGGACGATGCCGCGACCCTTGACATAAACCAGCGTGGTGGCGGTACCCAGGTCGATGGCGACATCGCTGGAGAACAAACCGAGTAGGAAATTAAGCAAGCGAAGCTCCTTGGTTTAAGGTTCTAATCTCAGGGACCGAAGACCCTTTGTAAAGACGTTGGGGATGTCCTTTTCGGATTCCCTCCCAAATAAAAGAACCCCGGTCTTTCAACCGAGGAACGGTAAAACCAGAAAAAAACCAGCGTTTTAGGGGGTTTAGTGTAACACAGCCCCTTGGAGAGTCCAATTATTTTTGAGTTTTGGAAGGCCCGGTCCGGGTTATTTCTTCACGTTTTTATCGGGTGGAGGGGTCGGCTTTGGTTCCTGACGCAAGGCCTTGGCTTTCAGGATGCGCTCGAATAAACGCAGGTACTCTTTTTTCAGGTCCGTCGCGGAAAAATTACGGAAATAATTCTCGTTATAGTCCTCACCCAGGTATTCCTTGCTTTGCCGGATGAAGGTCAGGATGGTTCCGACCGTTTCGTCAGTGGCGTTATTGGAACCAGAATCGATGGTAATGCGTTGGAGGATACCGTCCCGGTAACGGCTGATCTGGTCCTCGGTTGGATTGACGATGCCCGAGATCTTGCCCGTGAACTGCTCAATGAAGAAAAGGACGTCGACTTCTTTTCCGAAGAGTTCCGAGACAGGGGTGGTTACTTGACTATCGGTGGGATTGGCGAATTCCAAGCCACATTCCCTGCAGAACTTGCTTTTGGGCTCGTTTTTGGTGCCGCAACGCTCACATTTCATGTAAACCGTTCTCCGTAAAATTAAATGCGGCTAACTATACCACGCCACAAATGCGTTTCAAGGGCTTTTAGGACGTTTTTAAACCCCACTTCCGCATAGGTAATAACGGCATTTCCAGGCATTTCTTGAGGTCTTAATTGTCAAAAAACCTTTGTCAAAAAACGAGGCGGTCTCGAAACATCTTTAAATCGTCTAACCCACCAGCTTTAAACCTTAAAACGTTTGCAGATTTTCTAGGACATTTCTTGAACATTCCTTTAACGTTCAATTTGTTTTTTTCAAAAATATTCATTTTTAATTTGAAAGAATCGGACGTTGGATTTATTTTCCTTTCATGTTTTCCCAGGAAAGAAAGAATCAGAAAGTTTCCGGTCAAGCTTCGGTTGAATATCTGCTGACACTATCGGTTGTTTTGGTCGGAATGCTGGGGATCGGGGCTCTATTTTCGGATCAAGTGAATCGCTATCTTTCAATGCTGTTCAATTTGGTCCTGAAGCCCTTTTAATATTTAAAGGAGTCATTGAATATGAAAAAGCTAAATCAAAAAGCGCAAAGTATGACCGAATACATCCTGATCGTTGCCTTGATCGCCGTTGCGGCCATCGCGGCGGTCAAGATCTTTGGAGGTTCCATTCAATCAGGTTTTGGCGGAGCCGCCGCCGCGGTCGGCAGTAACGCCGGGACCGCGAATGGCGCGGGAGTCGTGGGTAACGCGCTCGGTCATTAAAAAAGTTGCGAACCCTAAATCATCGGGGGCAGTCAGCGGTTGAATTCATTTTGACCGCCCCTGTTTTATTCTTATTCTTTTTCGGGATCATCCAATTAGCCTATACCGCTTATGTTTCATTCGCGGTGCAAAGGGCGGCTTATTCCATCGCTCGGGAAGCTTCCTCTTCCGGATCACCGGAAAATTACGATCCCTATTTCCAACTCTTTTATTGTCTTTACCCCATCGGTCAACTTCATCACGCCACATTGGGCACTCTTCTAGCGACCACCTGTTCCATCACATCCGATGATGATGGCGTCCATGTCAGGATCGTTTATCCCATGCCCATCTGGGTTCCGATGGTCGGAAAGATCTTTGGTGAAAAACTCCAACTATCCGCCTCGGACCTAGGGCCTTTAACGAATGATCTTCAACAAGTTTCACAGATCTTAGGGACACCGCTGCCGGACCTATCTTTCACTGGAGCGGCGTTGCCTTATGTCCATCTGATGACTTTCACCGCCGATGGTTTCGATGAAAATACGGCGGTTAGTCAGGACTCGACCCCATGAATCGGATCAGATATTGGACCCAAAAACCCTCCGGTCAAGTTTTGTTGGCGACACTGCTTTTTTGCTTCATATTTCTCGCCCTATTCGTCGGTTTATATAAATCGGGACTGCTCTATACCGCCAAGGAAAAAGCCTCCAGAGCCACCGACCTGACGGCTTTATCGGCCGGGGCGGTCTACGCCAACGGCATGCAATTGGTCCGATTGACGAACGCCATTCTCATGGGTTTCGCGGTGGTGGATATTGTGGTCATGGAAGCGGAACTGGATATAACTG
This sequence comes from candidate division FCPU426 bacterium, assembly GCA_963830915.1. Taxonomy (GTDB): domain Bacteria; phylum Oederibacteriota; class Muellerivitia; order Muellerivitales; family Muellerivitaceae; genus CAWHOE01. The sequence goes on from CAWHOE010000047.1 coordinate 18,695, forward strand.
GCGGGATATCCCTCGGCATGATCGAAAGCGCCGACCCCCATACCCGAAAATTCATACAAGAAGCCCAGAAAATACTATTTGGGGTTACCTATCCCAGCGGTGCCTATCCTTTCCTTATATTCAACGAGACTTTATCCCTGGCTTCCGATAATCAACTCAAGGATTCATGGCCCGGGATCGGTAGTTTTTCCTTTAATGTGCCTTCCCTCCCTTCCCCCATCCTTCTTTTCAACCTGGAAGGGTCCAGCCCGGAAACCTCGATCCTTCCCAATATGGCCTTGAAATTCCGCACCCTCAACTTGCTCCTTCCCGCCATGAGCAAGAAAAACAAAGGGCAAAATAGTTACCGTTTAACAAAAAAAGATACTGGAGAGGAAATTATCTTCCAGCAGCATGAAGTTGAGCCCGTCCCGAACGCTGTCAACCCCGGACAAATGCGGGTCAAGAAAGGTCTGGATGAGCAATTCAAATTTGTATCGGTCATCAAGGAAGGCGAAGCGGAGGCCGAAAAGGAAGCCAGTCAAAGGATAAAAAAAGAAGCCACCTCAAAAATGAAATCCCTATTCGGGATCACCAATATGCTCAACCGTATCGAAATGGATGTCATGGACAGGGACGATCCTCCCGACCATACGGTCATTGTTTACTCGAACTTCCCCACCGATATCAAAAACCCGAACGGGTCGAACGCGGAAGTGCAATCCTTGAGCGAAGTTTCGGTCGAGGGGCCGGGTCTGGCCGGTTGGGACCTGTTCAAACCGCCTTATCAGCCCCGATTGCTACCCAAGGACCCGACCCAGATCGCAAAGCTCTTGGATATCCAGGGCCGGATCCAGGAATGGGTCACCCATGGGTCTTTGCCGAAGATCAACGATATTTTCAAGGTTGGCTCATGAGAATAAACAAGCCTTTTTCCTTAAACACCCGTGGACAATCTATGATCGAAATGCTGATCGTTATCCCCATCCTTTGCATGATGGCCGCCGGGGTCGCGCAATTCGCCATCCTATTCCAGGCCCAAAGCTCTTTTGAGCACGCTTGCGGATTGGCCGCCCGCTATTACGCCGCCGGGGAGCTTGACCCTAACGGATTCGCCGAGGAGGTTTGGGATGACTTGGGATCGGATCAGAAATATTTCACTCCCGGTTCCATCCTGGCCGTCCCCATCCCCACCCAATCGATCGCCAGTTCGGGATGGCTGGACCGCTTAAATCTTTTGGGGCCGTTGGTTTCCAAGATCAAGCAATTCACGGTCAATTACACCGGGCAAAAGTGGTTCGTCACGATCCATTACCATTCAGCGCCTTTTTTCGGCCTGCTTTTCCCTGGCGGTCTGGTTTTGAAAACCCAGTTGGCGGTACTGAAATATCCCGACCAACCGGTCAACGGGGTGGGCGGGCCATGAAACAAAAGTGGTTCTGGGGGACCTTTCTATTCTTAACGATATTCACCAGTACGGTCATCGCCTGGGCCCTGATCTTTTCTCCAGTTAGGTTCTCGCCGAAAACGCTCCAGGAATTCCAGACCAAAATTAACGGTACGGAAGAAAAGAACCAGATCTGGGTCAATGAGGGTCATTTAAAAGAACTTCTCCCGGTCATCGTGGAAAAATGGGACAAGGAGGGATGGAAAATCCATGGCCAAAAAATGGACCTAACCCCCGCCGTCCTGGGATTGTTGGATGATTCCATCGATCTGGAGGACAACCTTCAGGTCCGCGTTTTCAAGAAGGGGGATCTTTATCGAACTTTGGGGTTATGGGAGCCTCCCGGAAACGACGAAACCTATGGTTGGGTCGGAGAACTGCCCGATCGGGCTTTTAACCCCAGTCTAGCGGTTGAGAAATGGGACTTCCCCATGGCGCCGCCACCCAACGCCTTAAGGATCTATTGCCAGGGTTTGGAGAACTTAAAGGTCGCTTTGATCTCCCTCCCCCCGCCCCGGAATTTCGACGATCAATTCCTGGCCTATTGTTCCTCCCAAGGCTTCACCGGAAAACTTTGGAAGAAAAACGAGGACGAAAGCGTCTATTTCCTCAACCAAGGCGGGAAAAAGATCCTGGCGTTCTTGAATATGGATGAAGGGGAAGGTCACATCTCCCTGGTCTCGTTCGACCCAAAAAATAAATATTGAAAGGACGGTCATGAAGAACACCAACTCGGTCATCGCTTTGACGGTAGGGATCCTTTGCGGGGTCCTGGCTTTCTTTCTTCTCTATCAAAAAGCGGCGGATATCGAGAAAAAATCCACTCCCGTTGAGATACTTTTCGCCACGCGGTTCATCTCCGCGGGAAATTGGCTGAAACCTGAAATGGTCGAAAGAAGATCGATCCCTGGGGCTTTCGTTGTTCCCAGCGCTATTCATGACATCCGGGATGTACAGGACATGGTCAACCTCGTGCCCATCTCCGCCGGTGAACAGATCATGGCCAATAAATTCGGGTCCGGGGACGATTCCCTGGCGCTGGCTTTGAACAATGGTTATCGGGCCTATACCCTGGAAGTCAACGAGACCAGCGGGGTGGGCGATTTGCTACATCCTGGCAACCGGGTGGACCTCCTGACCAAGGTCACGACCGGGAAAAGGGAGATCACCGCCTTCGCCCTCCAGAACATCCAGGTCCTGGCGGTCGGCCAGAAGTTGAACGGACCGTCCAAAGCCGTCAAAAACCCTAATAACAGTTCTGGATCAGGTAGTTCCAGTTCCTATAGCACGGTCACATTGGCGGTCACACCAGAACAAGCGGAAACCCTGATGTATCTGGAAGGTCAACCGTTGCGACTGGTATTAAGGGCGCCCAGCGATGACGAGATCGTTTCCTTATCGCCCCAAAGCGAAAACGAAGTTATGTCAAAGCTGGGTCATTTTGCGCCGAAGGCTAATCATAAGATCGAGATCATTCATGGGGAATAATAGAAAGGAACATTTCATGAAGAAATTCACGCTGTTTTTTGTACTGATGACCTTAGTTATGATTCGTCCGGCAATGGCTGATGAGTCCGCGATCCATTTGACCCTCGGGGAATCAAAACTTGTCCCTGTGGAATCGGCTAAAAAGGTCGCTATTGGCAATCCAGCGATCGCCAATGTGACCCCAGTGAGCGATGATGAAATCCTCCTCTCGGCAAAAACAGTCGGTAACACCAATTTGATCTTCATTGGCGCGGACGGGAACAAGGAATCCCGCGCCATCATCGTAACGGCCCACAACTTGAAAAAAGCCATGGTCGAGGTCGGGGTCGAGATCATGGAGATCGAATCCCAAAGCGCTCTCAAAGCTGGCTTGAGTTGGGGTTCCCTGACTTCCAGCTCCTCGAGTTCCTCCAGCGGGTCTTCCCTATCCTCAACGACCCCCAATAACTTGACGATCAGTGAAAATTCCCCTCCCCCCCTAGTGGCTTTCGGTTCGTTCACTCGGCAATCCCTGACGGCGAGCCTCCAGCTATTGGTCAACCGCGGCAAGGCCAAAATACTCGCCAAACCCAAATTGTTGGCGGTCAGTGGCGAGGAGGCCAGTTTCCTGGCCGGGGGAGAACTTCCTTATACGGTGGAAACCAAACTAGGCTCGGTGGACATCCAATGGAAACCCTATGGAGTAAAGCTCAAGGTCAAGCCCACGATCGATGGGGAGGGCAACATCAACTCTATCCTGAGGGCCGAGGTCAGCGGGGTCGACACCCAGAACGGCATATCTCTCAACGGAAATATCATCCCGGCCTTACGGACACGCTGGGTCGAGACTACGGTCTATATGAAAAGTGGAAGTACTTTGGTCATCGCCGGATTGATCGATAACGAAAACCAGAAATTGACCTCCGGGATCCCGATCTTGAGCGACATCCCGATCCTGGGCGAACTGTTCCGGTTCACGGACAACGAGGAAACACAGACCGAACTGGTCATTTTCGTCACGCCCAGTTTGGTCGGGCAGACGACGGACGAGGGCTGACCTATTCGTCCGCGGAGGGAGCTTGATCCAGGCCGATCACTGGATCGCCCGGTTTAAGACCGTTTTTTTCGAACCATCCGGCGTTCATTTCCAGGGCGTATTTCGCCCCTCCCTTGGAGAAAAAACTATCCTCGGTCAAGGGTGGCATTTCTAGTACGTTAAGGATAATTCCCTTATCGTCCATAAAGGCAATGCTTAAGGGGATATAGGTATTTTTCATCCAAAAAGCCCTTAGTGCTGTTTCGTGGAACACGAAAAGCATACCGTTGTTCTCGCCCATGGATTTGCGGAACATCAGCCCCGCATCCCTCGTGGGGATCTTGTTGGCCACCTCAGCGAGAACCTCATGATGGTTCAGGGTCAGATGAACGATGGGTAGATCGGACCTGATCGCGGGGCGACAAGAAAAACCAGCCAGGCCCATCCACAGGACCAGTCCGGCCAATTTCGGCAATTGTTTAACGTCCCAGATTCGCGACTGTCCGAGCATCTTTTGAAAGTCCCCCTCGTTGGTTAAAAGCTATTTAAATTGACGATTTTAAAGCTATTGGCTTAAGATACTTCCGTGATGAAACGAACTCTCTTTCTCGCGCTTTTAATAACGATATCACAAACCATGGTTACGGCAAAAGTTTTTGCCGACCCATCCGAAGCCCAATTGACCGAGGCTTATAAATACGCTTACGCACTATATGGAGCCCAGCGTTTCGATCAGGCCAAGGAAGTATTCCAAAAGATAGCCGCGGTCACGACCCAACCTGGGTTGAGCGCCAATTCCCTCTACTACTATTCCCAATGCGCGTTCCGCACCGAGGATTACGACGGTTGCGTTAAAGGGCTGGATGTGCTGACCCAGAAATGGCCAAAGTCGGCCGCGATCACCAAGGGTTTCGTTTCGAGATTCGCCATCTTTTTGATCAATCAGGTCTCCAAGCTGCAAACCAATTGGGATTATTACCGATACAAGGAAGGGCTGGACGAAAACCATCAGATCATCTGGAAAGAAAGCATTCCCCCAGGGTTCAAGATCAAACGCATCAATTTCAAGTTGGGTTTCGGCCTCTATCGCATCCTTAAGCGCATTCAACCGGACGCCCCTGAAACAGCGGCTTGCAAACAAAGGCTGAACTTGATGATCAACGCTCCTATCACCATGGTGTGGGTGGATGAGAAAGCCCCACCGGACAAGTGGGGGCATCCAGGTAATTTCTTTTCCCTCTTCTCGATCACCGAAAAGAAGCAATTTTCCAGGTTCATTTGCGATCGGATGTTCTACAACTGGAAGAGCGAGAAATTGTACCAATTCCTCGATATGTACGACGATGTGCGTAATCTGAAGCCCCGTTTCATCGCCAGGACCAAGCCGCCGGAAGATACAGGGGTAGCGCCAGGGAGCATGGCAAGCGCGCCTCCCCTTCCCGGTTCCTCTACCCCAGCAGCGGCCCCCGCGGATCCATTCGCCGTGTTAACTTTGTACAAACTTTTCCAAGTGACAGGTTACAATCCCTACACGGATAGTTTCACCAGCCTGATCGAATCAACCCCCGCCAGCGCCCTGTAAAATCATGAAACCATCCAATTGGGTTTGGGCCGTATTCTTCTTGATGGCGATCACGCCCTTTTCATTTGGTCAAACCGAATCCACGAAAACTAAAGCCACGGAAAAAATGGTCGCGACACCAAAACCGCTAACGACCGGCAAGAATAACAATTATTCCAACGCCCTGATCATCCACAAGCCAGCGCCAGATCCCGCCTGGGGAAAGATCGTTCAATATAAGCGTGAACAGATAACTTCCATTTCCAGCAAGGAAAAGGAAACGATCTATGAATTCGTTTTTCAGGATGACCAAGGCGTTATTCGGACCGCTATATACCACGAGAATGATTCAGGGGATGGATATTGGGAAGTACTGGTATGGGACCAAACGTAGGAATATCATCTAACTTATTTAGCATTTTAGGGGTCAAAGGCGGGGTCGGAAATTCTTCCCTCACTTCTTTGGCCTGTCGGCTTGCGAGCAAAAAACACTCCAAAAAAATAGCGATCGTTGACGGAGCGCCTTCCCATCATTCCACGACCCCTTTATTCCTATCCACGCCATCCACGAACCGCCATTTATTACAACTCCAACCCTATGGGGATCAAATCAATGAGAAAATGATCGAGAGTTTCTTTTCGGTCAGCCCTGAAGGGGTTACCTATATTCCCGTCCGCGCGACGGACGAAGAAGCATCACTCAGCCCGGAAAATGTTCTCATTTTGCTTGGAAAGATCGCCCGTTCCTTCGATATTTTATGGTTGGACCTCTCCTCCTTCCCCAGTGATCAAAGGATCACTTTCCTTGAATGCAGCCAAAATTTCATTCTCGTTTCTTCGACAAATCCGGCATCTTTGAGCGCGCTGAATCAATGGGAAAAGCGCCTCCTTTCCCTTCAACTGGATCTCTCAAAAGCGGGATTGATCCTGAACCAAGCCCATCCAAACCAAAGCCAGCCCAAAGATATAACCCCTTGGGCTAAAAACATTTCCATTCTCGAAACTATCCCTTATCTAGGGGATGATTTCTCCATAAAGCTATTTGAGTCTAAAGTTATCCAACCCCCAATCGAGAAAGCGATAGGGCCTTTGGTGGATAAAATGCTCGTTTTTTCGTCCACAAAAAAGACCGTCCAAACACCCCTTCAAAAATATCCAACAAAGGAAAACACGGTTGAAAATACCGACGGGGATGAAGATCATCTGCGGAACATTCACCTTCTCCATCAAAAACTCCTTGAAAATCTCAGATCAAACGGATACCTGACCGAACAAACCAATGATAAAATCCAAACCGAGCTGAAACCTAAGGCCCGAGAAATACTGGACCGCCTGATACAAGAAATGGACATTCCCGACCGAATGATCCGGCAAAAATGGGTAGCTGAAACTCTTGATATCGCTTTTGGCTTGGGCCCCTTGCAACCCCTGCTCGACAATGAGGAAGTTTCCGAGATCATGGTCAACGGTCCCGAGCAGGTCTATATCGAAAAAAAAGGGCTTCTTGAAAAAACCAACGTAAGATTTTACGACGATATCCAGTTGCGGACCGTGATCGAGCGGATCCTCGCTCCGATCGGTAGAAGGATCGATGAAAGCCAACCTTATGTGGATGGAAGATTGCATGATGGATCCCGTTTGAACGCGGTCATCCCCCCCCTAAGCCTGAACGGGCCCATTCTGACCATCCGAAAGTTCTCAAAACACAAATTAAAAGCCGAAACCTGATCAAACTTGGATCTTTAAGCCGGGAAGCCGCCGATTTCCTGGGCGCTTGCGTCAAGGCCAGAAAAAACATCGTGGTATCCGGAGGGACCGGTTCAGGCAAAACAACGCTCCTCAATATCTTGTCCAGTTTCATCCCTGACAACGAAAGGATCGTGACCATCGAGGATTCAGCTGAATTACAGCTTTCCCAGGATCACGTGGTCCGCTTGGAAGCCAGACCCGCGAACCTTGAGGGTAAAGGTCAAATCTCCATTCGGGATTTGGTCATCAACGCCTTGAGGATGAGACCGGATCGGATCGTGGTGGGAGAGGTTCGGGGAGGCGAGGCTTTGGATATGCTGCAGGCCATGAATACAGGACACGACGGTTCACTGACCACGGCCCATGCCAATTCGCCGCGGGATGTTCTATCCAGGCTTGAAACCATGTGTTTATTCACGGGGCTGGACCTTCCGATGAAAGCGATCCGGGAACAGATCGCCCGAGCGATCCACCTGATCGTTCAACAAAGCCGTTTACCCGGCGGAAAAAGATCCGTTACCCATATCAGTTCGGTCCAGGGCATGGAGGGTGATGTGGTGATCCTGCAGGAACTATTCAAATATGAGGAGGGAAAGGGCTTGGTGCGACAACCCTTCCCGCCCTCTTTTATCGGGGATTTGAACCCGGTCGGATATCAATGGCCAAAGCAATAAACCCGTATTAAAAACCGGTTTATTTTTTATTCTGTTTCTTTTGCTGTTTGGCGACAGCTTCTTTTTCCACGGTCGTTAGGGGCGCCGGTATATAGGAGTCATCCCCCACCGGTGTGATGGTCGCGATCTCCGCGGCGTACTTCTGATAATCCGGCCTAGTCTGACGGAGATCCGCGTCCAGGGGACCCTCCACCGGGACAAAATCGCCCAGATAGGCCCGACAGATCCACTCCTTTTCAGCGGCCTTATCCACCCATTGGGTGTGGGGAAGGTAATAGAATTCCTGGACTTCCTGATAATCCCACATGGCTTCCTTATATTTCTTTTGGGCGAAATGGTCCTCACCTCTCAAGAATGCGGCATGGGCCCTGTGAATGACCTCCAGGTTCGCCATCCCATAGGCGATCAATAACGTTCCAATAATCGCTACCGCCGTAAAGAAACCCTGTTTTTTGAAAAAGGGCGTTTTTTCTTGATTCATATCAGCCACAAGGGCCTCCTAGAACTGTTTTAAAAACCTTATGTCGTTCTGGTAAAACAACCGGATATCATCAATATCATACTTAAAGAGCGCGATCCTCTCCACTCCCATTCCAAAGGCGAAACCCGTCCATTTTTCCGGATCGATACCACAATTCTTGAAAACCTCAGGATCGATCATTCCGCAGCCCATCAATTCCACCCATCCGGATTGTTTGCAGATGCGGCATCCCTTTCCCTCGCAAAAAACACAGGAAATATCCATCTCGGCCGAAGGTTCGGTAAAGGGGAAAAAGCTGGGGCGAAAACGCGTCTTGACCTTGTCCCCGAATAATCTCTTGATGAACGTATCCAAAACGCCTTTTAAGTGGCCGAAATGCACTCCCTCGTCCACTAAAAAGCCTTCTACCTGATGGAAAATATGATGATGGGTGGCGTCAATCGCCTCGTTCCTGTAAACCCGGCCAGGAGCGATGAATTTAAAGGGCGGTTTGTTCTTTTCCATGACCCGGATCTGGATGGGGGACGTATGGGTCCTCATTAAAATGTCCTCTTGGAGATAAAAAGTGTCCTGGGCATCCCTGGCTGGGTGGTCAGGTGGAAAATTCAGGGCAAGAAAATTATAGTAATCGGTCTCGACATCCGGACCATCGCTCAGGTCAAAACCCATTTCCTTGAAAATGGCCGCGATTTCCTTTTGGACCCTGGTCAAAGGATTCAGCCGTCCGGCAGTCCATCGCCTGCCAGGTAAGGTCGGATCGAAATCAGCCCGGGGTAATGAATCGCTTTGACTTTCGATGTCCTCTTTTTTTTGCTCCAATAACCGAGTGATAGTATTTTTGACATCATTACAAGCCTTACCGACCAGTGGCTTTTCTTCAGGGGAAAGTCGCCCCAATTCCTTCAAAACATCGGTTAACAAACCGCTTTTGCCAAGGAATTTAACCCGCAGATCCTCAATGGTTTTCAAATCCGAGGCACCTTGGATGGATAGTTCGGCCTGGCCAGATATTTCCTTGAGTCGATCAAGCATCGAGTTTCCTTGCGAATGAAAGGATATGCGAATAGGGCAATATTATTTAGTTTTTAAGGGGAAATTTCATTAAGAAAAGTAAGAATCAGCGGCTGGCGGCTGTCAAAAGAGCTTTGATCATCGAGGCTTCTATCTTTTTGAGATACAGCAGGTAGTCGCTGATCGAGCCTGTTTTTTCGAACCTTTTCCATAAAACCTCTAGGGAGAGGTTCTGTTTCACTTCGGAAGAGGATTTTTGAAGATCCGGGGTCAAGGGAAACCAACTTTCTATGTCTATTTTCGAAGTCTATCACCGGCTTTCTGGGGTGTCAAGAAACGGGCCCCCTTTTCGGGTATAAAACAGGGCAATACTCGCCGCCACAGCCACATTCAAGGACTCAACTTGACCCATCATGGGTATTTTGAGGGATTGGTCACAAGCTTTTATCAATTCCTCGGGTAATCCCCCACCTTCCGAACCCACCCAGAGGACCAATGGCATCTTCGGTTCATATCCGAACAAGGTTTTTTCCGAATTCCCGGTCAAAGCCAGGGATGTAAACCCGTTCCCCTTGTACCAAGCCAAATATTCTTCCCAAGGTTTATTTGAATCGAACGGAACTCGAAAGAGTGATCCCATAGAAGCTCGGACAACCTTTGGGTTGAAAGGATCGCAACAACCCTCGGTCAAAAAAAGTCCCTGGGCTCCAAATGCCTCGGCCGAGCGGAAAAGGGTACCCAAATTCCCAGCATCCTGGATCTGGTAAGCGGCCAAGAAAAGTCCAAAAGGAGGCTGGAGGTCTGCTTTGGGGGGTTTCGCTACCACCGCCAATATCCCTTGGGGTGTGACTGTATCGGCAAGATAGGTGACGGTCTTATTGGGTATCTCGAAACATCGAACTTTAAGCCGATCGGCCTGAAGCAGGATTCCTGCCCCTCAGGACTGGTGTAACCCTTGGCCGTGGCGAACAGATAACGAATTTTCAGGTCCGAACGCAGAGCTTCTTTGACAAGATGGAAACCCTCGCAAAGAAAATCCTCGGATTCTTTTAACTTTTTGGGGACCTTCAAGGAATAAGCGTGTTTAACCATGGAATTGCCGATGCTTTGAATGACAGGAATATTCGTCATGAAAAATCCCTTCCGCATTCGGCTGCAAAAAAACACCCCTTACCCGGGAGGGCAAGGGGTGTGGAAGCAACGAACCGTTCTTTAAGAAACCTTCGCGCCCTTGGCGGCTTCTACCAACAAGCCAAACGCCTTGGTATCCGTCAAGGCCAGATCCGCCAGGATCTTCCGATCCAGGTCGATTTCCGCTTTCTTCAGGCCGCTGATGAACTGGCTATAGGATAGCCCATGTTCCCTGACCGCGGCATTGATACGTGTGATCCAGAGGCGGCGAAATTCACGCTTGCGGGCCTTACGGTCCCTGAAGGCGTAATTGCCGGATCTTTTAGAGGCTTCCCGGACCGTCCGATATTGGCGGCTCTTGGCCCCGAAATAACCCTTGGTAAGTTTGAAGAACTTCTTTTTCCGCTTTCTTTTCGCGACTGCCCGCTTAATACGTGCCATTTTTCTCTCCGGATCTTTATTAGATTGAGATCATCCGCTTGATCTTGAGGGTATTGGTCGCCCCTAGGATCGTTTGGCGCTTCAACTGTCTCTTGCGCTTGGAGCTCTTATGGGCCAGCAAGTGGCCGCGCCCCATTTGCTTCTTGATCTTCAATTTCCCGCTCGCCGTCACTTTAAAACGCTTCAAAATGCTTTTTTTGGTTTTCCGTCCCTTACCCATTTTCACCTTCCTTTTCATTGACAGTTTCCTTGGCGGCCGGCCTTTGGGGCTTCGGATTGAACACCGCCACGATCTGCATCCCCTCATCCTTAGGGGGGGCTTCCAAGTCGCCCACGTCGGACAAATCCTCAATGACCCGGTCCATCAACTGCCGTCCGAGTTCTTTGTGGCTTAACTCCCTGCCCCTGAACATCAGGGTGACCTTGACCTTGTCGCCGTGGTCGAAGAAATTCCAGGCCATCCTGAGCTTGGTCTGGTAATCGTGTTCATCGATCTTGGGTCGGAGTTTGAGCTCCTTGACCTTGATGATCCGCTGTTTCTTGGAGGCTTCCTTTTCTTTCTTACGCTGGGCGTATTTGAACTTGCCGTAATTCAGGATCCGGCAAACAGGCGGCACACCATCCGGAGCTACTTCGACCAGATCCAAGTTTCTTTCTCTCGCGATGGTCAGGGCTTTGGAAAGATCGACGATCCCTAATTGCTCGCCCGCGTCTCCGACCAAACGGACTTGTCTCGCGCGAATTTGATGGTTAATCCTTAATTCTTTTGACGAGGAAATAAGCACCCACCTCCTAATTTATTAAAAAACAAAAAAAGGACGAAGCCATAGGGCCCCGTCCTTTTCCATTCAACGCAATAGCTTGATGAAAACGTAACCCTTTCGCGCCAACGGGCTGGAGGGTGAGGAGACGGAATCCCCTGCTTGAAGCATGAATAGTACTGGCAGGGGTTTTCTTTGTCAAAGCTTTTTTCAGGAAATGGGCTTAAAGAGGCAAATCAACATCGGGGAAATTATCCATGATCCTATCCCTGACCATGGACAAGAGCGCTGTCTGCGCCTTGGCCATAGGAACCTGCGCCTGTTTTTCCGCCGCATATCGGCGCCAAGTCACCGTCACATCCTTGACCTCATTGGAGCCAACGATCCAGATATTCGGGACCTTCTTGGTGATGGCGTTGCGGACTTTTTTGGAGAAAGAATCATTGGTGGAGTCCACCTCGACCCGGATCATTTGGGCATGGAGGTCGCCTGCCATCTGATTGGCGTATGGAAGGAAATCCTCCGCCACAGGAACGATCTTCACTTGCGTCGGCGAAAGCCAAGTGGGGAAAGCCCCACCCCAGCGCTCGATCAGGAAGGATATGAAACGTTCGTGCGTACCCAAGGGAGCCCGGTGGATGATGAAGGGTCTTTGTTTGGAGCCATCCTGCGCCGTATATTCCAGTTGGAACCTTTCGGGCATGGTGAAATCAAGCTGCACGGTCGCCGCGGTCTCTTCCCTGCCCCAGCACATTCTCGGTTTGGTAGTCGATCTTGGGGCCATAAAAAGCCGCCTCCCCCATGACCTCCTCGTATTCCACTTCCAATTCCTTCAGGACTTCCCTCAGGATGTTCTCGGTTTTGACCCACAATTCCTCGTTCTCCGTGAACTTTTCCTTATCCTGGTCATGGAGGGATAAACGCACCCATATTTTATCCATGCGGAATTTCTCGAAATACAACTTGTGCATCGCCACGACTTTCTTGATCTCGTCCTTGATCTGGTCTTGGGTGCAATAGATATGGGCGTCGTTCATGGACAATCCCCGAACCCTCAGCAAGCCGGCCAACTGTCCGGATTTCTCGAAACGATAGACCGTGCCATATTCGGCCAGGCGCAAAGGTAGTTCCCGGTAACTCCTGGGACGGCTCAAGTAGATCATGTGATGGTGGGGACAGTTCATGGGTTTCAGGTAGAACTCCTCCGGGGGCGAATCCGGATCCTTTTCCACGGTGCGCATGGGCGGGAACATGGAGTCCTTGTACAACTGGAGATGTCCGGAAAGCTTGTACAATTCCCCGTTGGCGATATGGGGTGTGGCCACGCGGACGTAGCCGTCCTTGAACTCAAGTTCCTTGGCGAATTTCTCCAGCTCTTCCCTGATCACCGTACCGTTCGGTAGCCAAAGAGGGAGACCCTTCCCCACGTGCTCATCGATAGTGAAAAGCTCGAGTTCCTGTCCCAGTTTTCGATGGTCCCGTTTGAGCGCCAATTCCCGGCTCTTGATGAACTCCTTGAGTTCGCTTTCCGATGGGAAACAAAGCCCATAGATGCGGGTCAACATGGGCCGTTTGACGTCCCCCCGCCAATAACTGCCGGCGATGGAATCCAATTTGAAGGCCATGACCGGGATCTGGGATGTGTTCTCCACATGGGGTCCCTCGCACATGTCCACAAAGGTCCCGCTCTTGTAGAAACTCAGTGATTCGTTCTCCTGGATCAGCTCCTGGGCGTACTCCACCTTGAGCTTTTGACCCATCGTTTCCAACTTTTTCATCGCTTCGGCCTTGGGAAGTTCTTCCCGTTGGAAGGTTTCCTTCTCTTGAAGGATCTTTCGCATCCTTTTTTCCAGGTCCGGCAGATCGGATTCGGTCAATGGTTCTTCCAGCATGAAATCGTAATAGAAGCCTGTGCGGATGGGGGGGCCAAAACCCAACTGAGCCTTGGGGCGCACCTGAAGGACAGCTTGGGCCAGGACATGGGCCATGGAATGGCGCATCTTGAAGAGCGCCTCGTCCATCCTATGTTTCGGTTCGTATTTATCGGACATGGGGATTCCAATGAAGAAAGATGATGGCAGGCATTCGAGCGAGAAAATGGTGGGCGTAACTGGACTCGAACCAGTGACCCCTTCCATGTCAAGGAAGTACTCTAACCAACTGAGCTATACGCCCCGCTTGAACCTGATCCGCCTCTGTAAACCGGCTACCTAAAGAATGGTTATTTTAACCAACCCCGAAGCAATAATCCAATCCCAATGGGATAACCGTCCTTTTTAAATCCAAAGGTTTGGGAGGGAAGATTTTATCCGACAATCCCGAACTGTCCACTTTTTATTTTGAATTCCTGTCCTCTAGACCCATTCCATCCCGTCTTTCAAAGGCAATGAGCGGGTTTCATCAGGTCAAAAACAGTCTTCACGGGATTAAAAGTTTCCAAAGGCACTTCAACGAACAGGGTGATCCAATCAGCCATTGCCCCATTCCATAAGCCGGGTAATTCGATGGCTTTTAAATCCCGTCCCAACATGGACTTTTGGCTGAAAAAAACAGCGTTCCCGTCGACGAAATCCTTCAGATCGAACGGGTTCCCTTTCCAATCCCTTACCCCGCAAACCAGATCGACCGGGTTGAAATGGGTTGCCTTTCGCAGGATATCCAATTGTTCGGAAGAATGGGGATCGACTTGTGATTGTTCAACGATCTGCAACGTCAATTTCCCTTTTGGGTCCTTGACCCAAAAGGGGCCGCCCCCAGGCCCGCCCGTGTTCTTCACCATTCCGCAAACCCGTATAGGGCGGTTCAATAGGTCGATCAAGAGCCGTTGTGCCGTAGGACTTTCCAGTTCGTTCGAGCCCAGTGGAAGCCTCAACTCTTGAATGATGAAATTTTTGATATCAGCCGACACGACCTTTTCAACGTTCAAAACCCTCAGAAAATGAAAAACACGTTCTTGAACCTTGGCCAAATGGCCGATCAGTATTTTTCTCCAGGGCACGATCCGTTCCAGCCAGGACTCGACCGCGACATTGTCGATATTGGTGATATAAACCAAGTCGCCCCCAAGTTCGTTCAAGTTTTCCAGCAAAGCCCCATGTCCTCCCGGGCGAAAAACCAACTGCCCATTGGTGTCCCGGAAAGGCTTATTTTGAAAATCAACGGCCAGTGTGTCGGTGGACGGTTTTTGGACCGAGTAATCCACCTGCCATTGGGAAGAATATTTTTCCCCATACATGGCCCTGGATCGGTCGACTTGAAGGCGGAATTCATCCCTAAAATCTTCCGAAACCGTGAAATGGATCCGACACAAGCCTTTATCATCCTTCAAGAAATAGGTCGAATCGATCAAATGTTCGGTCACGGGAGACCGGGTTTCCCCGGGATAAAGATGGAAAGGGATCAAACCCTTGGGTCGTTGAGCGTAATTCATACCATCGGGGTTCAACAGCACTTTCAATATTTCCTGGTAGCGCCTGTCCACGAGCAAGGACCTTACGTCCATACCTTTTTGTTGGAAATGATCTTGTAATTCTGGGAAAAAACCACGGCGTGGCAGGTCATCCATGAATTCCCGGACCCGGTCCCCTTCCCCATCCGCCATTCGATCCAGCGATACCGCGCCTTGGGAATATTTGATCAAGAATTGGAACATCCGGGTGGCCGCCCCGGAGGCAGGCACGAACTTCATCAACCGGCCTTGGGCGCGTGACCTTTCGAAATGCTCAAGCGCTGATTGGCGTTGGGTAAGGTCCAAAGAAAGTATCCCATCCCCAATGACAGCGGGACGCTCGAGATGGATGAAAGGGGGCGGGTCTTTAAACAGGGATAACTGGCAGTCGGCTTCCGAGGGATCGATCGAACGGGTTCTCATCTGCCTTAGATCTTCATCCGACCAATGGGACATTCGGACGTCTCCTGGAGGACTCCATCTTCTACAAAAATTGGAGGCGGCAGGCGGATTTGAACCGCCGAATCGCGGTTTTGCAGACCGCTCCCTTAACCACTTGGGTATGCCGCCCCGAAAGGAACGCCCAGGGGCTTGACCTTAGACGTCACGCGGACCTTCGCGGGACCGACCAGCGAAAAAAACCGTGATTTACCTCCCGTCGGAGGAACATAGATGGAGCGGGAAACGGGATTCGAACCCGCGACTTCAACCTTGGCAAGGTTGCACTCTACCACTGAGTTATTCCCGCGTGGTTCCAAAGGCTCAATGGCCCAACTGGACGTCGAATTATACTTTTGACCTTATCTTGAGTCAATTCACTTTAAGCCGATTGTTGGGGTACCCGATAGGCCGCTTGAAAGGCCTAGTCTTTCTTCAGGCCAAGATCCTTGACGACCTGCTCGATGATATCAGCGTCGATGCTTTCTCTTTTGAGCAGGTAACCCTCCAACATGGCATTGTCACAGGTCGTATTGATCAGCCGTGGGATACCCTTGGTATAGTCGAAGATCTTCTGGTAGGCGTTGGCCGTGAATATCTGCTTGTCGCATCCGGCCACGCTCAACCGATGCCGGATATATTGCTCGCTGGTTTCCCGGGTCAGGGATTTGATGAAGAATTTCATGGCCATCCGCTGATACAGGGGCGGGTCCAAGGCCAGGTATTTTTCCAATTCAGGCAAACCCAACAGAACGATCGAGATGAGTTTTCTGCCCGGAACCTCCAGGTTCAGAAGGCCTCGGAACTCCTCGAAGATCTCTTTTTTTTGCAACATGTTGGCTTCATCGATGAGAACCACCGCTTTGCGGCCCTCCTCGTAGATCTTCATCAGCCGTTCATACAACTGGGAAATGATCTGACCCTTGGCCTCGCTCGGGTTTTCTACCCCCAATTGATGGGCGATCTTCTTGAGCATCCATTCGGCGGATATTTCACTGTGGACAATGACCAGGAGGGTGGCTTCGTACTGGGGATCTTGTTCGAGTTTTTCGAGGGCTTTGCGCGCCAGCAAGGTCTTGCCCGCGCCGATGTCGCCCACCACGACCGTCAAACCCTTCATGGTGTCAACGGCGTGCAGCATCCGGACCATGGCCTCGGCGTGCTGACTGCTTTCGTAATAAAAACGGCTGTCGGGAGCGTTGGAGAACGCCTGTTCCTTCAAGCCGTAGAAATTCTCGTAGCTCATTGCTCGCCCTTTTTCAAAATCAAACGTAGCCTACCCTATTTGACTTTTTTTTGCCACTTGAATCTTTGGCGGGCTCTGGGGCGTTTTTTTCTTCCTTTGGAGTCGGTTCAGGAACTTTTTCTATCGTCGGAGGAGTAGGCGCGGATGTCACGGGCGCTGCGGGCGCAGGATTTTTGGTCTTTAACAAGCTCTGAAGATCGTCCCATTTCTTCTTGGCCTCCAGATTATCCGGTTCCAATTGCAGTATCCGCTTGTAGATCTTGGAAGCCTCCTCGTACAGTCCTTGGCGGGTATAGATGTCCGCCACGGCGATCGTCATGAATTCATCCTTGCCTTCTTCGACCAGGCTGTCACCTTTCGAGGAGGATTCCATGCTCATGCTCTTCAGGTCCACCAAAGGCTCGACCTTCTTCACGGACCTTTCAGCCTCTTCCCTGGCTTTCTTCTCAGCCTCTTCCTTGGCCTTCTTCTCGGCTTCTTCCCTGGCTTTTCGTTCAGCCTCTTCTTTGGCTTTCTTTTCAGCCTCTTCTTTGGCCCGCTTTTCTATTTCTTCCTTGGCTTTTCGTTCAGCTTCTTCCTTGGCCTTTTTCTCGGCTTCTTCTTTTACTTTTGTTTCCAGTTCTTCCCGTATCTTTCGTTCCAGTTCTTCCTTGATCTTTCTATCGGCTTCTTCCTTGGCCATCCTTTCCATTTCTTCTTTGGCTTTCTTTTCCGCCTCTTCCCTCGCCTTCTTTTCAGCGCTTTCTCGAGCGATACGCTCTATCTCCATTTTAGCTTTCAATTCGGCTTCTTCCCTGGCTTTACGTTCCAACTCGGTTTTGGCCCTCGCTTCCGCCTCGACCTTGGCTTTTTGTTCCATCTCGGCCCTTAACCGTTTGGCTTCATCATGGGCCTTCTTCTCCATTTCGGCCCGGAGAACTTTTTCTTCCTCTTCCTTGACCTTTTTCTCCGCCTCAATAGCTCCGATCACATCCTCGCCTGTTTTCACATAGGCGGTATAGGCAAGGTTCAACTTTTCCTTGATCTCGGGTTTATCCGGGAAGGTCTCGACCAGATGCTGGTATATCTCAATGGCCTCCTCGACCATGCCCTGTTTCACGAAATTGTCCGCGATCGAAAGTTCCGCCTTCCAATCATCGGATGTATCCAACTCAATGACGGTCGATTTCGCGGGTTCAGGAGGCGGGGTCACGGCCTCGACCGGAGGCGGACTGGTACGTTCCGAGCTTGCTTGGGGTTTTTCAGCTTCCTTTTCCAGGTCCATTACCCCTGAAGACGCCGCAGGCTTAATTTCCACAGGAGCTTTTGTCTCCGCGGGGGCTTTGGGCGGTTCAGCCGGGGCCTGAGCTTTATCCACCACTGCCCCGACCACCATTTTTTGGGTTTCGGTATGGTCTGGATTCAGCTCCAGGATCTTCCGGGCCAATTCTTGGACCTTATCCTTCTTTTGTTGTTTCTCGTAGATCGGGATGGCTTTGGAAAAGGCCTCGACGGCTCCGTCTTTGTCCCCATTGATCTTAAGCAACTCACCCAACTTCTCCCGAAAGGCCGCGTTGTTCTCATCAAGGGAAGCCCTGTTTTTCGCGAATTCCAACGCTTTTTTGAAATCGTTTTTCGCTTCGTATTTTTCGACCAATACGCCGAAGGCCGTGATGGCCTCGTTCTTTGACCCGCTTTTTTTCAGGGAAACCTCAGCCAAGGCCTCTATGGCCAACAAATTCTCTTTATCGACCTTTAAGGCTTTTTGGATGTTCTCGCTCGCTTTATCGAATTGATTCTGTTCCATTTGAACTCGGGCCAAATGGACCAGCGCCCCGATATGGTTCACCTTGAACCTGAGCAGGCTCTCGAACTCGGATTTGGCTTCCGAATATTGCTGCTTTTTGTAATAAACCAAGCCCAAAACATAATGGGCCTCGATGCTCTTGAACTCGACAGCCTTCAAGCCGTACTGGTATGCCTTCTCCAGGTCGTTCTGGTTCAAGGCCAGTTCCGCGATGATCAGGTATTCTTTTTTCGCGTCGCTTTCCGAGCCTTGTTTGATGAAGATCTGGGCGAGGTTCGACCTTCCCTCAATATTATTTGGCTCGAGCTGGACCACTTTCTGGAACATCTCCTGAGCCTTCTTATATAAACGGTGGTTGAGAAAGTTCGTGCCCAACACTTGGTATTCCTTGACCGCTTCCGCGGCCAGTCCCTTTTTCTCGAAAAGTTCCCCCAGATTGGCGTAAGCCGCTAGGTTCTCAGGATCCAGGCTGATGACTTCTTTCAAGGCCTCTATGGCAGAATCGATATCACCCTGTTCAATGGCCGATTCGGCCTTGATGGTTTGTTTGATGAGATTTTGTCGTTTTTGTGATTCGGGAGGGAGAGAACTTGAATCTAAAGCGGCTAATTTTTTATTAACGATGACCGATTTTTCAGTTTGTCCACGGGCGGAAAAGTCCGTCGAAACCTTGATGTACTCGTCAAAGGCCTCGCGAACAGCTCCTTTTTTGACATAGACATCGCCCAACATGTTATGGGTGTTGATGTCTTCAGGATCCAACGCGATGAGCTTTTTGTATTCCTCGATCGCTTTGTCCCAGCGGCCTTCCTGGAAATAGATATAGGCCATTTTAACGATGTTTTTTTTGTCACCACCGCTAGCTGGAACGTTCATATAACCCCTGGTTGACTTTTAACCGGCGAAAAAAGTAACCCCTGGTTTTTAACGAAAAATTCAGGGAATTTCTTAGAGTATCTCAATTCGTACTATAACATTGGCATTTTCAGTTCGCAAGGTAATGAGCCTTATTTCACTGGGGTTTTAGGGTCATCAGGGCAATAAGACGTTTAACAAGACCCAAACAAATCCCATTTCCCCTTGTATCCATGAGTAACCAAGAGA
The DNA here is from genome assembly GCA_963830915.1 of candidate division FCPU426 bacterium. Taxonomy (GTDB): domain Bacteria; phylum Oederibacteriota; class Muellerivitia; order Muellerivitales; family Muellerivitaceae; genus CAWHOE01. The sequence goes on from CAWHOE010000047.1 coordinate 38,455, forward strand.
ATAACCCTTTAGGAGACCAAATTAGCTGAATGATACAATGACCCGCCATTTGAACGATTGGCGGAATGGATACTACAAGATGCGGTTAACGGTCTTGTGGATCTCTAAAAAAGAAATCCTTAATGAAAACGAACAAACCTTACCAGAAAACTGATCCCCGGATCGAGGAAGCGCTTTTTCTCCATCGATCGGGAAAACTGGCGGAAGCGGAAGAACAGATCAAGAAGCTGTTGAACTTCTTCCCCAAGAATACCCAGCTCCTGACCCACTTGGGGACCATTCACCTTCAACAGGGCAATCCGGAAGAAGGGGTCCGTATCCTGAGCAAGTCCTTACAGATCGATCCCGATCAGCCCATGGCCTTATTGAACCGCTCTAACGGGCTGGTCACCCTAAAAAGATTTCAAGATGCCCTGACCTCTTACGACCGGACCCTCGCCATCAAACCGGATTTTGCCGAGGCCTATTACAACCGAGGCGAGGTCCTGCTGGGGCTCAACCGTCCTCAGGACGCCGCCGCCGACTTTGACCGCGCCGCGTCCCTCCATCCTGATTTCCCTGGGGCTTATTACAACCGCGGCCTCGCCCTTGAAAAACTCGGACGGCTGGAAGAATCCCTCGCCAGTTTTGACCGGGCCCTCGCTCTTCGTCCCCAATATCCCGAGGCCCATTTCAATAAGGGCAATATCCTGAGAAAACTTGGGCGTTTTGACGACGCCTTGATCGAATACGGGCTATCGATCACCCAACGGCCAGATCACGTTGAGTCTTATACGAACCAAGGTTATGTCCTTCAGGATCTCCAACGCCTGGATGACGCCCTGGCCAGTTATGACCGAGCCATCGCGCTCCAGCCGGATCGGCCCGAGGCCCATAACAACCGAGGGACCGTTCTGCGTAAACTCAAAAGACTTGACGAAGCCCTTGCCGCCCATGACCGGGCCATCGCTCTCCATCCAGGTTATGCCGAGGCCCATAACAACCGGGGCACGGTCCTTCAGGAACTCAAAAGGCTGGACGAGGCCCTATTAGCCCACGACCGGGCCATTTCACTCGACCCAGGTTATATGGAGGCCTACTGGAACAAGGCGCTGCTGAAACTTCTGATGGGCGATTATCCCGAAGGATGGGAACTTTATGAAAAACGCGCCAAGCCCAGACGATTCACCCAACCCCTTTGGAACGGCACAGAATCGCTCAGGGGCAAAACCATCCTGGTCCATACCGAACAGGGTTTTGGGGATGTGATCCAATTCAGCCGGTACGCTCCCATGCTCGAGAAACTGGGCGGCCTGGTCCTATTCGAGGCTCCCCAAGCCCTGGTTTCTGTCCTTTCGACCCTGGCGGGAAACATCACTTTCATCGAGGCCGGCAAACCCCTTCCTGATTTCGACTTTTATCTTCCCATGATGAGCCTGCCATCGGTCTTCCAGACAACGTTGGAAACCATTCCCGCCGAAGTCCCCTACTTGTTCCCTCCGCCAGGCCAAAAGGATCTATGGACTGAAAAGCTGGGGAAACGGACCGTCCCAAGGATCGGTTTGGTTTGGTCGGGGAAACAGGAACATTCCAATGACCATAACCGAAGTATCGGCTTGGAAAACCTCGCTCCTTTACTGAAATTGCCCTTCGAATTCCATTCCTTGCAAAAGGAATACAGGGAAAAAGACAAGGCCTTGCTGGCTGGCCTTCCCACCTTGAAGGACCATCACCGGGATCTGAGGGACTTTTCCGACACGGCGGGTCTGATCCATGAAATGGATATGGTCCTTTCGGTCGATACTTCTGTGGCCCATTTAGCTGGCGCCATGGGCAAACCGCTCTGGGTGCTTCTGCCCTATCTGCCGGATTATCGATGGCTATTGGAACGTTCGGATAGCCCCTGGTATCCAACCGCGACCCTTTTCAGGCAATCCAAGGACGGGGACTGGCAATCGGTTATTTCGGAAGTCCTAAAACGGATGGAAACTGAACTCAATATAAACCTATAGACAACTCCTCTCATCGGCTTTCATTCCCTTCCCTTACATTGGGCCCTCAAACCCACTTTCACGTTATTAGTGGTAATATTTTGTTTAACATTTATTCCTTATATATTCGGGGAGGAATTAGCAAACCCATGAAACGACACATCATCATCGCCATCGTCTTGATCCTTGGACTTCCTTTTTTACTTGGCTTTAAATCCCTCTCAAAAAACAAGCCGGTTCCCCATCGCGGGCTTTCTCCATCCGTTCAAGCGCGTCTTTTGGAGACCTATGGCCATCTTCCATTGGCCTTCGAACCCAATCAGGGACAGATCGATCCTCAGGTCCAGTTCCTCGCCCACGGAAAAGGCTATAGCCTCTTTGTCACATCTCAAGAGGCTGTGCTGGTCCTGAAAAAGCCAAAAACCATCGCTCCCCCCAGGTCCCCGATAAAAGGTGTCCGGACCAAAAGCAGCGTTTTCCTCGCGCCCGACCATACCCCGCCGCTCGCGATCCACCTGAAACTGGAGGATGTCCTGCCGAACGCCGTTTTTGAAAGCATGGATAAACTTCCCGGTATCAGCAGTTATTTCATCGGCAAGGATCGATCCAAATGGCATCGGAACATCCCGCAGTTCTCCAAGGTCGCGGCCCATGGTGTCTTTCCGGGTGTGGACATGGTCTATTACGGGAACCAGGGAAAACTGGAATATGATTTTGTGGTCCAACCTGGTTCGGACCCAGGCGGAATCCATTTGAGGATCGAGGGAGCCAAGAAAATCCAGGTCACCAGCCAAGGAGACCTGGAACTCTTAACCGATCAAGGCGCCTTGAACTTCCTTGCCCCTAGTATTTACCAAGAGAACCAAGGGCAAAAAAATGTCGTGGAAGGCCGTTACAAGCTGACCGAGGACGGGAAAATAGGTTTTGAGATAAAAAATTATGACCATTCCAAACCTCTGGTCATCGATCCGGTTTTGGACTATTCCACTTATTTAGGAGGAACAGGGGCCGATCAAGGCAACGGGATCGCCTTGGACGGGGCCGGTGACGCTTACATCGTCGGGAGAACCACCTCCTCCGACTTCCCCTCGGAAAATGCCTTCGGCGGGACCCAGAACGCTTTTGTCACCGAGATCGATCCTACCGGGTCGAACTTCATCTATTCGGTCTATCTGGGTGGCACGGGTTACGATTACGGTCAGGCCATCGCGGTCGACTCGGCCAGGGAACGCCTTTATCGCCGGCTACACCAGTTCCGCCGATTTTCCCACCCAATCCCCTTTGCAGGGTTCGCTTAACGGCACCCTGAACGCTTTCGTGACCGAGATCATGGCAGGCGCTTCATCCCTGGGCTTCTCGACCTACTTGGGTGGATCGGGTCAAGATGGGGCTTTCGGACTGGCCCTGGATGGTTCGGAGAACATTTATATCACCGGAGCCGCCACATCCACGGACTTCCCCACTTATATCCCGATCCAATCCTCACTGAATGGTTCCCAGAACGCCTTTGTGGCCAAACTCAACGCCGGAGGAGGGTCTTTAGCTTATTCCACTTATTTAGGGGGGAGCGGGAGCGATAATGGAAATGGCATCGGTGTGGATTCCAACGGGAACGCCTATGTGGTTGGTTTTACCTCTTCCACCGATTTCCCCACCCAATTCCCTCTCCAAGCCTCTTTGGCCGGCACCAACAACGCTTTTGTCACTGGGATCAACTCGGCCGGCACCGCTTGGATCTATTCGACCTACCTGGGAGGGAACGGCACCGATTCGGGCACCGCTATCGCGGTGGACCCCAGCGGGGACGCCTTTGTGACCGGCTACACCAACTCCACCAATTTCCCGACCCAGAACGCTTTCCAATCCACCTTGACCAATAACCTGGACGATATTTTCGTGACCGAGATCAACCCGACCGGGTCCGCGATGGTCTATTCCACCTATCTGGGGGGATCATCGTCCACCTATGGCGACCAGGCCTACGGCATCGCGGTGGACCCCAGCGGGGACGCCTATGTGACCGGCTACACCAGTTCCAGTGATTTCCCCACCCAAAATCCCGTCCAACCGAACATGGTCTCAGGCGCTCCCGTCAACGCCTTCGTCTCGGAATTCGGGCCCGGGGGGACGGCTTTGCTTTTTTCCACTTTTTTAGGCGGCTCGGGCGGCGAGCAAGGTTATGCCATCGCGGTCGACGGGACCAACGATTGCTATGTGACAGGCTATACCTATTCCACCGACTTCCCCACCACGACCAATCCCCTCCAGCCCGCCAACGCCGGGGTCCCTGACGCTTTTATTTTCGAGATCTCCCAGCCCTCCCCCACGCCTACCCCAACCCCCACTGACACGGCTACGAACACGCTGACCGGCACCCCCACCAACACCCCGACCATTACCAATACTCCCACGAATTCAGCGACAACCACCTCCTCTTTCACGCCAACCTACACCGCCACCGGCACGATGACCGGCACACCGACCAATAGTTCGACCCTGACCGTTACACCGACCATCACCAACACTCCCACCAACTCAGGCACAGCGACCCTCACTTCCACACCCACCAACACCGGCACAAACTCCTCGACTTATACCCCTTCAGGGACCCCGACATTGACCGACTCCCCGACCATCACCAATACTCCCACCAACTCAGCCACATTGACTTCATCCTCCACAGCCACCAACACCGCGACGAACACCATGACCGGCACTCCCACTTCAACCGCGACCACCACCTTTACCTTCACCGACTCCTTCACGCCCACCCAGACTCCGACATCGACTTATTCTTCCACCCCCACCAGCACTTTCACCAACACTGCAACCCCCACCAAGACCTGGACATCAACCTACACCTTCACAGGAACCCCAACTTCGACCTTTACGAACACTTTCACTTACACTTTCACCCCAACCATCACCTACACCCCAACCTCCACACCCACTGAAACCTTATCCCCCACCATGACTCCCCCGCTTTATTCCATCCCGGTGATCTACCCCAATCCGGCCGACGGGACCGTTCCGGTCCGGTTAAGACCCCCGGCCTTCTTCGGCGTATCGGACGTCAAGGTGCAGATCTTCACCCTGGCCTATCGAAAGGTGCAGGAAACCTTCTATCCCAGGATCACTTCCGGTACCGATTGTTTGCTCCCGCTCGTGGACAAATGGGGAAAACCCCTGGCGGACGGTCTTTACTACGTGGTCGTCCATACTTCCCAGGGACGGACCATCGGCAAACTGCTGGTTCTTCGCTGAGGGTTCTTTCCGCTTCAATGAAAAACCCCCGGCCCTGAGAGGACCGGGGGTTCAAGATCAAACCCCAAACCATTCGAATTCGATCAAAGTCTTTTATTTTCCCAGCCATTTGGGAAGGGGTTTCCTTCGATGTTTCAGCATGGAAAGGTAGAAGTCGCTCCCGTGTTTGAGGGCCAATAGGATCGCGCAAAAGATCCAGGGCGATAATGGATAACCAAATTTCTGCGAAAACACCATTAGGAATCCGCTGATAAAAACGGTGGCGAACAAGATCATGGGGGCGTGCATGTTGTAAGCCAGATTGGTGATCCGTTCCTTATGGAAATCCACGATCACCGCCCGGCTCAACAGGTCCTGGACCCAGTAGAACCCCATATAGATCAGGCTCCATTCCAGTCGCGATCGATAGATCTCGATCGGCACCAATCCTTCCGATTTGGAAATGGCTCCAAAAATAACTAACAGAGGGATGAGTACCATGAAATAATATCCCCAATCCCCCGTGGGCTTATTCGTCCGAGAGTCCCGCACCAAATCGGGTTTTTGTCCCGGGTGAGGGGGCGAGCATAAGTAAGGCAGGACCTTCTTCAGACCATCCGGCCCAAAACGGTTCAGGCCCATCAACATTTCCACCGTGAAGAAACGGGCGCAGGCCATGAACCCGAAGGAAAAAATGACCACTCCCGGGTCATAGTGGGTGTTCTGGAGGGATATCACGATGAAAGTGAAAGAGACCAGGTTGCACAACATCGCCGTCAAGGGCATTGAAAACACTCCCGGGGCCATGGATACAAGGGAAATGGATCTAACCGGCACACCTGGATTATAAACTTGTCTGAGGGATCTACAGGGGCAAATTTCAGGTGATCAACAGGGGAGCGGCAGGCGCCAGCACCCCATTTTCAGAACGCCCGTTCGGGAATATTTACGCGGGGACATCGTTCTGCAGATAATCCTTCAAAGCCTCTTTATCCTCGTCCGGCATCAATAACAGGTGAAGACCCGCTCCCTGTTTATTGGCCCAGACCACCTCGGCGTAGGCGAAAAGGTGCTTCGATTTTTGAGGGACCGAGATATCCAGGCTGAACACATCCCCCAGTTTCACCGTTTGGCCCGTCTTGATGTACATCCCGCTCAGGTTCAGGTCCTTCGCCAGGGCCGGATGGCCCTTCAGGTTCTTCAAACGTTCCGGGTCGTCGACCAGATGATATTGAACGGGGATCTTCACTGGAACCCGCGAGCTTCCCCTTTTTTCCAGGACCATCATATCTTTAGCCATAAGATCCCCCATTGACCGATCGCTTCGAACGGCATCACTTTAATGGCGGAAGGGGCGGAAAAGAAAGTGGGGGAAAAAATATTTCGGGGAGAACGACGAAAGCCGGTGAAAACCCTTTTTCGGATCAATTAACCCTCGTTTAACACCCAGGGCTCAAGACTGGGCGCGTTTCGCCTCCAGCTCTTCCCAGCGTTTGAAAAGGGCGGCCACCTGGGCCTTTTCGGCGTCGACCTTTTTCTGCCGCTCCACCAGTTCGGGAACATTGGAAGCGATCTTGGGGTATTCCAACCTGGCCAGGGCTTCTTTGACCCTCGCCTCTCCCTCATGGATCGCCTTTTCCATGCCTTCCCATTCCTTCAATTCCCTCGTGGTCAGGGCCTTTTTGGGTTTCTCCCTGGCCGGCTGTTGGACCGCCTGGGATGGTTTCGCTTTGTCCTTCGAGCGTTCCTCCAACCTGAATTCCTCCCACTGGGACAGGTCGGCGAAAAAGCCAGCGTTCCCCTTACCGTCGAGGGCCAATATCTGACGGCTCACCCGGTCCAGAAGGTACCGGTCATGGGTCACCAGCACCAGCGCCCCGGGGAACTCGGCCAGGCTTTGCTCCAACACCTCCAGCGAGGGGATATCCAGGTCGTTGGTCGGTTCGTCCAACAGCAGGAGGTCGGCGGGCTTGAGCATCAGTCGGGCGATCAGGACCCGGGACTGTTCCCCGCCGGAAAACCGGCTCAAGGGCCGGTCCAGTTGGTCCGTCTCGAAAAGGAACCGGGTGGCCCAGCTGGCCACATGGATGGGTCTTTCCTTATAGAACACGTAATCGCCCTTCTCGCAAAGGGCCTGCCTCAGGGTCTGGTCCAGGTCCAGCTGGTCCCGGTGCTGGTCGAAGGTCACCACCCGTAACTGCTCCGCCTGTTTCAGGGTCCCCGTGTCCGGATGCAATTCCCCGGCCAGGATCTTCAACAGGGTGCTCTTGCCGCTCCCGTTCTCGCCCAGCAATCCCAGCTTGTCCCCCGGCGTGAGCAGCAGGTCCAATGGCCCGAAGAGCTTGCGCCCGCCCAGGGTCTTTCCCACCTTGGAGGCCGCCACCAGCCTCTGGGTCTGGCGGTCCGACCCCGAGAAATCGATGTCCACGTTCTTGCCCTGGGAATTGCGGTACTTCAGGTCGTCCAGTTCTTCCATCAGATTCCCGGCCCGGTCGATGCGGGCCTGCTGTTTGGTCTGCCGGGCCTTCGGGCCCCGCCTCAGCCACTCGATCTCCCGCCGCACCTGGTTGGCCACCGTATCCTCGTGCTTGGATTGGGTGTTGAAAAGGTCCTCGCGTTTTTCCAGGAACTGGCTGTAATTCCCCTCGTTGGCGAAAAAGCCTTCCGGGTACCGTTTGTTCAGCTCGATGATCCGGTTGCTGACCCTCTCCAGGAAACGCCTGTCATGGGTCACGACCAGGAAAGCGAAATTCAAGCCTTCCAGGAAACCCTCCAGCCAGAGGACGCCTTCCATATCCAGATGGTTGGTCGGCTCGTCCAACAACAGCAGGTCCGGTTCCCGGACCACCTGGGTCAGGATGGCCAGCCTCTTGCGCCAGCCGCCGGATAGCTTCGACACTTCCTGGTCCGGGTTGTTGAACCCCGCGTTCTCCAGTCCCGTATCCACCCTTATATCCACTTCCCAATCTTCCAGCCCCAAACCCTCCAGGCCCTTGGAAAGGGCCATCCGAACGGTCAACCCGGACTCGGCTTCCTCGAAACGGTCCTGCTGGGGCAGATAGCCGACCCTTAAGCCCTTTCGGTAGGCCAGGGTCCCCTCATCCTGTTTTTCCTCGCCCGCCAGTATCTTCAATAAGGTGGATTTTCCCGTTCCATTTGGTCCGATCAAGCCTGTCCGTTCCCCCTCGAAAAGGCCGAAGGAGAGGTGCTCGAAAAGGGGCCTGGAACCGAATGTTTTTGATAGATTCTGGCAACTCAGTAAAATTCCCACGCGTCTAACCTCTATATATAAGTGAATTGGAAGCAGGTAAGGATAAGGGGGGAAGGGCCAAAAAGATAGATGATTAAACCGGCTCGACCATTCTATTTGCGGTAATATTTTGTGATTCCGGAAGGAGACCCATGGATAACCTGAAGATCATCACCCAATTGACCGCCATCATCCAAGCCAATGTGGACAAGAACTTCGGCAAGGGCCGTCCGCCGAACAACCGCAGTCTGGAGATGGTCCGCCAGTACGCCCAGGAAATGCTGGACGCCTATATGAAGGAGATCATCAAGGAATCACCCGAGCTCAAGAAAACCTGGCCCTTCGGCCACCCCTTCAAGGTAGCGACCAGGGTGAGCGTCCAGACCAGGTCCTATGAGATCGTTATCACCGCCAAGGACGAACCCAAAGGGACTTAACCCGAAATACTCTGTAGTTCAGTCATTAAGTAAATGTTCAAACAAATAATTCTTCTTTGCTTTTCTTGGTGTCCTTGGTGAACTTGGTGGTTCAACAGTTTATTTAGTTGATCAACTACCCGCCAGGTTCGGTCCCGTCAGATGTTCCAGTTTGATGGTCCCAGCCGAAGCCAGGGGTTCCAGCAAAGGCGGTTGACCTTTGGAACTCCGTTCCGAATTTTCCACGGTCCTTTTCCTGATCTGGGCGTCCAGGTTCAACCGCGCCGGGCTGGCCAGCCCCGTCTGTTCGGATGTGATCAGTGAATCTTTACGTATCCTCCGGAAATAACAAAAGCGGTCCAGATTCACCATCTTCCCGACGAACCGCGCCCTGGTCTGGAACTCCAGGTCCCCGCTGAACCGCAAGCCCGTCGCGTAGCCGCCCGAACGGACCACCAGGTCCCGGGAGACCAGACTGCTGGGGTGCAACAAGGAATAGGCGCTGTATTTCAAAAGGGCCTGGTTCACATCCAGCGGATAGGTGTTCGGGAAGGCGTTTTCTTGTAGATACATGACCTCTTGCGTCCCGATAAGCTCGGCGCCTGTCCGTTCCGCTTCCGCCAACAAAAGCTCCAGCCGATCGATCGAGGACCAGTCATCCGCGTCTTGAAAGAGATAGGCGTCATAACGGGTCTGTTCGATCGCCGATTGGATCAACCGGTAAGGCCCCACATTCGCGGGGGACCGCCACAAAGTCGCGCCTTTGAACTTCTCGACGATATCCAAGGGAGGCCGCTCGCTTCCGTCATCCAGGACCAGTATCCCATCCAAGGGTCGGGTCTGCTCGGCCAAGGAACGCAGACAGAATTCCAGCCAGGACCGGCAGTTGTAATAAGGGATCAGGGCCAGGACCTTGGCGTCTTTCCATATCCTGGGTTGGTCATTGGATGGCGGAAGCGGAACTTCCTGGGTCGAGCCCGCTTTCGCCGAAAGATAGGGTATCCATCTCCCGCCCTCGGCCGATAAGGTCTCGAAATCCCGAAAAGTTGGCGGGACGGCCGATGAGAACTCCGTTTGTAACAGGTTCGCTTCCGCGATCCAACCCAGGATCGGAGGCATCAGATGCATCCCTCCTATACTTGGCAGGTCCATGGCGGGCAGCCAGGGCATGACTCCCCATATCCCCTTCCCCATCTCTTCCCATCGAGGCGGTGAATAAGGGGCCGAGGCGGGCAAATAAGCCATTAACTGTGTCGGCACAAAGCCGGCAAGGTCCCGCGGCCATGAGCGGATCTCCACCACTTCCACGCCCGGGAATTTTGTCATCAGCGCCTGGAGTATCCCCGCTTTTTTCCCAGGCCGACAGGTCACGACGATCTTGAGGAGGGCCTTGCCCCTTTCCCCTCGGGCCATTTCCAATTTGGGGACCAGATTTCCCAGGTCCTCTCCCGCTTCCAGCACAACCGTCCCAACCCAGGGGGAAAGGGGGGACTCAAGTTTATTCGTGTTATCCATCCTCATCGCGGACCCCGTCATTTCCCTAGGATCGTACCCAGCCTTACCGGTTATCGTCCCTGTGCTCGCGGTCGAAGCCCCGGTCCCGCCCCTGTTCATAATGCCCGCGGGGCCTTTCCTTGGCGTCCCACTCCATGACCTCTTTTTTCTGCATGTAACCATTGTTGATGTCGCGGAAATTCCTGCCCGAGGCCCTCATCTGGGCGATCTCATGGGGATCCCTTCCGTAATGCTCGGATATGAATTTCAAATTGACGAAATTCACGATGTCCGCGTCGGAAAGATTGATCCTTCGGCCGTGGCCGATGAAGACCCGCTGGCCGTTCGCGTAAGGGGTGCCCGCGTAGTCGCCCGCGGTGTAGAAGATCCGGGGATTCAGGCGGAAATGGAGGGCGATCTGCATCCAACTCCAACCATGGGTGCGAAGCAGTATCACCGCCTCGGGGGAGACATTGGCCCTTTGGGCGATGAAGAACACCACCGGATGCTCCTCGTCCGGGATACCGCTCTCCTGGCAGTTCTGGATCTGCTCGGTGGAGACCTTGAAATAATCCCCGATGGCCAGATGGAAGGCGTCCACGCCATTACTGCCGATGGCCACTCCCACATTGACCTGGGCTTGCGCCGTCCAGGGTGAGGCAACGACCGCCAGGGCGGTCACTCCCAAGAACAAAAGTATTTTTCTCATGACATCTCCTTTAACGCTCGAAGTTTCGAAACCCGTCTTTCGGGCCAATAGCCCCCCAGGCCCACAGGATTTAGACGTCTGGAAAAGGAAAATGGATTGCCCTCCTGAAATTTTCAAGGAATGGTCGACACCTGATGGGCCTACAGGGCGTCAAAACCCGTAATTCTCCATCGACTTTTCACCAACGCGCTTCACCCAAAAAGGACGCCATGAAAAACAAACCCTTTTTATCCGTCGTCCCCACGCCTTCCAGCCGGACCCAGAACGATCCCGAAGCTTTCCCATCCCAAGTCCGTCAGCCTTGGGAATGGGCTTGTCTCGTGGCCATCCTTTTACTGGCGGCCGGTTTGCGCCTATGGGGTCTGGAAAAGAACGGATTCGGGAACCCCTACTACGCCTCCGCGGTACGCAGCATGCTGATGAGCTGGCATAACTTCTTCTTCGTCTCCTTCGATCCCACCGGCTGGGTCACGGTGGACAAACCCCCGGTGGCCCTTTGGATCCAGGCGGCGTTCGCCAAGGTCCTGGGTTATAAGGCCTTCTCCCTCATCCTGCCCCAGGTCCTGGAAGGTCTGGGCTCCATCGCCCTGGTTCATCATTTGGTCCGGCGTCATTTCGACGCCTGGGCCGCCTTGATGGCCGGGCTGACCATGGCCCTCACCCCCGTCTGTGTGGCGGTCGACCGCTACAACAACGTGGACGCCTGCCTGGTGCTGATGGTCCTCTTGGCCGCCTGGCTCTTTTCCATCGCCGTCGAAACCTCCAACCGCTGGTACCTCATGGGCTCCATGGCCATGATGGGCGTGGCCTTCAACACCAAGATGATGGCGGCCTTCGTGGTCCTTCCCGCTTTCTATATCGTCTACTGGTTCGGCGCCAAGGTTTCCTGGGGCAAGCGTCTGGCGCACCTTGTCGTGGCGTCCCTGGTCCTGGCGGTCGTGTCCCTCTCCTGGCCCCTGACGGTGGACCTCACCGCTCCCGAAGACCGTCCCTTCGTGGGAAGCACCCAGGACAATTCCATGATCAGCCTTTCCCTGGGCTGGAACGGGTTCCAAAGACTTCTTCGGGGCCGGGGGCGGGGCTTTCAAAGGCCGATGATGCCCCCGACCATTCCCGGCCAAGGGGTGACAGGTCAGCCGGCCCTTAGGGCAAACCAAAGACCGGACCGCAACTCCCGGCCAACAAGCGCTCAAGCCTCTCTTCCTCCAGCCAACCCCAACGGGTTCGGTCCCAGGCCGAACGGAGGCCGGGGGGGACGGGGCGGAATGATGGGTTCGGGCGAGCCGGGCATTACCCGGCTGGCGGACAGGAACATGGCGGGACAGATGGCCTGGTTCCTTCCCCTTGCCTTGGTAGGCCTCTTTTTGACCTGGGGCCAACGGCCTACCCTTTGGCCCTTGTCCTCCATCCATCGGCCCCTTTTGTTATGGGCCTGTTGGTTCTTGCTCTACGCGGCGGTTTTCAGTTTCATGCGGGGCGCCATGCATCCCTATTACTTGGTCCTGCTTGCCCCGCCTCTGGCGGCCTTGTCCGGTATCGGCTTGAGGACCCTATGGTTGGAAACCCTCTCGGGTAACCCCGATCTCCTTTCCCTGACCCTTTTACTGACCTTTGTCTGGCAGGCCTTCATCGTCGCCCAATTCCCCGACTGGGCTGTTTTGTTGCTTCCCATCCTCCTCGGATGCGGGGCCGCGGTCGTGGTCACCCTGACCGTCCAAGCCAAAACCAGCTCCATTGGCAAGGTAATATTTTCGTTGGGAATTGTGATACTCTTCTTTTGCCCCTTCCTCTGGGCCCTCTCTCCGGTCCTGGGCAGCGGCACGGCGGTTGAGGCCAATCCGGACCTGTTAACCGGGGATACAGGTAGGTTTGACCGGGGCTTTGGCGCCAACAACAACATCACTCGGCTTTCCGAGTTCCTGAAAGCCAACCGTCATGGCGAGAAATACATCGTGGCGGCCCAGAACAGCCAGGCGGTAGCGCCCCTGATCATCCAAACCGGCGAGCCGGCCATCGCCCTGGGCGGGTTCATGGGAGGCGACCCGATCGTGACCGTTCATGAGTTCGCCGAAATGGTGAAGGAAGGCCAGGTCCGCTACTTCCTTCTTCAGGGTAACGGCGGTCCGGGCCAATGGGGTCAACCCGGCGGTCAGCAAAGGCCCGGCGGAAACGGCGGTTTTGGGGGATTTAACAGGGGCGGCGCGCAGGCCGAGATCGCCCAATGGGTGCGTGACAACGGAGTGCCGGTCGATGCTAAACTATGGCGGGTTGTGGACCCAAGGGAGACGGCTCAAGCACCCGTTCCCGGAGCCTTCGGCTTCAACCGCCGAGGCGCTCAACAGTTGTATGAATTGAAGAGTAGTAATAATCCGCTCCGGGGGAAAAAAACAAGGAGCAAGCTTACGGGCTGAATAATTTCTTAAATTAAGGATTCGATATGAAAATCACGCTGGTTATTGGCTTCACTCTCTCCCTCATGGGATGTTCCCTGCTCCACGCGGAGGATGCCGCTCCCCTGGGGGATCAACCGGTCACCATCGTGAAGCCTCCCTCGATCACCCTCAAAGAGAAAATATCCGACGGCGAGGGTTACAAAACACCCCGCCCACCCAAAAGAAACTTCGACGAAAAGTCATTGGACCTGGTGAACGATGAGGACCATTCCCCCAAGGGAGAACCCATTCTCAACCTGTCCGATCCGGCCATTTTCTCCCAGATCCAATCCATCGACAAAACCGAACATATCTCCGGAAAGCATCACTGGCACAAATTCAACGCCTGGGATTATTGCCACTTCTATGAGGGCGGCAAGAACTGGTACGGCTGGCGTACAGGCGAGACTTTCCATTGGGTCCTTTATTTCAACAACCACCTTTGGTGGCACGATCCCTTCGCCGAGCGCTGGCTGTATTTCTACAAGGGTTACTGGTGGTGGCAGGGCGGCAAGGACCTTCAGGACACCCAGGTCTATCTGGAAGATGGGCATTATCACGTCTGCGCGCCCGACGGGGTCTTGGGCGAGGACCTTTGGACCAACGGGAAAAAGGATGTCGTGACCGAGCCTTTCAAGAAAGAACCGACCCGCGAGCCCCTCACCGACTCTCCCGGCCATGACGGCCACGGAACTGGCTTGGGCGGCGGGCTGAATAGTAATCGCTTCGGGAATTAAGGCTGGACGGAGGTACGGGCATGAAGATCAATAACAGCAATTTCTTGAAGAATTTCGGTCCCACCCCGGAACAACTGCAAAAGGCCCTGCAAGCCGACCAAGCCGCGAAGAACCTTCGGGGCGAATCCATCATGGCGGATAAACTGAAGAAATACAGTGAACTGACCGATATCGCCGCCCGCAAGGTCATCCAAGAAGGCCCGGAAGGGGTCCGGGATGAAAAGGAAGCGCCTCCGAAGGAATTCGGCAAAAAGAAGGACCGGAACGGAACCGATCAAGAAAGTTCGGGTCCGGACGACGAGGATTTTCCTCCCCCTCCCCCCGGCACCTCCCGTATCGACATCAGGGTTTAAACCTTCTATATCTTAAATGAGCTTATCCCTTTTCCATGGATGGGCCAGGCCAACCCTTTAATAATTCGAGCCTTTTCAGGCGTTTTTTCGGCTTCAGAAAACCTCAAAAGTGCCGTTAGGGTAACCAAGAAAGACGGAGGTTAACCCATGATCAGCGGCACCAATCCCATCAGTAACAACAATTCCCTTTTATCCAACAGCAGTACCGATTCCTTGTTGAGCGCTTTGGGTGGGTCAACGAGTTTCGATTCCATCTTCACCCAGGCCATGAACCAGGCCAAAACCCCCGCCGCGAAGATGCAGGACGCCCTGTTGGAAGTTCAATACAACGACTTGAACGCCCTTTACAACGCGGTCTCGGGTGATAGTTCGGACGATTCTTCCGATCCGCTCCTGAGTTCCTCCACCGATTCGCTGGCCCTGGACCTGGGTTCGGTTTCTTCGCAGGTGAGCCAGCTGGAGCAGGAATTGGGAATAACCCCCTCGACCTCCGGCACCTCGTCCTCTTCCAGCGCCTCTTCCGCTTCCAATATGAACGCGGCCTTGGGGTTGCAGGCCCAAATGCTCTTGAACAACGACCTGGCCAACTTCGGGTCGTCTTCGGACTCTAGTTCAGGGATCGACTCATTGGTGTAAAACTTCTAAGGGAATAAAAGGCGCGCGATCCGGATGAAGCCATCAGGGTCCGCGCCTTTTTTATTTTCTGTTTTTTTTGAAAGTCTTTGAAAGGAGCAACCCCCGGTTTTCGATCATTTGTTATCGATCAAACCCGCCAAGGGTCGCTAGCGTACAGGCTGTCTTTATTTATTTTCGCTAACCAGGCTGGTTACAAACCCACCCAAAGCCCAGCCACGATCGGCACGTCCCCCAGGGTGACATCCTGGGTGAGGGTCAGGTTGTACCTGGCCTCCAAGAAAAGGTGGCTTTTGCCGCCCAGGTCCAACTGCGCCCCAACACCCGCCAAAGCGTCGGCGTTCGTGGTGGATTCCCCGCTCGGGCTTCCGTATTGCAAGGCAAACCCCGGACCGGCCAGGAGGTAAGGCTGCCATCCCTGCCCCTCAAAGGTATATTTCACTTCCAGCAGGAACCGAGGGTTGGTGTCCGAAAAGCCGCCACCCGTGAAAATCCACTGGTCGGCTTCGCCCCTCAGGGAAAGGTTCTTGTCCAGCTTGTAGCCGATGAACTCCACCCCTCCGCCGCCCACCTGGTAATTCGGATCCCAGTTGGAATCGGCTAGATCCGGCCCAGTCCCGAACCCGATGGACCAGGGGCTTTCTTCCATATCCGGAGCGGCCGTTGTTTCACTGCCGGTATCCACGGTTTTCGCGGCTTTCGGCCTTTTGCTGGAGGCGTAAAGGGTGTCGGCCCAGGCGCCCGCGGAAATGAATAAGCTGATGGCTAAACAACCAAGGATGACTTTTTTCATCAGGGCGTCTCCCACACATCGCTGTTATCATATGAGAGGCTTGTTCCGGCTATGACCCACATTTCGTTATTGAACGCCAAAGAGGTGAAACTATCCCTCGGCGAGAAAGCCGCGTCAGTGGCGGCTTTGGTCCAGGTCGAACCATTGCTGGAATACCACACGTCGTTGTAATAATCCGTCCCATTGGTCCCGCCGATGACCCACATGAGGTTGTCATACACAACCGCGCTGAAAGCATAGCGCTGGCTGAATTGGTTGGGCCCGGGTGTGGAAGTATTGGCCAGGACTTTGGTCCAAACCTTTCCATCCGATGAGGACCAAACATCGTTAAAGAAGTTACTATAAATTCCACCGATGACCCACATTTGATTGTTGTATACCAAGCAACCCTGGGCGTTGCGCTGGCTGAATTGGGTCGATCCCGGCGAATTATTGTTGGCCAATACCTGGGTCCATGTCACCCCGTTGCTCGAACTCCATACGTCGTTTGTATGACCGGTAGAAGAACCGTAACCCCCAATGACCCACATTTCATTATTGAATACCAGGGAGGCGTGGCCCTGGCGGCGGCTGAACTGTGTGGCTCCCGGGGACCCAGTATCGTTGAGAACCTGGGTCCAGGTCGCGCCGTCGGGCGAGGACCAAACATCGTTCAAGTAACCCCCGGAATTTTCCCCGCCAATGACCCACATTTGGTTATTGAACACTACGGAAGAGTGGGTTAATCGTTCGGTAAATTGCGTGCTCGGCGGCGTGGAATTGTCGGTGACCGCCGCGGTCCAATTCACGCCATCCCGTGAATACCACACGTCGTTTAAAGCATAGGTTGAAATGGTTTCCCCGCCGATCACCCACATTAGGTTGTCGAATGTCACGGACGAATGCCCGTCACGGGCGATAAAAGGAGAATAGGCCGATGTCTGAAACCAGAACTTGCCCGCGTTAGGATTGGGCGTTGGGGCGGCTTGCGCGGCCGGCGCGGTGACGGCATTTGAGAGATTTTTACCGCAGGCGATGGGCAACGCCATCACGCCCAATGCCAAGAACGCCAATAAGGAAAACCCGGAATAACTTCCGAAACTTCTCATACATGCTCCTTTTGAATAATGTTTTTCATAACCGCGCAACAACCACATAACCAAATCTTTTCCGCCGTTTCTCTTGTCGACCCATTCTTAAAGCCCTTAATGTTGGCGGAATTTTACAACCAACATTTGGGAACTCAAGTTACTTTTACGTAACTCTAAGATTTGAAGAATGGGTTTATCGAGAAAGAACTAAATTTCGATCAGGGAAAACGAACTAACAAAATGCCAAAAGTAAATGATGGAACAAGATTACATTTTGATTTTTATTTTTTTCTCTGAGGTGAGCGGTTTTTTTCTTTAGGTGTTTTTTTTTAGCCGATTTAACCTCGGTTTTGCCGTAACTAGAAGGTTATCTTTTCGCTGTGCCGATTCTCCAAAATAATAGATGCATAAGAAATCGGTACTATACCGACTTCCTTAAAAGCTTTATTGAAAGGTCCCTTGCGTTGAGGCTTCAAGCCGAAACGCTCGATTTAGTTGTGCCGGGCCCATAGATAAATAGGCCCGGCCATGGCATGTGCCGATTCTCCAAAATAATAGATGTATAAGAAATCGAAGAAGTAATCCGGGAATTCTCCCCACAAAACCCGTCAAAAAAAATTAGCCGGGCGGAAACCGCCCGGCTAAAGGGTCTCAACTCCGATCTTTTTACTTGGCCATCGGCGTCGGGTCCATGGGTTTGGACATTTCCATATTCCCGCCCATGTCCTTTTTCATCGCCTTCTTCTTTTTCATCTTCTTCATTTTCTTCTTCATCATCATCGCCCCAGGCGTGCTGGCAGGGGCCATGGCGTTGGGGGTGGCCGCCATCATGGCTTCATCCGCCCAAACCAACCCGTTCAATCCCAAAAACATCGCGGCCAACGACACAACCAATATCCTCTTCATGAAAAACCTCCTTGAATTTAATGTTGAACAACCGCTACTCCCATGGACCCTGGGGCCCACGGCCTCCCCGAACCCGTTCAGCCGAAAGTAAAGGCGTAAACAGAAGTCCCAGGGTCGTCGAACTCGATACGCAGGCGGTGGGAACCGGGTTTTCCTTTCAAATCCGCCAGGTTGTACAGCCGATGGGTGTCCAGCGTGACCTTCCCGTCACTCACATCCGCCCCGCCATTCCCGCCCAGGGGTTTGCCGTCAAGAAAAAGGGAAAGATGGTCCCCCTTGTTCGCCGGACCGATCACCAGGTAGACCTTGTCCGCCGTGAATTGGATCTCCAGGGCCGACCCTTGGTCCGGCTTGGCCGCCTCATCGCTCAAGGTCCAGGCTCCCTCATAGGCGATCTGGTGGGCCGGAAGGGCCGCCGGGAGGGTATAGACCTTTTTCCCGGCCGCTGGCTTTTGTGGGGAGGCGAAACGCTCCAGACGGTCCAAACCCAGATAGGATTCGGGCGTCTGGTCGTAGGTCTCGGCGGGGGCCTGCGCCAGGGCGGCGGCCCCATCCACGGGGTGGCCAGCCTCGGCCAGAAGCTGGCGTATGGCTGCGTCCATTTCCTCGTAATGGCCCTCGCCGAAATGGGCCAGGCGGATATGCCCCTTGGCGTCGATCAGGTACTCGGCGGGCCAGTACATGTTCTGGTAGGCGGCCCAGGTCTTGAAATCATTGTCCTGGGGGACCGGGTAGGTGATGTCGAACTGTTTCAATGCCTTTTGGACGTTGGCCGTTTCCTTCTCGAAGGCGAATTCCGGCGCGTGCACGCCGATGAGGACGAAATGGTCCGGGCCGTACTTTTCATACCAAGCCTTCGTGTTAGGCAGGGTCCTGAGGCAATTGACGCAGCTGTAGGTCCAAAAATCCACCAGGACCACTTTGCCCCTCAGGCCAGCCAGGGTCAAAGGCGGGCTGTTGAGCCAGTTCGTGATGCCGGTAAATTCCGGCGCGGGCCCCAAGTCAGCGAGCTGGCCTCCCATCGCGATGGTTTCCTGGCGGGCCTTGGTTCCCCGGAGGGCGTCCAGCTGTTGGCTGACGATCTGGTTGTTTTCAACCCCCTCCACCAGGTTCCCATAGGAAGGAAAGGCCTCCAGGATCTTCAGTTGGATGGTCTTGTCGTAATTGGTGTAGATCAGAAGCGCCACGGCGATCATGACGACGCCGAAGGCCTGCTGGATGAGCCCCGTATATTGATTCACCTGCCGCATTTTAGCGAAGAGGACCGAGCCGCCCAGGGATACCAGGAAGAGCGGTATCCCCAGCCCTACCGAGTAGGCCAGGGTCACCAGGACCACCTGAAAGCTGACCGATTGGGCGGCGGCCAGGGTGGCGATGGTGGCCAGGATCGGGCCCGCGCAGGGCGCCCAGACCAGGCCGATGGAAAAACCCGCCACATAACCGGCGCCGAACCCCGTGCCTTCGCCCTTCCCTTGCAGGCGGTTTTGAAGGGGCCGAAGGACGTTGTTGATCCAGGTCTCGAACCTCGCGCCCAAGGACGGGAATAAAAGCGCCACTCCCAGCAGGCCGATGATGATGACCGCCGCCAGGCGGAAAACATTGGCGTCGATGTGCAGGAAACGCTCCAGGTAGGAAACGAACAGGGTGAAGAGCGTAAAACTGGTCATCACGCCTAGCGTCAAACCGAAGGGTTTTCTTTTTCCCCCGGTGGAGGAAACCGAAAGGACCAGGGGCAGGAGCGGCCAGATACAAGGCGCCAGGATGGTGGCGAAACCAGCCAGAAAGCTGAAGAAGAGAAGAAATATCATGGTAAGACCCTTTCTTATTTACGGAAGATAACTACTGTCGGCCAAGCGCCCAGGCGCTCACTTCTCGAAAAGCTTTTTATATTTACCGTAACCTTCTTTTTCCAGATCCTCTTTGGGGATGAACCTCAAGGACGCGGAGTTCATGCAGTAACGCAGGCCCGTGGGGGCCGGCCCGTCATCGAACACATGCCCCAGGTGAGAATCGGCGTGCTTGCTCCTCACCTCGGTCCTTACCTCAAAAAAAGAGCTGTCTTTCTTTTCCACCACATTGTCCGGTTCCAAGGGCCGGGTAAAGCTGGGCCAGCCCGTCCCGGAATCGAACTTATCCTTGGAGCTGAATAGCGGTTCCCCGGAAACGATATCCACGTAGATCCCTTCCTGATGGTTGTCCCAATACTCGTTCTTGAAGGGTGTTTCCGTGCCGCTTTCCTGGGTCACCTCGTACTGCAGGCTGGTCAGGCGCTTTTTGATCTCGTCCTGGCTTGGCTTCTTATAGGAAGATTCGCCCTTGTCATCGCTAAGGGCCGGCGAGTCGCCCCAGACGCCCTGGATATACTCGTCACGGCCAGCGTGGGACCGGTAGGAATAATAATCCTCGGGGTTCTTCTTGTAGTAATCCTGGTGGTAATCCTCGGCTTTGTAAAAGGTCGAGGCCTTGAGGATCTCCACCACGATCGGCTTGTCGAATTTCCCCGACTTCGCCAGCTTTTCCATCGACCTCTCCGCCGCTTGTTTTTGTTCCTCATCGGCGTAAAAGATCACGGGCCGGTACTGGTGGCCCCGGTCCACGAATTGACCGCCGTCATCTGTCGGATCGATCTGCCTCCAATAGACGTCCAGAAGCTCCGAATAACTGATCACGGAAGGGTCATAAACGACCTGGACCACTTCCGCGTGTCCCTTTTCCTTATAATCCTCATAGGTGGGGTTCTCGCCCTGGCCGCCCATATAACCAGCCAGCACTTCCTTCACCCCCTTGAGCTTTTCAAAGGGAGGGGTCATGCACCAGAAACAGCCGCCCGCGAAGACCGCTTTCTCGTATTTACCCTCGTCGGCAAAGGCCATCGCGCCAGTCAGGATAAAGACCAGGAAAAACGATGATAAGAAAGGTATGTAACTTTTCATTTTCGAGACTCCTTCCCGCTAGAAACCTTTCGTTTCCCCCGGGTTATTTGATGAACAAGAGAGCGATCCTGGGATCGCCCCTTCTTTGTTTCGGATTAGTCGTTGGACCCCCCGAATCCTTACAGGCCGGTTAACCTTTTTTTCTTCCGTCCATGACCCTGCCTTTACCAGCGGTTGCCTATAAAAAACCGGGCCTTTCTGCTAGATTTGAGCCATGCTTTCAACCCCTGAAAACTGGATCGATCTCCACGGCGATATCCTTTACCGTTACGCCTTGTCCCGGGTGGGCAAGCCGGAAATCGCGGAGGACCTGGTGCAGGAGGCCCTGCTGGCGGCCCTGCAAAACGCCAAAAGCTTTTTAGGGGGGTCCTCGGAGAGGACCTGGCTGATCAGCATCCTGAAGCGCAAGATCATCGACCATTTCCGTAAAACGGGCCGGGAAAAGCCCCTCTCCGGGTCGGAGGAAGCGCGCTTGTCCTATGAAGACGGCGGTTATTTCGATGAGACAGGGCATTGGAAAAACATCCAGGAATGGGGTTCCCTGCCCTCGGATATCCTTGAGGACAAGGAGTTTTGGCGGGTCTTGAGCGGTTGTTTGGACAAACTGCCCCTGCGTATGCGCCAGGTCTTTCTACTGAGCGAGCAGGACGGCCTGAAGGGCAAGGAAGTTTGTAAGGTTTTGGGCCTGAGCCCGTCTAACTTATGGGTATTACTGCACAGGGCCAAGAACGGCTTGCGGCAATGCCTGGAAACCAACTGGTTCGATTTCTTGACGGTTCATAAAGAGCGCAAATCATGATCGACATCGATTGCAAAGAGGCCAGCAGGCTTTACTCCGAATCCATGCATCACCCTCTGCCCCTTTTAAAATTCATCGCCTTGAAAATGCATTTGATGATCTGCGACCTTTGCCGAAAATACGTCAGGCAGTTGAAATTCCTTAGGCGTTCCACGCGGTTGTTGCTTTCAGCGGAGGCGGAAAATGGGGCGGATCATTCAAAGTTCAAACTCTCGGACAAGGCCAAGAGGCGCCTTAAACTGCGCCTTCGCCAAGCCTCGAACGCCCGCGCCTGACCGGATCATCCATAAGTTCCTTCTCCCTTTGGGTGCCTGTCTCCTGCTCCTGACCGCGTCCGCCTGCCAGGTAAAAGTCACCTACCCGAACGCCGCCGGGACCCTTTTCATCCGCCAGCAGATCTGCGACCTCCACGACTTCAAAACCGGCTTCTTCAAGCGCGAGAATGACCTCAAGGGCCATGGGTTCCTTACCTACAGTTTCTACCGCGACCCCCAGGACCCCAAGACCTATATCCTGTCCTTTGAATGCTCGGACTTGAAAAAGGCGGCGGATCTCATCGGTTCGTCCAATTTTTATATTTCCTGCGTGGGCGCTGGCCTGGGCCTGCCGCTGGTCTGGGCCGGGGTGGATTTACCAGAGCCGCCCACCCAGGGCCTCACACCCAAGGCGGGCGGGATCGTGGTGGCCCGTTATAAAGTCAGGGATTACGGGGCCTGGAAAAGGGATTGGGACGCGGCGAACGGCGATGGCAAAACCCGCCTGGGGCGCGGTTTCGCGTTCCGCGCCATCAGCCTGCGCCGGGCGGCTGACGATCCCAATACAGTTATCGTGGTTTACGGAGTTTCGGATGTCCCCCAAGCGCGGGCCAATTGGGAGTCTGACACTGAAAAAAACGCCATGGATGCCGCCAGCGTAATGAAGAAGGACCTCTGGTTTGGGACTGATTTAGAAGAAGGACTCATTCAATGAGGGTTAGACATCGGGCCTGACCCATATACCTGGCCAGGCACCTTTTATACCCCTTTATTGCTTCCTATAAATTTAGCTATTACTTTTTTGTTGGCTTCTATAACTTTCTCAAAGGCTGGCATTTTCGAGTTAAATATAAAATCGTAGTTAGCATCTTTAGCCTTAAATTGATTCACACCATAAGCGATGCTATTAGCCGGTATATTTTTTGTGATTATCGCGCCTGCCGCCACGACAGAATTTTCACCAATTATTATCGGTCCAAATATTTTCGCTCCATCAGCGATGATCACGTTTTTACTGATGATCGGATTACCGATATTTTCCCATTCATTGCTCACTTTGTTGAATTTCAGATTTGCCCCAATACTAACATTTTGAAAAATCACGACGTTTTCGCAAATTTTTGAGGCAACGATCGTGCACCCTCGCGCGTGATGAGCGAACAATACACTTTCGTCTATTTCAGTGCAGTTAATTTCACAGCCATAAAATTTTTCCAGTAAGTTGGCAGCCGCTTGTTTTAGAATTTTATGTTTAGAGAAACAATTTATTTTTAATAATCTATCAAACATATTTATAACAATCCTTTCTATGAAGCTCTTTTGGGTTTAGGTCAAATAAACACTTACTCAGCCCTTGCCGCCGAAATATCTCAAGTTTAAATGGGGTTTTCATAATCCGATGCGGGGCCCCGTCGTGAACAATTTTTTTCTCTTTTTTTATGACCTCAGCTTAATTCTTCAACAAATCCTTCAATAGGTTTATTTTTCTTAAAATAATATTGTTTGGTAATCGAACATGACGTGGTTTATTAAGATTATTCGTGATTTTGTATTCTGTCATATCACTGTCCGCCATTTCGTAATACTTTAGTGCGGTTTTGAAATCATTCTTCAGGTAATAATAATCACCAAGATAGGAATGAAACCGATACTTAGCCGAACGATCTTCAGGGAGCCATTTCCTTAATTCTTCCAGTCCCGCCGACTCATTACCCGTTTCTAAATAAGCGTAGCTTCTAAAAAGGCCCGTCAAATAAATTAACCCAGAAACATCATCAGGATTTTTAGCGATTTTTTTGTTTAAGCTCCAAATCCGGTCATAAAGCTTGATTCCCTCTTGTACCCTGCCGGCATAGATGAAAGGCATGAGCCCTTTGGAACAAATTTGAATTGTAATCTCCGGGTTACCTTTCTTTCTGTTTATAAACTTCAATGTATTCTCTATGGAGTCCTGATAAATTTCTGGATATTTGTAATTACTGGGAACCATCAAGCCCTTTTGATAAGTGTAAATATCCGGGCCTTCATCTCCATAACTTCCTACGGGGACCAATAGAGCATTCACGCCATCCTTCATGGTTTTCACTTGGGCGGATTGAATATTGACGCTTTCGATTTCCTGGAATGTTTTCCCATCCCAACGGTAAACATACGTATTGGCCCCAGTCGCCCCATAGACGCAATTTAATATAAGAAATGATTGTTTCGGGTTTTCTGGGTCCAGCGGCGAGGCCTCAATTCTAATCTTGTAAATATCTGGATAACGAAAACATCCGATTGTTTCGGGTTTACTCGTAGATTTCATCCGTTTAAGGGTAAGGCTCGTATATTCGGCGCCTTGCTGAGTCCAATGAGTGACGGTTTCCGTTTTTATATTTACTAAATTTCCATCCCCCAGAAGATCCAAATCAATTGAATTGTTAATTACTTGTAGCTTTTCTTTATCATTTTCTTGGATAGTTGGACTTTGGGATGGGAAACTGGACGATGGTTTTGGGTCTGTTGAATCGGCGGAAACAATACCAACAATAAGGCAAATGACCAATGCCCAAATATATTTTTGGAAAAATATCATTCTAGTAACTTTCCATTCAATACCGTTTCCATTGTCCACGATGGGTCCCTGTCGTGGACATCTAAAACCTCAGATTAAAGCCCCAACTTTTTTAGAAGTTGGGCCGTGGTGTACCACTCAATGCCGGTTCCTTCAAAATCCCCGTCATTTGATCAAATGGGCATTTCCAACTCCAGAGCCAAAGCCATAGGAAAAAGTCCGTCTCTCGGACTTTTTCAACATCCTGTTAAAAGGGATTTTTAACCGTGAGGTCACCGAACTTCCTTCCGGCCTGAAAGTCCTCCGTCAACAATAGCCGGGCTCCACTCCTTTGGGCTGAAACGACAATCAGGGCGTCCCAAAAGGAGATCTTGGCCCGTTCCTCCAGTTGTGCCGCCTCAGCCACCATTCCCCCATGAATGCTCACCGTATCCCAGGAAAGATATTGGGAAATCAATTCCAAGCCCCGCTTTTTGGTCAGGGGCTTCGGGATTTTGCGGGTCACATTGACATAAAATTCCTCCAACACCTGGGCGCTCAAGACCCCACCATTGTTCTCCCATAGTTCAACCACCGCTTTACGGGCCTTTTGGTGCTTCTCCCCCGCATCCCGGTCATAAGCGTAGAGCAGGATGTTCGTGTCCACAAATGTCTTAACGCTCATGAAGGCTTTCCCGAGAGCTGCGCTTACCGCCGAAAGCTAGCCCTTTTTCCATCGCCTCAAGCGCTTTCACCTTGGATTCCTGGTAAAACTGTTCCTCCGCTGCCATCTTTTGGATATAAGCCGCCAATAAACCCGTTATGGAGGTTTCATGATGGGCGGCTAGTATCTTTGCCTTCTTGATGAGGTCTTTGTCCAGGCTCAAGGTTAAGTTTTGTTTCACGGGAGACTCCTTTGCACGTAATTATGTGTATCACGTGAAAGAACTTTTATCAAGTTCAAACAGACGGGTTTATCCGCTTTCCCAGGAAGTCTGTGGATGTTTAAGAAAATCTGCCTGTCCACGATGGGTCCCTGTCGTGGACATCAAAACCTCAGATTAAAGCCCCAACTTTTTAAGAAGTTGGGCCGTGGTGTACCACTCAATGCCGGTTCCTTCAAAATCCCCGTCGTTTGACCAAATGGGTATTTCCAGCTCCAGAGCCAAAGCCAGCAGATCGACATCATCCGGGTCTCTTTTACCGATTTTTTTCCGAGCCATTGCGAGCGAGCCCTGATAATCCTTCAAGCCGTACTCCTTGATGGCTAATAATTGAAATTGGCTTTCCAAGAGTTCCGCGGCTATACCATATTTCTCTGCCATGATCGGCAAGTATTCCCGAACTTCGTGGATATTCAAGGTTGTGGATACGACTTCAAGGTGGGATTGGGTGAAAACTTTGAGGGCAGCCCTGCCGGTTACAGCGGAAAGGAGGACGTTAGCGTCCGCGGCGATCCGACCGGCGGCTTTTTCTCCATGTTTCAAAGTCATGTGTGACCGTCCGCTCAGTGACGCCTGATTTTTTAAGATGATCCGAAATGGCAAGGCCCAAGTTCATTAAAAGCTCTTTCCGCAATTCCAAAGGTAGTTCCTGTGATTTGGACATTGGAACCAAAAGGCTGGCAACCTTCCCGTGTTTGGTCACAAACACGAGATCATCGCCGCTCAGAAACTCCGGCGCGTGATCCCTAAATTCCCTTACCCCCGCGACTCGCATAAAACCACCTTCCCGCGACCGTTGATACTTTCTACCCCTTCAATATAGGATTTCATAAAATTATGTCAACAATTATGTACACAATATACATTTTCCTTTGTCCACGACGGCGGTGCCCTAAAGTAGACCCTATAGCAGAACCTATCGGCACGCTATAGGGTCTGCTACTGGGATCCCATCGTGGACAAACCATTACGATAATTTATGGTTTTCGCCAGATCCCCCGATTACTCAGTCATTGAGTATTTTTACTCAGTCACTGAGTAATCCGTAATAACCTTTTTCCGCTCCAAAAAGCCCATTTCCGAAGGTTCATTCAAATATCTCATCGATCAAGGGATCATGGTGGCGCGTTACAAAGTCAGGGATTACGGGGCCTGGAAAAGGGATTGGGACGCGGCAAACGGAAAAGAAAAAGCAAAACACAGAAGCAATTCCAACAAAGATCTTAAACCTGAATGATAGTTTTCAAGACTTGTTGGAGAGTTTTCTGGTCGCCGACATGAAGGCAGCCCATTTTCTAGATAACCAAACTTTTCTCAATAGTGGCCAAAATTGGTTTGAAAACAGAAGGTTTCAAAAGACCCGTCCCCTTCCAGTTGGAAAGGCTCGTTCCCCCGAAGGCGTGGGTGGTACTTGGTTGACTGGTGAGGGCCAGGATGATCAGGTCCGGACGGGAACGATTATAGGGGTTAGAACTGACAACAACCGCGGGGCGTTTCTTCACGGCGGTTTGGTTGGAGAATGGAAAAGGGACTAAAACCACATCCCCGAAGTCAAAGCTTGTCGTAGATGGCATCTTCGGGGTTATCCCAGACCTTGGCGAATGACTTTTCAGAGAGTTTGGAAGCCGCCCTGGTCAATGGTCTGTCTGTTCCCTTCTGGCCCAAAAATTCAACGAAATCCTCTACTTCGTTTATTTTCTCGGCCGGCAGGGCTTCGATTTTCTTGATGAGTGTTAAGACGTTTTTCCTGTTCATGAAAACCATTATACCTTTCCTTTAGATTTTATAAAGTCGCAAAACCTAATAGTCAATTATCCATAAGAAACCAAAAGGTTATATGAATGAACCCAGGGTCAGTTAACCCGGGGTCAGGCCTGAAAATGAAGTGCAACCTGTTTGGTGCCTTGTGCCAATCAACCATTAATGTTGGCTGTGTCTCTGTGCCTCTGTGGTGAAATGGAAAATTAATGAGCTACCAACCAAAATTTCATTTTACAGGCCCGACCCCCACACACTCATGACGGTCGGCAGCTAACAGTCGACAAGTGACAGCTCACAGCTGACAGCTGACGGTCGGCAGCTCACTAACGGCAGCTGGCAGTCGACAGCTAACAGGCGACAGGCCCCAGTTAACAGTCGACAGCTCACAGCTAGTAATAAGGCGTACACCCCCTACCCTTCCTAGTTTCGGGTTGGAGGTCGTGGGAAGGGCCTAGAGGACTCAAAGTTGTCATGGACATTAGTATTTTCTCAGAATCTGAACACTTTGCCCCGAGTCGGGGCAAGAAATCCCTCAGCACAGGTGCCCAGCGGCTGGGCAAAATGCCAGTGGGAGTCAGGCCAAATGCTAACGGCCAAACCCTTAATACCAGTGGGCGTGCCAGTAGAGATGCCATTGGACGGCTCAAAATGCCAGTGGGAATGCCAGTGGACAACCCCAAATGCCAGTGGGGGTCAGACAAAATTCCAATGGCCAAACCCTAAATGCCAGTGGGCATGCCAGTGGAGATGCCATTGGACGGCTCAAAATGCCAGTGGGAATGCCAGTGGACGTGCCAGTGGTGGCACGATGGCACGATAGGTTTCTGGTGGCACAATGTCATCGATGACCATGGTTTGTCCCCAGAAATTCTAGGGTTGTCCCCAGTTTTTCGATGTTTTGTCCCCAGAAATCCGGTTTTGTCCCCGGTTTTCCCTATTGTGCCACTGGCACAATAGCGTGGCACGATAGGCGTCCGGTGGCACGATGCCGGTGATGGCACGATGGCACGATCCCCCTTCGCCTTTCGTCGCTATCGCTAGGCTACGAAGGGCAGGCCGCTAGGCTTCGGGAACATGTAAGCATCGGATTTGTTTACTGGAAAACTCCGGGTTTACTGGATTTAGCCGGTTTGTTCACTGGAAACGGGTCCTGTTTACTGGATTTGCTCGAAGAGTTTACTGGAAATCCGCTACTGTTTACTGGGAACACCGGGTGTGTTTACTGGAAAACACCGGAGTTTACTGGATTTGCTCGGAGAGTTTACTGGAAACGGGTCCTGTTTACTGGATTTGTGGGGGAGTTTACGGAGTTTCCGACAATCCCCCCTTTTGACTTGCCAATTTCGTTACTCGGAGTAACAAAGTAATCGGCCACTTGCCAATTAATGTCATCGGTGACCGGCGCATTTACCGGCACTTGCCAATTTTTATTACCCGGTAATATTTTGGGTATGGGTGGGGGGGTTAGGCATCAGAAATTACCACGCCGTGATAATTCAGACCCCTTAATTTATAACGGCGTTATAAACCAGGGGCTTGGGGGAGGGGGGGTACCCCCCTGGTTTTATCACACTGTAATAAATCTGGGGCCGGGCTGAGGGGAGGCTTGGTAAAAGGCTTATTTTGGACCCTTCGACGCGGCTCAGGGCAAGAGTCTTACGTATGGCTGAGGTTGTCATGCCGACCTTCCCATAAATCCATTAAAGAGGTCGGCACTGTGGTGAAAGTTGGTTTATTTCACTTAACTTCTTTCAGGTTAGGGTCTTGGGTACCGTATTGGGAACCGCTCAGGTCCACATCCTCCGAGGGGTCTTGTTTGTAGAGCCTGTAACAGGTGGCGCGGCCGGTATAAACAAAGAACCCGAACTCGGTCTTGACCGTGTTCACCTCATCGAAAATGACCGCGTTGGCCCCGTATTCCGCCGCCTTCGCCTGGAACTCACTGATCAGTTTCTTGTCCGACCATTCGCATCTCTGGGGCGGCAGGAGCGTGCAGACTTGGACCCATTGGAGGTCCGGGGGGAAGGCTTCCTTCGAGAGGAAGAAATAGACCTCGCTGGTTTCAAGGGGGGATAGCTGGCTTCCCCATTGAGCTTTTGGGCCACCGCCGGCCAGTCATAGAGGGTCACGGCGCAACCGGCCAAACCCAGCGTCAGGCCGGCACAACAAATGAGCCCGAATAGGTTTCCAGAACGAGACGCCATTTTTATTCCGCTTTCTTTTTTCGGGTGATCGACCGGACCATCGCGATCACTTCATTCGATCAAAATTTCATTTTTCAGGCCCGGCCCCGATCATTCGGAATTCTTACGGGCGCGGTCCAGGGAAAGGGCTGGGTCGGCCATGTCCTTAAGCCGTTCATTTCCCACTTTTGCCAACCAAAGCTTCAATGGCTCGGCTTTGGGGCTGGGGACAGATTGAACCAGTCGTAAAAGTGTCTCGGAATCCGCGACATCTGTCAGATATTCCTTGCCGTCTGGGGCAATCAATTTCAGGGCGTTACAGTTTGTAACGACCTGGCCTTCCACTAATTCAGTTGGTGACAATTTGTCACCGACTAACTCTGAACCATCGACAAACTGTCGACGGTTCAATTCTTTAACCATTTTCGTGACGCTAAGGAATTGTCTGGTTTAGATCTAAACAACACCCAACTCCATTACGACCCTATTGCTGACGTCAGCAATAGGGTCCTTCTATTTCATCAATTTACCCGACCAGAGTTCTTCCAAAAATACGGCCCAGGGCAAAATCCTGATACTCCCCACTTGCCGGGGTTTCGGGGAAAGGTTATTCCATCTTCACGACTTCAGATATCTCGTTCATGACCGCGTTTTCGATTTCTTCCTTGATCGCTTCCGCGCTAGGTGTGTCGGTATGTTTATGTGCCCGATTCCATCCATATGCGACCCCATCCTCTACCTGCCCCGAGCCCTCAAGGCGAGGGGCTTGTTTGGTTATGCCGATTTCATTTGGAAATCGGCGACCGCACGGGCAAGGACCTTATAAACATTGACCTTAATTTTCACTTTTGGCATGTTTCACCTCTATTTGTAACGCTTCGCTTTTTCTTTCGCCAAACTGACAGGTTTCAAATCCTCTTTCTTCTGTGTATACATACCGCGTTTCTTGATGGGTTCGACCCTGATCTTGAAACCCAGACCATGCACGATCCCTTCCACCGTGGAATAAGCTGGGTCCCTTTTACCGGAAAAAGCGCGATAAAGATTCTGACGGTTCAAGCCGGAGACCTTCGAAAGTTTCGCCACACCACCCAGAGCATCCGCGACGTTCTTGAACATCAATAAGGACGTACCAAAGTCATCCTCATTCAGGGCTTCGTTCAAATAAGCCTCACGAAAATGCACGTTCTTTCTTAATTGGTTGATGAGATGTTGATCGAATGACGCGGCGCCTTTCATAGTTTCCCCCTGTTTCGTTGCTTGAATTCCCGCCAATAATCCACGGCGGTACCGATGTCTTTTTGCTGGCCCCTCTTGTTCCCGCCGGTCAACAAAAGGATGGTTACAGCCCCCGCGTGGGCGAAATAAGCTCTCCAGCCCGGCCCGAAATCCATGACCAACTCGCAAACTCCCTCGCACCCTGGTAATAATTTCGCGTTTCCCATATTGCCCGATTGAATGCGGGCTAAATACTTGGCGATTTTAGAAGCCGTGGCAGGGTCCCTTTCCAACACCATATCGAACCATTCACGGAAGGGTTTTCTTCCGTCGGGTTTTTCATAGTCCAATAATTCTCGGGGTCGTGTTTCAGGCATAGGTTTTATCCATATTGTCGCCGTTTGGCGACACGGAGTCAAGAGAACATTGGGGGTGGGGTGGTCTCAGTTAAAGAGCGGGAATAATGCCAATAGCCAAGGATTATTTTCTACGAATTTTCCTACGTGCTGTCTCCTGCCTCGAGGTAACAAGCCTTCTTCATTGAGGCCTCAGGCCGAAATGAATGGTTTGATGGTGCCAGACCTTATAGAAGGTCTGGTAGTGAGAGGCATGGTTTGGTGATCCCTATTGCTATGGCAATAGGGGTCTTCTGCCTGCTGTCGACTGTCAGCTGTTTTTTGTCAGCTGTTAGCTGTCGACTGTGGACTGTCGACTGTTAGCTGCCGTATGCCTCTATCCATTCCATTCGGCGTAGCCGCGGTCGTCGATCAAGCTCTTACACTTATTCCTCATCGCGTTGAACAAGTGCAATTCTCTACTCTCTCCATACCCAGCTTCAGGTTCACCTGCCATGCGACCACTCATCCAACTCTCACCCTCAAGGTGAGAGTTGACGGTTGATGATGCCGACTGATTGAAAGTCGGTATAGGCGCGTGGCTCGATTTGGTTGTACCCATTTCCAAATCAGAAATGGGTATGCGGCCATAAGTAGGTATGGCCTTCAGGTAATGGAGCAGGCGTTCTTTCACCTCATCCAATTTCTCAGGGGTGGGTATCTTGTCGCTTTTGCGTGAATTCTCAGCGGAGTGGCAGGGCATGAGATTGGGCAGGCTGTTATCCCCCCACAAAGAAAAGGGTATGACGTGGTCCACCGCCAGTTTGTCCTTCGTAATGGGTTTGCCGCACCAAATACAGGGCAATACTTCCCCCTTATCCAGAAGCGCCAGAAAATGCTCACGGGCGTCTTTAACGTCCCTTTCATCCGAAGGCGGGGTGGATATCAAGCTCAGGACTTTTTCGGTTTTAACGCCGCTGTTCTTGATCCCCGCCGTGAATTCCGCCCATTGGTAAAGGATGCTTTCAGTGCCGATGATGATGGCTCCCAATTGTTTCAGCGGGGCTAAATAAGCCTCTGATATTTGGTAACTGCCATAGGAATTTCTCAGGAATTCATTATCAAAACAGTCGCAGACCGGGTTCCTGAGGGGTTTCGATATCGGTCTTACGACCGAATAGTCCCTGCCGTTCGCGCTAAAGCCCAGGTGGAGCATGGGCATTTTGGTGATGGTATCGGCGATCTTATCGGCCGCGGCTTTGAACTCGCCTGCCGCCTGGCCCACTATCCTCCCGCGTTGAAACTCATGATGGAAAGCCGTGTAGCCTTCCTCCCCCTGAAAACGGGATATGGCCTTTTTAAGAAGGGGCCTGAAAGCTATTTGACTGCCTTCCCCGCCGGGCAATTCCCCATGCTTCTGGGGTATATCCGCTTGGATCAATGGGAAGTAGTAATAGATCCACCATTTGACGAGAAGCCCCAGGGGATAAATCCCCTTTTCCACCTCAGCCGGGGCCAATTCATAACAGTCTTTATCGATGACATCCAACATTCCCCGCAAAAGGGCGAACTTGTAGGTGGCGTCGTATTGGTCGCGTTTGAGGATTTGGAGGATCTTGTTTATGTCGCTGGGTTTGGCCATGGGGGCATTATATGTCTATGGGGATTGGGTGGCATTTAAAAGGCCATATACCTTTTTGTTATAAAATAAAACGCGTAATTCTTCGTTAGGATTAGAATTAATCAATAAAGAATTGTTTAAAAAGGGGTTGAATATGACCATAGAGGAACGTTTGGTAGTGTTGGAAAAGGAATTAAATAAATCGAAGCGCCGCACCCATTACTTATTGGGCACTCTAATTTTAATTGTCACAATTGGGATTATGGGCGCAACATCCTTGAAGTCGGGAAATGTTATTCGGGCAAACAGGTTTATTCTCGAAGATCAAAATGGGAATGTAAGGGGTGTTCTTTCAGTAAATGATAATGATCCAGCGTTACACCTATTAGACGAAAACGGAAAGGTTCGTGTAGCTTTAGGAATAACTAAGTATGGGCCAACTTTAGGCCTATGCGATGAGAACGGGACAGCACGATCTACGCTGTCAGCAGTTGAAGGCGGTCAAGGCGTTGGCCTTTTTGACGAAAAAGATACACTTCGCGCAATGCTAGGAATTTCAAAAGGCAAGCCAGGTTGTTGTTTGTACGATGTAAACGGAAATTCCATTTGGGGGTCATGCAGTTATCAGCCCCACCACAATGCCCAAGAAGGTGTGAAGAATTAAAGATACAATAGTGGATCCTTGGCCAGGCCTGAAAATAGATAATTAACGAATTACCAACCAAAATTTCATTTTTTAGATCTGACCCGCACACAAAGTTTTTTTATTTCAGTAAATATTGGAGGTCATCATGGGTACTATGGCCGGCGGGTTAAGTTTAGTATTCATCGCAATAATGATAGCTGTAATTATCGGGCTTTTCTTTTTATTCAGGAGTCTTTTGCTTTGGTACTGGCAATTGGACAAGATCGAGGAGCACCTCAAGATCATCAAAAATATTTTATATGAGATCCGCGATAATACATCCGGTAGTAAAAACGATAAAAAATCATCTTGAAATAATATAAAGGCCAGACCAATTTACCCATTTGAAGATCATCCAATAGTCACTGTCGTGGGGATATGGGATTGGGTTGGTTTTAAACTGGCTTCTTGATAACTGGTTAAAGTAAATCTTTTTTCATTCATCAGATTAAATCTCAGGAAAACCAATACTTTTTAGATATTCATAAGTTTTATTATAAAATCGAGGTAGACGGGTATGGTCGTCCTTATCTCCTTTAGGCACTACGATCACCATGCCTTGCCGGGCTCTAGTTAATAAAACACGATAAGCATTCTTTAGGTATTTTTTCCTATCTTCGGAGTTGATGTGTTGCCATTTACTCCCGCGGAAAGACCAATTTTCCCATCCTTCAGACGTAAACCGGAAATCAGCATCCCAATTTACACAGGCCCAATCCAATTCCAATCCTTGGATATGAAACTCTGTCGCAACATCTTCCAAATAATAAGAAGACCGCACATCATCTTTATCGTCCAAGAACCAATGAATAGGATTAATGGGTGTTTTAACATCGATCGCATCTGGTTTTAAGCGTTCCGCTTGAGAAGAAACAACAATTCCGTATCTTTCAGTGCCTCTCGCCTTTTCTTTTAACCATTTTTTAGCTATAGAAAGATTACGGGTAATAACAATGGGATATTTATCTTGTAGATCAACCAATGACTTTTTAGCTTTTGCATCATCCAAATCCAATATTTCTTTAACAAGTGCCGCCAAATTTTCTGCGCGAAAAGACCTCATGGAAACGGATAAATGTAAATCATCCTTCATATTCGAATTAGATTGCTTCATGTACTTTTCGATTAGATCTGGTGTTCCATATTCAGAATCAGTAAGTTTGGGCGAAATATATATTTTCCAATCAGGATAAGAACGCCTAATGCTTTCGAACCATTCCGTTATTCCAGCTTCACCAGTATTTATTTCCTGGCCCCCACCTACTAAACAAACAACCACAGCCCAATCTTTATGACGATTCATGCAAGAAATTAAAAACTCTGGCTCAGATTGATTAAAATTAGGCCGGTTTTTCTTCCGCTTCATAAAATTACTAGTTTGTTTTAAATCCCATGCTCTTTGCGCCTCATCAAAAATAGCAACATGTTCTTTTGGCGGGTTCTCATCGATTAAACCCTCATCCCGAAAATTATGAACATTTTGTATAAATGACTTAACCTCGCTATAAGCTTCTTTCTTCTTAAAGCGGTGCCCCTTATTTTTTTCTCTTAATACCTTATCGCGAGTTAAAGCCTCTCGAAGAATAGCCACTAAAGGCCCATTACCTGATAGAAACACACTATAAAGATCGCTTTTATTATCAATATGCTTTGTAGCGATATTTAATCCGACCAGGGTTTTGCCAGAACCAGGTACGCCAGTTACAAAACAAATGGCTTTTTGGCGATTCTTTTTTGAAAGCTCAATTATTTTGGAAATTGTTTCGGATGTTTTTTCTAAATTGATCGCGCCTGCATCACTACGTGTAATGTCGATTACGGAATGATGGCCATATAAAGCTAATGCCGCTTCAATAATCGTGGGGGTTGGTGAATACCGGCCTTTATCCCATGCTGATGCATCAATTTTTTCACCATCAACAAAATCCAAGATGTTTTTAATTATTACTTTAAGGTTTTTCGCGTTTGCTTTAATTGGAACAAAAAGCTTATCGTTCGGTAATTCAAAGGATATTTGAGCAGGGGTATCGGTATCTTCAGCTTCTGTCGCAATTAGAATTGGGGCCACAAATTTTTCATGACTTGTTTCATGAAAGTTCTTTAAATCCAACCCATAATCCCAGACCTGATCGATAGCTTGTTTTTGATACTTATCATCGAAAACCTTAAATTCAAGAACAAATATAACAGGTCCGATTAAGAGGAGAACATCGATTCGCGAACCCATTCGAGGTATTGAATATTCAAAATAAATTGCCCCTTCGAACGGCTTCAGAACATCTTTCAATATACGTATTTCTTCCAGCCAAGCCTGCATTTGGTTCTGTTCAAAGCTGAATTCATTATCAATTGCGAGTTTTCCAATAATGGATTCATTTTGCTCCCCAAGAAATCGGGAAATTGTATTTGAATAGTAGGCGCGGATCATTAAGAACCTTCAACTACATGATTTATTTCAAAATCCATAAATATTAGTTTAAGCCAAAAACCTTTCTTTTATATGCCATTCCAAATAATCATGAGATGGTTGTTCACCGAGTTTTTCAGGCAGAATCTTCAATTTCTGCCCTTGATGAACGTAATAATCTCTACCATTTTCAAATTCTTCCCGGATTTTTGAACTGACCTTCACTTTAAAATCCTGATCCACACTTAAATAACCACGATCATAAAGAATATGAAGGTCTGACCTAAGAAGCAGGCCATTTCGGATCTCATGGGGGCCTTGTTCCGCATAAGGTTTGATATGGGCGGCTTCAAGAACGGGCAAGGTCTTTTCACCCGTAATAGCGCATCTGCGATGATAAGCATCCGTTACCAATACCCGGAAAGCTCCCTGTCCTAGGCGGGGTCTAACGATTTGAGGTGTGCCGTAACGTTCTTTATTACCTGGTATTGGTGAATCTGATGTTTCAGACGATGGAATGGACAATATCCCACCAAGCTTTGGTTGGACTTGGTTCCATAATTCTTGACCCATGGAGCCGTCTTCCGTATCCAAAGTCTTTCCTTGAACCACATTCATCGGCCATTGAGGGGGGACGGGAACCCATTGTTCCCGGAGCCAATAGAAGGGTTGGGCCAGAAGGGTACATCCAATGGCAGGATCACGTGGAACATCCTCGCGGCGGTCACTTCTATATTGAGCAATGGCTTCCCATAATTGGGCCGAGGTTTCTGTACCATTCTTTTCGCCATAGGCCAACCAAGCTAAGGACAAGGGCAAAACAGTATGTTTGACGAAATATCCACCGCCTACGATATAGTTGTTAGGGCTATGTAATTTGAAAAGAAAAGGCGCACCTTCAGGGATAGGACCCCAATTGGCCTGTGCACCCGGACGCCAAAAATTTACCTCATCCGCTTTCTTTTCAGCGAGAAAGTGAAACCAATTGTCATCAGTTACACCCACCCAATATTTCATTAGCTCACAACCTTTAGAAATTCAGCAATAATGTCCACATCATCTTCATTTATTGTAGATAGAGTTAATGTTTTGAAGCTTTTATTAATCGGTTGTAACTCTATTTTTAAGTGAACCCATTCGTCATCAGATATTTTCTTTTCAGAATGATATTTTTTCACAGTGAAACTACCGCTATTTTCAGGGTCATTGATTGAGCTGCTTTGCGCTAAAACGATCTTGCCTTCTCGGCTCCCACCTGTATAGCGTCTAAACAAACAATAGCTTCCATCTGGAATTACTGGTTCCATTGAGTGACCCACAACCCGTGCAATAAAGTGCTCTTTACTGGGTTTATCAAGACCAGGGACACGCACCCAGCCTTGTTCTGTCACTGCTTGGTTTGAACTAAATGTACCAGCGGCAGCTTCTAGTGAATAAAGAGGCACAAATCCTGGTTCTTGGGTCTTATATATTTCGATAGCCATATTCTTTTCAGGTTGAATAACAGCCATGGACGTTGATCTCGCTAGAACTAGTCGTTCTTTTAAATATTCTCTGAGAGCTTTATCTTTGCACCAGACATAACAACCCATACGGCCACGAGAAAGAAGAACTCTATAAGTGCTTTTGATGATGTTATCGACCTTTTCCAGTATGAGCTTTTGTCTTTCTTGCTTTCCTTCTGCCTCTCTAAACTCACCCTTCCATCCGGATAAACTTTTATCCGTACTGGCCCTTTTAGCGGGGTCCCCTTGAACCTTTCCATCCTTATAAAAAAGATCATCCCCTATAAGAAGCCCAATCCAATCAAACTCCAGACCTTGGATGGTATGGATACATCCAACCTGTCCGATACCATCTTTTGACGCGGCCCAACTTTCACCTGCAAAATTCCACGGCAGGGACAACTCATCAGCTTGAACATGTTTTATTTTGGTACCACGTTCACGCCCGGTTGTAGGCCATTTCCATGAATAACCGGCAATGAGACGTGCCTTATTAGTGTTATTTTTCTCTTTTAAGGCTTCATAAAGTTTTTCAGCTTGGTCAAAAACCTTAAATTCGTATTGCCCATCACCCCAATTTTCGAAATTACCCGTTTGTCTAATCTGCAATACATCGTCCAACCAATTCAAATAACCTGTAGATCCATTACAGCGGAATTGGGCGGAAAGCTTGAATGACGGGTGAATTTTCGCTTTATATTTCTTCGCGGCCTCGATAATTGAATCAACAGAGCCGGTGTCTTGCCAACTTACCCTTTGGGATTCATCAATAAAGAAAACACTAATTCGAGCGCTCCGCACCATGTCCTCAACCATGCTTTTACCATGGTATTGATAAGCCTGGTCCTTTAGTCGGTGGGCCTCGTCAACGATGAGAATCTCACAACGCTCGTCTTTACGGTAATCGGCGTCAAAAAAACTCCATGAGGATTGAAAGAGCGCCTGCCCATCTTCCCGATATTGTTTATTGCCTTTTGATAAGCTTTCAACCAAAGCGTCTCTAAAAGCCTTATTGGGCGCCACAAAGAAAGCCATGCGTTTGCGTTTGAGCATTTCAGCCAACAACCTGATCGCGATGACCGATTTGCCAGTTCCTGGCCCGCCTTCTACAACGAATACATGGCGATGGGTACGGTCTGTTTCAGTAAGTAATTGATGTCTAATAATCCGAAAGGCTTCATCCTGCTCATCGATTAATTGGAATTCTTCATTCCCTTCCAGCATGCTGTCAACTTTGCTAATAAGTTCATCGGAAGGGCGCCAACGGCCTTGATCTAAAAGGAAAAGCACATCATTCTTAGATTTCTTAGGTATCAATTTTTCAAAATATTCACGTAATTGGGTCACGTCATCAGCTAGAAAAAGACGGGCGTCAGCCAAAACCTCCCTATATCGGTCATCCTCAAGAGGTTCTGGATTTCTTCTATGTAAGTTAAAGAGGTAGGCCGAAGGATGAAGTTGGATTCCTTTTTCCACAATATCCTGATTAAAGCGCAGGATAGTCCCTTTATAAGTACGGGCCTGAAAACAAGGATGTTGTTTCTCTGTACCCCCGCCAATAGGCGACATGACCATATTTTCGACATTGGTTAGCCCGGCTTTATCCCAAGCTTTAAGCTCTATTATTAATCCATTGTCTGATTGGCCATCATTACCAGTTAAGAGAACATCAATTCGGCTTCGACCTATAGAAGAGATGTGGTATTCGATGGCTACCTGAATATCATCGGCCACTTGAGCTTTACGAAGCTGGAGTGAAAATTGGGAATATTCAGAGGCCCATACAGTGCGGTCAATTGGTAAAGATCCGGTTTTGACTTTAAACGCATTTTCCAATTTAGGTTGGAGATTGTTGTTATCGACATCATCAATAAACCCGGATTTTGTGTTTTGGTAGATGATCATTCGGTTAAAAACCGTATCCTTTATAAATCCGTATATTTCTTATTACTTCCTTTTGCTTTTGAAACCGGGTAGTTCTTGTTGATCTTCTTCAATTTCCTGGCGAAAGCCTTACCCAGGTCGATGTCATACCGCTGGGCGAACCGGACCACGAAAAACAGAACATCCGCCAGTTCGTCGGAAATATCCTCTTTTTTGGTTTTGTTTTTGAATAAGCCGGCGGTCTCTTTTTCGTTCTTAAATCGGAAATGCTCAAGAAGTTCAGAAGCTTCCGTGATGATGCCAATGGCCAGGTCTTTAGCCCCGTGGAATTGATCCCAATCGCGCGCTTCGCAGAACTTTTGGACGGTGTATTTGAGGCTTTTGAGAGAGGGTTTGTATCCCAGACTATTCTTTTTCAATCGTTTTCTTTCAGTTCGGTCAAAAGCGGAAATGGCTTCGTTTCCAATTCTATCTCATGAGCTTTTTCCTTGCCCGACATTAGGGAAAAAGTTGTTGTTTTGACCTTGGAAGCGTT
Source organism: candidate division FCPU426 bacterium (assembly GCA_963830915.1). GTDB lineage: Bacteria > Oederibacteriota > Muellerivitia > Muellerivitales > Muellerivitaceae > CAWHOE01. The sequence continues at coordinate 78,058 of CAWHOE010000047.1, forward strand.
GAGATACACCACCTTTAGGGTTTCTTGTCGTTTTATCCACATCTTGATGTGATCATCGTGTTCTTTTTTCAAATCTTCATTGAGCTCAATTGCTTTACGAATGATCACATCCAATGAATTCTTGAACTCTGGGCCTTGTAAATATTCAAAAGTATCACTTATCGCCTTTTCTCTTTCTGCTTTTGACAATTTCAATTGTGACATCTTAACTAACTGTTCGCGAAGAATGGTGGCAAGGGCTAACACCCCACCCGGATCAACCACGATGACACCTTTTTCAAGGAAAAATCCCGATGTTCCCTTTTTTTGAGCATTAGTCACCAAAATCCCAAAGTCTGCGTGCCTTTGAATTTTCGCCGTAGCCGTTTGCTCCACATGGGCGCCACTCCAATGGCTTACTTTTTTGCACTCATAAATAATGATTCCACTGGGTTCATTGTGATAAATGATGTCTTGAAGAATATCCCCACCTTTACCTGTGTTCTTGAACTTGTCGTTAGGAAATTCTTTCTGCAGGGCTTCCATGAGGGTATCTTCATATAGCAAACCCTCTAATTGAGGCGTCGACTTGTTTTTTAGTTGTCTTTCAAGGCTCGAGATTTTTTTTTGCTGGATGGCGCTATTAGTCTGCAGGGTCGACATTTGCTTCAATGTCGCCGCGAGAGTGTTATCGGTCTTCTTTTTATCCTCAACCAGTTTCGTTGTTGCCTTTTTCACCTGAGACGCGACCGATTTTTCCATTTGTGCCTTCATTTGGACTTTCACTTGCGCCTTGGCGATTCTTTCAGCGTTTTTTACGGCTAGCAATATTTTTTTATCCGCCTTAACCTGAATTTTCTTTTTTTCCAGTTCAAAACCTTTAATTCTCGCTTCATATTTTTCAGTTGATGCTTTAACTTTTTCTGCGAACTGGGCCTTTTGTTCAGCTATCAATTTCTTTTTGTCTATTGCCCATTGTTGACGTGATTTTTTTTGTTCTTCTAAAAACACTTTCTTTTTTTGGGCCAGTTCCTTTTCTTGGGCTTCCCTGGCTTTCCATATCCCGGTGATTTTGTCAAAAAGCTCATCTGAAACAGGTTGTTTGCAAAGTGGACATTTTTCATTAGGCAAAATAACACCTCCCGGTAGATCTGAAAAAACGAGGTCAATATTTCGCCTCGCTCAATATTCGCCCTGTATTAAATAGTTTAGTAAATTAATTTTTTCTCTCGACATTTTCCCTTACGGTTAGATTTACAGAAGCATTCTAACTCTCCCCACAATCTCTGAACGGTCAATATGGAAACAATCACGACTATATCTAGAGCTTCAAAAGCTCGTTATTAGGCCAAAAACCTTTAAAACCTCTTCAATTTCTGCACAAAACGCTTCTGCTTCGGCTATAACTTTTTATATTCGATTTTCACGGTTTGTTCTCTTCACGTCGCCACCAACACGAACCCCTGAATTGCCTTTATTCTCCACCATCTCTTCAATTTCCTTAATAAAAGTCTTTTGTTTTTCTTGCCCCGGACGAATAAAGAATACTTGTTTCCGCGCCCGGGTGATCGCCACGTACATCAGCCGCCTTTCCTCAGCATGCAGGTAACTTTCCCTTGGGGCCGCCACTAAATCCAAAACAGGGTCATCCTCAATGACGCTTGGGAAGCTATTCCTTTTGGGAGGTATGATAAAAACATAATCCGCTTCCAGCCCTTTTGATTTATGGATGGTCATATATTCAATTTTCAGGCTTTTGAATGTCTTTTTTAATTCGGCCAAATATTCCGGGACATCCTCGTTGTAACGCCCCAAAAAGTAGACGCTGGCCCCTTTGCCTTTTTCAAATTTATCGATCGTTTCAATAAACTTATTCACGACGCTTAGACTATGAACCCAAAGTATTAAATTTTTTAGGCGGGTTTGATGAAAGCTCCTAACCATCTTTGACCTTTGATGATGATTTTTTTCGATGAACTTTTTCCCTAGATCCACCACATTTGGATACGACCGATAGTTGACCCCGATTTCCACGACTTTATTGTTTGGAAACCTTGTTTCAAAGTTTTGGATCATCCCCACGTCACTTCCATTGAACCGGTAGATGGATTGCCAATCATCTCCGACGAAGAAAAGCCGACAATCATCGTTTTTATCCCCAATGGTCCGGATCAACTTAATGGCTCCCTGGGCGGTATCCTGGAACTCATCGACGATGATATAGCGAAACTTCAAATCCAACTCTGGGAAAACCTGAACGACGAAATCGTGGGATTTATTCAACATATCCCCAAAATCTATTTTCCCTTCCGCCTCTATTGTGTTTTGGTAAGAATTGTAGAAGATCTTGAAAATTTTGAGGAAAGCCAAGCGACGCAGCTTATAGACCTCGGGCCCTTCTTGCGCCTTGACGGTTAAGTCTTCAAAACTCAAGCCGCTGGTCTTGAACAGATCGGTGAACCGCCTAAGGATTATTTTCAGGAATTGGTTAATATCGCTTTTGCGAATCAATTTATCCATGTCAACGGGTTGGTCGCTAAATAAGACCCCTTCATTTTGAAGCATCTTTTCTAATTCAGTCTCAAGGATGCCATCGGCTTGCTGGTGGCTATAAGTACAAATTAACTTTGTTTTATTGGTCTGGTGGAGCAGTACCTTCCATTTCATGCCCTCGATATATTCTTTCTTTTGCTCTTCTGTGAAGAAAGGCGGCGGATTACCTTTCTTATCCACCCCAAAATGCTCAAGGTATATCCCATAATCGGTTAAATAAAAATCGGGCTTATACTGCCTTTTCTCCTGGGTTTCGGTCGGAATTTCGTATGGTTTTTCGTATTCAAACTTCACGCCTTTTCTGAATAGAAAATTCGCGATGACTTTTTCCTCAAGACTTTTGACCTTGTCGTTTGAAAGCGTATAGAGTTCCCCTAGTTCCGCCACATACTCATCCCATTCTTTTTTCGTCTCAAAGGCGTATTGGGGAACATATGGTTTCAGGTAACCGGAGAAATAATGGATAACCCCTTCGTAGAATTCTCTATTCTTCTGGTAAAGGTCTTTAAAAATCTCTAAATCCAGAAAACCTTGGCTATTTCGGGTAGGGGCATCATCCGTCTCTAACATCTGGGGCTTCTTTTTAGACCCCCTGGTGATAATTTGGTACCCCAAACTATGAATGGTGCGGCATTCAACATCCTCAATACCGTACCAATCCTTGACCCTTCGCTTCATTTCCTCCGCGGCCTTCTTCCCGAAAGTCAAAAGAAGGATATCCCCGGGATCTACTTTCTTACATTTCACTAGATAACCAACTTTGGCCGCTATCACAGCCGTCTTACCACTTCCCGCCCCAGCCAAGACCAAGGTGTTATCTTCATCGCATATGACAGCCCGCCGTTGGTCTTCATCTAATGGGTTTGAGCCAGACTTATCGAAAAATTTCTTATATTCAATCAATTCATGGTTAACGAAATCATTGTTGGAAGGGGCTATTCGTTGGCGTGCGTTTACCCTATATATTTTAAATCCTTTCAACTTTTTGGTTAATTCCGGCGGAAAATTAAAGGTCTTTGATAGTTCAGAAGCTTTTTGAAGAACATCGGCTGCTTTTTGATCCCATATCAAGGCCTTCTTCTGGTTGAAATAACCAGAACGGAAATCGCGGTACATCTCAAACTCATCCACCAAGGCCTCTAATTGAGTTTCTAGTTCCTTACTCTTATCAACACCAAGCGGATGTTTCGGTTTAAGAAAGGGGAA
>CAWHOE010000048.1:0-23631 GCA_963830915.1 candidate division FCPU426 bacterium
TTGTTGCCGGGCGACATCGTCTCTACCGGCACGCCATCGGGGGTCGGCATGGGCCGCACGCCACAGCGCTGGCTCCAACCCGGCGAGACAGTGACCGTCATGATCGAAGGACTCGGCTCGCTCACCAATCCCGTGGTTGCGGAGTGAACTGAATTTCGAAGAGCACCCTCGACGCGAGAAATCGACTACGCGTTTTCCGCGGCAATCTCTTCCGGGTCCATTTGCGATCCAAACCACGCGTATAGTGCGATACCCACAAAGCAAACCGCGGGCACAATGTAGCCGGCGGAGATGCTCACGCGATCGGCCACCCTCCCCATCGCCAACGTAATCAGCGCACCTCCGATGATCGCCATCACAATGCAGGCTGCGCCGCTCTTGGTGCGGGCCCCCAAACCTCTGGTGCCCAACGCGAAAATCGATGGAAACATGGTGGACATCAGGAAGGTCGCGGCGACCAGGGAGATTTCGGAAGCCTCGGTGGAGGGTCCCATCAGTTCGGACAGTTCCCTGGCCGTGTCGGGCCGGCGCAGTTATCTTGAGATCCTCGGCAACGCGCTGGGGGATTTCACCCTGGTCCCTACCTTCAGCGACTACCAGGTGAAATACAGCTGGAACCAGTCCAAGAACATCCATTGGGACTTTGAGGCATTCGGGAGCGATGACCAACTGGCCTATACGGTCCTGCCCACGTCCGACCTGGCCCAACACGACCCTGGCTTCGCCGGGACCTTCGAGTTCCATAACGGTTACGACAGCCAGGGCATCAATTACCGGAATATCCTGGGGGACCAGGACACCCTCCTGGAGACTTTCTACCATTACCGGTTCTTCTTCGATACCCAGTTGGGCAACCAAGGCGTTCATATGGACAATTCGGTCGACGATTTCGGGAATACCTTCGATTGGCTCCACGACTTCGACCCCGATACCCAATTCCGGGCTGGTGTGGATTACGACCATATCACCACCGGGACAGAGGCCTATTCCCCCGTCCTGCCGGGAGAGGGCCAGCCGAATTTCGACCTGACCACCGCCCCCAAGATCAACGCGCTGGACACGGCCACTTTCAATAACGCGGGTGTATACGCGGACCAGCGGTTCAAGCTTTTCGAGAAGAAACTGGAATTGTCCGTCGGGGCCCGGTGGGACTTCCAGACGAATAATTCCCAGTCGGAATTCAGCCCCCGGATGTCGGCGGACTATCAACTCTCGGACCGAACGACCCTGAAGGCTTCCGTCGGATACTATCACCAACTGCTCACCCAGGGCCTCTACCCTTATCTGGACCCGAACCTCGGCAATCCCAGCCTGGAAACGGAAGAGTGCCTTTCCGAGGTGGTGGGTTGGGAACAGAAACTCGACGACGGGCTATACGCTCGGGTGGAAGCCTACAACAAGGACCTGTCCAACGTGGTGGTCTCCGCGGACTATCCTGTGAATTTCACGAATGAGGGCACTGGATACGCCAGAGGTGTGGAGTTCTTCCTGCGCTGTCCGCCCACGGGGCGTTTTTTCGGCTGGGTTTCCTACGCGCTCAGTACCTCCGTGAGGGACAACGGCCCCAACGACACCCATGTGTATGACTTTGACCAGCCCAACATCATCACTCTGGTGGCCAATTACAAGGTCAACTCGGGTTGGATCCTGGGGCTCAACTGGCGCTATAACTCCGGTATGCCGGACACACCCATCGTCAGCTCGACCTATGATTCGGTGAATAAACGGTATCTCCCGGTCTACGGCGCCACCAACTCAGTGCGATTGCCGGATTACCAGAGGCTGGACGTTTCCAGCTCTTTCCTGACCACCTATGACACCTGGCAATGGAGGTTCTATATCCAGGTCATCAACCTATATAACCACGACAACGTCATCGCATACGATTACAACAACGCTTACACTCAGCGCAAGGAACTCAGGGAACTCCCGTTATTGCCCTACATCGGCTTTGAGGTTGTTTATTAAATGAGAAGCCCAACCCTCATGGGCCGGGGCGATACGGGCCTGTTGGTCATCGACCTGCAAGAAAAGCTGATGTCCGCCATCCTCGATCAGGAAAAGGTCCTGGCCCAAACGATCGTACTGGTGGAGGGCGCCAAGATCCTTGGCATACCCATTCTCGCTACTGAGCAATATCCCAAAGGTCTGGGGCTGACGGTGCCGGGGCTTGTCGAAAGGATACCCAAACCCATCGAGAAGTTGTCCTTCAGCTGCGTCGCCATGCCCGAGGTGGTGGATTTTTTCCGAAAGAAGAACGTGGGCAAGATATTACTCGCGGGTGTGGAGGCCCATGTGTGCGTTCTCCAGACCGCGTTGGATCTGATGAAGGAGGGTTTCAAGGTTTTCATCGCGGTCGACGCGGTCGGAAGCCGCCAGGAATTGGACCGAGAAACAGCCCTGAAGCGAATGGAAAGCGCGGGGGTGGTTATGACCACCGCCGAGACCGCTTTGTTCGAATGGGCCGAGAAGTCGGGAACGCCTGAGTTCAAGCTTGTCAGCAGGCTGGTGGTAAAAGGCGTCCCCGAGTCCGCCCCTTGAAGAGAGCCTTTCTTTTACAAAGCACAATTCCTGGAATAAACTAAGCCTATGAAAGAGACCTTTAAGTCCTCCGCTTTTCTAACTTTCCTTTTTTTTACCGTCATTTTTTCTTTTCAAGTCCTGCCTCGTATCCACCGTTATTCCCTGACCTCGGATGAACCCACCGACATCACCAACGGATACTATTTCCTCACCCGAGGAGATGTGGCGACGCCGCATAATCATCCGCCCTTGGCCAGTGCGCTACAGTCGTTGCCTTTATTATTCATGAATTTAAGGGCACAGACTTGTGCTGGTGATGTCCTCGACCGGGGCCATCACTTTCTTTTCGACTGGAATCTCGACAAGTTGGAGTCCATTACTCGATATAGCCGTTTGGTCAGTTGGGTTTTGGGTCTGGTTGTTGGTTTTCTCCTCTTTTGGAACTTCAGAAGGGAATCGGTCTGGCTTTGGTTCGCGCTTTTCCTCTGGTCCTTGGATCCTCTCCTTTCGACCCTTTCAGGTTTAGCCAAGACGGATATCGCCCCCACTCTTTTCTTCTTCTGGTCGATCCTGGCTTTTCAAAAGGCCCAAAAGTTCATCACACCAGCCATGTCATTGGCCGCTGGCGTTTTAACCGCCATGGCGGTCACCTGTAAGTTCTACGGTCTGGTCCTTATCCCGATCTTCATGGCCCTAGAGTTTTTGAACGAAAGGGAAAGGTTCAAGCCAAAGGAAAACTGGAAAACCTTTCCCATTATCCTGAAACGCTGGGGATGGGGGACTTTAGGGTTTTTCTTGTTCGTTTTTTTGATCTACCTGCCAGGGACCCTGTGTCTTCCGGAACATCGGTTCCCATTGGTCTATTTTTTCAGCAAGCTGGGGGAAGATATCGCTTATGCCAGCCATCCCTATCCGGTTTATTTCTTGGGGCATGCCGGACTCGAAAGCCACTGGTATTATTTACCGGTCGCCTTCGTCCTTAAGGAACCCATCCCGTTCCTATTCCTGTTGGTACTGGGCCTGGGTTTGGTTGGCCGAGGAAGGACCACTTTTCCCGCCTGGCTATGGGTCCCGCCCCTTTTCTTCGCTCTGGCTATCCTTCCTACCCTCAACTTGGGTGTCCGCTACCTGCTGCCGACGTTCCCATTCCTTTTCCTGATCGCGGGAAAAGCGGCGGCATGGATGTGGCAGTCGGTACAGGGCAAGCATCGAAGAGCCTGTCGGTTGGCTGTCATCGGATTGATGTTGTGGCAGGCCGCCAGTGTGCTGACCCAGATCCCCCGCTCCCTCAGCTATTTCAACGACTTCGTTAGGGATGACCAAAAGATCGCATTGCTGGGGGACTCGAACTTGGATTGGGGACAGGATTTGAAGCGTCTGGCCGGAAAGGCCAAGCGGAGGGGTTGGAAAAAAATAAAGTTGGCCTACCTGGGAGCGGTCGATCCGGAAGTTTATGGGCTGGATTGGGAACCCTGGACCCAACAGGACCTTCAAGGGCCTCAACCGGGAACGGTTTACGCGATCAACGCGGGATTCTTCCAACTGGCACCGGTGTCCTATTCACCTACCCGCGTCATCGCGGAAAGTTGGATCGGACGGGCACTTCCCACCGGGAGGGTCGGCGACACTTGGTATTATTTCGAGATACCGGGTGAACCAAAGAAAGACATAAAAAGCCCCTTTCTGTTATCCATCCCGTTCCAGCAATCCCGGGGCTATAGCACTTTTGGAACCAATCCCAAAAGTTAACTAAAGGTCCTTTTTGAAAATGTTGTTAAGGGCGAAACGGCCTTCTTTATCCAGGAAAGGCTGTAATAGAAGCCGGTCAACCTGTAGTTCCTCCCGCCCATTGAAAATACCCAGGCCTAATTCCATGCCTTCCTGCCCTTTTTGGGGTTCGGCCCGGTAAGTTCCCAGAAGGCGGTCCCACCAAGTCAGGATAAAACCAAAGTTGTTATTAGTCTCAGCGGGGATCACGGAATGATGTATCCGATGCATTTCCGGGGTCACGATGAGCAACCGGAGTGAGCGATCCAGGAACTGGGGCATTCTCACGTTGGAGTGACCGAATACCAAACCAACATTCAGTATGATCTCGAAAAGAAAAACCCCGAATACGGGCGCGCCCAGGAGGGCGATGGCCGCCCATTTGAACAATAAGGTGATGAGTATCTCGAACGTATGAAAACGGCCCCCGGTGGTGATATCCACTTCCGGGTCGGTGTGGTGGGTGCGGTGGATATTCCAGAGCCAGGGAATGGTGTGATAAAGACGGTGCAAGTAATACGACATATAGTCCAGGGCGATGACCGTAAAGACGATGGAAAAGAGCAGGGGAACAGGACACCAATGGAATAATCCGAACTGGTGGACAAAGGCCCAATATCCCGCGGTTAAGGCCGAACCTGGGAAAATGATCTTGAAAATGAGGGTGTTAAGAAAGGCCAATCCCAGGTTGTTAGGCCATCGAATCTTCCGGGAGAACGTTTGGGTTCGACGGGAAGCATTCCATTCCCAAAATGCCAATCCGATGAACACAATGGTGATATAAAAAAAACCGATGCTCTTTCCATGGGAAACAATATTCATCAAGGCGTTCTCGTCCATCCATCACCCTCGCGTCTTCAGTTGGGTCACACGACAAAGTATATTCCTGTTCCTGAGTTGAATAAAGGCGGCCTTTCATGTGGAAAAATGGTATTTAAACCGTCAAAATACGAATATGACCGAACCATCCCAGTCATCCTACTTCTCTGTCCTCCATCCTCCGCCTCGTCCCTTGTTGGTCTACGATGGCGATTGCGGTTTTTGCCGAAAGTGGGCTGGCCGATGGAAGGGAATAACCGGGGATAAAGTCGATTATGAACCTTATCAGAAAGCCGCGGCCTCCTATCCAGAGATACCCATCGAAAATTTCCAAAAAGCGGTTCAGTTGATCGAACCGGATGGGACCGTGACCGGAGGGGCCCAGGCTGTCTTCAAGACACTGGGAAATAACATTTTTTTGGGATGGACAACCGCCGCCTACGTCAAAATCCCCGGCTTTGCCTTCATCTCCGAGAAGGTTTACGCTTTTGTGGCTTCCCATCGGAGCTTTTTCTCTTCCGTTGATTCCTGCGGGACGGCGCAGGCCGATGCCCGACCCACCTATCTCATTTCCCGTTGGCTGTTCTTCAAATCCCTGGCCCTGGTCTACCTGGTCACCTTCATATCCCTTTGGGCGCAGATCGACGGCCTCATCGGCCGGGATGGGATCCTTCCCCTTGACCTATATTTGCGGGACATCCAGGAACAACTCGGTGGTTCCGGTTTTTTCTATCTTCCCACCCTCTTTTGGTTCAATGACAGCAGCCTGTTCCTACACTTGGTTTGCGGGGCGGGGGTAGCATTGTCCATCCTATTGCTTTTCGATCTCGCCCCTTCCCTTTGCCTTCTGGGTCTTTGGGGGCTTTACCTGTCGCTGGTCACGGCCGGACAGGATTTTCTCGGTTTTCAATGGGATAACCTGGTCCTGGAGGCCGGGTTCCTGGCTTTTCTCGCGGCGCCGATGGAACTCAGGCGTGGAAGCACCAAAACAGCGCCGTTTTCCCAAGTCATTCTTTGGTTGTTCCAGTGGCTCCTTTTTCGTGTCATGTTCTGCTCGGGAGCGGTCAAGCTAGTCAGCGGTGACCCGACCTGGAGGGACCTAACAGCCCTTCATTACCATTACCTGACCCAGCCCATGCCCACACCCTTGGCTTGGTTCATGGCCCGGATGCCTATGGGTTTCCATCAAGCCTCCTGTCTTTTCGTATTCTTCGTGGAATTGATCGTTCCTTTTTTCATCTTCGGCCCGAGGCGATTTAGACCCTGGGCCTTTGGGTTCCTGGTTTCGCTCCAGGTCCTTATCCTGCTGATGGGTAATTATGGTTACTTCAATTATTTCTGCGCCGCCCTTTGTCTATTCGCCCTGGAGGACGAGGCTTGGCCCGGTTTCGTCAAGAAATGGTGGGCGAGAGGGGCCATCCTTTCGGACGTGATACCGAAGGTTTGGGTGGGTTGGGCGCCACGAGGGTTCCTTATCTTGGTCCTATTCATGACCGGAATCCAATTCCTTCAACTTTTCGGGTTCAGGCACAGGTTGCCTTCGACGGTGGTCGCGGTCTATTCGGTCATTCAACCCTTCCGAACCATCAATGGATACGGTCCTTTCGCCGTCATGACCACGACCCGCAATGAGATCGTGGTGATGGGAAGCCGTAATGGAAAAGATTGGAAACCCTACGATTTTAAATACAAACCCGGGGACCCTGGAGCCGCCCCGGTTTGGATCGCGCCCTATATGCCCCGTCTGGACTGGCAGATGTGGTTCGCGGCGTTAGGAAGCGTTCAAGCCAATCCATGGTTGGTCAGGTTTCTTGGGCGACTGTTAGAAACATCCCCGAGCGTCCTGGGCCTATTGAAAAACGATCCTTTTCCCGAAGGCCCACCCAAGTTCATCAAAGCGGATTTGTACGAGTACCGGTTTACGACCCCGGAGGAAAAAGCGCAAACTGGCCGTTGGTGGAATCTGGATTATAAGAATCCATACTTACCTCCGTTCACGATGGAAAATCTTCGTAATCGATTATTTTAATGTCTTTGTTTTATCCATGGATTTACTGGTCCTAACCTTCAAGACCAGCATAAATTCTAGCCAAATGGACGGGAAAGTGGTTTATTGGTTAAAATCAAAAAAGGGAGTTCGAGAAATATGCAATGCCCCTTATGCCATTATGAACAGGCGGAAGGCCGCGTTGATTGCGAGGCCTGTGGTTTAGTTTTCGCGAAATGGAAGAATAAACAGGCCCAAAAGTCAACGGCTTCTACCGCTTCTGAACCCATCAAAAGCAAGGATGAATCCCCATCAAGGGTTGAAAAGGGATTTACATCCGTTGATGGATTAAGGCTTTATCAGAGACTGGGAAAACTTTACATACAAAATGACAGCCAAGAGGGGTTGGTCTATTTCCCTTGGGGGGCGGTTTGGAAAGGTTTCAAAGTGGAGGACCCTGAACGATTGGCCAGGATCGAACGCTTGGAGACTATTTTCAGCAGTATCCATTGCCCGTTGGTTTCCATCCTGGGTTTGATCAACGTTATGTTTATTAGTTTCTATCCAGCACAAGCCACCGGTTGGTTTTTGTTTCTGATCCTTTATCTTGCCGTGGCATATCTGATTTTTGGGTTTCTGTCCACGAGTGTAACCTGGGATCTTTCTTTCTCTAAAGTTAAATTCAACCAGAAAAAGTTCTTGATCGGTTTTTTCAAGAGTTTTGATTTAAAACTTCTCATGGATCTGGAGGTTTTGGCTTTGCTTTTGGTATTGTCCTGGACCTGGTTGTTGCTCTCGGGTTCCATCACGATATTACTCGTATTTACAACCCCGTTCGTATTGAAATTCTGGATATGGTTTTTTGGGATTCTGTTGATCCTTTCAACCGCGTACTTTTATGTTTGGGATGGGAAATTGGTTATCAAAAAACTCCTTGGAGGGAAATGAATGATCCCGACTTTTGACATGCCGCCCAAGAAACTGAAGGCCTACCGGGGAACTAACCCCAAACCCAAGGACTTTGACCGTTTCTGGGACGCGTCCCTCAAGGAAATGAAAGCGCTGGACCCCAAGATGGAACTGGTGCCAAACCATACCATCCAGACGTCCTTCGCCGAATGTTTCGACATGACCTGGACCGGGGTGGGAGGGTCCAGGGTCCACGCCAAATTGCTCCGCCCCAAGGGAGCGGTCAAACCCCACCCCGCTCTCTGTTTTTTCCATGGTTATTCGGTCTCATCCGAGGATTGGAACGACAAGCTGGGCTATGTGGCGTCCGGGTTCACCTTCGCGGCCATGGATTGCCGGGGACAGGGCGGGACCTCGGAGGATCGGGGGGGAGTGAAGGGCACCACCTTGAGGGGCCATATCATCCGGGGTCTGGACGATGAGCCGGAGAAATTATTGTTCCGCCAGATATTCCTGGACGCGGCCCAGATGGCCGGGTTGGTCATGGCCATGCCCGATGTGGATGAAAAAAGAGTGGGAGCCTTTGGAGGAAGCCAAGGCGGGGGATTGACCCTGGCTTGCGCCGCCCTGGAACCCAGGATCCGCCGCGCCGCGCCTGTCTATCCTTTCCTCAGCGACTACCAGAGGGCCTGGGACCTGGGCCTAGCCAAGAACGCCTACGAGGAATTGGCCTATTATTTCCGAAGATTTGACCCGAACCACGAGCGGGAGATAGAGATCTTCACGAAGCTGGGGTATATCGACATCCAACACTTGGCGCCCCGCATCAAGGCCGAAGTCCTCATGGCGACCGGTTTGATGGACGAGGTTTGCCCCCCCTCCACCCAGTTCGCGGTATTCAACAAGATCCGTTCCAAGAAGAGGGTGGTCCTCTATCCCGACTACCAGCATGAATATCTGCCTGGCTTCGGGGATAAGCTCTATCCGTTCATGATGGGGATTTAGTGTAGGGGTTCTCGAAACCGGCGGGAAGCGGGACCACATTGCTGTCGTCCCAGACCTCGTAGCCATATAGGTCGGTGGCGACGACGTAACCGTGGAATTCACCGCTGGCGCCTGAGAATTTCGGCGAGAGTACGGTCCCGACCTTATTCGTTTTGAAATTCCCGACCCGTTGATTGACGGTAATTGGCATAAGATTCTCCTTTAGAAATGATCTGTTTTGATGGTAACAAAGTCCCCCCGCAATGGGGGATAAAACGAAAGTTGGGCCATTTGTTCCAAAAAAGCTATTGGGAAAGAAAAGCGCTCGAACAAAGAAGGCCTCCGGACCATCTGGTGGTCCGGCACTACGCCTCCTCCAAGATCGCCCAGATCCAAAAGAGCGTCCCCATTGAAAAAAACACCCGTTCTTCTGGATGTGGGTTGTGGGAATGGTTTTTTTTCCGCACCTTTCTCCGGAATCTGCGAAACGGTCGGGGTGGACTACTCCGCCAAGATGCTCGCTCAAAATCCCATCGAAAATAAAGTCCTGATGGACGCTCAGCACCTTTGCTTCCAAGACCTTTCTTTCGACGTGGTTTTCTGTCACGCCCTTCTTCATCACGTGGAGGATATGGACGGGGTTCTAACGGAGATGCGGCGGGTTTCCCGAAGATATGTGGTGGTGTTGGAGCCCAACCGAGCCAATCCCCTGATGTTCCTCTTTTCGGCGATGGTCCCGGAGGAACGTAAAGCCCTGGATTTTTCCCTTGGCTATTTAAAAGGGAAAATGGAAAAGAACCGATTGAAGGTGATCGCGGCCTTTTCCCACGGGATGACGGTCCCCAATAAGACCCCGGGATTCCTACTACCTCTGATAAAGTTATTGGATTTTAACCAGCCCCTGGGAATGACCAATATCCTCATCGGCCAAAGATAATCCTTCTCGACGATCGAGAAGGGATCCTACGCTTTCCCTTTTTCAAAAATCGAGATGGAATCCTTCAAACCGGCAGGCGGAGAGACTCGATCTTGTGCAGTAGGCTTTCCAGGGATAGGTCGGCCATGGATTCGATGCGCAGGTCGGCGTGTTCCAGGTTCAGCTGGATCGTGACGCTATTGGGTACGGCCACGCAGAAAATGCCGGCGGCCAGGGCGGCCGTGATACCGTTGGGCGAATCCTCGAAAACCACCGCGTTCTGAGGGTCCACCTCCATGGTCGTGAGGGTCAGGTTATAAAGTTCCGGGTCAGGCTTCACGTTGGTGACATCGTCGGCGGTCCGGATGGAATGGAAGCGGGATGCCAAGCCCAGACGGGATAAATGGCCCATCACCCAATCCTGATGGGAACTGGAAGCGACGGCCAAAGCGATCTTGTTCTTGCGGGCCTCTTCCAGGTATTCCACAACACCGGGCCTGGGGGGCAGGACATCGATGAGCTCGAGCATCCTCTTTCGGTGTCTGTCTCGGATCTCTGTTTTGTCCACCGAGCGGCCGATTCGGGTTTCCAGATAAGAGAATACATCGAACGCGTTATGGGATGTGCCGATACAAAAGGCCCACTCGGCGAGGGGAAGATGGCTCCCATAAGATTGGAAGATCTCGGTCCAGGCCTGGAAGATGGCCGTTTCTGTGTCCAGGATGAGTCCGTCAAAATCGAATATGAGCAGTTCCAAATGAAAATCCCAGTTTTAAGTTTGTAGTTCTCAGTATTTAGTTATACGGTTTTTTCGCTCCAAAGGTTGGGTTACACTATTCCAACCGAAATCAAAGAACAAGGGCCTATTTGTGAAAAAAATGAATGGCAAACCGATCGTTCTGGATGTGGAGAACATCACCTTGGCCTTCGGCGGCTTGGTGGCGGTGGATGATTTTTCCCTGGTCCTTCATGAGGGCGAACTGACGGGTCTGATCGGGCCCAATGGCGCGGGAAAGACTACGGTATTCAATATCCTTTCCGGCATCTACCGGCCACAGGCGGGAGATATCAGGGCATTCGGTAAACCCATCCTGGGCCTCAAACCCCACCAGATCACCCATCTGGGTTTGGTGCGTACTTTCCAGAATATCCGTCTTTTCAAGGAATTGACGGTCGAAACCAATATCAAGGTCGCGTTCCATCATACTCAACCCTACGGACTAGGTGCGGCTTTGACCCGGACTGGGCGGTTCATGGAAGCGGAAGCAGGCATCGAATCCCGGACGGACAGGCTCATGGAAGTCCTGGAGCTCACTCATCGGAAAGGTATCCTGGCAGGCGCCCTTCCTTATGGCGACCAAAAAAAACTAGAGATCGCCCGGGCGCTGGCCACGGGCGCGCGGGTGCTTTTACTGGATGAACCAGCCGCTGGCATGAATCCACAGGAATCCCATTGGTTGATGCAGGCCATCCAACGCTTACGGAAGGAATTCCAACTTTCGGTTCTTCTGATCGAGCATGACATGAAGGTAGTCATGGGGATATGTGAAAGGATCTATGTCATGGATCACGGGGTGAGGATCGCTGAAGGCACTCCCCAAGAGATCCAGGAAGACCCGATCGTCATTGAGGCCTACTTAGGCATGAAGAGGAAGAAATGAACGAACCGCTTTTGGAAATAAAGGGTCTGACCGTCTATTACGATTCCATCCAGGCGCTAAGGGAAGTCAGCTTGGAGGTGGATAAAGGGTCGATCGTCTGTTTGATCGGCGCCAACGGAGCGGGTAAATCCACGGTACTTCGCGCCATATCCGGGATCAAGAGGCCGACCGGGGGGAGATCCTATTCAACGCCATGTCGATCAGGGAGTTTGAACCCCATCAACTGGTGAGATTAGGGATCGTGCAATGCCCAGAAGGAAGGGGCGTGTTCCCTAATTTAAGCGTGGATGAGAATCTTGAACTGGGCGCATATATCCGCCGGGACCTTGGCGGGATCAAAAAAGACAAGGAACATGTTTTTTCCATTTTCCCCAGGCTTCAAGAACGTCATAAACAATTGGCCGGGACCCTTTCGGGCGGGGAACAACAGATGCTGGCCATCGGCAGGGCCTTGATGGCCAGGCCAAAATTACTTCTTTTGGATGAGCCGTCACTTGGATTGGCCCCCCAAGTCACCGAGTTGATCTTTGAGACCATCGAGCGGATCAACAAGGAAGGAACCACCATCCTTTTGGTCGAACAGAACGCTCAATTGGCTTTGGAAGCGTCCCATTACGCCTATGTGCTTGAAACAGGCAGTCTTTTGTTGGAAGGGGACGCGACCCAACTACTTGAAAACCCGAAAGTGAAACAAGCCTATTTGGGAGAAAGGGTATGAATGAGGTTGAGCGGTAAAAATCCACTGGGCTTGTTTCGTGTATGTAAAACAGGGAAATGGGTTGAGTTCTTTCGGTTTTGTTCGTTTTCCCTTAATTTTTTTGATGATATAATTACGCGTTGAGTCAATGGGGCGTCTGTCCACGCCCTCAATACAATCGAAAGCGGTTTTTTATTTCTCCGTGGCCGATCCAGAACCAAAACCGCTCACCTCAAAAAATTTTCAGGAGACTATTTATGAAACAATTCGTTTCGCTGTTCATCGCGTTTTTGATGTTGCTGCCATCGACCCAGGTTTTCGCCCAGGCTTCAGCGGCCCAGTATCTGGCGGCCGGGAACCAGTTTTACGCTGCCAAGGACTATAACAAGTCCCTTCTCTATTATCAGGCGGCGGCCCAGATGGACCCGCAGAACGCCGCGGCTCAACAGGGCTTGGGAAACTCCTATTATGTTCTGGGGCGAAAACAGGAAGCCCTGGCGGCTTATGAAAAGGCGGTCGCCATCAATCCGAATAACGCCCAGCTTAGCGCCTTTGTCCAGACCTTGCGGGCGCAGGTCGGTTCGGCGCCTCCCGCCGCCTCAACCTCTCTTGGCATGAAAGTGGGGAACTCAGCGCCGGCGAAGAATTTCGAATTGGGGGTTCGGGCTGGGGCTGATGTGGGAGCCAGTTCAGGTTACGGTTTGGGTATCGGGGGCGGTGTGAGCGGCTTTTATTTGAGCGATGAGCACCTGTCTTTTGGGGGAATGATCAGTTTTTATTCCTTCAGTTCCTCGGCCAGCGAATCAGGTTACTATGAGACCCAAAGCTACACCTTGGGAACCGAGACGGTCACTTCGAATGTCAGTTTGGGAAGTCTGGAAATCTTGGCCGCCGTGAAGTACAAGTTCGAAGGGAACGGCATCAAACCCTTTTTGCTTGGGGGCGCGGGATTATCAGCCCTTATGTCCAGCTCTTCCGTTTCAGTGAGTTACAACTCTGGCGCTCCTTTACTTTCGGTCCCCTCGACGTCCACTCCTGGTTCAACCTCCATGAACCCTATGATCTCGGTTGGGGCGGGAGGGGAATTCTCGGCGGGCCAAGACATGGGTGTCTTCGTTCAAGGAAGATATAGCGTGGTTTTTGGTAATGGCGGTACGTTCTCCTATGCTCCGCTCGAGGTGGGCGTGAGTTTTAATATGTAATCTCT
This sequence comes from candidate division FCPU426 bacterium, assembly GCA_963830915.1. Classification (GTDB taxonomy): domain Bacteria; phylum Oederibacteriota; class Muellerivitia; order Muellerivitales; family Muellerivitaceae; genus CAWHOE01. The sequence continues at coordinate 13,471 of CAWHOE010000048.1, forward strand.
GAAAAAGTCGGCTTACGCCTTTTTTCAGAAAAACATAAAAGTAACCCCACGATTTCCTGCGGAAATCTTTGTCCTCCATTGCGTTTTAACGCAATGGAACCTAGGACAATGCCGATCTCTTTATAAGTATTAAAAGATAATCGGCATGGGGTCAAGACCTCTGATTGTCGCTTTATCCAAGTTTTTCAGAGATCTAAATATGTAATTTAATGAATCTCAAACCCCGGTTCGTTTAAACGTTCCGGGGTTTTTTATTGCTCGAATCAATCCGTTATCCGGTCCTCAAGACGGGTGATATAATAAAAAAGTAGTTCGGTCGAATAACTTCTTATTTTGAAGGTTCCGGAACATGCGGTATAAAAAAATAATATTCATTTCGTTCTTGTTATTCGGGATGACTGGTTGGGTCTGGGCTCAGAACGATCATTATCCTGAATTCATGGAAATGGCCAATAAGGCCTACGCCGATAAAAAAATTGACCTGGCCCTGACCTATTACCAAGCGGCCGCTGACGATAACGAGGACTATTGGCCGGCCTATCAAGGCCTGGGAAGTTGTTATTACTTGAAGGGAAAGAAAAAAGAGGCGTTGAAGGCCTTTGAGAAAGCCCTTTCGCTGAATCCTGATAATCCTCAGATCTCACGTTTCGTTCAAGCTTTGCGAAAATTGCTGGGTTTGGCCCCTTTACCCACACCGACGCCCACAGCCATACCTGTCATGCCGACGGTAGTCCCGGTTACCCAATAGTATCCAAACCGCATAAGCGCAAGAAACGAAATGTTTTTCCACCCCATTCGAACGGTCTAAGCCATAATTGAATCCCATGAAAAAGACTCGATTGTTTTGGTCATTCCTGCCGATCTTTTTGGCTATGGTTTTAACAGCCTGGGCCGAACCTCATTACCCCCAATATATGCTTCTGGCCAACCAAGCCTTTGAGGAGAAGGATTACGACGAGGCCGTGACCCAATACCAGAAAGCTCTGGCTGATCGGCCTGATTTTTGGCCGGCCTATCAAGGCATTGGTAATTGTTATTTACGACAGGATAAATCCCAACTGGCACTGGATGCCTACGAAAAAGCCTTGAGCCTGGACCCGGACAGCGCCATCCTTAAGAAGAAGGTCAAGAATCTTCGCGATAAACTTTATCCTGCTACTCCCACCCCGGTCCCAACTCCCAAGCCCAACCTGGGACACCGATTCCTGGGATTGGGCCTGGGGGCCGACATCCCGGCCCAGGGTTTGAGCGGTCATTATGGAGTGGGATCGGGCATGGAGTTTTTCGTAGGTTATACGGAGGACGACCGTTGGGGACTCCTGATCACGGCTTCGGCCTATTCTTTTTCCTCCAGCCAGACGAACGATCCCGCGGACGGCCTAGAGATCGTACCAGCCATCAAATATCGATTCGATATGAATGGGATCAAGCCCTATATCACCGAGGGTGTGGGTTTGAACATCAACTTGTCCAATTCGAACAATGTGTTTTCGACCACGTTCACATCCCAATCCCAATACCTTTTGCAAAGCGGTTTGGGGGTGGAGATACCAGCCGCGCCGAAAGCCAGGCTCTTTATCGAGGTTAAATATAATTATGTCTTCTCGCCGTCCGTTCTGGTATTCGTTCCCTTGAACGCGGGCATGGTCTTCGATCTTCCCTGACGCCCTTGCTTTGACCCCTTCGCCCCTTTAAGATGACCCTTCATTTTCAATATTGGGGAGTGGTCCTTGTCCTTCACGCAGAATAAGATCTTCAGGTTCCTGGCCTCCATCCAGTTGGCGGCTCCCATGATCCTGTTTCTGGCCCTGATGCTGGCGACCGGAACGGTAGTGGAATCGATCTATTCCACCGCGGTGGCCAAACGATTCGTTTATGGCACCTGGTGGTTCGCCGGCTTCTTGCTGATCCTGGGGGTCAATGTCCTTTGCTCCGCCCTCTCCCGATACCCCTGGAAAAAATATCAAACCGGTTTCGTCATCACCCACCTGGGAATCCTCATCGTCCTGGCAGGCGCCTTAGTGACCCAACAGTTAGGAACGGATGGGCAGATCGCCCTGGGCGAAGGGGAACAAGGGAACACCTACCAAGAGGATAAGCCCACCCTTTATTATCAGATCGCGGATGGCCCGGTTGGACAGGCGCCGGCCGCCTTTACCTTTCGCCCGCCGAATCCCGACCGTCCGCTTATGATCAACCTGTCCGATGGCGGAGTCCTGATGGTGGATCAGTTCTTGCTGAACGCGCAAAAGAGGGTCGAGGCTCGAACGCCCGATAAAGGGGAGGCGGGTGTTCCCGCCATTCACCTGGCGTTGGATAGTTCCTTTGTCCATGAAAACCAATGGTTGTTCTTGGGCGACCCGGACCGAAGTCATCTGGACCTGGGCCCGGCCTCCGTTTTCTTTGAGAAGGAATCTGATTGGAAGAAAAGGACTAAAACCGGGGATAAAGAAGTGGGAATGAACGCCCTGGCGGTCTTGGTTTGTCCTGATGGAAGCCTGAAATACCAGACCCGCCATCGGGGTGAGTTCGGCCCGTTGGAGGCCATGCAAGTGGGAAAGGATTATCCCACCCAATGGATGGACATGATGGTCAAGGTACAGGAACGGCTGTCAACTGCCGTGCCGATGGAATCCTTCGATCCTGAACCACTCCCCAATCAAAAGGACCCGGAACCGGCGATCCATTACGAAGTCATCCATTTCCCGGATAAAAAAGAGGGCTGGCTCGGTTACCAGGCGCAGGCCAACGTCCCTTTAGCCGCCACGTCCATCTCCCTGGCTTACGGCCCAAAGCAGGGGACTTTGCCCTTTTCCCTCCAACTGCGAAAATTCCATTTGGGTTATGATCCCGGGACCGAAAAGCCAGCTTCTTATGCCAGTGATATTTATTACATCGATCCCGAGAAAGGGGTCCAGGTTCCCGCCGAGATCCATATGAACCATCCCCTTCATTTCAAGGGATACACTGTTTTCCAGGCCAGTTATTCGACCGATAACTCCGGGAAATTCATCTCGGTCTTCTCCGTGGGGAGGGACCCGGGCATCTGGTTGAAGTACGGAGGGGCTTTAGTGCTCGTTTTCGGGATCATTCTCATGTTCTGGTTCAAGAATCCAGCCTGGAAAAAGAGGGAGAATCATGCCTAAAACATTTTTCGCCACAGAGTCACAGAGGGACAGACCGTCAGGAATAAGAAATCTTTTATTTGGGTTGTATTTCTTTATCCTCGTGCCAGGGTTGGCCTTGCCCGTAAGAGCGGACGGGTTGGATTTCAAGACACTATCCCTCATCCCCGTTCAAGAAGCGGGAAGGATCAAGCCTCTGGATACCCTGGCCAGGGAGAGCATCCGTTCCATCACGGGTCGGGAAGGGTTTGAAGGCCGAGTCCCCATGGACCTTTTGATGGACTGGGTCACCCACCCGGAGGACTGGGACAAGCAACCGGTCATCCTGGTCGAGAATCTCGACTTGCGATCCCTATTAAGCGTTCCCCAGGACCAAAAAAGGGTCGCCCCTTCCTTTCTTATCCATAACGATGGATTCATCGCTTTTGCCAAGTCAAGTTTCGGGAAACAACAAAAGAAGATGACCTTGAGTCCGATGGAAAAAGAGAGCCTGACGGTATTCGGGCGGCTCCAGCGCTACGAGGATATCCAATCGGGAGAGATATTGACGATCATCCCTCTTCCCAATCCCGCCACCCAGAAATGGGCGTCATTGGGTGAACTACAAGACGCTTATAAACGGGATGCCGCCCATATGCCCGCCCCTTTGAAGACTGTCCTGGTATCTTTCGCGGGGGTCCTGAAGGCTTACAACGCGAAGGACCCTTCCGACTTTAACGCGGAATGTCAGAACCTCTCCCAGATGCTAGCTCAGATCGGCGGAAAGGACGAACCCGACCTTTCAAGGCTCTCGCTGGAAGTGCAGTTCAACGCGTTGAAACCTTTTCAGATCGCTTGGATACTTCATCTCGTAGCTTTTTTATTGATGGGAATTTCCCTCCTGACGGGTATTCGTTGGCTTTTCCGGGCCGGTTTCTCAGTGTTCATCCTGGGGATACTCATGAGCGGATATGGTTTCGTACTTCGATGCGTGATCGCGGGAAAACCACCTGTCTCCAATATGTATGAGTCCCTTATTTGGGTGACCTTCGGCATGACGGTCTTTGCCCTTATTTTCGAGCTTATTTTCAAGAACCGGCAATTCGCGATATGCGGATCGGTATTGGCGGTCGTTGGATTCGTCCTGGCGGACAACGTTCCGACCGTATTGGATTCTTCCATCCAGCCCCTTGAGCCTGTCCTCAGGAGCAACTTCTGGCTGACCATCCATGTGCTGACCATCACCTTGAGTTACGCCGCTTTCCTGTTATCCCTGGGAATCGGACACGTCTGTCTTTGGACCCTTTACAAGCATGGAGAGGACCGGGAAAGGTTGACCCGCCAAACCAGACTTCTTTACCGAGTGGTACAGGTCGGGGTCGTTCTTTTGGCGGCGGGAACCATACTGGGGGGGGTTTGGGCCAATTATTCCTGGGGACGTTTTTGGGGTTGGGACCCGAAGGAGACCTGGGCGCTCATCGCTTTGTTGGGTTATATCGCGATCCTGCACGGCCGATTGTCCGGCTGGCTTAAGGAAACAGGTTTCATCATCGGGGTAATCTTGGCTTTCCTGGGCGTGTTGATGGCCTGGTACGGGGTCAACTTCATTCTTGGAGTGGGTCTGCATAGCTACGGTTTTTCCAAGGGCGGTCTGCCCTATGTCATTACTTTCGTCGCGGTCGAACTGGTCTTAGTCGCCCTGGTCGGATTGAAAGTCCGCAGGGTCGGCCGAAACTAGGATAAACTTCCCGCCAACGGACATTTATTAACAATTATAGTTTTTGTTCCTTCCGGATAAATCGTTAGAATTCATCCTGTATCTCCATCCGCGAAAAGACCATTTACTGTCGAGTAAAGGGATCCATGAAAGCTTTGATATTAAACGGGGCTTTTGAAGGACAAACCAATCTTGATCAGGCGGGCGACCTGCTGGTCGAGGAGTTCAAACGTCTCAAGTGGGAGCCGGTCCTGGTGCGCCTCAGGGACATGAATATCCGGGAATGTGTCGGCTGCTTCAACTGTTGGGTAAAAACCCCCGGTCTTTGCTCTACGGCGGATGACGCGAAAGAACTGAACCGCCATTATTCCCAAGCCGACCTTTTCGCCCTTATCACCCCGATCCGTTTCGGCGGATACGGCTCCATCCTGAAAAAAGCCATGGAAAGAACGGTCCTTCCCAATCTCCTCCCGTTCATGGAATCCCATCACGGCGAGACCCATCATCCGACCCGTAATGGGAAAGGGATCAAGCTTTTAGGCATCGGAGGCCTTCGGGCCGCCGACCCTTCGTCCGAGCAGATCTTCGAAGAGATATTGCGCAGGAATACCTTGAACCTTCACGGGCCGATCCATCGTTCCACGGTGCTTTATGAAGACTTGACGGTCCAACAGCTGAAGGCCAGGATCCGCGATCTAGTCGTGAGAGCGGAGGTGAATTGATGGGGAACGAAAGAAAAGTCCTTGTCTTGGTCGGAAGTCCCAAGGGCAAATTAAGCGCCTCAAATACCTTGGGGACTTTTTTAACGGAAAAATTGGGTGAAAAGTTTATCCAGGCCCAACTTCAGTATTTGACGCTGGCGAGAAATTCGGGAGAGTCGTTCGAAAGACTCATGGTCGCGATGGGAGAGGCCGATGTTCTGGTCTTGGTATTCCCTTTATACGCCGATCAATTGCCTTCTGGAGTGGTCGAAACGCTTGAGCGTTATTCGGCGTTCAGGGAAGGACATAGACTTCCCAAGGATCAATCGTTGATGGCATTGGTGAACTGCGGATTCCCGGAAGCGGCCCAAAATGACGCCGCTCTTTCTGTCGTGAAACGATTCGCTGAACTTCATCATCTCCAGTGGCTGGGTGGTCTTTCCTTGGGAGGGGGAGGGATCGTCGATTCGGAAAAGCCGCTGCAATCCCAAGGGGGGAAAGTCCGCCGGATCATGCACGTCCTTGAAATGGCGGCTACGGCGATTTCCAAGGGACTTATGCTTCCTGAGGAAGCCAAAAGGGATATCCGTCGCCAAGTCCTGCCGTCCTGGCTTTATCGATTAGTCGGCAATTGGGGTTTTCGAAAAGCGGCAAAGGAATTCGGGATTTCCCGTCAGCAGGTATGCGCCAAGCCTTTTATCAACCAACTCTCCTAGTCTCCGCTTCCGTAAACCAATCCCCAGGTATGTAATGAATAACGACCAGTCCATTCCGACCGTAAAGATTCAGTAAAGAATTCGTTGTATTTTTGTCCCTCTTTTTAAAATGAACTGACGGTATGAACGGTTGATTTTCCTGAAAAAAGGGGTTTCATCAAGGTTAAAGGAGTAAAATAAGCTCATAGACCTCTTCATAAAAAGCTTACCGAAGGAGGTTAGGACCATGTTCGATTTCAAACGTCATACCAGCCAAATCCCAGCCAATCAACAATCCCATTCGGTATCAGGGCCAACGTTAAAGAAAGCTTTCATCCTTCAACAAAAAGGGGACGCCCAATTCCTGGTCAGCTGTTATCCAGAAGCCGAGAAATTTTACAAAAAATCCTTAGCCATTTACCAAAAGTCCGGGATCGGGATGGATATCGGTCATACTTTGTTGCGCATTGGCCGGACCGAAGAGATCAAGGGAGAATATGAGAACGCCAGGGCCGCTTACCTGGAAAGCCTGGAATTGTTCCAGGGGTTGAGCGACCTGCAGGCGATCGCCCGCTGCAAAGCCCATTTGGGTAGTCTGGGATGGGCAACAGGAGACTACGCCCAGGCGATCATCCTTTTGGAGGAGGCCAGGAGTTTGTACCGGGTCGCAGAAACGTTCCCGGCGAGGCGTGGGTCCATGACTTGATGGGAAATATCCGATTGGCCATGAGGGAACACGACGAAGCGGAGAGGTGTTATTGGACCGCTTACTCTATGGTGGAAAAACTCGGATTGAACCTTGAGAATGTCGCGTGGAATCACTATCACTTGGGCGCGGTCGCCCTTTATCGAGAACAGACGGAAGAAGCAAAAAAAAGATTCCAAGAGGCTTGGGACTGCTTTGGGCGTTTGAAGGACGACCTGGGACTGGTAGCCGTCCTGACCAACTTAGGAGAGATCGCGTGCGCTGAAAAAGATTTTCTGTCGGCGGGAAAACATTTTCGGGAAGCCCTTCAACGGGTCATCCTCACGGGATGCAAACCTTTGTTGGCGGATACATTGATCGGTGTGGCACAACTATTGAAAGCGACCGGGGAGGAGCGCAAGGCCATCGGGATATTGATGGTCGCCCTTTCCCATCCTACCTGCCGGCAACAGACCAAGGACCGCATGGTAACGTTGGTCATGGCGTTGGAATCCCGTTTTTCCCAGGCGGAGGTGGAGGATGGTTTCCTGTGGGCCAAGGATTTCAGCCTGGAGGATATGGCTTCGGCTTGGGTATCTTCTTCCAAAAAACAGGAGCCTTCCCGGAAACGAACAGGCAAAAAATCCAAGCCTAAAGATTGATCATTTATTCCACAAAATGGGAAGACGATCCATTTAGCTGTTCCTTACCTCATCACGTTCATCAGACCCAATTTTTTGTAATCCTCCGGTGGATCGAAAGTCCCCTGTGCGATCTCCTGTTGACGGATGCTGATGACTTTGTAATGGCAAGAGGGTCGATCATGGATATAAAGGTTCGATTGAATCGGAAGATCCTCTTCCGAAAGACCCTGCTGGAATGCTTCGGCATCCACCCCCATCTGGGCAAGGAAGTCCCCGGATAGATCGAACATCAGGTGGATCAGGCTCCGATAGGTATGGTAATCCTCATCGTCGATCCCCGCTTTTTGCGGGGTCGTGACCCATACTTCCCGGTTTTTAACGCCATCTATATCAGTTACATATTCATCGCAGGGGAATCCATCCGTACTTAAATCCTTGGCTATCCGTTGGGGGTTGCCGTTGAAAAAAGCCCGCGCGTTGTCCCGAATGAACTGGAAAGCCCGTTTCGAAGCTTCGGACGAGGTCTCCATTTGTTTTTCCATCCGACCGGCGGTGATGGCCGCGACCAATTTAAGGCCCATTTGGTCGGTCGAGGAAATAGGGATGAAAGTCTTGCGCAGATGGTCCGCGATGACCAAAAAGGAACTGTCCCGATCATATAGGACGGACCCCAGGGCTTCGGGGCCCTTAAAATCCAATCTTAACTTGTCATGGGAAACGGACACCTTCAGGTCGATCCAACCATCCTTATACGCGTCGCAATGAATATGGGCTTTCAATACGGTCCCAGCCCACCCCTGAGTCGAAAAGCCGACCGCCAGGGACAAAAAGATAAATTTTTTCAAGTATTGGATCTTATTCGAAACCGTAGAGTCCTCCGAATTTTTTCCCCAAATAGTCGAGGAAAAAGCCACTGTTGGGCTCCTGCCCTGTGATGACCTGGCAGAGGGCATGGGCCCTGTATTTCTGACCCTGGGAATGGATCTTCTCATTCAGCCATTTTCGCAAGGGTTTGAAGTCTCCCTTCGAGAAATTATCTTTGAAAGGCCCGACTTCCTTTTCGGCGGCCGCGAAGAATTGAGCCGAATAAAGATTTCCCAGCGTATAGGTGGGGAAATACCCGAAACTTCCATGGCTCCAATGGACATCCTGAAGACATCCCGCCGCGTCGCTGGGAGGGGTCAATCCCAGGTATTTTTTCATGGACTCGTTCCAAGCGGCCGGTACGTCGGATGTATTCAATGTTCCCCCGATCATGGCCACCTCGATGTCATAACGCAGGCAGATATGGAGGTTATACGTGACCTCATCCGATTCGGTCCGGATGAAGGAAGGCGCCGAATGATTGATGGCAAAATGGAAATCCTTCAAGGGGACATCGTCAAATGTTCCGGGGAATGCTTTTTTCAGCTCCGGGTAGAAAAACTCCCAAAAGGCCATGCTTCGGCCCACCAGGTTTTCCCAAAGACGGGATTGGGACTCATGGATACCGAGCGAGACCGCCGAGGCGCGGGGAGTGCCGTAATGTTCGCTGGAAGGAAGATTTTGATCGTAGATCCCGTGGCCCGCCTCATGCAGGGTGCTGAAGAAGGCGTTCTCGAAATTTTCTTCCTCGAAGCGGATGGTGATGCGCGTATCCCAGGGACCTAGGCCGGTGGTGAAAGGATGGGCCGAGACGTCAATGCGTCCTTTGGCAAAGTCAAACCCTATCGCTTCGGCCATCCGGTTACAAAACTCCCGCTGGGCGGGAATAGGGCACTTGCGTTTCAGGATGGACAGGTTCGGTTGACGTTTGGAGGAGGTGATCTTGGACACCAATAAGGATAAGTTCTCTTTTAACGGTGGGAATAATTTATTCAAAAGAGCGGTGGTCAGCCCTGGTTCGTAATCCTCTAACAGGGCGTCATAAGGATGGTCCTGGTAGCCGTAGCATTTGGCCTGTTCTTGGCACAAAGGGATGATCTTGTCCAGCCAGGGTTGAAAACGGGAAAATCGGTTCTCCTGCCGGGCCTTCACCCACTCGACCTGGGCTTGGGAAGTGACCAAGGTCATTTCCTCCACCAGTTTTTGGGGAAGCTTGGTGGAGCGGTCGTAGGAACGGCGCCATTCCCGTAGATTGACCGCGGTATCGGATAGGGGATCGGAAGTCAAAGTCTTCGAGGATTCGGCTTGGGTGATCCACTCGCCGACCTGGGGATCGGTGAACTTGTGGTGGCACATGCCGGCCAATAGGGACAACTGTTCCGCCCGATAAGGCGCGTTGGCGGGAGGCATATAGACTTCCTGGTCCCATCCCAGGATCCCGGCGGTGTTGCCAAGGACCGCGATCTCCTTCATGCGTTGTATCAAATCTCCATAGGCTCGCTCGGGCGTCATGGTCTCTCCTTGAAAGGATGAAAGGTCCAAAGTCAACGACAAGAAAAACGTCCCCGTTATTCCGGCTGCCGATAGTTGACCGTGAACAGTTTTTTTACAGGTCTTCGCTTAAGCCAACCAGGATAGGAACGTCTTCTTGGGTGATATTTTTATAAATCAGGAAATAAGAACGGCTTTCAAGGAAGGCGTGTTCGCCAGGACGCAGGTCAAACTGGAACCCGATCCCACGTAAAGCCGCG
>CAWHOE010000049.1:0-87333 GCA_963830915.1 candidate division FCPU426 bacterium
CCAAGAACCACTAGCGTTTCCCTCGCTCTTCGTAAGAGAGTTCCGGCTCGTGACCAAGATGTTCCGTGCCCTGTCAGCCGCCCTCATCGTCGCCGTCGCCTCGCTCGCCGGCGCTCTTTATCTCGGGCACGAACACTCCGGCCGCGACGGACAGGCTTTCTTGGAAGCAGGGCCTGGGGCGTCGCCACGCTCGACCTGCGCGGGCTTCTGCAGAGTCCGGGATCGCCCGATCAGCGCATGCTCGACAACGCTTTCCGGCAGGTCGAGAAGGCCTACTATAAACCCGTCAGCGCGCAGCTGCTGCTCTCCGGCGAACAGCACGAGCTGGTCAAATACCTCAAGGACCATCACGTCGGCGATCCGGCCATCCCCGCGCTTTCGGCCACGGGAGACGAGGCGCAAGACATCCACGCGCTCAACCGCGACCTCGAGATCGCGCAGAACCTCTACGGAAACAGACGTCCGAGGCCGAGCTGACGCAAGCGGCGATCCGCGGGAGCGGACGATCTACACTTGGGACGGCAGGACGGATGACGGTGACTTGGTGCCACAAGGGAATTACCGCATTGACTTGCAGGTAACCGATGACGAGGACCGGTCCAACCGGGCTGTCCCGAAGAGCGTTTACGCCAAGTGGATCCCTAAGAAAGTTCCCTATCAATATGGTTTCCAGGTCTCCGGCGACCTCTTGTTCGACTCGGGGAAGGATGAGTTGATGGCCCGAGGGTACGAGGCCATCCAGAAAGTCATCGGGACCATCCAGCAAAAATATCCCGAAAGCCAGATCGTGGTGGCGGGGCATACGGATAACCAAAATCTGGTGCCGGGCGCTCGATTCGCCAATAACCAAGTGCTTTCTCAAGCCCGCGCCCAAGCGGTCCGCGATTACCTGGTTTCCCATGGCGTGGACGGCAACCGTCTGACCGTAGTGGGTTATGGAGACACCAAGCCGGTCGCCCCCAATACCAACGAGGAAGGCAGGGCCAAGAACCGCCGAGTCGAACTGATCGTTTCCGGTGTGAAGGTCGCCACCGCGCCTGACATGATCGAGGAAGGCTTACCCCTGCTCCAACAGAAGAATTACAAGGACGCCTTGGATAAGTTCCTGATGGCCCTGGACGCGGACTCCCGCAACGCGCAAGCCTGGCGTTTGGCGGGTGATTGTTACCTGAGCCTGGGGGCTAGGGACAAGGCCAATATCGCCTATAGGAAATCATTGAAATACAATCCTGGCGATACCCAGTTGAAGGCCTGGCTGGACCAGTATGGGCAACCCGAATTCGCGCCGATTCCTTCGTCCAATTCAGGGCAGTTTTCCTCTGTTCCGCTTCCGGGAATGTAAATAACCCAGCCCTGTTTTTTAAATCCTCGATGACATCCAAAGCCGATCGGTTAAAGATTGGGTTTTAACTTAATGAACCCTCTGCGCGAAATAGTGGTTACTTCGGTTCGGTTTTCTTCGTGTCCAATATCAAAACTTCCAGATTTTTTGAAGCGTCGCTTGCGTTCGGTTTTGCTTTCAAAGCCATCTGAAAAGCTTTCCTTGCCTCTCCCCATCGGCCTTGCTTATAGAGCATGCAACCCATCTCATTGAAAAGGTGGGCCATAGGATGACCCTTCTGAACGGCCTTTTGCTCATCCTCGATCGCCTGCCCGTATTCGTTCTTGGCGCAAAGGTGGATGGCCCTTATCCGCCAGAAGCGGGATTCCAACAAGGGATCGCCATGGAACAAAGGATAGCCTTTGTCCAATACCCCCAGCATTGCCCTTTGGTCCGGGTCCACGCCCAGTTCCATGACCTGGTCGGTCAACTCGGCCAGAGCTTGGTCGGCCTTTAACCAACGCGTGAATAAGTCTCTGTTTGAATCGTCGATTGGGACGATATCCAAAAGCACGCCCCCGTCCCTTCTATCCAATCCTACCGACAGCCATCCCCATCTTCCATTCGGGAATAATTTATTCAGATAAGGCTCCTCGTGGATATTTCCTAAAATACCCGCCCATTTCGCTTTAGATGATTCAAGGCCCGGGTTTTCGCCGGCGTTGAATTCGTAAGTCGCGATCCTCAGGGTCTGATCGAATGGGTCGGGATCAAAATTCAGGAAGATCAAGCCTGGGCCATTCCTTTTGGCGGCGTCCTCCAACAAGGAAAAGGATTTGAAGAATTCAGGGGACTTGTGGGCCCCGAAATAAGCCGGATCCTGGAACCACTTCTGGGGGTAACGTTGAAAAAGGTGGATACCATCCAGTAAAAGGGAAGAGAAGATCAAGACGAGGAAAAACAGGACCTTTCGTCTCGCCGTGAAAGCTCCAAGCAAGAACTGTAACCCCGCTACTGACCCCAGGATCAGGATCGGCAATAGGGTGATCAGGCGCATGATCTCGATGTTGTCCGTCATGAAAGCCGGCGTGAAAAACAGGAAGAAAGCCAATAGGCACCAGATGCCCAAGGGATTTACCCGGGATCTCAAGAGAACGACCATGCCCATCAGGAAAAGGGAGCCTGATACGGGATTCAATAACCCGCCCCATACCGGACCATGAAAAAAGGAATTCGCGGGAATCCCCCAGAAGATGGCGGCGAAATAATCCCAAAGGATGTGGAGGTGTTCGGCGCCGGAATGCTGGCTGGTGAAGGACCAGAGATGGGAGAAATAACCCCGGTTTTCATTTAAGAAAGCCAAAGCCAGTGGAAGGGCGGTGATAACGACGACCAAGGAAAAAAGAGCCAGGGATCTGAGACGTTCCCATAAGCGGCTATATCCGGTGGTGGCCAAGGTCAGAAAAACCATAACGATCACCAAAGGCCAGGCGAGGTAGATGTAAAGTCCGGTGCCCGCGAGTATGGAAAGGACCGTGAGCCTAAATAACCGGCGGGTAGGGTTCAGGAGGAATCCGGCCAAAGCCCAGAAGGTGAGTCCTTCCCAAACCAGCATCAGGATGCTTTGGACCGAATATCTACCGGTGTAGAGGACCCAGAAACAGGACGCGGTCAAGGTTAGGACGATGAAAGCCGCGGAGTTTGATAGATAGCGCCGACAGGCCAGCCAAGTCAAAACAACGAACAATAATGAGCAGAGGGCCGGGAAAAGCCAAAGCGCGAAAAGGGAAGTGCCGAGGAGTTTGAATGTCCCCGCTAATAACCAGGAGTAAAGGGCTGGTTCTTGGCTTGGGCTGTGGAGAAGGGTCCAATCCCAATGCTGGGTCTGGCGGAGAGCGAAGTACCCAAATACACCCTCATCCACGATGGGCCAGGAAAATAGGCTGGTCAATTTATAGAAGCGCAGGAACGCCGCGGCGGCCAGGACCAGGGCCACCCACCCGGCGTGGATTTTCGGCAGGGCTTCAGTCAACAGCGCGTTCGTTCCGCGGGGGACCAAGAAGGCGATCCCTATTAAGCTGACTCCGAGAATGAGGAAAAAGGCCGTCTTCCACTCCAAGGAAAGTTCGGCGTATGAGAGCAATATATTAGCGCTCAGCAATGACGAGAATAGTATGGACGCCACCCAAGCGGGATAGCGCCGGGTCACTTCCCTGAGCGGAGCGTGAAGAAGGCCGTGAAGTTTGGAAGGTCGTAAGGTCATGAATGTGGGAATATTATAAGGTCAAGCCCTGGAGCCCATGGGAATAAATGGACTTCCGCTGTTTTTGCTTGTTTCGATTCGTTCTTTCTGTTTAGCATAGGGAAAATCAAGAAGCGAAAGTACGAGGGAAGCATGCGAAAGATCCTGGTCATCCACGGCCCCAACCTGAACCTGCTGGGCGAACGGGAACCCAATGTCTATGGTTCGGTCACGCTGGAAGAGATCAACCAGGAGATCCAGGCGGAGGGAGCGAAAAACGGTCTGGAAATCCGGATCGTCCAATCCAATCACGAGGGCGAGATCGTCGAGACCATCCAGAACGCCCGCCATTGGGCGGATGTCATCATCATCAATCCGGCTGCCTATACCCATACTTCCGTCGCCATTCGGGACGCCCTGTCGGCCGTCTCCATCCCCTCCATTGAGGTCCATCTTTCCAATATCCACGCCAGGGAAGGGTTCCGCCAATCCTCCCATGTGTCCCCGGTCGCGGTGGGGCAAGTAGTGGGTTTCGGGAAATACAGCTATCTTTTGGCTTTGAAAGCCGCCTGCTTGATCCCCATCAAGGAAAAGTGAAAAACGGGATTCCTTAACCTGTTAAAATAACCCCATGAATTCCATCCTCCGCAAGCCCCTCGAAGCCCGTCGTTTGTGGGAGTTCCTGTTCCTTTCCATTGGCGCCTATCTTCTGTTCCATCCGGCCCTGGCGGACCCTCGTTCCTACGCCGTGGCCCTGGGCGGAGGCTTGGCGTTATTCCTGTTCAAACCCTTGATCCTGGACCGGGAAGATGTCCTGGGGAAAGCCTGGTGGGCTTTCCTTCTCTATATTCTCCTTGGCTCTTTATGGTCCCTTGAGCCGGGTATCACTCTCCGCTCGGCGGGTTTTCTCTTTTTGGGTACGGTCCTTTTCCTCGCGGTCAGACAAAGCGGCGCCTCCACCCAGAGACTTTTGGAGGGTATCGGTTTGACGCTGGCCTTGGCCGCCGCCTGTGTCGCACTCTATCAGAGACTTTATGGTTTCGACGAACTGGCCATGACCCTTCCTCAATTATCGGGGGAATTCTTGAAACAAGCGACCGCGGCCGCGCATAACAAACGCGCTTTCGGACCTTTGGCGACCCCGGGGGCTTTGGCAGCCCTCATGATCTTTTTCATCCCCCAGATATTGATCAAGACGGCTGGTAGGAAAGGGTCCGGGCGTCTCTGGGGCTTGGGTTTGACCGCAGTCCTGTTATCCGCTCTCTGGACCACGCAAAGCGCGGGCGCTTGGGCCAGCCTGCTGTTGGCCGCGCTGATCGTTCTTTGGATCAGGCGTTCGGGTTGGGCGATGGGAGCGACTTTGTTGATGGGACTGGCCGTTCTTTTTAAAGTGGTGATGGGTAGGGGCCTTCAAAGCTGGCTGTTGGCGGCCTTCTCCATGAGGATCGGATTGTGGCAATCGGCCTGGGTATTGTTCCTTCAGCACCCCCTGCTGGGAACTGGTTTGGGGACTTTCGGGGAACTTTACCAGGGCTCGGGGATGGACTTGGGCGCGGGCGCGCGCTACACCCATGACCTTCCGCTTCAAGTTTTGGTCGAGACGGGCGGGGTTGGGTTCCTTCTATTGTCGGCGGCCATCTTCAGCATCCTCAGACGCTTCAAGACCCAGGCCCGCTGGGAAGCCTGGGGTGTGGGAACGGGAATCCTGGCCGTCCTGATATTTTCCCTGGTGGACCTGCCTTTCCAAATGACCGAACTGGTCTGGTTCTTCGCCGCGATCGCGGGACGGTTGGAGATCGAACCGGAAAAGGGAACCACCAAGCCGGACCTGCCAATGAAATGGGTGGAATGGGGACTGCTCGGGATCTTCCTGGTGACCGGTTTTTGGCCGCCTTTCCGTCCATGGAACTTCTGCTTGCTGGCCCTGTCTCTCTGGGTGTTATTGGGATATTTCCAGCCCAGGCTTGATCGGTTGCCTGTTTGGGCGGTATTGGGCGGTATCTATCTCACTGGACGGGCTTTTTTCTCCCCCTCGGCTTCCGGAACGGTCCGATTCCTGGATGTTTTCGGAATCCTGATCTGCTTCTTTTTGATCCTGCCCCATATGAACGAACCCAAAAAGTTCATGAGACATTTTTTCCTTCTGGGTTTGGCCTGGGCGGTCGTGGTCTGGTGGATGACCTTCCATTACGCCGGGGATAGTCTGTATTCCTGGATCCATTTCCAATACTCTGACGTCAAGGATATGACCTTCTTCGTGAACCCCAAACAAGTGGGGATCGTGTTAGGGGCGTTATTATTGCTCCTTCTTTCCAAGCCGTGGAATGGCATCAAGACCCTGGCGGCGGGTCTGGCCTTGCTCACGGTGGCCAGGTTGAAATCCTTTTCCGGGGCGGCGGTCATTTTGCTCGGAGCGGTCACCCGTCTTTTCTACCAGTTGAAAAGCCGTTATCGACTGCCAGTCATCGCTTGCCTTGTTTTCTTGATCCTTATGGGTCTGGGTGTGGTTCGGTCCTTCGATCCCAGTCCGACAAAATATGAAAGGTTCGGTTTTTGGGAATCGGCGCTGAAAGTCTGGTGCATGGAACCCATCCTGGGTGTTGGGCCGGGGGCTTTCGCTGGGTACTACCACTTGGTCAAGGAACCCAGGACCGAGGGAATAAATCGGTACCTCATGGACGCCGAGTACGCCCATAACGAATATCTGGATTTCCTGGCGGCTTTCGGCCTTTTGGGCCTCCTTTTTCTTTCCATTCTCGCTTATAAAACCTGGAAAGGGATGAAGGTTATTGACCAAAAATCCGCGGCAGCGGGGTTGGCCGCGGCGGCTTTTGTGGATTTTTGCCTTCATACGCCCTTGATCGCATTGCAGGGCGTGGGTTTGTTGACGCCGGGCGAAAAGAGCAAAACACAAACCTCCTGGATCAGCGCCTTTCTGGCACTGGGGTTGGCGTTGGGTCTGTTCGGGTCCGCGGCCTTCGCGCCATTGCTCAAACAAAAGCACGAGCGACTGGTGGCGGAAAACAAACTTCCCGAAGGCCTGGAAACCATTGAGACCGCCGAGCGCTTGAACGCCTGGGACGCTCAATACGCCTGGACGAAAGCCGATTATCTGGACAAGCTTTATTTCGCCACCAAGGACCCAACCTGGGAACAAAGGTCCGATGAGGCCTTAGATCGTTCGCTGAAACTGGAACAAACGGATGGCGGTAGGAAAATGGAAAAGGCTGAAAGGCTCACGAACCGCCTGAGCCTGGACCAGGATTCCAAGGCCATCGAAAAAGCCGAGGCTGCCTGGGGTGAGGCCAAGATGGCCCTGCCATTGAACGCATTCGTCTTTTTTGAGGAAGGGCTCTATAACCTTAGGATGAGGCAGAAAACAGGGACCGGTTGGGTTTCCGCGAAAAATGGTTATGGACTTCGGGCTTTCGATGATTTTCGTACCGCGTCCTTTCTGGAACCTAATTTCGCCTCGGCTTGGATGGAATTGGGTATTTGCCGTCAGGGATTGGGGGAGGCCAGCGCTGTGAATGATTATCGTAAAGCGCTGGAAGTGTATGAACGTTGGAAGGATGCGGAACGGATCGACCCCCTTGAAAAGGAGATGGTTAGCCTCAATCCCCAGGCGATAGAATTCCTGGAAAAGGCGTCCAATCCATGAGGATGCCGAGTCCTATCCCAAAAACGGAGAAGATGGACCTGTCAATGGGTCTCGTTTTATTCATCCTGGTATGTCTTTTTTACTGGAAAGTCCTATTCGGCCACGGGACTTTTGTTTTCGTGGACGCTTCCAGATTCTTTTTCCCTCTCTGGAAATGGGGCGCCAAGGCCCTGGCCCGGGGGATCATTCCCCTTTGGAACCCCGACGCTCAGTTCGGTTCCCCTTATTTCGCCGATCCCCAGATGGCGTATGCCTATCCACCCGTCCCGCTTCTTTATTCCTTCCTGGATCCGGTTCAGGCTTTCAACGCGATCATCCTTCTGCATCACTTCTGGGCCTTGTTGGGGTCGTGGTTCTTCCTGAGACGCCAGGAACTTTCCGTCAGGGCCAGCCTGGCTGGGTGCCTCATCTTCGGTTTTTCCCTGCATCTGGTTTGTTCCTCCTGGACCCCGCCGGCCATGATGACCATCAGCTGGATGCCATGGGTTTTTCTTTCGGCGGAAAAACTATTCTCGGGTGAGAAAGGTGGTTTGCTCACTCTTTCGCTGGCGTTGGCCATGCAGGTTTCAGCGGGTTACCCGGTTTTGTGCTACTTGACGGGATTGGCATTGATACTGCATTTGATCTGGAAAATATTTCGGCCCTCACTCGCGGGGTGGGCCAATCGAGCGAAGGGGTTGACCTGGTTCCCGGCGGCCTTGGGAATCGCGGTGATCTATAACCTGGTTTGGGGCCTACCTTTCGCGGAATTCTTCCAGCAAAGCAATTATCAGGAAGGCGGGAACCATGTGCAGGCCTTGACCTGGCTGGACCTGGGTACTTTCTTGTCCCCGTTCCTGCAGGGGCATCCTCTGGGCCAGGATTATCATGGGCCCCATTACTGGATCTCGACCTATTTCATCGGGCTTCCCCCGCTTTGTTTATTGGTTTGGGGCCTTATCTCCGGTGGTTTCAAGAAAGTCTCATTGACCATTTTTGCCCTCGTGCTGGTCCTGAGTTTGGGTGAAACCCTCGGCGTGGGCGGGTGGTTGAAGAACCTAGTTCCGGGATACCATCTGGTCATCCGATCGGGATTTTGGCTTGCTCCTTTATTATTCTGGGCGGCTTGGCTTTGCGCCGAGTCCCTTGACCGCTTGTTGGAATCATCGTCCAAAACCCTGAACCTGTGGCAATGGATCGGGGGGGTGGGATTGGTCTATGGCCTTTCGGTATTGATTGGCCGGGTGCTTTTCCCCATATTCTTCTGTCTTTCGGCGGTGTCAACGCTCTTGGCTGGAGTTTCGCGAAAAATCCCATCCCGGTTTCGATGGTTGTTGATTCTGGTCGCGCTTGTTTCATCCCTGGGAATAGCCGCGGTCAGCGTGAACATCCTACTGGACCGTTCTTATTATGAGCGCGCGCCCCAGGTCATCGATCGGATCTATAAACCTGGACGTCTGATCTTTTCTCCCATCCTCATGAAGGAGTCGGTCCACCTTCAGGGAAAAGACATGGCCGACGCTTACGATTGGGCCAAGCAAAGCATGCTTCCCAACTGGCCCTTGATGTACGGGAAGCAGGAAGTGCCTTTTTATAACACCTTCCAGATGAAAGGGTCGGATGATTGGACGGTGAGGGCCTTTCAGATATCCCTCAGGCATTCCCGAAGGGTCATGGACTTCCTGGGGGTCCGGTACCTTTTCGGCAAGAACCAATTCAAGGATTTCATGCCAGTCGTGGATGGGGATGGCAAAGTCCCTATTTCAGAGAACCCCACCCCCTTGCCCATCTGGTATTCAGTGAGGAAGGCGATCGCCGCTTTACCTACCCTGGAAGAGGATTTTTTGAGGGCCGACAAGACCAAGATGGATTATGGGAAGGCCTGTTTCATCCAGGACGCTTCCAAAGCCGGGTCTTATGAGTTCAGGCAAGTCCTGATCCATGAAGAGACCCCGAACCATGTGGAGATATACGCCCCGGGGAAGGGAAAGACGATTATTGTTTCCTCGACCTCAGCCTATCCAGGCTGGAAGGTTTTTCACGCCGAAGGGGGTTGGCAGCCGCTGGAACTGATCAACCACGATTTCCAAGGCTTCGTCCTGGATGAGAATGAGAGGGTGAGCCTGGTCTATTACCAACCTTTGTCTTTCCGGCTGGGGCTCTTCATGGCTCTTTTGGTCGTGGGTTTGTGGATGGGACTTTTGTTAAAAACAACGATCGCCCATGGAACGGATCAGCTGAAATCCTTAATTTCCAGATAAGTATCCCGCGCAGAAAACCATCACAGCGTTCTGGGAAGTCTCCCCTTCGTTCGAGGCCCAGGACCCATTGCCCCCGCAGGCGTCCACGAAGCATTTGGCGGGAGGGGTTCCCCGATTGATCAGGGTGGTCAGGAAATAGTCCGCTCCGGTCGGGTATTCGTTGGGACCGCCGGAGACCCATCCCGGCATGACCTTTCCCAGCGAGGCGCAATCCCAATGGTAGGGATGGCTGGTACTGCGGGTTCCGTGGCCGGTCACGAAAGAAAAACCAAGGCTGTTTTCCCCCAAGATCCAATCCATCTGGCGCAAGGCCGTCGCGCGGTAATGGGAATCGCCCGTCAAGGCGTGGGCGAAAAGTAACGCGGCGGTTTTCCCTAGGAGATTCTCATTGGTTTCCCACCAATATTCATTGGAAGCCTGGACAACTCCATAACCGTTGATTTGGGAGGCTTGGACCAGGGGGTCGCAGATGTTCACCAGGGCTTTTTGGATAGTATCTTTTCCATCGGATGAGTTTTTGGGGTCAAAAGCCTGGGCCATATAGCCGAATAACTGGGGTTCCTGCCAGCTGGTGGGTTTGAGCTTATCCGGAGTGGCCTCTTTGCTGAAGCGTTCCTGGAGGGAAGGGTCCTCGGTCAGTCGGGCAAACTCTCCCAGCGCCCAAAGGCGTTCCTGGGACGGGTCGGTGTCGACATAGTCGGGGTCGTTCTGGAGAAGGTTGGGGTTTTTCTCAAGCCAGGCCCAGGTCTGTTTGGCTGCCTTGGCGCACTTCTGGGAGAAAGCTGGGTCGGCATGGGCGAATACCCTGGAGGCCTGGCACATGGCGCCCACGAAATCGGCGGCGTCGATGGTTCCGGCGAATTGGGCGTAGCGCTGGGTCGGGTCCTTCTCGGGCACGGTCCCGAAACAGAAATGATCCTCCGAATCTACCTTGTGCCAGACGCTCCCGTCGGACCTTTGCATTTTCAACAGCCAAGTGAGCCCCCACTTGGCCTCGTTCAAAAGGTCGGAGACGCCATTCCCTGATTCGGGGATATGGTTGTTCAGGTCCTTCAAAAGGGGTGTTTTTAACTCATAAACCCACATCATGTAAGCGCAGCTGATCGATTCTTCCAGGGTCCACTTGCCGTAATCACCGGCGTTGTGCCATCCGCCGGTGAGGTCCCCGGTCTTGGTGCCGTCCTTGGCGGGCGCGTCCTTTATATGGCAGGCTTCATGTTTAATGCCAGTTACGGTGTCGTCGATGGCGGTACCGCAACGGATAAGGTAGAAGCACCTAAGGGCGTCCTTGAAAAGAGGAAGATAAACCCCGTCGCCGATGGAAAAAGGCTGAGATTTTACTCCATCGATCACTACGGTGTAGCGGCCGGGAAGGGTCAATCCGGAAAAATCAACTTGGAAAACTTTCTCTCCGGTGGACTTGAGGTCGTCGATGGGTTCGGATTGGATCTTGCCCGAAAAGGCGGTGTGGCCAGCCTCATCCTCTACCTTAAAAGAGTCGCCTTTCTTCACTCCCCCTGGGATCTCGGAAACGACGAAGGTTTTCCCTCCGTCCGGCAGGTATCCCTGCTGGTTCACTTTGGGCTCGTTCAAGATGGGATTGGCTTCCGGTGCCTTCAGGGTCGCTTCGTTTTTTTTATAGAACTCGATGTTATCCACGCATAGAAAACCTTTTGCCCCGGTTGTTCCGGCGGCCGCCCATTGGACTCCCGTGACCTGGGTGGGGTCCCAGGGTTTGTGGGTACCCCATGTCTGGGTGAACTGATTAAAGGGAAGCTCGAAGAGCTTCCAATCAGAGGATAAGGCGATAGGACAGGAGAAATGGTTATATTCTTTGCTGGTGGATGTCAGGGGGATCTGACAGTTCCAATCTCCGGAACCCTTGGCGTAAAAACGGACACCCTCGTAAGCGGAAAGATCCTGAGGGGCAAAGGAAGTGTTCATGCCGGCGTAAGGGTATTGCAGACCGGCCTTCAATTCCATGTCGATTCGGGCGCAATGGGCCGATCCGTATCCCTCTGGGGAATAGGCAAAGGGTTTAGGGGTTACCGCGGAATAGACGTCACTATAGGAAGACCAGTAACCACCCAGCCGATTGGCCGGGGAGATTCCCTCGCAGTCATCCACCAGTAGCGCGGCTATGGAAGGTCGCGCGATCAATAGAATCAGAAAAAACCAGGAAAGGAATGACAGGGAACGGATATTCATAAGCCGACCTCCAAGTTAAAACGTATAGGTGCCTCCGTCAATGCGCCGATTGGACGAGGAAATCACTAATAAGTGTCATTCCATTTTGTGAAATTTACCACGAATAGCTTGAATCATATCGATCTAGATTATTCTCGACCCGGCCTTTTATACCTTATTAAAAGAAGAGTGTTAAAATAAGCAATATTTTTAACGGAGGTTTTTTTGAACTCGCTCCAGCTGGTTATGGTGAATTTTATATCCCTGTCCGCAATCATTTATACACTTCAATACACAAATAATGACCTACGGGTCGTTATTTATTCTTTTGTTATTGGGATTCTCTTCAAATTCTTGACGGTAGAAGTGTTATTGAGTTTGAGTAAAGCAAAACAAAAATGGGTTGAGAAATATTTAATTTCACCGCCCCCCGGAGAGAACGAGTTGTTGCCATTTGGCAGTCTGGGGCTTTCCTATCATTCCTCCTGGGATTATTTTATGAGCACCCTCGTTTTTGGGCTCATTACGTTCACTTTTGTCAACAACGCGGATTTTAGTTCTGATATTGTTTTGCTGGAATTGAAGTGGGGCCTTATCTACGCGGGAGTCTATTGGGTGAAAGACTTAGTAAGCCGTAGTATTGAAGTTGATTTTAAAAACGATCGAAATGAAAACCTTAGTTATAATTCCCAATCTTTCCAGGTGCTTTTCGCCGCTTGTGTCGTTGGTTTGGTGATATATGCCTTCGCTTGGAACATCCATCGACATCTCCCGATATGGTTCGCTTGTGGCCCCTTTTTGGTCATCAAACATGGTTTGGACCTTGCTCAGGACGTTCGGCGCTTTGCCCGCAGGAATAGTGTTTGAGAAGTATCTTGTTAAGGACTCTTTTTAGGTTTTGGTTTTGCGCTAATCTCGCCCCAAGGCTGGACGACTAAAGGGCCTTATAGTAGAGTTTCGAGGGACTTCATCATCATTTCTAAAAAGGCAGTTGCCACTTGAACGCCAAAAAGACCTTCTGGTTACTCTGGGCGGCCTACGCCGGCTTGATGCTCTACTGGGCCATCCGCTTCTGGGGTCATTTTCCCGCCTTCATGGATACCCTGGAATATGTGTTCCCTGAGAAGTGGTTCAATGTGGAATCCTTCCGCCAGGGTTTGTTGCCTCTCTGGAATCCTTACATCGCCTGCGGCACGCCCCATGTGGCCAATCTCCAGTCGGCCGCCTTCTATCCTTTTTTCTGGTTATGGAATCTCACCGGCTTGACCGATTGGTTCTTCGTCGGGGCGTTGCTCCACGGTGCCTGGGCCACCCTGGGTTTTTATTTCTGGCTCAGGTTCCATAAGGTCCAACCCGTTACGGCGGTCCTTTGCGCCATGAGCTTCGGAGGTTCGGGTTTGATGGTCATCTATTGGGGATTCCCGACCCACCTGGCTTCCTTATCCTGGGTCCCCTGGCTTTTCCTAGGCGCCGCCCACATGATGAAGAAACAGAATTTCCTTTGGTTCGGGTTGACGGTTCTTTTCGGGGCTTTTCAGTTCCTGGCCGGTTATCCTTTTTTCATTTTCTACGCCATCCTGTTCCTCGCCGTTTGGATGATCCTGACCCTGCGGGCCCATCCCAAGGTCCTAGGTTGGGGAGGTCTGGCCTTGGGATTGGGTCTGTTACTGACCGCCTGTCAGTGGCTGCCTTTCCTGGATTTTCTCCGGGCCCTTCATCGGGAAGGGTGGCAAGATCCCATTTATTGCATGCGTTGGGTCAATTACCTGACCCTGTTCCAACCCCAGATCCTGGGCATTCCAGGCACCCGGAGTTACCTGGGGGATTATCCCGATTTCATTTTCAATAATCTGTATATGGGTCTGGTCCCCCTGGGACTTCTTCTTTGGTCCCTTGGGACCTTTCAAAAGTCCAAGGAAAGGTTCTGGACCATTTCGGCCCTTTTCTGGTTTTTTTGGATCGCCGGAACCCATTGCTTCCTGTGGTTCTTCATCCCCTCCAAATGGTTGGGGATATTAGCGACCTCTTCGTCTTCCTTCCTGTTCCTCTTTTGCGCTCTGACCGCGCTCGGGCTTCGTTTGAAGGAAAGATCAGAAACCAATGGAAAGAAAAAAAACTCGCGTCCTTGGGTCTGGTTCCTGGGAGTGTTGTGGCTACTGGATATACTGTTCATCCCGAGCCGGGTGTTGAACATGGTGCCGGACCCTTACCGGGACGGCAGGGTACAGCAGGCCGCGGCCCAAGCCAAAACCATGACGGGAGAAGGACGGATGGTCAGTCTGCACGGCCTGGACCAATACCATTCCCCCGAGGCTGTGACACTGGAGGATTCTTACATCACGTCCGCGGAAAACCTCACCGCCAATACGAATATAGTTTGGGGACTTCGTTCGGCCAGGGGATACCTTTCCATCTATGTGGACGGCTATCAAGATCTTCAAACCTATTTCCAAAAAGGTTTTCCTTATGACGGCAGGGTTTTGGACGCGGCCGGGATCAAACTCATCCTGACGAACGAAAAACTGGGTTCTTTCAAGTATTGTCTGTCCCAACCCAGGGGAGAAATGATCTATACCCAGAACGCGGGGGCCATGGAGGAAGCTTGGCAGGTGGAGAGGGTGCGGGAATTCCCGGGAAGACCGGAGGTGTTCGAGGCTTTGATGAATCCCAAGGCTTTTCTTGAGAATGAGGTCTACACGGAGAGAGGGCAGGACGGCAAGGCGGTCCGGCTCGCGCCGGTCGATAGGATCCTGGCGGACGGAGTGCGGATCGATGTTTGGGACAGGATCGTTGGTTTCTGGCGCAATCTTTTCGAGTCCCAAGCCAAGATCCAGATGGTTCAGCCTTCACCCAGCCGAGTGGAATTCGGAGTGTCCACTCCCAAGAGAGGTTTCCTTGTGTTCGATGAAAGCTACGCTCCAGGCTGGCACGCCTGGGTGGATGGAAGGCCGGTTCCCATATTCCGAGCCAATGGAATGTGGATGACGGTGGAATTATCTGAGTCCGGTGAACACCGAGTGGTGTTCCGATATGAACCAACGTCCCTTAGACTTGGATTGTTTTTGACCTTGATCACATTGATCGGTCTTTTTTCATTGTTGGTTTTGAAAAGGCAAAGAATTTTCCGTTTTGAATGAATGAGTTGTAAATATTCAGTGTATGAGAGTATCGTTCCTAAAAATATTTTCATTTAAACGTTAAAGAAATTCCGACAAAGTTAACAATCCGCAAAGTTTTCCGATAAAACAAACCCCGAAGCAAATTAGCCTAATCATTTACATATCGTTGTTATGGTGTGAGAATTATTAACAAAATATTTCCAGGGATTCCTTTGTGTTAACCGTAAAACGATTTGAGAAAGTTATGTTTTTTGTGGCTTTCTTTTTATTGGTTCTGCTTGAAAGCGCTTCGACATCTTGGGCTCAAGCTTATGGAACCATGTATGGCGCGGTCAATGGAACCTCCAATGTAAATTCCGGTAATCCAGCCCATCCCTTTGGCGAATATCTTCAACTGCCCAATGGCATGATCGCTCAACCTGAAGGTGTTACCGATTCGGACATGACCGCCATGTGGATGAAATACTACGGTTTATATGTGGGATCTGAAGTGGAGTACACCGGGGAAACGGTCAACGGTATTCCCTTGATCGCGAATTTCGCCCTGAATAATGGCGGTAATAACCACCACGCCTTGAGTGAAAGCATGGGGTATTCCGTGTTGATAGCCGCTTCTTTCGCGGATAAGCCCCTCTTTGATGGTCTTTATATGTTCATCAAAACCCATATGGTCGGGGCCAACCTGACTCCTAACTGCGACAACTTCACCGCTTATCTTCCCAACTGGGAAATATCAATGACCGCGCCCTTTGGGGTGAATGGTTGTGATTCGGCGGGTGACGGCGATGAGGATATCGCGATGGGAGTTCTTTTGGCCAGTAAACAATGGCCCTCCACCGGTGTCATCAACTATGCCGGCGAGGCGCAGACCATGATCCAGGCCATGCTGGATATTGGTGTTGTTCCCGCCAGTAGTCCGGCTCAACCCTGGTACCGGGACGTGGACAAATATGACTATTACACCAGCGGTGACACATTCGATGTCAACGGTATCTCGAATACCGCTTATGCAGATTATTGGGATCCGGGCTACTACCGTTGTTGGGGTTCGACTTTCTCAGGGGTTTCCTATCCAGCCAGAGGTACGACCGGGGCTGAGTGGACCAACGTGGCGAATAACACGGCCAACGCGCTTGTTTCGGCTGACACGGCGGCGGGCAGCCATGGATTCAACTCGGACACCATCAGCCTTAACGGCGCGACGGGAACAACCCCGCCGACTAGTTTCTCTTATAGCGGGACAACCGCGAGCGCGGAAGGCATGAGAGGCCCTTGGCGTTACGTGATGGATGTGATCTATAACGGCAACAATACTTTGCAACCTTTTATCTCGAACACCAATACTTCCCTCAAGAACAACAACGTCGTTGTCTTGAGCGATGCCGATAAGGTCTGGAATATCGCTCAACAATGGAGCACGAACGGCACATGGGCTTCGGGTCTGCCCAGCCAGTGGGGAATGGGTACCATGGCGGCGGTCGCCACTGGTTCAGGCGATCAGACCTGGATCAACCAGTCCTATCGGCTCGACTCCACCTACCAATTTGTCCAGCAAGGCGCGGGGACCGATTATGCCCCGACCTCGCTCATTTATTACAACAACGACCTGGATATCCTGGGATTGCTCATCAACACCGGTAATTTTCCATGGCCTTGCGACAATCAATGGAACCAGGCTGTGATGAAGATCTCAGAGAATGTGGATAAGACCTTTGGTTGTCCTGGCGACACCCTTAATTACTCGATCGTTTACAAGAACGTTGGAGCGGCCACAGCTCCTTCGGTCACCATAAAAGAAACCATTCCCTCCAACGCGGTCTATGTCACCTCGTCTCCCGTGGGGGTTAATGGGGGAGGTTTGGTGACTTGGAACATGACCAACGTGGCGCCCAATACACCGGCCACCATTACCGTCCAATTGCAGATATCGAATAGCGCCACTTCGGGGCAGACGGTCATCAACTCCGTGGAAGCGGACCCTTCCGCGGGTGTGACAGGAACAGCCTCGCCTTATCCGGATGTGGTTTCCAGCACTTTCCGGTCCAATTATGTGGACGTGGTGGATTGCGCCCTTTCCACGGCCAAGTCGGTCAACAAATCCGTGGTCAATCCCGGCGATACGGTAACTTATACCCTGAACTACGCGAATAATTCCAATGAGAGGTTGGGCCGTACCAGGCCGCAGGTATTCGTTTGGTACACCAATCAATCGGCCCAAGCCCCTGCGAATCCAGCCAGCAGTAACTTTTTCGAGACCGATTTCTCGGTCCTGAACGAATCTTACGAGGATATCAACCTGATGAACTATCGGGTTTCCTATTTCCTTAATGACTTGGCCGCGGGTGTCAACGCGTGCGGCAGCACGGGAAACCCCTTCGCGCCCCAAACCATCTATGACACTTCCGGGGGTTTTACTTATCAAGACCTGCCTATGGTGGCGGGGACCGGTTACAACCAAAAGATCGTCATGCAGTGGGGAGGGAATGTGCCCAATATGGCCTCCACATTATTAATGGATCGTTACCTGATCGCTCAGTGGAACGGATGGGGCGGCCAGGTCCAGACCCAGGTCCATTGGTTCCGCACCGGTAACCGCAACGACACGGCCGATTGGAGCTACTCGAACGTGGCCGCGAGCCCCTGTCCCAGCTATGCATCCCTTCCCAATCTTGGTTATGTGCCGATCAAAACCCGGATCACCGACCCCGGGGGATACGCGGATCCCTGCAACCAGGCCGGCTCGAACGCGGTTACCAATTTATTGGTGGAAGAATATGACGGCTCTACCTGGCGTGTGGTCGCGGGCAACGCTCCCTATTATGGACGGGATATCAACGCCGAATTGACCGATACTTTGGATTCCCATCTCACTTTCGGCGGGTTCGTGGGAGTGCCCTGTGACGCCGTCACCGCCTTCAACGCCGGCACCAACACCGCCTCCTGGACTTGGCCCGATCTCAAGGCCACCGAATCCGGGACCGTGACCTACTGGGCGGTGGTCAAGAGCAACGCCGTGACCTGCAGTACCATTCTCAATCAAGCCACATTGTTGGACCTGAACGGTCTGGAAAAAACCGCGGTCTCCAATTCCGTCCCCGTTTCAGTGGCTTGCACGCCCGTACCCACGGCCACGGCCACTCCGGCTGAGATCGTCAAAACCGCCAATCCCACCTCAGTGGCCTCGGGCGGATCCGTGACCTACAGCTTGGTCTATACCAACCAGAACCCAGGTCTATTTAACTTCGGAGGATCCATGAGCGGATGGGTGGGGGCATCCGGAGCGGCCCTTTCCAACTGGGGAATCACGGGCGGTGATTTGGAGTACAACAATTTCGGGGCCAGCGGTATCGTCAACCAGGGCGCCTATGCCGCCAACGGCATCTTGAATTTCACCATGTACCAACCGAGTTACCAGCCTAGCGGCGCCATCTTGCGGCAGAACGGTAACAGTTATTACTACCTCTGGATCAATGGGAATACCTATCCCAATCCCGCCCAGATCGCCATTCTCTATACCACGAACGGAGGTTCTTCCTTCACAACGGTGGGCGGCGCTGGCGGAATCGGATCTTTCGTCGCGCCCAACACCGCTGGAACTGGCACTACCGGACCCATCCAGGTGGAAGTGACATTGACCGGCAATAATTTTCAAGTGGACGTTTCTACTAACGGTGGGCCTTATAACCCCATCCTATCCGAAACCGACAATACCCTGGCGGGTCCAGGTTATTTCGGGGTATATGGAACGGCGAATAATACCCAATTCAGCGTCTTTAATATGACGACCGATTGGGCCGCAGGGGTGGTCGTGACCGATGCGATCCCGACAGGTGAGACATTTGTTTCAGCAACAGGCGGAGGGACTAACACTCCTCCCATTACCTGGAACGAAGGGAATGTGGCGCCAGGCGCTAGCGTGACCGTGACCTGGGTGGCCCATGTTACCGCCGGGAATGGGACGGTGATCCCTAATACAGCTTCTATGTCAGCCTTGAACCGAGCACTGGAGACATCACTGACTGCCAATGTCACGGTGGGTGGGGTCGCTTTTACGAACACTTTTACGCCAACACCAAGTCCCACTTTCACGGTAACTCAGACGCCGACCTTTACAGCCACCATGACCCCCACTTTTTCGGCGACATCCACGCCGACCAATAGTCTGACTTCCACTTTTACGTCCACGCCAACTTCTACCTTCACGGCCACCCTTTCACCGACGATGACCGCGACGAAAACCACGACTTCCACACCCACCATCACCTGGACACCCACGGCCACCCCCACGGGAACTTCCGTTCCGCCGGTTCAAATAACCGTCGGTCCGAATCCGCCTGTCGACAGCACCCAGTTGCCGGGAGCCGCTGGGATCACCATGATGCAATATGTCCTGACCAATCCCATCGCCTCAGCGGTGACGGTGACCAGCCTGACCTTGACCGATTCCGGAACGGGGAACGCGGCGACGGGGATCGCCTCGGTGGTTTTATTGCGTAATGGGGTCCCCATCTCGACAAGTACATTCAGCGGGACCCAGGCGACTTTGGCTATGGCCGACCTTTTGGCCGCCTCCTCGTCGGTGACCTACGAGGTAGAAGTGACCTTCACGACGGCCGCGGCTGGGACCTACCAGTTTTCTATTACGGCCAATACCAGCCTGACTGGGGTGAACAGCGGAACTGGTTCGGCGGCGGCCTTTACGGGCGCTCCCGTGACAGGAGCGACGGTCACCATCGTCTCTCCCACTTCGACCCCGACCATGACAGAGACATGGACTTTAACTTCATCCGCCACGAACACCGCGACCAAATCAGCCACCTTGACGCCGACTTTGTCCTCTACCCCCACGCAGACCTGGACATTCACAGCGTCTTTGACCTCGACAGCCACCCCAACCTTGACCGGAACCCTGCCGCCCACCAATACATTCACCAACACGGGTACCCCAACCTCCACCTTTACCCCCACCCTGACCCCGACCCTGACCGATACCGTTACGTCGACGTCCACACCGACCGTTACCTTGACCGCGACGAATACATTCACCGCCACCCCGTCCTCCACGGCCACCCCAACCCAGACGCCCTCGCTCACGGCGACCAATACCAATACCTTCACATCCACCTCGACCCCATCGGGGACCTACACCCCAACCTTGACAGCCACATTCACTTCCACACCTTCCCCGACTTCGACCAAGACATCCACTCCGACCCCAACGGCTACCTTCACCTTTACATTGACCTTCAGCCCGACCCAGACGCCGACCTGGACGGGCACGCCGTTGCCTGAGGATTTTTATGTCTCGAAGAACATGTTCGAGCCTGATGAGGGCGAGTCTGTTTCCATCCACGTGCGCTTGAACACCTATCCGGGGGAATACTATTTGTGGGTCTACAACTCGGCGGGGGAACAGATCGTCCAATTGGACCATCAAGAATTGAACGGTCCTTTCGACACCTGGTACCCATGGAATGGCCTGAACAAGTACCAACAAAAATGCGCCAGCGGTGTTTATCTCATCTACTTGGTCGAACCTCTCAGCCAAAAGATGAAAAAAGTCCTATTGGTAAGATGAGCGAGGATTTTCATTCGCTTGATAATTTTGGGGAGGGATAACGAAGGCAATGGTTAAACATGGTCGTGCGAACAAATTTGAAATAGATGTTTGAATATTGATCTGAAAAACTAATTTTTTTTGAGGTTGTAATGAAGCGCTTTCAACTATTAGCCATAATCTTATTGATGATGGCTCATAACGTTTGTTGGGCGACTTTCCCAGTGACTGCCGCCAATATCAATCAAGGCGCGGTCATGCCCCAGTCCCCGGTTTGGCCATTCCCGCAATTCAAGGAATACCCTTATGGCAAATCGCTTGCCACGGAAAATCCTCCTGGTGTCCCTCACGCCGAAATGGAAAAAACCCTTATTCAGATCTATGTGGAAGGCATGCATCGTTTGGTCAATAAAGGCGGTTGGAAACCGGCCGGGCTACCCACCCGCTTGAATTACAACGCTTGTGAGGGAACCACCGGATGGTGTTCGGAAGGGGAGGGCTATGCTCTTCTGATGGCTGCGGTGATGGCGGACAAGGATACTTTCGATGGCCTCTGGATCGATATCCATAGTTCCATCCCCGGCGTTCTGAGTTATGAGGTCGCGGCACCCACCACTCAATTCACTACCTATGCGGGGACTTGCAAGACACCTGGATTGGCGACGGGAATGTCCGGGACCGCTCCCGGGGACCCTGCGACGGACGGGGATGAGGACATATTGATGGCCTTGTTGATCGCCTACCGTCAATGGGGAAACTTCTCCGGCTACACCACAGCTTCTGGTGCGGCCATCAATTATGGCGATGAGTTCTTCCGATACGCGAGCGCCTTTGCCGATTGGGTGAGGGACCCGGGAGCCCCCACGACGGTCTATGACACGGCCCTGATCGGGATGGATGGTTATTTGAAGGCCTGCAATACGGTCGGCGACCTGACGACCTGGGGAAATACCGCCCACGGCGCCTACCCCCAATTGAGCGGTTATTGCTCGACCAACGGGGTGGCCAACTGTCCGGGCGTTTGTACCAGCTATCTGGCGCCGGGCTATTACCGTTGTTTTTCACAGACCATCACCGACGCCGCAGGCGATACCCTGGCCGCCAGCCAATTCTTGCGTGCCGCTTGTTCCAGCGAGTACATGATCGGTCAAATGAACGCCCAAAGGGCGCCCTATTCCATCGGGACCAACGGCATCGATGTGAACGCGGCGGGAGTGGTTTCCCTGACGGATAACACTTGGTCCAACAATCCCGCGGAGGGAATCCGGACTCCCTACCGCACGGGTTTAAGCTATCTTTGGTACGGTACCCCGGCGAATTCCTGGGATCCGATCAACATGCAGGTCGCCGCAGGGGGCAACACGGCTTGCCAGGATTTCGTGAACGCTTATTCCAGCCTTATGTACGATCCGCGATTGGCCGGCAACCCTCCGGTCAACCCCACCTATGGCCTGACCTTCTGGGGTGTCTTCCAGATCCTGACCGATTTCACCACAGCGGGAGGCATGTCCAACTTCCATATCCCGACCGTGTTGGGCCCCACCTCGGTGGCGGTTTGTGGGTCCTCGACCATGGCGGTTTCCCAACAATATGAATTGATGGATGAGCTCTACCGGCAGAATTTCCTGGTCTGGGACATGAATAATCCCGGCTCGGATGGGACGGCCGTGCAGCCCGAATATTTCCACGCGTTTTTCAGGTGGCTGGGGGAGATCACCTTGACCGGGAATTTCCACAGCCCTTGCGAGATGACCGCCCAACCCAACCTGAAGGTCTACAAATCGGTGGATAAAACCTTCGCCTACGCGGGGGATACCTTGACCTATACCCTCAACTACCGTAACTACGGCGCCGCGGATGGGAACCCAGTAAGCATCGTGGACGCCCTGCCTTCCAACCTCTTTTATCTTTCCTCATCTCCCGCGGCCTCCCTTGCCCCGGCGGCAGGGACGAATGGCACGGTTTCCTGGAATCTAGGAACAGTCCCGGGTCTGCACAACACGGGTGGCGGGGGAAGCAACCTGCAAAGTACCCAGGGAGCTGTGACCCTGGTGGTGACGGTCGATCCCGCGGCCGCCAACGGCAGGATCTGCAATACCTCCCAGATCTACGTGGGCAGTACGCTTCATTGGACCTCCAACGAATACCCCAATGAGGATTCCATGATCTTCAAACGCAATTGCGTGGATATCGCCTCCCGAGCCTTGACCATCACCAAGGCGGCCAATGTCACGACCGTTCAGCCGGGAAACCCAGTGACCTTCACGGTAGTCGCTTCCAACCAAAGCGGTCCCGGCTTCTGGATAAATGGGGGACGGCCCAAGGTTTATCCCGGCTTCAGCGCGGACTTAAGTCCCGGTTACGGCCCCATGCGTTTCTACACCCAATTGAGATCGGAAGCTTATGAGCCCTTGATCAACCCCACCAATTACCGCTGGTCCTTCTTTTTCTATGACCCCACTTACGGGACGCCCGGCGGGGCTATCGGCCAGCAGACCAACCTGCTCATGGCCACCCATAACTCCAATACCTTCGGGTCCACCACGGGAAGGACCATGACGGATTTTCAGA
Source organism: candidate division FCPU426 bacterium (assembly GCA_963830915.1). Lineage (GTDB taxonomy): Bacteria > Oederibacteriota > Muellerivitia > Muellerivitales > Muellerivitaceae > CAWHOE01. The sequence goes on from CAWHOE010000049.1 coordinate 22,899, forward strand.
TCCCCCAGATCCCCCAGTACAACGGTGTCAATGATTCCATGACCGAACTGCCCGTTTCCCCCGGGTCCGACGCGAATGGAGCCTGGAACCAGCGGTATGTGGTGAGGTGGTTCGATACCCAGTGTCCCAATCCGCTCGTTCCCAACCTGATCTATGGGAACACCGCCGGGATACCAAATCTTTGGTACATCCAGAAATACAGCGGTAATACGGGTCTCAACATGCAGTACGGTGACTTAAGTTCCAATACACCCATCTTCGCTTTTGATGTCTGGCCCCCGGCCAACCAGACCGATCCGACCACCCTTTGGGCCAATGGCGGAGCCAACAAGGCCTGGTCTTGGATGGGAGGGGGGTACGGTCCGATGGGGGCTAATCCGAATTTCTATCCTTTGCCTGTTTCCCCCGATTGGACCGCGGGCGACGGGACCAGCGTCCCGGTCAGCTTGTTCGACCCCTACGGTATCCAATCATCCGCTACCCAGTACACCCAAGTATTGGTCGAGGAGTGGGATGGCTATGTGTGGCGCCGTATCTTCGGCAATGGTCCTGTCCCGGGAAGGGATATCCCCAATGTGGCGGTCACGGACACCGTTCCTGGGGCTTATACCTGGGGAGGTTTCGTGGGAACGCCTCCCACCGGCGCCGCTTATACCGCGCCTAACGTGACCTTGAACATCCCCGATATGCTGAGCGGGACGGCGGTGACGCTGACCTATTGGGTCTCAGCCAATACCCAATCCTCCTATCCATGGCCAGTCACCAATACAGCGTCCATTTCATCGCCCGTCGATTCGGCGAAAACAGCCAGCGCGGTCGTGACCATCGTCAGCACGGTCGTGGTCACACCCACTGCCACCAATACGGCCACAAAGACCTTCACCGCCACACCCACGCCTTCGATGACCAATTCGGCCACGCCCAGTCCAACCTTTACGGTAACTCAGACCCCGACCTTTACAGCCACCATGACCCCCACTTTTTCGGCGACATCCACGCCGACCAATAGTCTGACTTCCACTTTTACGTCCACGCCAACTTCTACCTTCACGGCCACCCTTTCACCGACGATGACCGCGACGAAAACCACGACTTCCACACCCACCATCACCTGGACACCCACGGCCACCCCCACGGGAACTTCCGTTCCGCCGGTTCAAATAACCGTCGGTCCGAATCCGCCTGTCGACAGCACCCAGTTGCCGGGAGCCGCTGGGATCACCATGATGCAATATGTCCTGACCAATCCCATCGCCTCAGCGGTGACGGTGACCAGCCTGACCTTGACCGATTCCGGAACGGGGAACGCGGCGACGGGGATCGCCTCGGTGGTTTTATTGCGTAATGGGGTCCCCATCTCGACAAGTACATTCAGCGGGACCCAGGCGACTTTGGCTATGGCCGACCTTTTGGCCGCCTCCTCGTCGGTGACCTACGAGGTAGAAGTGACCTTCACGACGGCCGCGGCTGGGACCTACCAGTTTTCTATTACGGCCAATACCAGCCTGACTGGGGTGAACAGCGGAACTGGTTCGGCGGCGGCCTTTACGGGCGCTCCCGTGACAGGAGCGACGGTCACCATCGTCTCTCCCACTTCGACCCCGACCATGACAGAGACATGGACTTTAACTTCATCCGCCACGAACACCGCGACCAAATCAGCCACCTTGACGCCGACTTTGTCCTCTACCCCCACGCAGACCTGGACATTCACAGCGTCTTTGACCTCGACAGCCACCCCAACCTTGACCGGAACCCTGCCGCCCACCAATACATTCACCAACACGGGTACCCCAACCTCCACCTTTACCCCCACCCTGACCCCGACCCTGACCGATACCGTTACGTCGACGTCCACACCGACCGTTACCTTGACCGCGACGAATACATTCACCGCCACCCCGTCCTCCACGGCCACCCCAACCCAGACGCCCTCGCTCACGGCGACCAATACCAATACCTTCACATCCACCTCGACCCCATCGGGGACCTACACCCCAACCTTGACAGCCACATTCACTTCCACACCTTCCCCGACTTCGACCAAGACATCCACTCCGACCCCAACGGCTACCTTCACCTTTACATTGACCTTCAGCCCGACCCAGACGCCGACCTGGACGGGCACGCCGTTGCCTGAGGATTTTTATGTCTCGAAGAACATGTTCGAGCCTGATGAGGGCGAGTCTGTTTCCATCCACGTGCGCTTGAACACCTATCCGGGGGAATACTATTTGTGGGTCTACAACTCGGCGGGGGAACAGATCGTCCAATTGGACCATCAAGAATTGAACGGTCCTTTCGACACCTGGTACCCATGGAATGGCCTGAACAAGTACCAACAAAAATGCGCCAGCGGTGTTTATCTCATCTACTTGGTCGAACCTCTCAGCCAAAAGATGAAAAAAGTCCTATTGGTAAGATGATCTAAGATCGATCGAATTTTCCTACCATAGTCTTCCTCTTTTTCCGGATGATCCTGAAAGACCAAGTCAGATTATGCTTTTTTAGGGACACCCAAGAGCTTTCGGTTTTGGTTCTTGCCGAGGGATAAAAGCGCTTCCAGAAAATAATTCTGAAAAAAATATTTTTCACGCCCACGTGTCCTAACAAAAATAAATATTTCATCGGTTTAAAGTGACAACGCTTGAGTGTATCGGGAAACTGAAATTTCATTGAAGCGCTTTCTTGAACCGGTTACATAAAAATTGGTAAATGTTTTCATGATGCCGTTCATCTTTTGATTGGGAGGCTTATCACAAGAGTGCTAACTTGAACGTGGGGAAACTGAAAGTTCCTCAAGACTTGTTAAGTTCTCTTCCTTGAAACGATTGAAGGCAAGGGGATACTTCATTATGAACGGTAAAGAAATGGCAAAAATGAAATTTTGCTTCAACTTAACCATTGCCCTGTTTGGCATCGCTGTTTTATTTTTCGCAACCTCCGCAAGAGCGCAGATTACTTATACCTCCATCTCCCTTCAACCGCCCGCTCCTGTTTCAGGCCAGACCGTGACCCTCTCGGCAAGTTATTTGAATTGCAATGACACTCAGCCTCCCTATTTTGTGGTAGCGGTCAGTGGAGCCACGACCATCGAGGCGTTCCCGGTAGCCGGACAGGAATTCTTGGTCTACAACCCCAACGTCGGCGGCGCGGTGACCAACGGCCTTCCCCCGACCATGGATCCCTGTAACGGTAATCCTGGCTGTCAGATGGGATGGAACTCCAACCAAAACACCGGCCTGGGCGGATGCGTTGCCCACGCGGTGACCTGGACCCTGACCTTGCCTACCGACTTGTGGTACGGAGGGACATTCAACCTGGTCGTTGGCTCCAAATCCGATAATATCAATGGACTGGCCGACGCCAACAATTCGGTCACCTTCACATCCTTCACCATTCCCCTGCCGGCGCCCGCCATTAATATCAACAAGACCTCCGAATACGGCACCGCCGCGCCAGGCGATTTGATCCTTTTTTCCATCGATTATTCCTTCATCAACGCCCAAGGATTCGATATTACCGACACCGTCCCGCCCGGTACGACCCTGGTGGAAGCGGGTCCACCCTCGGTGGACAACGGCGCTGTCTCGGGGGCGGGGGCCGTGACCTGGTCCTTGGGCGCGGCTACCAGCATGCTCCAGGGAAAAGTGTGGATGCTGGTCAAGGTGGATACGGGAGGGGCGGCCCCGCCGCCGGGTACCCTCATCCAGAACACCGCGACTGGGACCAGCACGTCGGTCGCCTTGCCCGTGACCAGCCAATCCGTTCCTGTGACGGTGGGGACCGGATTTACCCTGACCAAGAGCGCGTCCGGGGCCACCTTCACCAACGGCCAGTTGGTGACCTATATCCTGAGCTACCAGATCCCCCAGCAGCAGAGCCTGCAGTTCTTCGACTCGTACGACAACGACACCCCCAATACGACCCTCAACGGCTCCATCACGGGTTACGACTCGACCACCCCATATGTTTACGCCAATCCGGAAGGCCCGGGCGGATTCACGGTCCTGCAGGATCCCAACACGGGGAACAACTACATCAAGGCTTGCTCCAACGCCGCTTGTGACAGCACGGTCACGGGCAATTTTCCCACCATCCTCAGGAGCAGTCCGCCCGTGAGCCTTTGCAGCAGTTACACCGTTCAGGGCGACATGATGATACCGCCCAATATGGCGACTGGCGCGGACGCCACCATGGTCATCGCCGCCAATCTCTCCGCTCCCAACGTCGGTGACGCCTATATGGTGGCCATCTCCAAGGATTGCGGACCAGGGAACTTTTTCCTCCAGAAGAACAACTCGGCGACCGGGACCGTGACCTACCCGGTGACCCTTTGCACCGGAAGCCTAGGGATGACCATCACGGCGGGTGTCTGGTACACGGTCAAGGCCGAGGTTTCCTACACAGGCACCTCAGTGGTGATCATGGCCCATGTCTGGGTGAAGGGAACGACCGAGCCCGCGACCTGGCCGATCAACTACACCGATCCGGCTTCCCTGCCTTGTACGCCGCGAAACGGGGGTCAATACCTCGTGGGTTGGCAGGCGGACGGGACATCGGGTATGGACTATTACAGCAACCTGCACCTGATCGCCAGCGATCCCATCCCGAACCCGAGGGTTTGGGACACCCTCCCCGCGGGGGAGACCTATGTGGGGTCCAACTTGCCCGTGCACCAAACAGGCAATGTGCTTGAATGGGACCTGGGGGGGACCCATCCGGTCTCGGTGTTCAGCCTCAATAGCGCGGTCACCTGGTGGGGAACGGTCTCCTGCTTGAACCAGAACCCAGTGAATATTTCCGCGGTCATGGACGATTATCCCTGGTCCCAGGTCATCTCCAACTCAGTGGCCATCTCGGTCATCGGCTGCCCGACCGACACGCCGACCCCGACGAACACCGCGACCAATACGGACACGAATACCCCCACCAATACGGCGACGCCGACCTTCACCTTCACGAATACGCCTACCCGAACCCCGACCGACACCCCGACCAATTCTGCCACATCCACTCCCACCAATAGCGCGACGAATACCGCTACCAATACTTCCACTTACACGCCCACCAACAGCTCGACCAACACCAATACCGCCACCATGACCAACAGTCCCACGAATTCAAATACGCCTATCTACACTTATACTCCGACGAATACACCCACTCTTACCCCGACCCCCACCAATTCACCTACCAACACGGCGACCCTTTCACCGACCAATTCGATGACCAATACGCCTACCCTATCCCCTACCAATTCCATGACCAATACGATGACCAACACCCAGACCCTGACTTTCAGCCCGACCAATACTCCCACCCTCACCTGGACCTTGAGTCCCACCAATACCCCGACCATGACCCAGACACCCACCTTGACCTTGACGCCCACCCAGACCCTGACGCCCACTCAAACCAACACCCCGACCCAGACCGATACACCCTCGCCTTCACCCACCCTGACCGATACCGCGACACCCTCCGCCACTTATACCCAAACGGACACCAAGACCGCGACGCCTACCGCCACCAATACGGCGACCATGACCGCCACTTTCACGGCGACCATGACCGCGACCGTGACCGATACCTCGACGCCCACCAACACCCCCTTCGCGGTGTTATCCATCCAGAAAAAAGCCTCCTCCCCCATCGCCCAGTCGGAAGAAAGCCTGACCTATGACATCACCTTGAATGTGAGCGGGACCACGGCAACGGGAGTGACGGTATGGGATACCCTTCCGGCCAACCTGACTTTCCAGGAATTCCTGTCTTCGCCCCCGGGAACGGCTGTTTCCCAGACAGGTTCGCTCCTTTACTGGGCCCTGCCTCCCCTGCCGATAGGCACCTACGATCTGACCTACGACGCGGTGGTCGGACGATTCCTGAAGGCGGGAACGGTCCTGACCAACTGGGCCTGGGAAACCAACCCGGGCAGCGGGCCCTTGACGGCCAGCGCCAGCGTCACGGTCCAGGGGAACTATTCGGTCAAGATCGCCGTCTATAACGAGGCCGGGGAAGTGGTCAAGATCATCTTGATCGCCCAATATTCCGAACCCATCAATTCCATGACCCTCACGCCCAACGTTATCACCTCGCTCCATGGGGAAGTGGATATCTATTACGAGGGGGTCCTCATTGGGACCTGGGACGGGACCAATGGGTTGGGCGATCCAGTTTCCAACGGTATTTATCACATCAAGATCGATAATGTGGGTGTGACCGGATCGGTCAACAGCGTGACCCAGGACGCGGTGGTCAGCCGGTCCCTCTCGCAGGTCGTCATCAATATCTATAACGAAGCCGGGGAGATCGTGCGGCACCTGTACGGGACTTTGGATGATTCCACTTATAACCTGATCACGGGTATCTCTTTATCCAGTCCGGTCATCAATCCCCATTCGCCGGTGACGGGCGTGCCCTCCGAGGTGAGCATTTCCAGTAGTACAGGTTCCTTCTTGTCCACCTGGGACGGACGTAGTGATTCGGGAGAGATCGTTTCCAATGGGGATTATTTCGTGGAGATCAACGCCGCCAACGGTAAAGGCGGGCAAACCAACATCTCCCAGGAGGTCCTGGTCCAGGGTCAGACCCCGAATTGGGATAACGGTACCGTCAAGGCCCTGCCCAATATCCTGACCGACGCCAATCCTGGCACCGATTTCCAGGTCCAAAGCACCGACCCCTTGACCTTGACCGTGAGGGTCTACGACCTGGCGGGGGAGATGGTCGCCCGAGTGGTGGGAGCCCCGGGGAGCGACAGCGCCTACTGGAACGCGACGGGCATGGCCAGCGGGATCTATATCGCGGTAGTGGACCTGAACCAGACGGACGGCCGATGGGCCGGACGCAAGACCATGAAACTCCTGTTCGAACATTGAGCCAACGGGTAGTCCAGACAATAAAAAACCCCTGGAACCTTCCGGCTCCAGGGGTTTTGTTTTTTAACGACCGGCTTATCAGGCGATCGTGACTTCCTTGGCCAGATAGACATCCTGGATGGTCTGGAGGAGCTTGGCGCCCTCCGCCATTGGCCTCTGGAACGCCTTGCGGCCGGAGATGAGCCCCATGCCGCCCGCCCTCTTGTTGATGACCGCGGTCTTCACGGCTTCCGCGAAGTCGTTGTCTCCCGAGGCGCCGCCTGAGTTGATCAAGCCCGCGCGGCCCATGTAACAGTTGGCCACCTGCCACCGAGTGTACTCGATGGGATGGTCGGGGATGAGCTGCTCGTACATGCGCTTGTCGAACTTCCCGTAATTGGACTCCTGATTCAAGAACAAGAAGCCGCCGTTGTTCTCCGGTAGTTTCTGCTTGATGATATCGGCCTCAATGGTGACGCCCAGATGGTTGGCCTGGCCGGTCAAGTCGGCGGACAGGTGGAAATCCTTGTCCTTGGTCTTGAAGGCCTTGTTGCGGATGTAGCACCAGAGAACGGTGAACATTCCCAATTCATGGGCTTCCCGGAAAGCCTTGGTGGTTTCCTCAATTTCCCTTTGGGCGGTGTCGCTGCCGAAGTAAACGGTGGCCCCGATCCCGGCGGCTCCCATTTCATAGGCTTGCTTGGCCGTGCCGAAGTAGAACTCGGTCGCCTTGTTGGGATAGGTCAGCAGCTCGTTGTGGTTCAACTTCACGATGAAGGGGATCTTGTGGGCGTATTTGCGGGAGGTCATTCCCAACACTCCCAGGGTGGAAGCCACCGCGTTACAGCCGCCCTCGATGGCCAGCTTGACGATGTTTTCCGCGTCGAAATAGATGGGGTTCTTAGCGAAGGAGGCGCCGGCGGAATGCTCGATGCCCTGGTCGACGGGCAGGATCGAGACATAGCCCGACCCGGCCAGACGGCCGGTCGAATAGAGCCATTGCAGGTTGTTCAGGACCCGTTGGTTGCGGTCAGTGGGGGCGAAGATACGGTCGACAAAATCAGGACCGGGAATGTGGAGCATGTCCTTATTGATGCCTTTGCATTGATAGCCCAATAGGCTCTTGGCGTCGTTCCCTAAGTACTTCTCGATCTCAGATAAATTCATGTTGCCATCCTTCTTCATCGTTATTTCAACAAACCCATCCCCGTCCGGGCCTGTCATGAGCCTTTACTAATACAAAATAAAGAAGGATTAAGCAAGTAAACTTTGGGCGAATCCTGAGTGACAAATTAATAGGGTGGCAAGAAATGGATTGGATGAGAGGCGGGGAGAGAACGAGCGGATAAAACCTTTGTTTTATCGAAATACTTCGATTCGCCAAGATTTATCAAGCTTTGGGAAACAACAAGGATATGTCATAAAGAAACAACGAAATAGACTGAATATATTCTTGCCACCGATGAATTTGATCAAAATTGGAATAAAAAATATTAGATTTTAGACTTATCGGTGTTTATCTGTGTTAATCGGTGGCTAAATTTTTGTTTTGGTGGGGTGTGGTCCAACAAGCTTTGTTTTATCATGGGTCCCGCTCATGAAAAGAACAACTCAACACTACAAAGTCGCCTGTTTGGGCAATGTCCTGGTGGACATGTTGGTCAAACCGGTGGAAACTTTTCCGCCGGTGGGCGGATTGCTCCCGGTGGACAAGGTCGACATGGCCATGGGCGGATGCGCCTCCAACACGGCCCTGGCCTTGGCCCGGTTGGGCGTGGGAGCGTCCCTCTGGGGAAAACTGGGGAAGGATACTTTCGGCGAATTCGCCATCAAACAGCTGAAGGCCTCCGGTGTGAACACCACGGAGATCCTGGTCGATAGAACAGTCTCCACTTCCGCCACTATCGTGCTCATCAACGGGAAGGGCCAAAGGTCCTTTCTGCACGCCCTGGCCGCCAGCGACCATATCAGCAAGAACGATATCCCCCTTTCCCGCTTGTCCCGATACGACCACCTGCATATAGGAGGTTATTTCCTTTTCCCCACCCTGGACGGCCCTCCCATGGCCCGTATCCTTAAAGAAGCCAAGGACAAAGGATTGACGACCTCGATGGACACGGCCTGGGACCTGAAGAACAGATGGATGAAGGTCCTCAAACCCTGCCTTCCTTATCTGGACTACTTCATGCCCAGCGAAAGGGAAGTGAAGATGCTCTTGGGCACCATCCATCCCGCTCGGAAAGCGGCCAAAGCCTTCCTGGGATTAGGGGCCAAGTGCGTTGTGATCAAACAGGGTGAGAAAGGTTCCTATCTATTGGATCGGGAAGGTGTGGAACTGAAGGTCCCCGCTTACCACGCTAAAGTGGTCGACACCACTGGCGCGGGGGATTGTTTTTGCGCCGGTTTCATCAAGGGCTTGTCGCTGGGCTGGGATAAAAGGAAATGCCTGGAACTGGGGAACTCGGCCGGGGCTTGCGCCGTCTCGGCGCTTGGCGCAACGACCGGTATCCGCTCCTTCGCGCAGGTATCGGGAAGGCTCTGAACCATATTTGTGATTTTGCTCATACCTGAACAACCCCGCCAATCTATAATACGCCTCGTTTACTAAGTACCCAGCCCCCGGAGGTCATCATGAGTTCGAACATTTCTCCCGTACAAAAAGCCAGGCTGTCCTACAAGCCCAAGTATCCCAAGGTCCTGGCCGGTCCGTCCGGCAAGGTGGCCTTGAAGAACGGAAAGCCGACCCAGTCCATCAAGGACCAGGATGCCATCCAGAAACTTTTCCCCCAAACCTACGGACAACCGGAAGTGTTCTTCGTTCCCGGCAAGGCTTCACCCAAAATGAAGAAGGCCATCAAGGTGGCGCTGGTCCTTTCCGGCGGGCAGGCTCCCGGCGGGCACAATGTGGTGGCGGGCCTTTATGACGGGCTGAAGAAACTGAACAAAAAGAACACCCTGACCGGGTATCTGGGCGGTCCTTCCGGACTGGTCGAGGACAAGAAGCTGGAGATCACCGACAAGCTCCTGGCCCATTACCGCAATACGGGCGGGTTCGACATCATCGGCTCGGGCCGGACCAAGCTGGAGACCCAGGAGCAATTCGAGGCCGTCGAGAAGAACCTCAAAGGGGCAGGCATCACCGCCCTGGTCATCATCGGCGGGGACGATTCCAACACCAACGCGGCCATCCTGGCCGAGTACTTCAAGGCCAACGACATACCCATCAGCGTCATCGGCTGTCCCAAGACCATCGACGGCGACCTGAAGAACGAGCAGGTGGAGATCAGCTTCGGCTTCGACACTTCCACCAAGGTTTACGCGGAATTGGCCGGCAACGTCGGCAGGGACTGCCTGTCGGCGAAGAAATACTGGCACTTCATCAAGGTCATGGGGCGTTCCGCCAGCCATATCGCCCTGGAAGTGGCCCTGAAGACCCATCCCAACATCTGCCTGATCTCGGAAGAGGTCGCGGACAACCAATGGACCCTGGGGCAGATCACCGAGCAGATTGCCCAGGTCGTGGCGGACCGGGCCAAGGCCAAGAAGAACTACGGGGTGGCCATCGTGCCGGAAGGCTTGCTGGAGTTCATCCCCGAGATGAAACACCTCATCGGCGAGTTGAACGACCAGTTGGCCCACAACGCCGAGTTCGAGAAGATCGAGATCCCGGCGGAGAAAGTGGCTTTCGCGAGAACACACTTAAGCAAGGAATCAAAACAGGCGTTCGAGTCCCTCCCGCCCTCCATCCAGGTCCAGCTGTTGGCCGACCGGGACCCTCACGGCAACGTTCAGGTCTCCAAGATCGACACGGAGAAACTTCTCATCGAGGCGGTGGAGATCCAGCTCAAACAATGGAAGAAGGAAGGGAAGTACGACGGAAAATTCGCCAGCCAGGGGCATTTCTTCGGCTATGAGGGCCGCTGCGCCGCCCCGTCGAATTTCGACGCCGACTACTGCTACGCGCTGGGGTTCAACGCTTCCTATCTGGTGGCCGCCGGCCTGACAGGTTACCTTTCCAGCGTCCGGGACCTGTTGAAACCCGCCGCCCAATGGAGAGCGGGGGGCGTTCCCTTGACCATGATGATGAACCTGGAAAGAAGAACATGGGAAGGACAAACCGGTCATCCAGAAAGCCCTGGTCCACTTGAAGGGCAAACCCTACAAGAAGTTCTGCGACCTGCGCAAGAAGTGGTCGAAAGAGGACGATTACACCAGCCCCGGACCCATCCAGTTCTGGGGCCCCACCGAGGTCGCGGATATCGTTCCTGAGACCTTGAAGCTGGAGCGGGAAAAATAAAATATGTTGGTTGAGGTGATTTGAAACGAAGGGCGGAAGAAATTCCGCCCTTTTTTATTTCGCCTGGTATACCTAGTCCCGAGGGTCAGCGGATCACTACGACCTTGGCCACATGGGTCCCTAAGGGTTCCACCATCCGGATGAGATAGACCCCGCTGGCCACCACCGAATGGGCGTCATTCTGCCCGTCCCAACTGAACGAGTCCAGTCCCGCTGGCTGTTCAGGGCCTGGCCTCAAAGTCCTCACCTTTTCCCCCGCGGTGTTGTAGACCATCACCGAATAATTTCCTGGAACGCAGAGATCGCTTCGGATGAGCAATGGGGTTGGGTCGCTCTTCGGCGAGAAGATATTGCGCGCCACGAAAAGCGTGCTTTGGCAGGGCGAGGGGAAGGTGACGGGCGTCGGGCTGGGGTTGACGAGAAGGAACCTGAAGGCCAGATCGTCGTCCGGATAGGAAGCTGTACTGCCGCAAAGGCCGCAAACGATGGGGATGGAGTTGGTCTCGAAAGCGGTGATACCCTCAAAAGAAAGGTTCCCGAGAGGGGCGGGATCGACCGAGGTGACCGGGTTGCCGGGCGATTCGATCAATAACTGGTAGCCGTTCATCGGTCCGCTCGAGGCGGAAAAATTGAGATTGTACCCGGTGCCAGGGACCAACGTGATGGGGGAGATCGGCGAGTCGACCCAGGTCAGGGTGGCCGGCAGGGCGCCTGGAACCGCCAGTGTTCCCTTGGCCAGGCTGGTGAAAGGAGGCAAGCCCGTAGCCCCCAAGGTCCAATCCAGGTCGGCGGTCGTATTGCAACCAAAACAATCGGTCACAGCCGCGGCGTAGGCCCCGACGGAGGCGATGACCATGGTGGCGGGGACGGTAAAGGCCTCATTAAGAAAAAGATCCCATCCTGTCCCCCAGTAAGGCCCGGTCCTCGCGGTGGAGTAGGGGTTCCCGGTCCAGTTGCCCGAGTCGTTCACCAAAAAAATGGGTTCTTCGGATAGGGAACTCCAGGTCCCGGTCGTATTCTCATCCGCCGCCAATTGGGAGTCGGGTGCGCCTGATTGGGGATAAAAAAGATAATCCGGTTGGCTGGACACCCGGATCGTGATGAAGTTCGTGGAGCTGGGGGGCGGAAAAACACCACTCCATTGCGCGACCAGGTGATAAATGTTCCCGGCGGTGACATTGGCCGGCGAAGTCAGGGGGATGTCGTTCCATCCGACTACCGGGGTTACGATGGGGCCGGAGCCCAGGATGGTACCGCTGGGCACTCCTCCCGAATCGGTCTGTAGACTGACCATGTAATTGAGGCCGAGGGGGGGAGTAGTATCGCTGATCGCCGTAATGTACACCTGGGCCTCGGTGATCTGGCCCGTCGATTGGGCAGTGAAGCGGTAACCGGCCTGGCTGGTGGTGCTTGTGAGAGGGAAATCGGTGAAGCCTGCTGAAGGAAAGATAGTGCCGGTAGGATTAACGGCGTTGATGACAGCCAGGTTCCCAAAATAGGTCTGGGCTAGGCCGATAGAAAAGGTGGCCAGATAAAGGGCCGCCATCAATAGGAACGTTCGATTGAGCCGCAAGGGTTCACCCCTGTGTAGTTATCCCTAAAGATACCACGGTTCCATGACCGGCGACCGCCGGGAGGTCCTGGTTTCGAGCGGCGGGACAGCTTTTCCAGGGCTTTTTCGTATTGCCTTTAAAAGCCCCTTTCGCCTATACTTCACCTCCCCTGGGAAGCGATTCCCGGGGGTTTTTCGTTCCCGCCTTGGGCCTTCCGGCCCCTCGCAGGAACCCTGTTCCGCTCCAGGTTTTTGGTGGGAGGGGGACTATCCCGGCCTCGGCCGGGAATCCAAAGGGAGGTAGTGCATGAATCAGTCCAAGTACGATGTCATTTACATTCTAGATCCCAACACGAGCACGGAAGACATGGCGGCCGTCGCCGCCAAGGTCGAACAGATCGTGGCCGAAACCAAGGCGACCATCCTGAAGAAGGATGATTGGGGAAAACGCCGTCTGGCCTATCTGGTGAAGAAACACCGGGAAGGACATTACGTGTTCTATCACCTCCAGGCTCCGCCTGAGACGGTGGCCGAATTGAACCGTAACTTCCGCCTCCTGGAGCGGGTCATCAAGTTCATGATCGCCAAGGACACCATCAGCCATCTGAAGGCCAAGGTGAAGCCGCCCCGCGTGAAGACCAGCACGGAAGGAACGGGGACCCGTCCCTACTCCTCCAACTCGCGCACGAGCCATTCGTCGCACCGTCCGACAGCGCCGAGCCATTCCGGCCCGTCCGCCCCGTCCTCGACGAGCGCCCCGACCGCTCCGGCCCCGGCGGCCGCCCCGGTGGAAGCCCCAGCTCCGACCGCCCCTCCAGCCGTTTAACCATTCACCGCTGAACCAGGGAGGCGAGCATGCCTAATTTCAACAAAGTGTTCCTGATGGGGAATCTCACCAAGGACCCGGAATTGCGTTACACCGCGGGGGGCGCGCCCGTGGCCAACCTTCGTTTGGCCATCAACCGCGTCTACCAGCTGCAATCCGGCGAGAAGAAAGAGGACGTCTGCTTCGTGACGGTGGTGGTCTGGCGCAAACAGGCCGAGGCCGCCGGGGAATACCTGCACAAGGGCGACCCAGTTTTCGTGGAAGGGCGTCTGCAGAGCCGTTCCTGGGAGACCGATGACAAGCAGAAACGCAGCATCATGGAAGTGGTGGCCGAGCGCATCCAGTTCCTGAACCGGGGCAAGGGTTCGGGGGAAGCCGTCCATGACACGACCGAAGAAGAGGGCGCGCCTCAGCCCCCGGCCGCCGCCGGCAGTGAAGAGGACATTCCTTTTTAAGGATCATTTTCACCACCAAGGGCACCAAGAAAGAATTTTTTTAATAACCGAAAACCAAAAGGCGATTTTTAAAGGAGAAATGACATGGCAGACGAAAAGAGAGAAAGCAGACCACCCCGTCCGGACGGACCGAGGGGAGAAGGCGGAGGAGGCCGGTTCCGCAGGCCCCGCCGCAAATCCTGCCGGTTCTGCGCCGAGAAGATCGTCGCGATCGACTATAAAGACTACAACCGCATCCGTACCTTCGTCAGCGAAAGGGGCAAGATCGTCCCGAGCCGCATGACCGGTACCTGCGCGAGCCACCAGCGTGAGCTCACCAAGGCCATCAAGCGCGCCCGCAACATCGCCTTGCTGCCTTTCGCGAACGCTTAATAAAAGAATAAAAGAAGGAGGTTCCATTGGACCTCTTGATCGCACTCATCCTCTGGCTGGCCTTTACGGGGATGATCACCGGTATTTCCTCGCTGACCTCGGCCTGGGCCCTTTTGAAAGGGTCCAAGCCGCTGGGAGCGGTCTTGGCCGGCGCCTTAGCCTCCGCCCTATTCCTGGTCGTCGCCTTCCTCATCCTTCAATCGGATGAGAAGGTCAAGGGTCTGGCCCTGCTCCAAAGCCTCATGGACGAGAGCTGGAAGACCCAGTCCGCCCTCTACCACGCCAAGGGCATGACGGAGGAGGATATCGCCCTCCTCAAGAACTTCTCCGATAAATACGTTTCTGGGCCTTCCCGGCCTGGGTGCTCCTGGGCAGTATGATCATGGGCTTGGTCTCTTACTATCTTTCCTCGGTCATCTTCATGCGTGTCACCCCCAAGATCCCCCGTCCCATGAGGTTCCGGGATTGGGTTTTGCCCGAACCCTTGGTGTTCGGCCTGGTGGTCGGAGGCCTGCTGAAGGTGGCGCAGGGAATGCTCCAGCTCACGCCGGACCAAAGCACCGTGGTCGAGGTCATCGCCAACAACCTGCTGGTATTGTTCGTGGGCATCTACGCGATGGCGGGCCTGTGCATCATCTCCTTCTTCCTGCATAAATGGCGCCTGCCGTCCATCGTCAGGTTCCTCGGTTATTTTCTGTTGTTGTTATCCGCCGGTTTCCAGATCCCCTGCGCGTTGGGGGTGCTGGATGTCTGGTTCGATTTTCGTAAGCTGAAATCCCCACCTTTGGAGCAAACCTCATGAAAGTCATATTGAAAGCCGACGTACCCCGTATCGGGAAAAAAGGCGAGATATTGGAAGTCAAGGAGGGCTATGCCCGCAACTTCCTGATCCCCAATAAGCTGGCCCTGGAAGCCTCGGGCGGCGTCATGAAACAGGTGGAAGAGACCAAAAAGGCCGAGGAACGGCGCAAGTCGAAGGAAAAGGAAGAGGCCGAGGCCTTGGCCGCCAAGATCAAGGGAATCACCATCACCCTCCGGCACAAGGCCGGGGACGAGGGAAGGCTGTTCGGGTCCATCACCTCGGCGGAGATCGTCGAGGCCTTGAAGGAAAAGGGATTCGATATCGACAAGAAACAGGTCCACCTGGATGACCACATCCGCCTGGTGGGCAAGCATGACGTGAAGATCAAGCTCCATACCGAGGTCATGGCCTCCCTCCATGTCGAGGTCATGAAGCAGTAAGTTTATTTGGGGTTTTATTTCGACGCTTTTTCGGCCCATCGCAAAACTTTTTCAGCCAGCCCAAGCGCTTTTTCATACTCCGTTGGTTGAATGTCCAAAAAATCCAAGGGGTAGCGGCCTTTGATGATAAAGCCGCTTAAATGCTCGGCTTCTTTGACTTCTGGGGGCGCTGATATCGGGGTAGGAAGAAGATTGAACAAATCCCGCAAATTATGGGTCGGGGGAAACCCGATCTTGTGCCGCAACAAAACGGCTTTCAAGGCTTTTTCAGCTGACTGTTGACAATGAAAACAAAGAGCCCCCAAACGGACATCGGGCAATCTGCCCGCGCGGGCCAAGGCCAAGTCGCTTTTCGCGAATTGCAACCAAATGGCGGGATCGTTCAAATCCCTCTCTTCAGACGGCATAAACTTCACGCCCTTCTTCGAGAGCCCACTTGTAAACCAACGCGCAATTGTCTTTATATTTTTCTAGAACGTTAGGGGTGGCCACGATCAGGTCATAGCCGATATTGACCCCGCCTACATGGTTGTAAAGTTCATGGGTCACATGACCGCTATCGGTCCCATCCGGCATGACGACCAATAGGTCAATATCACTATGGGGTCCCATGTCACCTCGGGCCGCTGACCCGAAAAGGATGATACGTAGAGGATGAGCTGTCTCCACGATCTGACCGACTAACTTGTCAATGATCGTCGTTTCAACTTGCACGGGGTCTCCTGATTCAAATTCATCCTATGATCTTTGGTTGGTAACCCGACCATTAAGCGTATTTTATGCCCAATCCGCGGAGGCTACAAGCGCCTATCCTTTCGATGGGCATTCGATTTGGGGATAACGTGAACAAAGTTATCCACCGGTGGATAACTTTCACGCCCGTCCGAATATTTTTCTCCTGCTTCCTCCCTGACTGGCTAAAATACAAAAACTCAAAGACACTTTACAGTCTATTGAACCACCAAGTTCACCAAGGGCACCAAGTAAAGCAAAATCAAAAATTGGGGTTTAGGCTTTGGGTGGTATTAAAAAATCTTGAACCTTAAGCATGCGGGCGAATATTAAGAATTAAACAATAGGATTTGGATCATTTTTTCTTGGTGAACTTGGTGCCCTTGGTGGTATAAATTTTTTCTAGAGGTTACCGTCTCATGGAAGTCGCCCGCAAAAGCAACCCGCTTTCCCCCACGCCCAACAGCCAGGATTTTCGCGTTCCGCCCCAGGACCTGGAGGCCGAACAGTCGGTGCTGGGAGCCATGTTGCTCTCGCCTGAGGCCATCCGCATGGTCATCCCCATCTGCAAGGAACAGGACTTCTACCGCGAGGCCAACCGCAAGCTGTACAAGGCCATCGTGGCCCTGGACGACCGCAAGGAACCGGTGGACGCCATCACCCTCAGCGCGGAACTCAAACGCATGGGCGAGTTCGACACCATCGGGGGCCTGTCGGCCCTGACCGCCCTGGCGGACCGGGTGCCCACCGCAGCCAACGCCGAATATTACGCCCAGATCGTCAAGGAAAAGGCCGCGGCCCGCAAGCTCATCGCCGCCGCCACCCAGGTGGTGTCCGACGCCTACGCCGACAGCCTGCCCATCAAGGAACTGCTGGACGACGCCGAGCACCGCATCTTCGAGGCCACCGAGCTTCGCGAGAGCAAGGACTTCGCCTCCATCAAGGAACTCATCGGCAAGAGCTACGAGTACGTCAACGAGCTGACCACCAAGGAAGGCAACATCACCGGCGTGCCCACCGGCTTCCCCGACCTGGACGAGTTGACCGCGGGCTTCCAGCCCTCCGAAATGATCGTCATCGGCGCCAGGCCCTCCATGGGTAAGACCAGCTTGGCCCTGAACATCGCCCAGCACATCAGCATGGGCACCAACCAGCTCAAGAAGAGGGGCGCGGTGGGGTTCTTCTCCATAGAAATGACCGCCAAGCAATTGGCCCTGCGCATGCTCTGCGCCGTGGCCCGCATCGACCTTCGCAAGGTCCGCTCCACCCACCTGAGCGAAAGCGACAAGGGTCGCCTGAACATCGCCTGCGACCAGATCTACCAGTCCAAGCTCTTCATCGACGACACTTCCTCCATGACGGTGCTGGACCTCAAAGCCAAGGCCCGCCGATTGAAGAGGGAATACGGCATCGGCATCCTGTTCGTCGACTATCTCCAGCTCATCCAGGCCGGTATCCGCACCGACAAGCGGGAACAGGAAATCGCCTATGTATCCCGGCAGTTGAAAGCCCTGGCCAAGGATTTGGACATCCCGGTGGTGGTGCTTTCCCAGCTGTCCCGCCCGCCCAAGGGCCAGGAAGACAAGAAGCCCCTTCTGTCGGACCTGAGGGAATCGGGCGCCATCGAGCAGGACGCCGACGTGGTCATCTTCATCCATAAGGAAAGCTCGGGACAGAATTCGGACCAGCCCAATTTCGCCTATGAGCTGGTGGTGGCGAAACAACGTAACGGTCCCACCGATTCCATCCCGGTGGTGTTCAAGAGGGAATATACTTCCTTTGAGTCGGCCTCGAGGGTCTCGGAAAGATAACGGAAACGGCAAAGGCTGAATTTGCCACAGATGTGCCGATTTTCATATGAAGTTAGAATATTGAAATCGGTACGATACCGACCCCTTTACAAGATTGATTGACGGTCGGCATGGACACAGATAAACACAGATTGGGATTCAGATTTAACACAAAAATTTGGTATTTGTATCCGTGTTCATCTGTGTTCATCTGTGGTTAAAATGTTTTTGGCTTAAGAAACTAGGAAAAATGCGAATCCACACACACCTGATCCAACGCGGTAAAAATTTCGCTCCCAGCACCCCCTCCTGGGCCGAGATATCCCTGAAGGCCCTCCAGCATAACTTCCTCGAACTCAAGCGCCTGGCGGGCGACGCCGAAGTCCTGCCGGTGGTCAAAGCCAACGCCTACGGTCACGGCCTGGTGCCGGTTTCCAAAGCCCTGGTGGGCGCGGGGGCCAAGGCCCTGGCGGTCGCCACGGTACGGGAAGGCGTGACCCTTCGAAACGCCGTCGTGACCTGTCCCATCCTGATCCTCACCCCCACCCTTCCGGCCGAGATACCCACGCTTCTACAGTATTGCCTCACCCCCCAGGTCAGTTCGGTGGAGGGGGCCAGGGAACTGGCGAAGGTGGCCAAGCAAATGAAGGTCAGCCGAGTCCCTATCCATCTCAAGCTCGATACCGGCATGGGCCGGGTCGGGGTGAGGGTGGAAAGGGCCGTGCGTGAATTCGACACCATCCGAAGGATCCCCGGCATCCGGGTCGACGCGGTCTATACCCACCTGGCCACCGCCGATTGGCTGGACCCCAAGTACGCCTGGAAACAGATCACCCTTTTCAAACAGGCCCTGGACGGGTTCCGTAAGATATCGGGCGGGAAAACTTTCCAATCCCACATGGCCAACAGCGCCGCGCTCCTGGCTTATTACCCCCAGTCCGCCGGCACCTGGGTCAGGCCGGGCCTGGCCCTCTACGGGGTCTATCCCAATCAAAACCTGAGGAGCAAGGCGAAGCTTATCCCGGTCATGCAGGTCAAGACCAGGATCATCCACTTGAAGGCCCTCGATAAAGGGCAGTCGGTCAGCTACGGGCGCACCTATACGGCCAAGAAACCCATCAAGGTCGCCACCCTCTCGCTGGGTTACGCGGACGGGGTACAAAGGGTGTTGTCCAACAAAGCCCATTTCCTCGTGAGGGGCAAGAGGGTGCCGGTCATCGGCCGGGTCTGCATGGATATGACCCTGATCGACGTGTCGAAAGTTCCAGGGGTCAAGCTGGGGGATATCGCCACCTTCTTCGGGCGGGACGGAAAGACGGTCCTGTCGGTCAATGAGCAGGCGACCCTGGCCGGGACCATTTCTTATGAGCTTCTTTGCGCCGTGGGCGAACGGGTGCCAAGGATCTACGTTTAAAACTCCAACGGATGTTGAACCACAGAGTCACACGGAGTCACTCAGAGTACGAAAAAGACAAAACCTTTCATTAGCCACAGATGAACACCGATGAACACAGATTTTGATTTAGAAAAAAATAAGGATTCTTTTCTTTAACTAATTCTTACTCAATTCTCACTCTGTGTGACTCTGTGCCGAATCTCCTTATGAACCAATATGGAAATCGGTACTATACCGACCTCTTTAGAACACATTAATAGAAGGTCGGCATGTGCGACTCCGTGGTTAACTTGGCTTTATTCGAAAGGAAAATAAATGCCGCAAATCATCCCTTCTCCCACCGTCATTCAATCCGCAGGCAATAAACCCAAAAAGATCGAGGAGTTCGTCGGGAGGGTCAACACCCACACCCCGCAAGTCAGCGTCGCCCGCATGGTCAGCCCCAGCGGATGGGTGGAGCCGGGCCAAACCCCGGAGTTCGACGAATATACGGTGGTGTTGAAAGGGTCGCTTCGTGTGGAATCCAAGGAAGGTGTCTTGGATGTCAAAGCGGGCCAGGCGGTCTGGGTCAAAAAGGGGGAGTGGGTCAGGTATTCCAGTCCCTCATCCGAGGGCGCTGAGTATGTGGCGGTTTGTTTGCCCGCCTTCGGACCCGAAATCGTGCATAGGAATAAGGATTAAATATTTTATTAATTGGAGGTTCATATCCATGTCCGAAATGTTTATCTCCCAAATCAAAATCCTAAATAGGTACTTCATTTTGATCATTCTATTTTCAATAGTTGCAAATATCGCAATTGCCAACCCGAAATCAGCTCATAAGAAAAAATCACCGGCCGGGATGGTTTTGATACCTGGGGGCGAATATATGATGGGCTCTCCGATAACTGAAGGGTTAAATGATGAACACCCACGGCACAGGGTATCGGTAGACGCTTTTTATATAGACAAGTATTTGGTTACGTTTAGGCAATATGACAAGTTTTGTGAAGCGACAAATCGGAAAAAACCTGAAGACCAAGGATGGGGTCGGGGATCAAGGCCTGTAATCAATGTCTCTTGGGACGATGCTAATGCTTATTCTCAATGGGTCAATAAACGGCTTCCAACAGAAGCGGAATATGAAAAAGCAGCTAGGGCAAGGACTGAAACAAAATATTTTTTTGGTAATGACGACTACCAATTGGGTAATTATGCCTGGTTTATAGATAACTCTGGTGGGATGACCCATCCTGTTGGCGAGAAAAGGCCTAATCCTTATGGGCTATATGACATTCTTGGAAATGTTTGGGAATGGTGCTCGGATTGGCATGATGCATATTATTACGCGAATAGCCCTTTGAGAAATCCACAAGGTTCAACAACGTACAAGAAAAATGGGCATGCAATGCGCGGTGGATCTTGGAATGACGATAAATATTCATTGCGTGCGGCATGTCGTAGTTTTGGGGACGATGAACACTTGGATAATTACAATGGCTTTCGCTGTGCGAAAACTCCATAAATTTATTCAGATAATTAATTTTTAGCCGATTGGCCCCGATATCGTGCACCGGGATTTAGAATAAAGGGCACCTCTGAAAATTGCTTTTTTGGTTTTGTCGGCACCAATAAATAAGGCTTTCTTGGTGCCTTGGTGTCTTGGTGGTGAATTATTAGATGTTCCTGGAATTGAATTAAACCGCTCAAGTGTTATCATAATCCTATAAGTGTAATCACTTTAGGAGGCTGCCGTGGTACGTACCCAGATTCAATTGACCAACAAACAAACCACTTCGTTGAAAAAAATCGCCCGGGAACGGCATATTTCCATGGCCGAGGTCATCCGCCAAGGCGTTGATCTATTCTTGAAAAACGGGATCATCAGCCCTGAGGAGCGGCGGAAACGCGCCATCGCCATTTCGGGGAAATACCATTCCAAGCACACCGATCTTTCCACACATCACGACAAGTACCTGGCCGAAAGCTACGCCAAGTGACCACTTTCATTGACACGTCCTTTTTTATCGCGCTTTTAACGAAAGAGGACCGTTTCCACGAAAAAGCCGATCAGGCTTGGAAACTTCTGCTTGAATCGGACGCCACCCTGGTTTCCAGTAATTACATTCTTTTGGAGACCTTCTCCCTGATCCAAAACCGCCTGGGTTTGGAAGCCGTCGCCGATTTTCAAAGGGTTGTTGTGCCGCTACTATCATTGGAATGGGTGGATGAGAGCTGCCATGAGGCGGGTCTTGCCACCGTATTGACCGCCAAACGAAGGAATCTGAGTCTCGTGGACTGTGTCAGTTTTGAGGTTATGCGGCGTAATGGGGTCAAGAACGTCCACACTTTTGACAAGCATTTTGGTGAACATGGTTTCCATTGTTTGCCCTAACAGATTAAAAATGGAGCTAGGCAGTATGAATTAAGAAGGGGGAGTGGGTCAGGTATTCCAGTCCCTCGCCTGAGGGCGCGGAGTATGTGGCGGTTTGTTTGCCCGCTTTCGGACCCGATAGCGTGCATAGGGATCAGGTATAGGAGAATGTATGGATCAGATCAGTATTTTCAAAACGTTAACTTCCAAAGTCGCCCTATTGCTGGTTTTCATGGCTGGCACGGGGTGCTATTTCTTTGGTTCGAACGGTTTCCAACCAGCGGCGTCCATCGCGCCGGGGGACGGGCTGATCTGTTATGTCAACGCCAAGGACAAGGCCTATTCGATCTATGTCATCGATCCGAAAGGGGTCAAAGGCAGGGAAATACCGGTTCCGCAGGACCGTGTCCCCTATGACCCGATCTTTTCGCCGGACGCCAAAAAAATAATGTATGTTTTCAAGGCCAAGGACGCTGAAAATCCCCCAAGTTCTCTCTGCTTGATGGATGTAAACGGCGCCAATCCCCAAATCCTGACCCCTGAGGCGGGCAATATTACCGACGCCGTTTTCTCGCCCGATGGCCGAACCATCTATTATTTAAGCGCCGGTTCTTACGGCCACTATTCCCCCATCGCCCAATCCCATCCCCATGACTTCGATGTCTATTCCATCGACATCACGGGAAAAGCCCCGAAACAATGTACCCATTTGAAAGCTTATGGAATGTCCGATCTGTCCGTTTCAAACGATGGGAAAACCTTGTTTTTCGTGGACATGGCCCAAAGCAATACGTTAATGGCGATGCCTTTGACAGCGGGCGCCAAGCCTGTCTCCCTGCTTTCCGATATATGGGACGCGCGGGTGTCTCCCGACCAAAAAGAGGTCGTATTCACGAAGATGAAATCGGGATTAGGCGGGTTTACGTACGATCTATACATGAGTCCTTTAGACCTTAAGAATCCGGACCGGATCGAACCCAAACAACTGACCTTCTTAAATTCCTTGGTCTTTGGCTTGCGTTATTTCACCCAAAGGCCATTCGTGCTTTTTGTTCAGCAGAAAAATTGGCCCAATACCACCCACCCTCGATACAGGTTGATGGAAGTGAGCCTGGATGGCAGTGACTTGAAAGTGATACCACTTCCGAAATGAGCGGATTTTGAAGCCGAAATTTTATTAAACAGGAGATTTATTTGCCGTCAAAAAAGTATCGAAAAAATGAAATAACCTTCAACGTTTCCAAAAAGGAAATGGCTGAATTAAAAAATAAAACAACTAAAGGTTCATCCCAAGAACTAGCGGATAGGTCGGATCGTTTATTGGCGGCTTTAATAGATCTTTTGCCAATAGTGGTTGTTATATTATTGTTTTTATTATTTGCTGGTCTTTTTTTTCTGAAGGGAATATTCGGAAAGAGCGGCTATCCGCAAATTGATGAAGCGTTCCATTCGAATTTTAAGGCCATTGTTCGGATAACCGGCTGGGGCTTTGCTCAGGTTTTTGGACTGGTTAATACTTTTCTTCTTTGGACTCGCGCCCAAACCATTGGCAAATATTACCGTTCGATCCGAATAGTCAATAATAAAACCGGGGATGATCTGGATCTAATTAATATTTTAGTATTAAGACCACTCCCTTTTGTAATTGCTTATGCGTTCTTCTTGATCGCGAGCATTAGCGGTCAGCCACAGTATGAAATTATTCCAGTATTGTTTATGTTATTTGATGTTCTATTTATTTTTCGAAGTGACCGAAGATGTATCCATGATCTTATTTCCGGCGCAAAAGTTGTGAAGTGCGAAAATACTGGTTCATTATTTGACACGTTGAGACAAAGTGGGCTGAAGTAAGGTTCGGCATTATACGAAAGTAGTATTGAAGGGTTAGGGATCTTCCGTTTTGGATAGTACCAAGAATCTTTAATCATTCAGAAAAGGAGTCTTTCATGCAATACACCAACTTAGGGCGGGCCAGGGTTTCGGTGAGCCGCCTCTGCTTAGGCACCATGAACTTCGGGCCGGTCACCACCGAGCCGCACAGTTTCGCCATCATGGACAAGGCCCTGGAACTGGGCATCAACTTCTTCGACACGGCCAATGTATACGGCTGGAAAAAGGGCGAGGGTGTGACCGAGCAGATCATCGGGCGGTGGTTCGCCCAGGGCGGCGGGCGCCGGGAAAAGACGGTTTTGGCCACCAAGGTCTACGGGGACATGGGCGATTGGCCCAATACCTCCCGCCTGTCGGCCCTGCATATCACCAAGGCCTGCGAGGACAGCCTGAGGCGCTTGAAGACCGACTATATCGACCTCTACCAGATGCACCATGTGGACCTGGAAGCGTCCTGGGATGAGATCTGGCAGGCCATGGAAAACCTGGTCCGGGCCGGCAAGGTGCTTTATGTGGGGAGCAGTAATTTCGCGGCGTGGAATATCGCGCAGGCCAACGAGGCGGCCAAGAACCGCCATTTCATGGGCCTGGTCTCCGAACAGAGCCACTACAGCCTCAAGACCCGCATGGTCGAGCTGGAGGTTTTGCCCGCTTGCAAGGCCTACGGATTGGGCGTCATCCCCTGGAGCCCCCTGGGCGGGGGATTGCTGGGCGGCATCCTGAAAAAGGCGAAGGAAGGCCGGCGCAAGGACCCCAGGGTGCAGAAACAGTTGAAGGAAAATTACGCCAAATACGCCGCCTGGGAAAAGCTGTGCTCGAAGCTGGGGGAGGAGCCCGCGAACGTGGCCCTGGCCTGGCTGTTGCACCAGGAGGTCGTGACCGCCCCCATCATTGGGCCCCGGACCATGGCCCAACTGGAGGGAAGCCTCCGGGCGCTCAAGATCAAGCTTTCGCCCGATACCCTCAAGAAGATCGACGCCATCTTTCCCGGCCCCGGCGGCGCGGCGCCTAAGGCTTACGCCTGGTAAGAATCCCTTAAGGTTGACCCCTGCTGGCCGATACCGAGCCTATTGATAGAAAGGCCCGGTGCCAACCCCCGGTCGGCCCCCGGTCGGTTTTGACCGGTTACCGGCACTTCTGTCGAGGCAACCAGCCGAGACAGAGGGGTTAGTTGTGCCAGGCCTATTGATAGAAAGGCCTGGTGCCACCCCCCGGTCGGCCACCGGTCGGTTCTGACCGGGCACCGGTCACCCCCCGGTCGGCCACCGGTCGGTTTTGACCGGGCACCGGCCACCCCCCAGCCGGCTACCGGTCGCTCCTGGCCGGTTACCGGATGCCACCGGAATCCTTATTTTCGCCCACCGGACGGGCCTTGTCCGGCTACCGGACGGGCTTTTTCCGGTCACCGGAAGCCACCGGAAAGACTACCGGCCCACCGGAATCGTTATTTTTACCCACCGGACGCCTACCGGTCACCCACCGGAAAGATGGGGTGCCCACCGGAATCGTTATTTTTGCCCACCGGACGGGCCTTGTCCGGTTACCGGAGGAGCCTTTGGTCCATCGGAAAGGCCAGGCTACCCCTCGGAAGCATGTTTCCGAGCCTCGGAATGACCGGGCCACCCCTCGGAAGTGTTGTTTCCGAGCCTCGGAAAGATCGGGTCACCCCTGGGAAGGGTTGTTTCCGAGCATCGGAAAGGCCAGGCACCCCTCGGAAGGGTTGTTTTCGAACCTCGGAATGACCGAGCCACCCCTCGGAAGCATGTTTCCGAGCCTCGGAAAGATCGGGTCACCCCTCGGAAGGGTTGTTTCCGAGCATCGGAAAGGCTGGGCTACCCCTCGGAAGGATGTTTCCGAGCCTCGGAATGAACGGGCCATCCCTCGGAAGTGTTGTTTCCGAGCCTCGGAAAGACCAGGTTACCCCTCGGAAGCGTGTTTCCGACACCGGGCCTTTATAGCTGAGGCCCGGTACATGCCGACCCTCCCATAAAGAATATACGGCGGTCGGTATAGTACCGATTTCTAATGCATTTATTTCATTGGTGAATCGGCACAACTAAACCCTGTGTCTCGGCTTGAGGCCTCGACACAAGTGCCATCGGAAAGGCTGGCCACTAACGCTTAGCGTTAGCGAGGTATCACCTAGCGTTGATGGGACTAACACCTAGCGTTGATGGGGGGTAACGCCTAGCGTTAGTGGGGTATTACCTGGCGTTAACGGCAGAAACGCCTAGCGTTGATGGGTCTAACGCCTAGCGTTAGTGGGGTATTTCCTGGCGTTAACGGCAGAAACGCCTAGCGTTGATGGGTCTAACGCCTAGCGTTAGTGAGGTAACGCCTAGCGTTTTCAGCCAAAACTCCTAGCGTTAGGGGTGGCGGACCTAGCGTTGATCGGGGTAACGCCTAGCGTTAGTGAGGTATCGCCTAGCGTTTTCAGCCAAAACGCCTAGCGTTAGTGGGGTAACGCCTAGCGTTGATGGCCTAACGCCTAGCGTTATTTGCCTTTTAGATCGATGACAGCGGACATCTCATTGCCATTCAGGCCCTTTAAAACCAATTGGATAGATTCACCCGACTTAGTCTTCAATTCTTCCGCTTGGGCGGGGGTGATCGAAATTAAATGAATGTTGTCCTTGGCGTAGCCGAAGGGTTTGACGGGTTGGGGCGTTGGATAGACCAGCTCCACCTTGGGGAAATCAACTATCGGTATTTCATCTTTCTTTATTCCGGCCTTTCCAAATACATACAGGTTAGCACCGGGTTTATAGAGTTTGCCCGTGTTCGTGCTTTCGTCCACCGCCAAGGTGTAATTCAGAGGATTGTGGCTTCGAATAGGCGCCTGGGCCTTTTCACTTGGCGAGAATTGTGTGTAGGCGATAGGTCTTCCCTTGGGGATGGGGACCAGGGTGGTCAGGCTTTCCACTTCTTGAAGGTCTTCCACATCGTTCGTGTCATATTGAAAAACAAAAATATGACTTTTGACGACCATGTCGGGCTTCAGGAAAACCCCTTTCGGGATATCCCGGGCCGCAACGAGTATTTCGACAGTTTGATTTGAAATCCTTTTTTGATAGGCGTCCATTAGGAATATGAGGACGATAAACACGCAAAAATATAATCCGATGATGTAGTAACCACGAGGAATGTTCCTGACGATCAAGGCGCCCATCGCAGTAACCAAATTTCTTTAGGATTTAATTTAAATTCTTTAACGCTTTTGAGATATATCAAAAGAAGAGCTATAGGAAAAATTGTTGCGGATATATCGAAAAGACCATCACAGAAACCGAGTGTCCAAGGTATTAAAAATTTTAAATGCATGAAATAAAACGATAAATTTATCGCGGTAGAAATAATGGTATAGAAAATAATTTGGATTAAGAAAATAGAAATCAAAGAAAAAAAGATGAGCCGGCGATTTCCAATGGTTAATTCGCGGCTTCGACGAAGTACTTTCGATTGGGTTTCTTCCTCGAAACAAACGACACAGGAAACTAAAGAATAGGCGATGGCGGCCAAAATTCCTGGGATCAAAAACATTAAAAGCCCAATAAGAGCAAAGAAAGCCGCAACCAAATATTGCAAACGGAAGATTCTCGCCCATTTATGCAAACCAAAGCGATACGCATCCCAAACAGATGGAAAGGTACCATTGCAAAGATATTGGGCGATCCCGAAAATCAGGGCGGAATACAAAAAGGGACTTAATAGACTATGTGACATATTCACGAACCAAAAAGTATCCTGAAAGCTATCTTGAGGCAAATAAACGGATATAAAAATTCCCAATGGTATATAGAAAAAGAAGGTGATTTTAAAAATGAACCATAAGCTTTTAAAAAATATTTTTAGAGAAAGTTTGATTAATTCAGAAACGTGGTCAAATTTAGGTATTGGGATTTTCATGCTTATATCGATCGGCAATTTGGTCATGATGTGCGGACCTCATATATGGGATGCTTCTTATTCTCCTCGTTATGAGTTTATCCCATTTTGGACTGTTTGAAATCCTTGGTTTCTCATAGGGTTATTGAGCCAATGGATGAAATTGAAGATTAACAAAGGGATATACCTCTTTTGCATATAATGGGGTGCATCGAAGTTATAAAGGTCCATATATGAATAAGGTATTCCTAATTCTCGCCTTATTGCCACCCTGCCTTTGGGCGGATGAGATCGCCATTTCGCTGACGCCTCAAGAACAACCAGACCAATCCCAAATCTATCAAGTCCACCGCATCGTTATTGATCCGGCCCATGGCGGGGAAGATCTGGGGGCGGTGAGCGATGACGAGAAAGTCGTCGAAAAGGACGTGAATTTAGCGGTCGCCAAAAAGATCGCTGATTTATTGAAACAAGATAAAGACCTGGAAGTTCTGATGACCCGTAAGGGTGACGATGAAGTTTCCACCAAAGCCCGCGTGGACCTAGCCAATTCCCACAAAGCCGACCTCTTCGTTTCCATCCATTGTGATCAAAGTGATTCTGATTCGGAGAATGGTTCCTCTTCTTATGTTTACAGCAGAAAATCCAACATCGGGCCGAAAAAGGTAATAGGGATAAAAGATATAATTGATGATTTACAGCAAAGAAATCGAAAGATACGCAGTTATTATCTCGCGGAACATATTGATCAAAGAATTCGTGAACGTTTGAAACAACGTATTAGACGTATTCAACAAGCACCATTCGGAGTTCTAAATCAGGTAGATATGCCCAGCGTTTACATCAATATGGCTTTTATATCCAACCCTGATGAAGCTAAAAAGCTTGGAGATCCCCATTGGCGGGATGAGATGGCCAAAGCCATCGCGGATGGGATATTGGCTTACAGGGATAGGGTTAAAGAAAGCCTGGAAGACAAACAGGCAACACCGACTGGAACGGAAGTTGAGATTCCTGTAGGGTCAGAGAAATAAGAGATGTTTAATATCTAAATCGAGTAATAGTTTTATTGGGTCTTACGAGGTGTTCTGAATGATGACAAAGAGCAAACTTCTTTTATCTGCCAACCTAATAACCGCCTTATTCATTACTTCTACCATTCTTGGCCAAGAGACATTGGAATACAGACATTCGCTCCCGGAAATTGTTACTAAAGATTCGCAACCGACATTCACGTTTCATGGCAAGGATTACAAAGGTAATTTGATTTCTTGTTCTGGTAGTGAAATATCAGAAGGCAAATGCTGGAATCCTTCCGAAGAAGATGTGGCGAAATTAGAAAAAGGATTACCGAAATATATTCTTTCAAGCATAGAGGTTGAAGGCCTTTCCTCATTTTTACCTAAATATATGCGTTCTTATTCTGGGGTTTACAAAAGCGGTAAAAAAATTATCTGCGTTGAATTGTATTATTATTCAGAGCATTGGAAGAAAAAAGAAACCGAAGCTACCCCAGAAATAAATATGCCTTCTTTTTCACTGGATTTTGATACCCAATCAGGAAAGTTTTCGGGTTTGAAAGAGGTCACTTATTTTGATGGCTCTATAATCATCCCGGATTCTGCCAGCCGTGTAGAAATCGAGTCAAACACTAGCGATTTTGTAACAACTGAAAACCAAACGGGTGTACCGCAATGTTTAGTGAATGGGTTAGACGCTGAGGATATGGGTAATCATTCTGAAGCTGTGAAATGGTACCAAAAAGGTGTTTCGCTTGGTGATTTGGCTTGTTCGATCGAATTGGCAAAAGCGCTGGAGAGTGGTAGGGAAATTAAAAAAGATGTGGATAAAGCTTTGGAATTGCGGGAAGGCGCGGCGCAACAAGGTATAGCGATTTTTCCGAGCGAAATTTCCGAATGTTTTAATAAAAGTAATGATTTATATGTCTTGAATACGCCTTATGACATGGATGACCCGTTTGTTTATTTATCGAAAAAGAATTCGTCAGTAAAAACGAAGTTTTACGAAATCAATCGATGGGTCCAAGTGGCGTGGTCACCTGATGGAACTCATCTAATGGTGACAGATGGTGACGCAAGCAATGAGACGGATACGCATATATATAAGATCGACAAAAATGGAAAAGCCTCAAAAGAGAAAGATCCTTTGGACATGATGGATGAAAAAGAGAAAAAGGAATTGGATTCATTCGAGTGTGTTCATTTCTATTTTGAGGGTGTGGAATGGGTAAATAATGATGAAGTGCTTATAAATCTCAATGGATATGGCGACCATACTGAAGTCGAGCGGATATATGTTTATAGTTTGAAGAATGGATTTACGAGACTTAAATAGAGCTTGGTGAGTTTCTATTTTTTTCCTAACCTCTTTATAGGGATAGGTTACGCATATGCAAACCGCTGATCAACTAGCGATCGACCTTCAGGAAAACGGCTGGAAACCGAGCGAACAGTTCCCGAACACCGGGAAATGGAGTTTTCTAGAGATGCGTGGTTGGCTATTTTTAGGTGTTGTTTGTGTTGTCCGGGAAGGCTTGGCCTCGGAAGAAGAAATAAAAAGTATTTTGTCTTATTTAAAAAATCTCATGCCGAATTTCTCTATAAAAACTATGGATCTCGTGATTGTTTTTGCATAAACCCAATCTTATACCGATCTGTCTAATAGCTTTTTCAGAACGCACTTGATCACCGTGCAAAAAATCATCCAATTCACATCCGAAAAAGTGGTTGTTTCCAATAAAAGGAGGAATGGATATCTCGATATGGCTCTGGGGGGCATTATTCATAATCACGCTGATAATCGTGAAATAGTACCTATCAAGGAACAAAAAAAAATAGATGATCAACAAACTTGGAAATTGGTCTTAGGTTGGATTCTCGCTTTTATAGTAATTTTGTATTTCGCCCAACAACTGAAACAACCGAAATCCATGGTAAATACAACGCAATCAACACCTACCCAGGAAAAGGGAACGAAGTAATGATTCTGACTAAGCCCCAATTCAACCGACTTCTAATTGTGTCTGTTGTATTTTTGTTAATGCTCACGGGATGTTCTCGTGAAACATATTTCAAGATTTTGGGTTGGCAAAAAGTCACACCGCCGCTGGGAGAAGTTAAGGAAAATCCTAATTCAGGTAGTGTAAGTGATGTTGTACTGACTTTTCCTCCGGATGAAAGTTTTACTTTGATCGAACGGGGTGGCACATGTTTTCTACAGGGTAAAAATTCTGAAGCTGTATCCCTGGTAAAAAAAGGCGTCAAATTAGATCCCGATAATTTATTCATTTTAGAGAGGGCCTGTTCATGTTTGGTGGAATTTGTCTCGAACGAACAAAAAGATTATATTTTTCCGTTACTTAATAAAATGAATGCTTTAAATGAACAATCAAAAATGACGGAAACAGCAAAAGCCGATTATTTTGTCGCTATTGGAAGTATTTATTCGAAGTTGAAAGATTATCCGGATGCCATAAAAGATTACGAGAAAGCTTTAGCATTGCAACCGGATGATATGTATCTGGAAGATGATAAAAAATATTATTTAGAACCCGGTTTACATCAGAAATATAAAGATATGTTAAATAATGCAAAACGAGAGCAGATGCCTTGAGAAAGTTGAATTGAATAATCCTGGGGTACCAGGAGGAAGGTGCAGATTTTAATGAAGAATGAAAAAAATCATAAAGCTAGAATTTTTATCAGATATTTGAAATTGTTTACGTTCTGCCTATTGGGCATTTACATTATTACTACGCCAGTGATGATTATGGCCGGAAAAAGCCATGAACCTTTTTTGGAAAATCTTATGAATTTTTTTGGTTTGGTGGGCAGTGTTTTATTTTTTGTTGGTATGTATAAAATTAACAGAGAGCTTTTAAGCCCCAGGAATAAACGCGCGACTGTCTTAAACATTTTGATATGCACCTTTTCTATTTTTGTTTTCCTAATTTTTGTAATTTATTTCGGGTTGATTATTAGGCAACTTATTGGGCTCCCGATTTTTTAATTTAATATACTTTTACAACGTGCGAAAAAAAGATTTAAGTAGGTTTTTAGCGTTATTTAACATCGAAATCGGTCAGACCTAAGGGGCGTGCCAGCGGGCACGCCTCTTTTGCATATAATGGTGACCGTTGGGTAGGGTTGATCTTCGATTTTCTATCTTGACGCATATTTGAGGAGCCCTGAATGTATCAATTGGGCGGGTTGATCAAATTTATAGCTCTGTCCTTCACCTTGTATATCATTTTTGTTTGGCATTGTTCTTATTGGTCCCTGCTCCTCATCCTCCCCCTTTGGTACGTCCTGGCTTTGTTCGACAGCCTGAAACGGGGGGCCTTGTTCTTCAAAAAGATCGAATGGGAACACGGTCCGTTCGATTATGAAACCTTGCCTCTGCCGGTCCGGGCCTATTTTATCGAGGGCGAGAAGTTCATCCTTTCCTCCGGTTTTTCCTTCAAGGAAGAGGGCCTCTCCACCGGCGGCACATACACTTTCGGTCGGAGCGAGATCAAAACCGTCATCAGGCTGTTCGAGAATCCCGCGACCGGGGAATGGGCCACCCAATCCTTCAGTTTCACCTGGAATCCAGGAACCATGCAGTGCCAGTTCATCGGGGCTCGGTGGCGTTTCATTTCGCTCGTCAAAGACTTGAACTGGGTCACGACGAACGCCCAATTCTTCTTTCCGACAGCGGAAGGGCCGGGGTTTAAAATCCGATACATCGATGAATTGGATGCTTCCGTTCTTTTGGGTAAACATCGGGAATGGGTGAAGACCGCCGGTATCGCTCCCTCGGCCATACCGTCCTCCTTCGGGCTGGGTGAATACGCCCAGAGATCGCACGATATGGAAATGGAAGTCATTCATAAAACCGGGAATGTTTTTTGGGACCAAAACCTGAACGGCTATCGGTATTCCTTCAATAGAACCAGCCGTTACATTGCCGAGTGGTTGGCTCGATATTTGAGGATCATAAAACCCGTGAAGCAAGGGATCGAAGGTCTCCGGCCATTTTTCTGGAGGATCCGCCCCAGCCCCGTTAACGATATCCTCCGGTCGACCCCGTCTTCTGAGGCGACCGGACTGCCTTCTTCCGAACAAAAAGTGGTCGCCTTCAAGATCGGGTTCATGAGTGTTTTCTTTAACCGCCTTTACAGTTCCGCTACGGGTCCTTGGCTGTCCTTTTTCGGTTTCATCATTCTCATACTTGGCATCATGAACTTTTACGACCTAAAAAGCGATTTTACATTCCTACATTTGATCTATTGCCTCGCGGGCCTGTTCATGGATTTTGTATTGATGGTATTGGTCGTTTCTTTCATCGCCTTGTTTCTGCCTACCGGCGGACAAAGATATACGGAAAGGTTCGGCAAGAGGCTCATGAAATTCTACGGGGATGTGATCTGTTTTGAATCCCCTCACGGGGTGACCACTTGCGTTTTGGGTAAATTTCCCGAGGCGCGAAAGGTCGGCAAGAAGTTTTGGGTCAAGATACCGGGGGTGGAAAGTTTCGTATTGAAACCCTCCCAGTTCGAGGGGGATGGTTACAAGGTTTTCCAGGAGGAAATGGAAAAGAAAAAGCTGGTACGGCCCTTCTTGTTGGCGGCCTTGGCGCCTTGGTTACTGATCGCGGCGCTTTTGACCCTGGTCTACGGCCTTTTTGACGTGGAATACATGAAGTATTCCTATCCGAAGACGGTGCAGGGTATCGCCGACAAGAATGAAGCGGTCTTTGTGGTCTCGCAAGAGGTTTTCCGCACGAAGAGCCTGCGGTTAGGCCGTTGGTGGAGCCCCATCCTGTATTTTTCCACGATGATGGAAGCGCGAAACATGGACTACGTAAGCAAGCCGAAGGTCGAAGTTTGGGAAGTCGATGGAACCGGGTTTAAAAACTTTCCCGTATCTTTATTGGGAAGAAATATTTTACACCTCGTTCCCGTGGGTCACGGGGTTTACTTGGTCACCAAAGACTATAATACCGGTATGGATTATGGCCCTGTTTATTTCATCTATCGGGTCAAAAAGGGGAAAGTGGAATTGGTTTTAGGCAAGGAAGCGAAGGATCTTTTACCTGAAGTTAGTAATGAAGAATTGGTTTTTTCTGCAGGTTGGAAACCCATCGAAACGGTCGACCAGGGCGCTAATAACTCGACCTCCATCGAAACAGTTCTTCCGGGGGGATATGTTTATTTTGAAGAGAAGATGCATTTGAAAGCCGAGGATGGTTGGGAAAACACATTTGGCATCAAGAAAAACAACGGGGTTATTTATTCGGAGAGGAATAGCCCGGATGATTTCATGGATAAAAGAATTCCGATTTCCCGTGAGGAGTATGAAGAGAGCCTGGGGAAGTAGTAAGGACAACATTGGTAATTTGAATGGTTAAAAAGGCTTTTATTTGATCTTTGTTGGTTCGTGAGGTGCTTGTTTTTATGGATCGATTCCAACTTTTAACCACCAACCCGTATGTATATGGTTTGTTTGTGATAATTATCGGAATTGTGGGTACGGTCGGTTTGCTACTTTTATTTAGGACGATCAAAACACAATTAATCAAAAATAATTATATCCCGCCAAAGGCAGAAGAAAGACCGCCCCTGCTCATTGCTTTCGCGATCAGCTGGTTTTTCGCTTTTACATTGGGTTGTGTTTTTACTGGCGGACCGCTTGTCGCGATCACAGAAAGAAAATTCGACTTAGATATTTTAAAAGGTTCGGTTTTAATGATGGTTCTTCCGCCAATCGGTCTATTTGTAAGCACGTTGTGTGCGTTGTTCATAACCCCACTGGCCGCCTGGGCTCTTAGAACTGGCAGAAAAAACATCGTTTTATTCGGCCCTCTTTTATGGCTCTTCCTAGCGTCGTTCATCGTTTGGTCTGAATATATCGATAATGGTTATCTCGCGTTTTTAGGAACCCTATTCCTAAGCGCGGTAGGCTTAGGACTAATAGGGTTGATACCGCCCAAGAAGTAATGAATTGATGGGGCAGGCAAAGGGCTTTGGGGCTAAATCAGTTTGTGGAGAGGTGAGAAATTGATTTGGAGATGGTTATTAGCCCTGTTTTTGCTATTGATCACTCTTTGGTTGGGTAATTTGGCTTTGGGTTATATCTGGGCGGCATCGTTTTCCGCAAGACCGGATTTCAATCCCAAACCATATCTACATCTTGCGAATTTAACTGTGTGTTTGTTCGGGGCCTTTTTTGTTTCTTTCGTTTTATTGGTTGTAATGAATGTGAGGGCGCAAATAAAAAAGAGTCGGAATTAAAATATTAGACCGGGATTAGGTAATTTACTGTTTTCGTTGAGGAGTAGAAACAATGAATATATTAACCAAAGCAGAAGGTGAAAATTGGCTCCGGGAACACCAACTTCCAACGAACCAAGAAAATTTAACCCAATTTTATAGGAATAAGATTTCTTATTTAATTGATAAAGATTCAGGAGTGAAAACCGCACTTTCAAGAAGTCTTTTGGGATTTATCAAAGAGTCATTGGGTGATAACGAGGGCGTATTTTGGATAACTGAATGGGGTATATGGCCGAGCAGTGAAAACCAGACTTTATTTTATGCTTATCGGAAAACATTAGGCGAAGAACGGACAATCATTAACGTTCCTTTTCACGTTTTTAATAAAAATGATCTGGACTCAATGGAGTGTTTGGTAGATTTGGCTTTGTATTTTATTTGGGGCTTCATGCTGATTATTCGTGAGGGGAAAACTATCATTCGGGTAAGTCACGATGAGTCCATAGAAGTTTATTCTCAAGAAGACGCCGAATTGACCAAGTATAAAAATTTGTTCGAGGGTTTTGAATTTCCGAAATTCACGGGATTTAAAAAGGTTCGATAATAAGGATGGCTTGAAAGGAATTATTGATCCAAGGTTAGGTGATTCTCTGTTTTCGGGTCTGACACCGCCAATAATTCGGAACAAGGCATGAAGTGATGAAAAAAGTAACGAAATTTACCCCGGCCTATTGGTTTGATCTGGCTGTATTGTTCTTCATTATTTGTTATCTAGTGGTACGCACCGATCTGCAAGATTACGGGAAGATTTTATCGTTATGGATATTATTAATACTGATCTATTTTATTGGCGCATTGAAGATCCTTCTGTTCAAGGATTTTAAATCTCTATCTAATGAAGAATTAAATCCACTGGAGATCACCTTAAAGAAGAGAATATTTTATGGTTTTTTATTTTTAATTTTTCTTTTCGGGACTTTCATCAGTATTTATTTCACCGTTACATACTATGACCGTGGAATTGACGCGCTTTGGTTTAGGACTCTGAATAGTGGGATAATTTCTTTTGTGTTTAGTATTATTTTCGGTATCAGAGTTTATACCGGTAAAAGGCTTCGAGCCTTTAAATGGTTAAAACCCGAATGGGGTGAAAAGTTAAGGCGTGTTTTGGGGCTTAAATCCGACTAGATATTGCATGGATGTTTCGTTTAATTTAAAAGTAGGCTGTAATGCTGTCAGCGTTGCTTACAATGGGGAGCCATGAATATCCGCGAACTAATTAGAGCCATCGGCGCGTACGCCATCTATTTCATCGACGAGATGGGCCAGATGGTCTATCTGACGGTGCGCATCAACCTCTGGATGTTCCGGAAGCCCTTCGACGGCAAGCTCATCTTCCAACAAATGGTCCGGGTGGGGGTGGAATCCATCCCCGTGGCCATGACCACCGCCTTCTTCACCGGCATGGTGGTGGCCCTGCAATCCGGCTATACCCTGGAAACCAAAATGAAGGGCATCTCCCAATTCCTGGGGGCGGTGGTTAGCCTGTCGCTGGTGCGCGAACTGGGCCCGGTCTTGACCGCCATGGTAATCGCGGGTCGGATGGGGTCCGCCGTGGCGGCGGAGATAGGCACCATGCAGGTGACCGAGCAGATCGACGCCTTGTCCACCTTGGCGGCCAACCCGGTTAAGTACCTGGCGGTGCCGAGGTTCCTGGCCTTCACTTTCATGCTGCCCTTCTTGACCATCTTCGCCGACATGACCGGCTGGCTGGGCGGGCTGATGGTCTGCACGCTGAAGTTCACCCCCTCTACCGTCTATATCGACTCTACCCGGGCCACGCTGGTGACGGGCGACATCATGGGAGGCCTGATCAAGGCGGTCGTATTCGGCGCCATCATCGCCGTCGTGTCCTGCCGGCAGGGCTTTTCCACCACCAACGGCGCGGAAGGCGTGGGCCTGTCCACGACCCACGCGGTGGTCTATTCCTTCATGTCCATATTGGTCTCGGACTATTTCCTGACCGCCATCCTGACCACCCTGAACATCTAAGGACCATCCATGACCAAAGCCCTGATCCAACTCAAGCAAGTCTCCAAGAGCTTCGGCGACCGCCGGGTGCTGGACAAGCTGGACCTGGACGTGTTCCAGGGCGAGACGCTGGCCATCATCGGGCGCTCGGGCGTGGGGAAGAGCACCATCCTCAAGCACATCGCTGGGCTGACGGAGCCGGACTCGGGCCAGGTGTGGGTGGAAGGCCAGGAGATAGAGCATATGGGCGAGAGGGACATGAACGAACTGCGCAAGAAGATGGGCGTGGTGTTCCAGAACGCGGCCCTGTTCGATTCGCTCACGGTCTTCGAGAACATCGCCTTTAGGCTGCTGCGGGATTACGAGATGCCGGAGAAGAAGGCGCTGGAGGTGGTCCGCCAGAAGCTGGAACTGGTCGGCCTGAAGGACGACCTGCTGGAACTGAAACCCTCCCAGCTCTCGGGCGGGATGCGCAAAAGGGTGGGGCTGGCCCGGGCCATCGCGGTGGACCCGGAGATCATCCTGTACGACGAGCCGACCTCGGGGCTGGACCCGGTCACCTCGGAGGCCATCAACGGGCTCATCCTGGATATGCAGGAAAAGCTGAAAGTGACCTCGGTGGTGGTGACCCACGACATGCATAGCGCCTACAAGGTGGCTAACCGGATAGCCATGATATATGATGGCAAAATTATCGGGACCGGGACGCCGGAAGAGATCAGGGAGAGCCGGGATCCTTATATTCACCAGTTCGTGACGGGCAGTGTGGAAGGGCCCATGCCGATAAGATAGACAGATTGAACCACGGATTACGGAAACGGCAAATTTTGCCACAGATGAACACAGATAAACACAGATGAGGATTTAGGGAAGCAAAAACGGCTTTCACCACGGAGACACAGCTAAGAAACGACGAAACCAATTTTGCCACAGATGAACACAGATAAACACAGATGAGAATTTAGGGAAGCAAAAACGGCTACACCTGTTTTTTTTAGCGCTGATAAACACAGATTTGAATTTGGTTTAGAAACAAAAGTTTGATTTTTTATCTGTGTTCATCTGTGTCCATCTGTGGTTAACATTTTTTACGTCTTTAAGGGGATATTAAGAGCATGACCAACGAATTCAAAGTCGGGCTGATGGTGGTGGCCGCGGGGTCCCTCCTGATGATCGCCATCCTGTTCGTCACCAATTTCCATTTCGCCCCCGGGGGCTACGTGATCACGGCGGAATTCAACTTCCTCGGCGACCTGAAAGAGAACGCCCCGGTGGAATACGCCGGCGGGATCAAGGTGGGCGAGGTCAGCGCCATCCGTATCAAGGACGGCAAGGCGGCGGTGGACCTTTTCATCAACCGGGACGATTTCAAACTGCGCCGCGACTCCCAGGTGGCCATCTACAGCGCCGGATTGCTGGGTTCCCGCTATATCCAGATCGCTTCCGACCTGGGGACGGGGGAACTCCTCAAGACGGGCGATGTCATCGAGGGACTGGACGCCAACAACCTGGACAAGACCTTCAGCCAGCTGGGCGACGTGTTGGAAACCTTCGAGAAGATGATGGGCGACCCCAAAGCGAAGGAGAACTTCCTCCATTCCTTCGACAACATGAACAAGACCACGGATAACCTGCTGCAACTGACCATCGCCAGCCGGGCGAAGATCGAGAAGATACTGGAAAACCTGTCCAATTCCAGCGGCAAGGCCGACAAGATCATCGACAGCGCCCAAAGGGTCTCCAAGAGCCTGGAACTGCTGACCGCGTCCCTGGACAAGAACCAGGTCAAGGAATCGATGAACAATCTGGATATCACCCTGAAGAACATGAAACAACTCACCAACGACATCCACAACGGCAAGGGCGTGGTGGGGGTCTTGATGCAGGATGAGAAAACGGCGGACGATATCAGGGACCTGGTGGAGGACCTGAAGGTGCATCCGTGGAAACTGCTCTGGAAGAAGTAAAAAACGCCCATTGAACCACCAAGGGCACCAAGTTCACCAAGAACGGCAAAGATAAACACAGATACACCTATGGGGAAGCAAAAGAAGCTTTGAACCACAGAGTCGCACAGAGTCACACAGAGTAAAGAAACAACATTCCGTTGGATTTCTTGTTAAAACGCAGACAACCTGTTTTTACCTTGTAGTTACAGACTTTATCCGGTTTTAAAACTATTCTAGAAGTGATTTTTAATTACTTTTTTGTTTAATCAATCGAGTTGTTTTTGATTTTTTAAACTCTGTGTGACTCTGTGCGACTCTGTGCCGATTATCCAATTAATAAATATTGGTAATCGGTACTATACCGACCTCTATAAAAGCTTTATGGAAGGTCGGCATGTGGTTCAATTTGTTTTAATATTTTTTTAAAGGAGAAGTCATGAAGAACGCGATGAAGTTGTTGATGGCGATGATATTGATCCAGGCCGGTTTATTCCTGGCCGGGTTGGGGAAGGCCCAGGCCTTCGAGGGAACGGTGGATTATCACGTCAAGGCCGGCGACCACGAAAGCGACATCGAGTACATCATCAAGGGCACTAAATTGCGTTTCAACGTCAGCCAGAAAGCCCACG
Source organism: candidate division FCPU426 bacterium (assembly GCA_963830915.1). Taxonomy (GTDB): domain Bacteria; phylum Oederibacteriota; class Muellerivitia; order Muellerivitales; family Muellerivitaceae; genus CAWHOE01. Next base: position 62,437 of record CAWHOE010000049.1, read on the forward strand.
CGGCGGCGGGCATCGTGGACCTGACGGCGAAGACCATGATCATTATGATGCCCCAGCAGAAGATGTACATGAGCCAGCCTTTCCCTGATTACAAGAAGGTGGCGGAAGCCTCCAAGGGCAAATTCTCCAAGACCGGCAATACCGAAACCATCTTGGGTCATACCTGCGATGAATATGTCTACACCACCGAGAACGGGGCGGCCCATGTGTGGCTGGCCAAGGGCATCGGGATGTTCCAGGGCCTATTTCAGAACAAACCCACCGAGATGGATTCCTGGGTCACCCTGGTCAAGTCCAAGGGCCTGTTTCCCCTGAAGTCCTCCTACCAGGACAAGGACGGCAAGGAAAAGTCCTCCATGGTGGCCACCAAGCTGTCCAAAGAGGCCGTGGATGATAGTGTTTTCGTGCCTCCCGCGGATTATAAAGAAATGAAGATGCCCAAAGTGGATATGAGTCAATTGGGCTCGTCCATGTCGGGGGTCAAGATACCTGGATTTTGAGTGACTGGTTGTATAATGGGGAACCTCAAATAATTCACCACCAAGACACCAAGGCACCAAGAAAGGCTTTTTTTTGATGCCGAAAAAATCAAAAAGGTAATTATTAGGGGTACCCTAATGACACATCGTAAAAAATCATTTAAGGAGGCTTGAATGCTGACACATCGGATCGTGGCTTATTTGATCGGGCTGGCGGTGGGATATTGGGTCCTGACCCTGGCTGAGAAAGAGAAGAATTTCAACAAGACCCTGGGAAAGATCATCGGCGGGATCATCATCGTGGTCTCCCTGATCGGCCCCCTTTGCATCGCGGGCAAATGCATGATGGGCAAATGCGAGATGGGTTCGGGATGCTGTTCCTCCATGTCGAGCTGCCCGATGGAAAAGGGCGGGGCCCCCATGGCCATGCCCGGCATGACGGACGACCAGAAAAAAGCCAAGTAAACTAAACCTAAGTTTTACCCAAGGGCTCCCTGTTTCAGGGAGCCCTTTTTTATTTGTGTTAGTAGGTATACGAGTGTATACTACCGAAACATAAAGCATTAACCACTGAGTACGGAAACGACAAAACCAGTTTTAGCCACCGATGAACACAGATAAACACAGATGAAAATTTAGGGAAACAAAAAGAGATTTTAACTACTGAGTAAAGACTGTCGGTTTTTGCGATAAATTTTAAATGTTTAATCAAATCGGAGTTAATCGGTGTTTATCGGTGGCAAAATCTTGTTTGGAAAGTAGTTAAAAATGGCAAAGATCAAGACACAGTACGTTTGCAGTAATTGCGGGGCGGTCTCCATCCGCTGGCAGGGGAAGTGCTCCACCTGCAACGAATGGAACACCTACGCGGAGGAAACAACCGGCAAGGCCAAGGTCAAGACCGAGGAAAGAGGGCGGCAACTTTCCAGCCCCGCCGAGGCCGTCGTTGGACCTGTATCCTTGGACGAGATCGAGGTGGACGACGGGTTCCGCCTCCAAACCGGTTTGAACGAGTTCGACCGGGTCCTGGGCGGGGGCATCGTGCCGGGGGAGACGGTCATCATCGGGGGCGACCCGGGTATCGGCAAGTCCACCCTTTTGCTGCAAGTGGGGGACAAACTGACCGCCCTGCAGAAACAGGGACAGGGCAAATGCCTGTATGTGACGGGCGAGGAATCGGCCCAGCAGATCAAGTTACGGGCCGAAAGGCTGGGCATCCGTTCCAACAACCTCTATATATTCCCCGAAACCGACGTGCAGACCATCCTGGCCCAGATCGAGAAGACCAAGCCCGTCCTGACCATCATCGACTCCATCCAGACCCTGTTCATGTCCGATATCCCCTCGGCCCCGGGCAGCGTATCCCAGGTGAGGGAATCGGCGGCGAGGCTGATCTACCTGGCCAAAAGGGAAAAGCTTCCCCTGTTCCTCATCGGCCACGTGACCAAGGAAGGGAACATGGCGGGCCCCATGACCCTGGAACACATGGTGGACGCGGTCCTTTATTTCGAGGGCGACATGCAGAGACAGTACCGCCTGCTTCGGGCGGTCAAGAACCGCTTCGGGAGCACCCAGGAAATCGGCATCTTCGAGATGAGGGAGGACGGGCTTCAGGAAGTCGCCGACGCCTCCAAGGCTTTCCTGGACGACCACTTCGTCCACAGTTCCGGGTCGGTCATCACCGCCAGCCTGGAAGGCACCAGGCCCCTGTTGTTGGAAGTGCAGGCCCTGGTCAGTTCCACCAATTTCGGCGTGCCCCAGAGAAGGTCCGCCGGCATCGACCCCAACCGCCTGGCCTTGATACTGGCCATCCTGGAAAAAAGGATGGGCATGGCCCTTTCCACCCAGGACGTGTTCCTGAACATCGCGGGGGGCATCCGGGTGATGGAACCTTCCATCGACCTGAGCGTGGCCACCGCCGTGGCCTCCTCCTTCCGGGAAGTTCCGGTCGAGGCCGATACCCTGGTGTTGGGCGAGCTGGGACTGTCGGGCGAGGTGAGGGCGGTCTCGCAGATCGGGCCCCGCATCGCCGAGGCGGCCCGCCTGGGCTTCAAGCAGGCCATCATCCCCCATGGGAACGTGAAGGCGGTTTCCCTGTTGCCCGACCATCCCATGGAGATACTCGGCGTCAAGACCTTGGCGGAGGCCATCGGGATTTTGGTGACCCGCTGAGATGGAATATCCGAAGATCATTTCCAAGCTCAAGTCCCTGAGGAACCAACGGAACATCGACGGGATGGCTCGGTTCGGCATTCGGGGAAAGAACCTCTTGGGTGTTCCCAAGCCCATTCTGGACGAGATCGCCCGCAAGATAGGAAAAGATCACGAGCTGGCCTTGAGACTTTGGGACTCTGGCATCCACGAAGCCCGCATCCTGGCGGCGCTGGTGGATGACCCGGCGAAGGTCACGCAAGCCCAGATGGAAAAATGGGTCAAGCAGTTCGATAGTTGGGACATTTGCGATCAATGTTGCGGCCACCTGTTGGACAGGACGCCTTACGCCCTGAAGAAGGCGTTGGAATGGACCAAGCGAAAAAGAGAATTCGAGAAGAGGGCGGGTTTTGTGTTGATGGCCGCCATGTCGGTACACGATAAAAAAGCTCCGAACAAATTATTCCTGTCTTTCCTGCCCATCATCCGAAGGGAATCCTGGGACGAGAGGAATTTCGTGAGGAAGGCCGTCAACTGGGCCTTGCGGCAGATCGGAAAGAGGAACAAAGCACTTAACAAGGCCGCCATTCGGGAAGCTGAAAAGATATTCAAGCTGGAAACCCCTTCGGCCCGCTGGATCGCTTCGGACGCGCTGAAGGAATTGAGGGGAAGGAGTTTTCAAGAAATAAGGAAACCTTAATCAAGCAAATCTTTCCCGAGTTTGCAGCTAGGATTTTTTTTGTGTTCTACACCGATCCACCAGGGTGTTTGGTTTCAAGTCCCCCCTTTGAAAAAGGGGGGATAGGGGGGTATTCGATGTTGACTTACCGAAGGGGAATAACCGCAGTCGTTCGAAAACTCCGCCGTAACATGACGGACGCTGAACGCCTTATCTGGTCTAAACTTCGCCGCAGACAGATCGCGGGAGCTTGTTTTTACCGGCAAAGAATTATTGGCGAATATATTGTGGATTTTTATTGTCGGGAAGCCGCTCTGGTCATTGAATTAGATGGAGGGCAGCATTTCCATGTTGAAGTGGAGGAAAGGGATGCCGTTCGAGATGCCTTTCTTAGGAGACGCGGTTTTCAGGTGTTGCGCTTTGACAACCATCAAGTTTTGAAGAATACGGAAGCGGTATTAGAGGAAATATTCAAGGCGGTCACCGGAGGCTAATACCCCCCTTCCCCCCTTTTTCAAAGGGGGGATATAACCGAAGCTACAAAATCAGGAAAGATTCAAACAAGTTAACCATCATACCGACCTTCTAAAAATCATTTAAAGAGGTCGGTATAGTACCGATTTCATTAATCAATAAATGGTTAATCGGCACAAGGGCACCAAGGGCACCAAGAAAGGCCTTTTTTAATGCCAACAAAAAAGAAATAACAATTTTTGATTCATGCCAAAGGTCAAATTTCCATCGGTGCTGTTGGTTTGTCTCGATTTATCCAACTGGAATAACCAAAACCTAAATTTTCCAGGACAATTAGAAATAAAGAATTGGAAAAGATAAGCGCTCCCATTCGCGCAAATCATTGGCATTGGGAACTGAAATCAAGCGCCACTAAGGGTTTTCTGGAAACAACCCCTTCCTTTTGTTAGACTGACCCCCCTATGAAAGCGAACAAAGCCAAAAAAACAACACCTTGGGCGGCCATCATCGTGGCGGCCAGCAAATCCAAGCGGCTGAAAAGCCGGGTTCCCAAACCCTTCCTATATGTGGATAACCGCCGGACTATGCTGGACCTGTGCCTGGAATCCTTCGCGCAAGTGCCGGGACTTTCCTTCGTCATCATCGTGACCCAGCCCAACTATACGGAAGCCGCCATGCAGGCCATCTATCGGTGGAAATTATCCGGTATCGTCACCAAGGGCGGGGCCGAGCGGGAAGACTCGGTGCAGAACGGGTTGGCCGTGATACCCAAGGGAGTCAAATGCGTTCTCATCCATGACGCGGCCAGGCCCCTGATCGACCCCGGGGTCATCCGCAGGGTTCTGGAGAAAGCCAACAGTTCGGGAGCGGACCGTCCCGGTCATCCCGGTGAAAGATACCTTGAAGATCATCTCAGGCGGCAGGGTCGTCAAAACCCTGGACCGGTCCAAGATCGGCGCCATCCAGACCCCGCAAGGGTTCCGGGTCCCGCTTTTGGTCAAGGCGTTCAAGAAGGTCGGCAAAAGAGCCTCCCGCCTGACCGACGACGCCGCGGTCGCGGAAACGGCTGGTTTCAGGGTCTTAGCGGTGGAAGGCGACCAGTTGAACTTCAAAGTCACCACCCCGGAAGACCTGAACCGCGTCAAGGATATCATCTGGCGCACTTCGGATAACCGATAGGGCTGGTCACCGGTTCGGATCGGGTCATTCTTTTTCCCAATAGCTGTCACTGAATTTAAGGAGTCGCGTTATGGATATTCGAGTCGGTATGGGTTATGACGCTCACAAATTCGTGGAAGGACGCCCCCTGATCCTGGGAGGCGTGACCATCCCCCATGACAAGGGCTTGCTCGGCCATTCGGACGCGGACGCCCTTTCACACGCGGTCAGCGACGCCATCCTGGGAGCGGCCCTGTTGGGCGATATGGGAAGGTATTTCCCCGACACGGACCCGAAATGGAAAGGCATCAACAGCCTGATCCTTTTGAAGGAATGCGGGAAGATGGCCAAGGCCAAGGGCTGGACCGTGGGCAACGTGGACGCCGTGATCGTCTGCCAGAAGCCCAAACTGGCTTCTTATCTTTTCTCCATGTCCCGGATGATCGAGGAGACTTTGGAACTGAACCCGGACAGCGTGAACGTGAAGGCCAAGACCACCGAGGGTATGGGTTTCGAGGGCAGGGAAGAGGGCCTATCGGTCCAGGCGGTGGTATTACTGAAGAAAGACTGAGAAGATAAGTTCTGAGTTTTGGGTTTTTAGTTTTAAGTTATCGTGCAATTCTTTTTGATGAACTTATGAAGTTTTAAAACTTAGAACTCAAAACTTAGAACTTAAAACTGACAACGTTCAAACGTGGTGAAGAAATTAAACTAAGGAAATACCATTGGAAACTGTAAGAGTACGATTCGCGCCCAGTCCCACGGGGGACCTGCACTTGGGCAACGTCCGCACGGCCCTTTATAACTGGCTGTTCGCCCGCCACCACAAAGGCGTTTTCCTCCTGCGCATCGAGGACACGGACAAGGTCCGTTCCACCGAGGAGTCCTGCGAGGAACTGATGGATATCATGACCTGGCTGGGCCTGAAGTGGGATGAGGGCCCGAGAGTGGGCGGTCCCTATGCCCCTTACAAACAATCGGAACGCACCTCGATCTACGAGGAGCACTTGAAACGCCTGAAGGAAAAGGGCTTGGTCTATCCCTGCTATTGCACCGAGGAAGAGCTGGAACTGGAACGCAAAAGGCAAATGGGAAGGGGCCATATGCCCAAGTACGGCGGCAAGTGCAAGAAACTGACGCCGGAAGAGCGAAAGAAAATGGACGACGAGAGCAAGACCTCGGTCCTTCGGTTCATCGTGCCCCCGGGCGAGATCGTCGTGCAGGACGAGGTGCGGGGCGAGGTGATCTTCCCCGACGACCAGATCGGCGATTTCGTGTTGACCCGCTCCGACGGCAGTCCCACCTACAACTTCACCGTCGTGGTGGATGACGCCCTGATGAAGGTGACCCATGTCATCCGGGGCGAGGACCACTTATCCAACACCCCCAAGCAGGTGCTCATCTATAAGGCGCTGGGTTACCAGGCGCCCAAGTTCGCCCATCTTTCCATCATCAAGGGGCCGGACGGACAGAAACTTTCCAAGCGCCACGGCGAGACCAGCGTGGAGAGCTACAAGGCCAAGGGCTATCAGCCGGACGCTTTCCTGAACTACTTGGCCTTGTTGGGCTGGGCGCCCAAGAGCGGGGAGATCCTGTCGCTGGACGAGATGGCCGCGGAGTTCGACCTGGCCCATGTGGGGAAGAGCGGGGCGATCTTCGATCCCATGAAACTGCACTGGATGGGAAGCCAATATCTGGTGGAAAAGAAAGTCCCCTTGGACGACCTGACCCGCATGGTCATCCCCTATCTGGTGGAGGCCGGTTACGTTACCCGGGAGCAGGTCCGGGACAAGTTCGACTGGGTCAAGCAAGTGGTGGATGTGGTGCGCACCAGCCTGGGCTGTCTATCGGACGCGGTGAGGGAGACCGTCTTCTTCTTCTCGGACGAACTGCATTTTGAGCCCAACCAAACCGAGGAAATGCTCGGCCAAAAGGCCCTTTTGAGCGCTTTTCAAGATGGCTTTACCGCTTTTGAGGGGGAATTCAACGGGCCTAACTTCCTGGCTATAGTGAAGGAAGTGGGCAAGACGACAGGCTTGAAGGGCAAGGCCCTTTACCATCCCCTGCGTTTGGCCCTGACGGGTCGGGAAGATGGTCCGGAACTGGTGAAAATCGCCCCATTGTTAGGTAAAGTGAAGGTGATCGAGCGCTTGAAGGTATGGACGACGGCTGAAGCCAAATAAAAGCAGATCAAATAGATTGAACCACAGAGTCGCACGGAGTCACACAGAGTACGACAACAACGAAACCAAGATTTTTTGTTCCGGCAAGTAAACGGAGAGGCTGTGAACCACGGAGAAAAATTTTAGATTTAGGTGTAACCAAAAGAGATCGTTTTTTTGCCGTTTCCTTACTCTGTGTGACTCCGTGCGACTCTGTGGTAAAAAATTGGTTTTGCTTTTGTTTTAATTCTTAAAGAGGATATTTAGTCATGATCGAATATTTCAAATCCATATTGGACCGGGACCCGGCGGCCCGCTGGTGGGAACTGCCCCTATACCCTTGCGTTTACGCCATGTTCTATCACCGGATCGCCCACGCCTTGTGGGTCCTTAAGGTCCCTTTTATCCCCCGCCTCATCTCCCAGATCTCCCGGTCCCTGACAGGCATCGAGATCCACCCGGGAGCCAAGATCGGCAAATATTTCTTCATCGATCACGGCATGGGCACGGTCGTTGGCGAAACTTGCGAGATAGGCGATCACGTCACCATGTTCCAACAGGTCACCCTGGGCGGAACGGGCAAGGAAAAGGGCAAGCGTCATCCCACCCTGAGGGACCATGTGGTCGTGGCCACGGGCGCCAAGGTGCTGGGTAATATCATCATCGGTGAGTATTCCAAGGTCGGGGCCAACGCGGTCGTGTTGACCGATGTTCCCCCCCATTCCACGGTGGTGGGCGTTCCGGGCCGTATCGTCAGGCTGCGCGGGAGTAAGGACGCCGCGGGCGAGCTGGATCACAACCTCCTGCCGGACCCGTTGTTGAAGAAGTTGGAACATCTGGAAAGGGAATTGGCCCGCTATTCTGGCTCTTTCGCGACCCCTCCCAAGAAGAAAAAGAAGAATTGAACCACAGAGTCGCACAGAGTCACACAGAGTAAAGAAACATCAAAATAATAATTGTTCAGGTACAGAATTTATAATCATCAAACTTGAGTTCACAGAGTTATGCAGAGACCAGTATGAAAAAAATTAAAATTGTTTCTTTGGAAGAAATCAACAAAGTATCCGGCGAGGTGGTGGACGCCGCTATGGAGGTCCATAGCGCTTTAGGACCAGGCTTGTTGGAGAGCGCTTATGAACATTGTCTCGCGCACGAGCTTACCGAAAGAGGATTGAAGGTCGAAAGACAAGTGCCGGTCCCCTTGGAATATAAAAATACCCAACTGGATGCAGGGTTTAGGGCCGATCTTTTGGTTGAAGAAAGCCTTATTGTTGAGTTGAAAACTGTGGAAGAAATTTTGCCCATCCATGAGGCTCAGATATTCACCTATTTGAAGCTCACTGGTGGTCGCGTGGGATTGCTACTTAACTTTAATGTTCGTTCGATGAAAAACGGGATCAAAAGAATCATCCTTTGACTTACTCTGAGTGACTCTGTGCGACTCTGTGGTTCCATCTTGTAATGAGGTTTGAAATGCTTAAAGTGACCAACACGTTATCTGGCGAAAAGGAAACCTTTCAACCCTTACAGGCGCCCCAGGTCAGGATGTACGTCTGCGGGCCGACCGTTTACGGCGACATCCATATCGGTAACGCCAGGTCCCAGGTCAATTTCGACGTCATCCGAAAATACCTGATCTACGCCGGCTACCAGGTGACCTATGTGGTGAACATCACCGATATCGACGACAAGATCATCAAGCTTTCCATCGACGAAAAACGGGAAGCCAAGGAAGTGGCCGAGACCTATACGAAGGCTTTCTTCGAGGTGATGGACCGGCTGGGCGTCCAGAAGGCCGACCTGCATCCCCGGGCGACCGAATTCATCCAGGAGATGGTGGGCCTGGTCTCGGGACTGGTCGAAAAGGGACACGCTTACGAGGTACCCTCCACGGATCTGGGCAAGGACATCCTGTTCGACTCCAAGAGTTTCCCGACCTACGGCCGTCTTTCGGGCAAGAACCTGGAGGACCTTTTGGAAGGGGCCAGGGTCGAGAAGAACGACGCGAAGAGGAACCCGACGGACTTCGTGTTGTGGAAAGCCTCCAAACCCGGGGAGCCCATGTGGGACTCGCCCTGGGGCAAGGGAAGGCCGGGGTGGCACATCGAGTGCTCCACCATGGTCCGGAAATTGTTGGGGGATTCCATCGACATCCACGGGGGCGGGGTTGACCTGATCTTCCCCCATCACGAGAACGAGATCGCCCAGTGCGAGGCCTTCACCCAAAAGCCCTACGTCAAATACTGGCTCCATAACGGATTCATCGAGATCTCCGGGCAGAAGATGAGCAAGTCCCTGGGCAACATCTGGAAGGCCAAGGACGCCCTGGCGGAATTCAGCCCCGAGGTGCTGCGTTATTTCTTCCTGAGCGCCCATTACCGGAGCGGGTTGAATTACGACCGGGAGACGCTGGAAGCCTGCGGGAAAGGCCTGGAGGAGTTCAACCTGACCTTCAGCCGTATCGAGGAAGCCCTGGGCGGTACGGAGAACGACGGGACCCTGGACCTGCTGGCCTTGAGGCTGGCCATCGATGAGACCGAGACCAAGTTCAAGGAAGCCATGGACGACGACTTCAATACCCCCCGGGCGATGGCCGTGCTGTTCGACCTGGCGAGGGAATGCCGGCGGACTTTGAGCCAATCATCCCAAATGACCGCCGGGGCCAAGAGCCTGCTGGGCGAGGCGGCGGACAAGCTTTCCAAGCTGGGCGGACTCCTGGGAATCGTCTCTACCCGCAAGGCCTCGGTGCCCAAGGAAGTGGAGGATCTGGCCCAATTGCGCGTCCAAATGAAACAAGAGAAGAAATATAAGGAAGCGGATGAGATACGGGCCAAGATCACCGCTTTAGGGTTTACAATCGAGGATATACAAGGCGGGAAGTACCGGGTCCTGCCGAAAAAATAACGACACAACCCGATTCTTACCACAGAGTCACACGGAGTCACGCAGAGTAAGGAAACGGCAAATAACAAGATTGTTTGGTTTAGACAAAAATTAAAATCTTTTTGAACTCAAAATTTTAACTCTGTGTGACTCTGTGCGACTCTGTGCCGATTATCTAATTTATTAAATTGGAAATCGGTACTATACCGACCCCGTTAATTGTTAATTTGAAGGTCGGCATGTGGTTCAATATTCCGGATTAGGAAAGAGAACCCTCCTCAACATGAGCTTCATTTCTTTCCCTTTCATCATCCTGTTCCTTTTCGCGATGGCCTGCCGGATTTGGATCGGCCCGACCAAGACGGAAAAACCCTATTTAGCCGCCCTTCTGGTACTGAGCCTGATCTTCTACGGCTCCTTCATCCCCCAGTACCTGCTCCTGTTGCTCTTCACGACCCTGGTGGATTATTACGCGGGCAACCAGATCGCCGGGACCGATTCCCATCCCCGGAAAAAAGCGTTCCTGGTCCTCTCGTTGGTCTCGAACCTGGGCCTGCTGGCCTTCTTTAAATATTCCGAGTTCGCATTGGACAACCTCAGGGCCCTTTGCGCGCTTTTGGGGTTGAACGGCTCCTGGGTGCCTCAAGCGGCCCTGGCCCTTCCCATCGGTATCTCCTTCTTCACCTTCCAGAGCATGAGTTACACCATCGACATCTACCGGGGACAGATCAAGCCGGTCAACAGCTATTGGCGTTTCCTTTTATTCGTGAGTTTCTTCACCCACCTGGTTTCCGGCCCCATCGTCAGGGCCAACGAGCTTCTCTATCAGTTCGACCGGAAAAGGCGCCTGCGCTGGATGGTCAGTCTGCAGGGTCTGTATCTGATGATCCTCGGATTTTTCCTCAAGATGGTGGTGGCCGATAACCTGGCGGATTATGTGAACCGCTACTGGGAAAGGGGCGGGGCGAACGGCATGCCGGCCGCTGTGCCCTTGTCGTTGGCCGTGATGTTCTCTTGCCAGATATTCGCGGACTTCGCCGGCTATACCAGCATCGCCACGGGCGCCGCTTATCTGCTAGGTTTCAAACTGCCAATGAACTTCAACAGTCCCTATATCGCCTCGTCGTTCCGGGAATTCTGGACCAGATGGCATATCACCCTTTCCCGATGGATCAGGGATTACCTCTATATCCCCTTGGGAGGGAACAAGGGCAGCGGTTGGAGGCCCTACTGGATATTGATGGTCACCATGGTCCTGGCCGGGTTTTGGCACGGGGCGGCTTTCACTTTCCTCATCTGGGGAGCCTTGCACGGGTTCTTTTTGGGGTTGGAGAGAATGGCGGGAATGAACGGGAAGGATAAGGGCCATAGTGGAGTGATCGTTTTCTTCTGGTCCCTGCTGACACAGGCGGTGGTCCTGATCGGATGGATATTCTTCCGGGCGAAAAGCGTGACGGAGGCCTTTCATTTCATCCGCAATCTGTCGAATGTCACCTATGGATGGAACACCCTGGGCCAGATCACCCCGGCTTTCTTTTTCATCCTGCCGGTCCTGTTGACGCACTTGAGAAGTTATTGTGTGGAGTCGGGCTGGATGAAGTCCCCCGGTATCCGGGAAAAAGGCTTCTGGGCCGCCTTCATGCTTTATTTCATATTCACTCTTTACGGGAAGAACAATGCGTTCATCTATTTCCAATTCTGAGCCCTTCTTCCCGGCCCGGCGTGGCTGGTGGAAAGGGTTACTGGCCTTCTTGATCTCCTTCGCCGTTATCGCGGGCGCGGGGGAGTGGGTCTCGCGTCAGCTTTCCTTCGAACACGCCTGGCATGGCGAACAGGTCCAGGTGCCGGCAGGCGGCATCCTGACGGAGACGGATAGCGACCATTTCCCCATCTATGACACGCTTTATTACGGGTTAGGGGACGCCATCGATAACGCCAAAAAGGCCGATGTGCTTTTACTTGGTAATTCCAGGGTGCTTTCGGGCTTTCGGGAGAAGGCGGTCCAGGAAGCGTCCTTGAAATCGGGCCTGAAGTTCTTCAATCTTTGCTACCCCGCCAATGACGGCATGGTCATGGCCTATCGAACCATCCTCAAGCACGACCTTCACCCGAAGATCGTGATCATCAATGAAACGAACTTCTTCAATTGGGGCATCAGCCCTTTTGGGAAGGACACGATGTCCCTGGGCACTTGGCGCGCTTTGACCAGGGTTTGGGAAGACCAAATCTCCTGGGCCGTGAGGGCCCAATTACACCGGCTCTTGCCCAGGTTCGGTTGGGGCAAGACCTATCGGGTCCAGCCTCCATTCCAATACCAATCGGTAGGGGACGGGTGCCTTTGTTTGGATAACCATCCCTCCGACCAGAAAACCTACGCCGTGAACGACCCTAAGCTGAGCGAGGACCCCACCGCGGAAGAGATAGCGGCGGCCAAGATGTTCAGGGATGAAATGGCGAAACGGGGAACGGCCGTGGTGCTGACCGATATCCCCTTCGACCGGGAACCATTCCTGCGGGACAACGAGAATAAATCCAGTTTCGGGGCCTTGATGAAGCTTCCGGAAAATTCCCAACCCTTCCAGAGAGCTGATAAACTGGCCAAACTATTGGGTGTGCCCTTGATCGCCCCGGCGGTCGTGGGTCTCAGGACCACCGATGGGAGCCATCTGGACGAGGCCAGCGGCGATAAGTTCGCCCAGGCGTTCTTCCAGGAATTCCTGAAGCTATCGCGGGTAAAGGCCCTGGTGGCCCAAGAAAAAAAGTAGGTTCTTGAAAGTCGGAATGAGGATCTTATGAGCGAAAAAATCTACGGCCGGAAACCGGCTTTGGAAGCCTTGAAATCAGGGAATCGGGCCATCACCCATATCTATCTCCTGCAAGGCGCCAGGGATGATGTGTTCAACCAGATCGAGGCCCACGCCAGGGCCAAGGGGATCCCCATCGGCCTGGAGACCCGGCACCGCATGGACACCATGGCGGGGAACGACAAACACCAGGGCGTCATTGTGGTGGCGGAGGATTACAAGTACGCCGAATTGGAAGACCTGCTGGACCTGGCCCAGAAAAAGAAAGAACCGGCTTTCCTGATCCTGTTGGACGAGATCGAGGATCCGCACAACCTAGGCGCCATCATCCGCTCCGCCGACGCGGCCGGGGTCCATGGGGTGGTGATCCCCAAGAACCGGGCGGTGGAAGTGAACGCCACGGCCATCAAGGCCTCGGCCGGCGCCGCCGAGCATGTGCGGACCGTCAAGGTCACCAACCTGAACGACGCCATCCGGACCCTGAAGGAAGCCAATGTCTGGGTGGTGGGCGCGGATATGGAAGGCAGCAAGAATTTCTTCGATTACGATTTCCGTCAGCCCGTGGCCCTGGTCATCGGTAACGAGGGGAAGGGCCTGCGGCGTCTGGTCCGGGAAAACTGTGATGAGTTGGTGAAGATCCCCATGGCGGGCAAGATGTCCTCACTGAACGCCTCGGTCGCGGCGGCTTTGCTCCTTTTTGAGGTCACCCGTCAAAGGAAATGGACGACAGCCGCTCCGCCCCCTCCTCCGCCACAGCCCATTACCTATGGCTATTCCCACGCGCCCGAAGTCTTCACGATCAGCTCACCAGAGGCATCACCCACTCCACCACCCGACAAAGGCTTTTTTCGTTCAAGCCCTGACCCGGCTCTTGAAACGCCGATTGAGGGGCCTTCTGAAATCCTAGAGGACCAGGGGCATGACACACCCGGGAACTCCAAGGGCGGGGGATTCAAATGGTGAGACCTGAACTTTCCCTTTCTTGAGTTTGGTCTCCGATCCTAACCGTCACTTCTAACCAAAATAATGGAACAGCCTTGCTTGACGGGTCTGGAAGTCACTTCTATAATCCTGTTTCTCTTGTAAGGTTTTGGGTGGTTGCGCTGGTAACAAAGAGAAAAGATCGCCTTTTTCCCGCGTGTTTTTTGTGGATGCCGAAGGTCGAGCGGACTTTCGGGATCCACGAGCGGCTAGGGCTGGCGTAGCTCAGTTGGTAGAGCAGCCGCCTTGTAAGCGGCAGGTCACCGGTCCGATTCCGGTCGCCAGCTCCATTTTAAACATCTGGTTACCGGCATATTTTAAAGCCTTTGTCCGGAAGGGTTCGAGCGACCTTCCGGGCAAAGGCTTTTTTATTGGACCGGTGCGGTCATGATCAACCGATCCGCCGGTTCAATGGGGAATAAAAAAAGCGGCCCCGGGAAACCGAGGCCGCTTTTGGGAAAGAAAAATTAAATTTAAGAAGCGATCAATAAAACTCGATGTTATCGAATTTTATGTGTCCGGTTCCGAAGGCGGAGGCTCCGCCGATATTCACAAAAACCTTAACCATGATGATATTCGTGGTACTTAACGCTCCCCACGATGTCGCTGGGAACGATATGGTAGTCCATCCTCCCAGCGTCAAATTCGTCCAACCGTTCTCCGGCCAATTAGTGCCATCTCCCAATTGGATCTCCCCGCCTGGATAATCCCCTGGGACGCAAGATGAATCGACCCAAAATGAAGCGCGGATCCCGGTAAAGGTCCCGCTGATGGGCGTTCCCGGGCTCATGATGATCCCCGCTGTTTGGTTGGCGGCCGTGAAGGTGGCCGTTACATCGGCGCAATAGTTGCTCAAGTCGGCTGGTGAGGAAACCACCAGATTCGTTCCTAGGTCCGTTCCGCCGATGGTTGTCCAAGTGCCGACGGTGTCCGTGAGGGAATCGCCCTCAAAAGTCCATCCTTGGATATAAGTGGGGATGGTCGGAGTGGGACATGCCCCGGTGAAGACCACGCGGATGTTGTCCAGGTAGATATTGCCGGTCGGAGTTCCACTGGATTGGTAGATGAACTCATAGTCGTTGACCGACGACGGGGCGCTGCCCGAGACCGTAAAGGTCACGGATTGTGGTCCCGCGCCCAGGGATACTGCCCCCGAAGCGAAAGTGCCTCCCGCGTTGGTTTGCAATACCAACTGATCGTACGCGCCGGTCCCTGTGGGTATCATGGAGGCGTCAACATCCACATCCGCGATTATTTGGGTCATGCCGGTGGTCGAGATCGGGAAGAAGCTGTTGATGTTGGCGATCTTACACCAGGTGTTGCCCACCGACACATTGCAATCAATGGACTGAGACCCAGTGGTGAACCATGTTGAGGAAGTACTCAGGGCTGCATTACCCGCCGCGCCCCAACTGTAGCTGTTTTCGACCAAAGCTTGGCAATCATATACCAGGGTGCAACCTGAACTTCCCGCGGTATTGGTGGCTGTCTGGGTGGGAGTGCTGGTCGCGTTGACGGTGTTCGTCATCGTGGGGGTAAGGGTGATGGTGGGTGAGTTGGTCGGAGTCGGCGTCACGGTAGGAGTGTCGGTCACGGTCGGCGACAGGGTGGAGGTCGGCGAGTAGGTCGGGGTGGGGCTCAAGGTACTCGTCAAGGTATTGGTGATGGTCGGGCTGTTGGTCGGGGTCCCGGTGAAGGTGGGGGTGCCGGTCCAGGTGTTGGTAAAAGTCAGCGTAGGCGTAAAAGACTTAGTGAAGGTATTGGTGATGGTGAAAGTGTAGGTGTTGGTCGGCGTATTCGCCATGGTCGGGGTCATGGTGGCGGTCATGACGGAGACAGGCGCGGCCACATCCGGCAAGTTCCTACTGCAACCCGAGATGATCCCTATCCCAACGACGATGACTCCCAACATGTATTTCCAGTTCGTGAAACGTCCCATTTCGCCATCCTCCGTAATTTGGGTTCCAGCTTTGTGGGGCGCACAAAGCTCCGAATCGACTTAAACGTAGTAATCATACCACCAAGGGGTGGAACTTGGGGAAGCGCTTTTGTTTCGAAGAATGGGGCGGTCTGACATGGAGGTGGAAAAACATTGAAAAGGTTTCATGTCGTTTCAGTTGGTATGAAAAAAATCGGGCGACCCAAGAATAGAGGGGGCCAAACGTCCTTCTTTGCGGTTAAATGTTACCCGTTAAACAAAGGCTCTTACGGCCGTTCTGGCGAAGGATGAAAATGTATCCGAACTCAGGGAAATATTTTTATATCCATCTTCTCTGGATCTTGCTCGCCCCCCGCGTCCTTTTCGCGCAAGCGCCCCGATGGGAATCACCCGAGACCCGGCAGAAGGTGAACGATAAGATCCGGACGGTCGACTCGGTCATTCGAAAGGGCCCATTTAAGGACAAGCTGGACTCCCTGCGAGGTTATCAAACGCCCGACTGGTATCGGGACGCCAAATTCGGCGTCTTCATCCATTGGGGTCCTTACTCCGTTCCTGGTTACGCCAACGAATGGTATCCCCGGAATATGTATCAGCCGGGGGATGACGCTTTCAAGCACCAAGCGGCCACCTTTGGCCCCCAGACGAAATTCGGGTACAAGGATTTCATCCCGCTTTTCAAAGCCGAGCGTTTTGACGCCCGTCATTGGGCGGACCTTTTCAAGAAAGCCGGGGCGAAGTACGTGGTCCCGGTGGCCGAGCACCATGAAGGGTTTGCCATGTACGATTCGGACTTTTCCCGATGGACGGCGGTCAAGATGGGGCCCAAGCGGGATGTGATCGCTGACTTGGCCCAAGCGGTCCGGGACGAGGGTCTGGTTTTCGGGCTCTCCACGCACCGGGCGGAGCATTGGTGGTTCATGAACGGCGGCATGAAGTTCCCTTCGGATGTCCAAGACCCCGCTTACGCCGATTTTTATGGTCCTGCCCAGGCGGACGGCACCCCGCCGGATGAGGAGTATCTTTCCAACTGGCTGGCCCGTTGCGCCGAACTGGTGGATAAATACCATCCTCAAGTCATGGGGGATTTTGATTGGTGGATCGGCGAACAAACGGCCTTTGACCCTTATGTCCGGAAACTGAAAGCCTATTACTACGATCGGGCCGCGCAGTGGAAGGAGGGTGTGGTCCTGACCGCCAAGGAAAAGACCTTCATCCCTGGGACGTCGGTCGAGGACGTGGAAAAGGGGAAATTCCCCGGCATCAACCCAGTCCCCTGGCAAACCGACACCTCGGTGAGTTGGCGGTCCTGGGCCTACCTTAAGGATGACCAACTCAAGGACGCGGGTTATCTCATCCGTTTCCTGATCGACACGGTGAGCCGGAACGGGAACCTGCTGTTGGATATAGGGCCTAGGCCGGATGGGACCATCCCGGAGGAACAGGAAAGGGTCCTGTTGAGGATCGGGGATTGGCTGAAAGTGAACGGCGAGGCGATCTACGGCACCCGTCCCTGGATCATTTTCGGGGAAGGCCCGACCCAGGAAATGGGGGGCGGGTTCAGCGAGTCGGACAAGAAATATCAGGAAGGGGATGTGAGGTTCACCAGGAAGGGGAACGCCCTTTACGCGATCTGCATGGTCCCGCCATCCAAACCTTTGACCCTGACCCATTTAGGGAAATTCGAATGTCCCTATGTGGAAATCCAAAAGATAACCAAGCTCGGTTCATCCGAAGAGATCAAATGGGACCGCCAGGATCAAGCGGTTGTGATCTTGCCTTCTTCCAGGCGGGGAAACGATCCGATCGTTTATAAGGCGCAATTGAGCGGCTCTCTGATGGGAGGGGTCAAACCTCGGATCCGAGGCGACCGGGTTACCATCAGCGGGTTCATCCAAAACTATGACCCGAATACCGTGACGAAGGAAATTCGGTTCGGGGTCATTCCCAAGACCAGGAAGTCCAAACGAGTGACGGTCGAGGGGGGATCCACCCAAAACTTCGACTTTTCCTACCAGAATCCTCATACCGGTATTTATCAGACTTCCATATTATGTTCCCACCCAACCCATCAGCCCGATTTTTCGATCCAGTGGCAGGTCGCGCTTCCGTCTCTGGGACTTACCGGCAAATGGTTATTCCAAAAAGGAGATGACCCCCTCTGGTCCGATCCAGCCTTGAAAGACTCTTCCTGGGAAAAGGTGAAGGTGCCAGCGCAGTGGGAAGCCATGGGATATAAGTGCGAGCATTGCTATGGTTGGTACCGGCTGCACCTGAGGATTCCGAAAGAATGGAAAGGCCACGGCCTGGTCCTTCCTTTGGGCAAGATCGACGACGCGGATATCACTTACTTCAATGGGAAGGAGATCGGCCGTATGGGAACCTTCCCGCCCCAGGAACAAACGGCGTGGAATCGGGTTCGTCGCTATGAGGTTCCCGCCGAGTTGATCCATTTTGGAAAGGATAACGTCATCGCCATTCGGGTATACAACGGAACTGGCGGGGCTGGGTTGTACGATGGCCCGCTGGGGCCGGTGGAAGTTCAATAAGGGTGATCGATAACAAATCTTAAAGAGGAAAAAATGAAATCTTCAAAAACGATCCTGGCGTTGTTCGCCTCCTTCGCGGTCCTGGCCGGTTGCGGCAATAAACAGGAGAGCTATCCCGTCAAGATCGGTCTTTCCATGGATACGCTCCGGGCGGCCCGTTTCACCCATGACCGGGATATCCTGACGGCTAAGTGCAATGAGCGGGGGGTGGGGGTGCTGGTGCAGTGCGCGGATTCCAACGATACCCTGCAGAACTCTCAGTCCGAGAACCTTTTGACCCAGGGGATCAAATGCCTGGTGGTCATCCCCCATAACGCCAAGAGCTGCGCCTCCATCGTCAAGGCGGCTCATGATATGGGCGTGCCAGTCCTTTCCTACGACCGGCTCATCCTTGACAGTGATGTGGACGCCTACGTTTCTTTCGATAACGTCAAGGTGGGGGAATTGCAGGCGTCCACCTTGGTCCACCTTCGCCCCAAGGGCAACTATGTACTCATGGGCGGAGCGCCCACGGATTACAACGCCATCCTTTTCCGCAAAGGCCAGAGGAACGTGCTGGATCCCCTGGTCAAGAAAGGGGACATCAAGATCGTGGGCGACCAATGGGCCGACGATTGGCTCCCGATCAACGCCCTGAAGAAAATGGAGAATATCCTGACCAGGAACAAAAACCAGGTGGACGCGGTGGTGGATTCCTACGACGGCACGGCCGGGGGCGATATCCAGGCCCTCACGGAGCAGGGCCTGGCGGGCAAGGTGGTCGTCTCGGGCCAGGACGCCGAGCTGGCGGGTTGTCAGCGCATCGTGGCGGGTACCCAGACCATGACGGTCTATAAACCGGTCAAGTTCCTGGCCGCCAAGGCCGCGGAGATCGCGGTGGACCTGGCCAAGGGGCAGCCCCTTCCGCCCGCCCCGGCCAAAACGAACAACAATAAGAAAGACGTGCCCAGCTATTTCCTCGACCCTATCCCGGTCACCAAAGACAATATGATGAGCACGGTCATCGCGGATGGCTTCCAGAAGATGGAAGAAGTTTATAAGGGCGTCCCCAAGGCCCAGTGGCCCCCGAAGGATAAACAATGAAAGTTCCCGATCTCCAGATACTCGCCCGGCCATCCCGGGTCACTCTTTTTCCGGCGGCCTGCTCCCTCGACCTGGGGGACGGCAGCGAGCGCGGGGAATATGTGGATCAGGACTATATCCTCACTGTCCTGAAACGGCCCCACCGTTCCATCAATCTCATGTATTGCTACTATCCCTTCGACAAGGGTTGGCCCCTTCGGGCCTCGGCCGCGCATAAACCCAAGGGCGACCGGCCTTGGCCCTATCCTTATGATGATTATTTCCCTTTTTCCGGAGGCCCCCAGGGAGACACCGAAGGCAAGGCCTTCCAGGAAATGCGCGATATCCGCCGCCACGGGCAGGATGTCACCCTGACCCTGACGATGGATTGCAAGGTCCCGGACAGCCACATCCGGGCGATCGCGCGTCAATTGAGACCCTATGGCCGTCTGCGCCTGCGTTTGAACCATGAATGCGATGGTTTCTGGTTCGCCTTCAACCGCCGTTATACCTACCGGCAGGTCGCGGATTTCTTCATCCGATTCGCCAAGGTGATGAAAAAGGAAGCCCCTCTCATTCAAGTCATGTGCTGTTGGGGCCACCCGGTCGATCTCAAGACCGGCGAGTTGACCGAGGAAAAGGCCCTGGGACCCATCCTTCCGGCCGCCGACCTCTGGTCCACGGATAAATACCTCACCCTCCACTACGGCTGGCCCTATAAGACCTGCGAGCCAGGGGAGCGGAAAAAGACCTATAACCACTATTCGGTGGAACAGATCTGGAAAGAGTTGAAGGTGGTCCACCGCCGCTTTTGCCAGCTCTCCGGCCAACAAAAAGGTTTGGAAATGGGCGAGTTCAACGCCGACGGTAACGTGGGCGGGGAAGCCCACCAGCGGGATTTGACCCTCGCGTTCTACGAGCGGGTGCTTCGGGAAAGACCAGCCTTCCTGACGGGCATCACCTTCTACCAATTCCGGGACCGGAGCCGCCTAGGCCTGGAAAAGGAAGACCCGAACAATATCCAAAACGGCATGCCGACGCTTTTCCTGGAAGATTATAAAAGGATCATCCGTCATCCCTATTTCACGCCGCGGGAAAGTTGGGCCACCAACCCCGGGAGTTCGAGGATGGTATGGCGCTCGGCGGAGGACTCGGAAGGATTGGGCTATCGATTGAAACTCAAGAAACGCCCGGTGTTCGTGGAGCTGTTATTGGACCCCAAGGCCAACCTGATGATCTGGGCGGGCCGCCAATGGTTCTATAAGAAGCCGGGAGTGGATTGGGTGGATATCACGAACGCCGCGGTCGAGTGGGGGACCGCCAAGCCCTTTCCCATCCGTCTCTTCGCGCCGCCCGCCGATGGGATGAACCCCGGCGGAGCCTCCCAGGTGGTCTCCAGGCTTTCCGGCCCGCCACAGGCCCGTGTCCGCTATGACGCCCATCGTTGGATCAAGCCTTAATGTTTGGATGGTTCCAGCGGAATATTGAAGGATGAAGGCGCATGGTCTTCGATCCCATTAAATTTTAAAAGTGACCTTGGGCAGGGTCCCCTTCACCACTTCCCATCCGCTGCCCTGGCGGGCCAAGACCAGTTCCCGAAGCTTTTGATCGGTGGGTAGGGCCAAGAGTCCCTTCGATTCCGCGGCCTGGCCATAGACCTTCAATTCGATCTTCGACCAATCCATGAACTTGGTCGATTGGGCCAAGGCCAGATGGGGTATGACCGAGCCTCCGCGGGCCAGGATCACACAGGGGATCTTCCCGGCCTTGATACGGTGCCATTGGGCTCCCTTATAGGAAGTCCCGGTCTGGTAATCCACCCAGGTGCCTGGTGGCAAATAGACGTCACGTTCCAAGACCTGTTCCATCAAGGGGGCCACCAGCAGGGCCGTCCCGAAGAGGTACTCGTCCTCGATGAGCCAGCTTGTCTTGTCCTCCGGGTACTCGAAGAAGAGGGCGCGGAGCATGGGGAAGCCCTTTTGGGAGCTGTCCAGGGCCTGGGCATAAACGTACGGCATGAGTTTGTATTTCATCTCCGCTGACAGGCGGAACTCATCCTCGAAATCCTTCCCGTAGACCCAGGGCTCGCGGGGGAACATGCCGTGGCACCGGCTATGGGAGGTCAAAAGGCCGAAGGGCGTCCAACGACGGTAAAGTTCTTTCGAGGGACCCTTCACGAATCCGCCGATATCGTGGCTCCAGAAGCTGAAGCCGCTCAATCCCAACGAAAGACCGCCCCTCAAGGAGCAAGCCATCCCGCCGAAACTGTCTTCCGCGTCGCCTCCCCAATGCAGGGGATAGCGCTGGCTTCCCGCCCAGGCGCTTCTGGCCCAAATGATGTTCTCTCCCGTTATCTTTCTCGAGATATCCGCCGCGGCTTTGTTGTACCGCAGGGGGTAGAGGTTGTGCTCGGCAAAGCCGGTCTTTCCCGAGTGGTAAACGCCGAAGAGAGGCGCGCCCTCGCCAAAATCCACCTTGATGGCGCCCACGCCCATTCTCAACAACCCGGCCAGGTTCTTCTGGTACCACTTCACGGTCTTGGGGTTGCTGAAATCCAGGGTGGCTTCCTCAGTGGGTAGGCCGCCCTTGCCGTCGGTCACCGCCAGACCCTGTTTCAGGATCTCCGGGGTAAGGCGGTTCTTGGGGTTGAAGTAGCTCAACTGCCAGAGGCTGATCTTGAAACCGTTCTTGGCCAGATCCTTGATCATCTTGAGCGGGTTCTTGAACCGGGTCTTGGAGAACTTGTAGTCACAGCGCCAGTCCTCCTCGAACCAGCCCGTATCCAGATGCACAACATCGGAGGGGATCTTGTGGTCGCGAAGCTTCTTCGCCACGTCCCTGGCTTCCTTCTCACTCTTGTAGGTGCATTTGCTCATCCAAAGCCCGAAGCTCCAGAGGGGAGGCAGGGGGCTGCGGCCCGTCAGGTTGGTGTATTCGGACAGCACTTCCTTAGGGTTGCCCAGGAAGATGAAAAGGTCCAGATCCTCATCGCCGGTGAAGAGGGTGGTGCATTCGCCGTAGGCATGGCCAAAGTCGAATGTTGTGGGCGAGGTGGTATGCAGGAACATGCCATAGCCCCGGTTGCTCATAAAGAAGGGCACGGGCTTGTACATGCCGTCATGCTGGACCCCGTGTCGAAGCTGTGGGAACTGCTCAAGCGGATGCGGGCCACGGTCGCCGCCGCCGAGGGCATGCGCGATTTCCAACTGCAGGCGCAGGTCAAAGCCTCGGCCGCGCTGGAGCCCAAGCTGCGCGCGCTGGGAGACAACCTGCGCGAAGCGCTGGTCGTCTCGGCGGTGCCGCCGGCATCGGTGGCGATCACCGACGGCGTGGCCTTATTAACGGTCAGCGTGCCGTTGACGAACGTGAATTGTAGTTCTGTGCCGCAAGGGTTCCTAACGCCGCCGCGATCGTATAGCTGCCCACCGGGGTGGTGCCGGCCTGGTCCGTGCTAGTAGGCTCGGCGCGCCGCTGACCCCGCTGTTGCCCAAGGTCTGCCCCAGCACGAATCCGCTATAGCTGGCCGTGAAGGCTGGATCGGCGGCCCCGTAAGTCCGGGTGGCGTTGGCGGCCGTCACCGTCAACAGGTCGGGCGTGACGCTCAGGATGCCGGTCACAAAGCTGAACGTGTAATCCTCAGCCAACGTCCCCAAGGCCGCGGCGATCGTATAGCTGCCCACCGGGCTAATGCTGGTATCTGTGCTCGTGAGGCTTGGTGATGCCGCTGACTCCGCTGCTGCCTAGGGTCTCGCCGTTGACAAAGCCGCCGTAACTGGCCGTAAACGCCGGATCGGCAGCCCCATAGGACCGGCTGGCGTTGTTGGCCGTCACTGTCAACATGGCGGGAGCGATTGTGAAAACCACCGGGTGCTGCTGGCGGGGAGGTAGTCGGGACTCCCGGAAAAGGTGGCTTCCGCGGTGTAAGTGCCCGCAGTTTTTGGGGGCGCCTTCTAGAGCGGTGCGCGGCCGTGGCAATCGCTGGGGCGGTGAGGCTTTCCGGCATAGTACGCGGTGCTTGTCCTTGACGGCCTTCCAAGCTGGACTGGCCGTTGACCAGCGCCGTGGCCGACGAACGGCTGGCCAGTATAGGTGCCGCTCGGATCGGTGAGCGTCACCGTGGGCGGTGGCTGCCCCGGAGTTGCTGATCGTGAAGATCGCGGGGTTGGTCGTGTGGCCGGTCGCGTAGTCAAGCACTCCCGGGAACGTGGCCTGCACGGTATAGCTGCCCGGCGCGTTGGGAGCGGCGGTGGAGCCGCTGCCGGTGGAATGGTGTTGCCGGTGGTAGTATATCGCTGTCGGGCTGACGCCTTCCAGGGTCGGAACGTCGGGGTATTGTCCACGCCGGCGACGACGCCGGTGAGCAGGGCGGTTGCCGGGAAGGGTTGGCCGGTGTAGATGCCGCCCGCGTCGGTCACGATAGCCGGCGTTGCCGGCGACACGGTGATGGAAGCCGGTGCGGACACCGCGATCTTGCGAATGCGGTAGTTCCAAGTGTCCGTGATAAAGAGGTCTCCGGAGGCGTCCGACGCCATTCCGATCGGGGCGTCAAGCGACGCAGCCGAGGCCGGGCCGCCGTCGCCGCTGTACGTTGCCGTCCCTGTCCCAGAAAGGGTCGTGATCACACCCGTGGAGACATTGAGCTCGCGGACACGGTTGTTCAAATCGTCGGCGATAAAGAGATTTCCCGAGCTGTCGAGCACCACGGCGTCCGGCCAGTCGAGTGACGCAGCGGTGGCCGGGCCGCCATCGCCCCCGTAGCCCGCCATCCCGTTGCCTGCGATGGTGGTGATTACGCCAGTGGAAAGATTGATATCGCGGATCCGGTTGTTGGCGGAATCGCCGACAAACAGGTCCCCCTTGCCGTCCAGGGTGAGTCCGTACGGCTGGTCGAGCACGCGGCGGTGGCCGGGCCGCCGTCGCCGCCGAAACCCGCCGTACCCTTTCCGGCTAAGGTCGAAATCAGACCGCTGGAAAGATTGACCTCGCGAATCACGTTGTTGCCCTGGTCGGCGATCAACAGGTCCCCGTTGCCGTTGAGGGCCACGTTTGCCGGGTCGTTGAGGTGCGCTGCGGTGGCGAAGCCGCCGTCGCCCGCGTAGCCTGCCGTCCCGCTGCCCGCAATCGTGGTGATCACGCCCGTGGACAGGTTCAGCTCGCGGATCCGGTTGTTGTTGGCGTCGGCGATAAATAGGTCTCCCCGGCCGTCCAACGCCATTCCCTTCGGGTAGTACAACGACGCGGCAGTGGCTTGGCCGCCGTCGCCGCCGTAGCTGGCCGTGCCCGTGCCGGCGATTGTGGCAATCACGCCCGTGGCGGCGCTCACCTCGCGGACGCGGTTGTTCCACGAGTCGGCAATGAAGAGATTTCCCGAAAGTGTTTATGGCAACGCCCAGGGGAACGTAAAGCGAGGCAGCCGTGGCCGGGCCGCCGTCGCCGCTGTAGCCCGCGGTTCCCTTGCCCGCGACCGTGGTGATGATCGAGTTCGGGCCCACAAGCTCCGCGCTGTTCGATGCCGCGAAGTTGGCGCTGCCGAGGCAATCGGCTGCCACGGCATAGGTTCCTGACCGGCATCGGGC
>CAWHOE010000050.1:0-30927 GCA_963830915.1 candidate division FCPU426 bacterium
ACAGCAGGAACCGTCAGAAGAAGGAGGAACAGGAGGCCGAGATGAGCCGGGATAAAAAAGTACTGGACGCTTTTTGCTACACGGGAGGCGCTTCCATCCAGGCGGCCCTGGCTGGAGCGGCGGAAGTGGTGGGCATCGAAGCCAGCCAGACGGCTTTGGACGAGGCGGCCCTGAACGCCGAGGCGAACGGCGTGGGCGGGAAAATCCGTTTCCAGAAGCAAGATACTTTCCAGGCCCTGAAGGAATTGCGAAAGACGGAGGGAGCTTTCGACGGGATCCTGTTGGACCCGCCGCCCTTGGCGAAAAGCGCCCACGACATCCCTGCGGCCAGGCTGGCTTTCAAACGAATGGTCTCCCAGGCCCTGGGGCTTTTGAACCCCGGAGGGTTCCTGATCCTGTCCACCTGTTCCCATCATTTTTCATGGAACCTGCTGGAGGGAGTGACGAGGGAAGCGACCGAGGACTCGGGAAGATCTTTCCGATTGTTGGAAAGGCTCACCCAGCCCCAAGACCATCCCATCGTCCTTTCCATACCCGAGACCGAATATTTAAGGGCCTTGGTCCTGACAGAAGCGGACTTTTAAAACCAAAATCATTTTAACCACAGATGAACACAGATATACACAGATGGAAACGAACCAAATAACTGAAAAAATCATTGGGTGTGTTTATCGGATAAGTAATTCTTTAGGAGTCGGTTTCTTAGAGAAGGTCTATGAAAACGCTTTGGCCTATGAGCTGAGGAAGAACGGGCTGAGTGTTCAACAACAGTTCCCTATCCAAGTGAAATACGAAGGAATGGTTGTGGGTGAATATATTGCAGACCTTTTGGTTGAAAAAGAAGTTCTTGTAGAATTAAAAGCGGTCAAGGAATTGGATAAAATCCATGAAGCGCAATGTATCAATTATTTAAAGGCGACCGGGTTTCGAATTTGTCTTTTAATTAATCTAGGAAAAACCAAAGCGGATGTTGTAAGAATCATGCTTTAAATCTGTGTTCATGCCGACCTTTCAAGAAACATATAAAGAGGTCGGTATCGTACCGATTTCCTTAAAAATATTCTCAAAAGAAAATCGGCACATCTGTGTTCATCTGTGGCAAATTAGTCTTGAAATTTTAAGGGGTTTTGAAAAATGAAAGTACTTGTCACGGGTTGCGCCGGCTTTATCGGTTCCCATGTGGTGGAACGGCTCTTGAAAGAGGGCCATGAGGTCATGGGAGTGGATAATTTCGATATCTATTACTCCCGGAGCCAAAAAGAAAAGAATCTTCTTCCCCTTTTATTGCATCCCAATTTCAAACTGGAGGAAGAGAACCTGGCCACCATGGCCCTGGTAAAAGTGCTCAAGGGTACGGAGGCTATCATCCACCTGGCAGGCCAGCCCGGAGTGCGCGGTACCTGGGGGACCTCCTTTCACCGCTATATCACCAATAATCTGCACGTCACCCAGCGCCTGCTGGAAGAATCCAAGGGCAACAAATTGAAACGATTCGTTTACGCATCCTCTTCCTCCGTCTATGGGGACGTCGGGGAGGTGCTTCATGAGGAAATAAAAATCCAGCCCCAGGAGCCCCTATGGGGTCACCAAACTGGCCGCCGAGCATTTGTGCCAACTTTACCACCAGGAATACAAAATGCCCACGGTCGCTTTGCGGTTCTTCTCGGTCTATGGGCCGGGACAAAGACCCGACATGGCCTTCCACCGTTTCTGCCAGAACATTCTTAGGGACGCGCCCCTCACCATCTATGGGGACGGGAACCAAGTGAGGGATTTCACTTTCGTGGATGACATCACCGAGATCGTCTGCGCCGCCTTGACGGCCGATGTGGCCGGACAGGTGGTCAATGTGGGCGGCGGCTCGCCCTGCACTTTGCTGGAGGCGATAACGACCCTGGAGGAGATCAGCGGTAAAACCTGCCTCAAGACCTTCCTGGAACGCCAGAAGGGCGATGTGTTCTCCACCCGGGCGGACACCACGAAGCTGGAGAGGTTGTTCGGCGTCAAACCCAAGACCCCCTTGCGGGAAGGTCTGGCCCTGGAATGGGAATGGATGAAGAAATTCGTCCAGAGCGAGGATGACGAGCACGCGATCAAGGCGAATATCCAACCCATCGTCGGGGTGGACCAGGCCGTCCTGGCCGAGGCCAAGGCTGATGAGAAGGCCACCAAGAAAGCGGCCAAAAAAGCCGCGAAGGCCGCCAAGGCCGCCAAAGAGACCAAGCAAGAGAGCATCGACCTTCCTGAAACGAACGCCGAGGAAAAACCGGAAGTCTGAAGGCTTAGTGGTTCGCAAGGAGGTGGGGGATGGCCCGTCGACTCAAGATAGCCCATGTCATCACCCGCCTGGAGTTGGGAGGGGCCCAGCAGAACACGCTCTATTGTTGTACCTATCACGACCGCCGGAAGTATGAGGTTCTCCTCATTTGCGGGATAGGCGGATACCTGGATGGCGAGGCCAAGAAGATCAAGGACCTCAAGATCCATTTTCTTCCCGAACTAAAACATCCCATCAGCCCAATATGGGATATGAAGGCCTTGGGACGCATCACCGATATCCTTCGGTCCGAAAAAGTGGACTTGGTCCACACCCATAGCTCCAAAGCGGGCATCCTGGGAAGATGGGCGGCCCGAAGGGCCGGGATTCCCCACATCGTCCATACGGTCCATGGCTGGGGTTTTTACCCCGGGCAATTCCTCCTGATCAAAAAGGTCTACCAAACACTGGAACGATGGGCCGCGACATTCACCGACAGGATCATCACGGTCAGTCAAGATAACCAGAAGGAAGGATTGGATTGTGGTATCGGCCGGGAAAACCAATACCGGGTCATCCATAGCGGGATCGATCCAAAACTTTACAGGCTCTCCCCGCAAAAGATCCGCGCGGCGAAGGCAAAATGGGGAACCTTGAAGAGGCCATCCGTTCTGATCCTTTCCAATTTCAAGAAACAAAAATCCCCGATGGATGTGGTGGACACAGCGCAAGCTCTGGTGAAAAAGATCCCCGATGTTCTTTTCCTTTGGGCCGGTGACGGGCCCCTTCGGGACAAGGTCGAGGCTGAAATCGGGAGAAGAGGATTGAAAAGTAATTTCAGCTTATTGGGATGGAGCGAGGAGGTGGCCCAGCTTTTGGCCGCTGCGGACGCCCTTTTGTTGACCTCCCTTCATGAGGGACTTCCCCGGGTTGTCCTCCAGGCCATGGCGGTCCAAAGACCCGTGGTCGCGACCGCGGTTAATGGGACACCCGAAGCGGTCAAGGATGGGGTGACCGGGTATTTGCACGGACCCCACGATCCACGGGCCATGGCTGAGAGCCTGCGCAAAATACTGGCGGATAGGACCCTGGGCCGCCGGATGGGCGAGGCCGGATGCCGGTCCCTCAAGGGGTCCTTCCAAATCGGCGTTATGCTCCAACAAATCGAGAAGCTTTACGATGAATTGACCCTCCGAAAGAAGTAGAATGAGCCAAACCCAGCCGGACGAAACCGGCCGGGAATCTTCTTAACTTCGGGTCCAAGCGCGAAATCATGAAAGAAACCATCCCATTGTCTTTCCCCAGGGATTGGACTGGCCGGACGGCCGGGTTCCTTCTTCTCGCCCTGGTGCCCCTGGTGACCCTGATCCCTTATGAGCCCCTGCCGGTATACCTGACCCAGGACCTGGTCCTGCGTTGGGCTTCCTTGTTTGTGTTCCTTCTTTGCGTTCTTCAAACCCTTTCCCGAACCAAGATCCTTTCCTCCTTACATCTGGACATTTTCAACATCCTGATCCTTCTATTGGGGGGCTGGGTCCTTCTTTCGGTGAAGAATTCCCAGCAGGCCTTCAACAGCTTTTACGCGTTCAAGAGTTTCTTGGCCCTCGTCCTCTTCTGGTTCTCATTCCGGATGATCTGGGAAAGATGGGGCGAGCTTTACGCCTGGTTCGAACGGATCTTTTTCCTGACCGCCCTGGCGGCCGGGTTATGGGTCTTCATTACCACCGCCGGAAGATGGTTTTGGTTCGACTTTTTCTCAAGAATAGTTCCCCGGGAAGGTCCTTTTCCCAATCCCAATATCGCCGCGGGGTTCCTGGGGCTAGCTTTGATCTGGGGAGTCCATAAATGGCTGAACCTGGAAAAAGATATCCCTGGCGGGTCTGGGGTTCTTACTGGTTTGTTGGGGTCTGACGGAGAGCCGGGGCGCTTTTGTCGCCCTGGTGGTGATCTTTATCCTTTACCTGGTCCTTCACATGAAGGAGATCGAAAGACATCTTTCTGAATGGAAGCTTTCCCAATGGCTGGCTTTCGGCGGGGTGGCCCTATTCGTTGTGGTGGCCATATCGTTGATGGTGAACCGTATCTTGAACGCCGAGGAGGCGGACCCCCGATCCAACTTCCGTATCGATATCTGGGTGAGCAGTTTCAAGATGGCGATGGCCCAGCCCTTGTTCGGGTTCGGCCCAGGGAACTTCGAGGATGTTTATCCCTTCTTCCGCCCGGAGAAGTTCTGGAATGTTTTCAACCCATTCGCCCATAACGAGTATCTCCAGGTGGCGGCGGATTGCGGTTTACCATCCCTGGGAGTCATTTTGCTGCTGTTGTGGGTGTTGATGAGGGAATTTTCCAGCGTGGTGTTGAGGACCAGCCTTTTTAAGAAATCGCCCCCCGCGATCCAGGCCGCGGAACTGGCGTTCTACCTGTTGGCTTTCGAGGCGCTCCACAACTCGGTGGACTTCACTTTCCATGAATGGTCCCATCGCCTGATCTTGATCGGTTTCGTGACCTATGCCCTGAAGGAAAAGAAAAAAGAGGATGATCTCAAGGTCGACCTGCATTTTTCCCGCCTGACCTTTTTCACCGCTTCGATCCTAGTGGCTGTCTTCATTATCTGGACCTTGGGGTTGGGCGCTTTGAGGGATTATTCGGCCCGGATCGAGGGTTTCAAGGCTAACCTGCTCCAACGGCAGGGGGACCTGGACGGCGCGGAGTTCTACGCCCAAAAGAGCCTGAAGTGGCGGGCCAGTTACATGGACGCCTTGAATACCCTGGGCGTCGTCGAGGAAACCAGGGCCCTGGCCACCAAAGGATTCACGGCCCGGGAAAAACATTTCCAACTGGCCGATGATTATTTCCAGAAGGCCATCCAAAGCAGTCCCTATTCCTCGGACCCAAGGGAAAACCAGATCCAGAGCCTGGCCCTTAGGGGAAGGCTGTTCCAGGCGATCGACCTGCAGAACCAGCTCATCGCTAAGGGGCCGGATTTGCCAACCAATTATTGGAGCCTGGGTTCCCTTTATCTGAAGGTGGGGAAGCCGAGCGAAGCACTGAAACCGGCCCAGCAGATGATCGACAAGTACCCGACTTTCCTGCCCGGGTATCTGCTGAAGGCCCAGGCTTTGGAGACCTTGGGCCGCAAGAAGGACGCGCTTCAGACCTATCAGTCCGCACAGAACATGCTCCGATCCCTGAACATGGCCGACCCCTCGGGTCAAGTGGAGCCCGGCATCCAGAGGCTTCAAGGGCATTCCTGATGAAAGAATCGTCCCGAAGGTTCAAAACCAATTGGGACTGGGTCCTCGGGGCCACTCTCTTCCTAGGCTTGATCATCCTCAACGGCTTTCTGGTCTCTCCTTATATAGGCTGGTACGATTCGGGTGAAATGATCGGGACCACCCTTTGCCTGGGTATCTCCCATCCCAGCGGTCAGGTCCTTTACCACTTACTGGGAAAGATCATCCTCTTGCTTCCTTGGGGAAGCCCAGCCTGGCGGTTAGGCTTTTTGTCCGTGATCCTTTCAGCTCTTTCCTCGGTCTTGTTCTGGAATCTCGGGCTCAAGTTAACGGATAAAGTCCTGGGTTCCGTTGGGAAACCCTTGCCGGGCCTATGGAAGGTCTGTCTACTGCTCCTAACACTTATCTGGAGTCTCAGCCTCCCCTGGTGGACCTACTCCCTCACGCCATTGGTCTACGCTCTGCACCTGCTGTTGGCTTTGCTGGTGGTCTGGGCGGTCAGTCTGGAAAGACCAGGCAAGTGGTGGCTGGTCTTTTTTCTGGTTGGATCGGCGACGGTTTTCCGGCCCACCCAGTTCTTCGCCCTGCCATTCGTAGGGCTGGCCTTTCTTTGGGAACGGTGGAAGGTTCGTGATCTATCCCTGCGGAACTTGCTGACCGCCGTCGTGTTTTTTGGACTGGGCCGAAGCACCCTTCTCTATC
Source organism: candidate division FCPU426 bacterium (assembly GCA_963830915.1). Classification (GTDB taxonomy): domain Bacteria; phylum Oederibacteriota; class Muellerivitia; order Muellerivitales; family Muellerivitaceae; genus CAWHOE01. Next base: position 6,193 of record CAWHOE010000050.1, read on the forward strand.
TACCCCTGCGTTCAGCCCTTCATCCCGCCATCGCCTACGCGGACCTGACCCATCCGATGGCCCTGGTCCGGCACGTGTTCGCGGCGCGCTTTTCCCATTATGTCGGAACGGTCAACCTTTCCTCGATCCTGTCGGTGTTGGGTCATATGGTTTCCCGCTTTTGGACCGATCTGACCCCCTTGGGGGTAGGGTTGATACTGGCCGGGCTCATCGCCGCGGTCAGTCTGAGGAAAAAATGTCCTGTCTTTTTATGGGTCGCCCTGGGTTGGGGTTTATTGGAAGGTTTGTTCGTTTTCACCATCCCTTTCCCAACTTTCGAGCCCCACCAAGTCCTTCTGGGATGGGTTTTTAGCGGATGGTTGGCAATGATCCCCCTGGTTTGGGTGATGAAGCGTTGGAAAGGAAGCGCCGCCGGATCCTGGACGGTGGGGGCGCTGCTCCTGCTCTGGACGATCGTTCAGTTATCCCAGGTAGGCCATTTTGTCGACCGCCGGGACCAGCGAGGCGCCCAGGATTACGCCAGGGATTTGCTTCAGATCATGGAACCGGGCTCTCTCTATTATCCCGCCGAAGAGAACGAATATTTCCCCGTCGTGGGCTATCAAAGGTCTTTTGGGAACGATAAGAACATCGATCTCATCGAGCCAGGCACTGACCCGTCGGTGATAGGCCCCAAGATAATCTCGACGCTTGCCCAAGGTCGGACCCTTTATGTGACCCGCAAATGGGACCTTCCTCCAGGATGGTCTTACGAGAATGTCGGGCCGATTTTCAAGGTCGTAAGGCTCTTGAAAGACAAGGAGGGGAGGAGGGTATCCCCTAACGCCCTCTGCCTGGCTTCCTGGGGAAAATTCAGATTGCTGGGGTTGGACATCCAACCCGGTCGGGTCAAGGCAGGTGACGCGGTCACCATGACCTATCGCTGGACCCGTTCGGGACCAAGTCCCCAGGACGATTCGGATATGGTCGTGGCGCTTTTGGTGGACGGCCAGGGGAACTATCTGACCCGGGACGGGGTTTTCTGGGTCCATGATATCCGGGAAGTTCCGACGGGAAGCTTGTACCGAGTTCCGGTCGGAAGGGAAACGGTGGAAAAAAGAGTGTTGTTCATCCCCTCCGATTATCCGCCTGGCTCCTATCAATGGATGGTGGGGCTGCAGCGTAAAGTCCCCGTTCGCAATGAGGGAAAGGAAGCCTTCGATCGGGAATTTTACGACCGAGCTTCCGCCCAAGACCTGGAGAAGTTCCGGGGCAGGGGTGAGAAAACGGCCTTGGTACAATTCACCAATGAGAGCCTGGGGAACGGTCTGTGGCCTTTGACCCAGGGATCGACCCTGGGCGTGGATGGGCGTTTTTCGGCCGTTTCCACCTTGGAGATCCAAAAGCCCGATCCTTAATGGTTCGATCCCTGCTTTTGAACTGGATGGGGTTATTCGCCGGTTGTTTTGCTTTTTGGGGAGTTGAGGTTTAAAATACGCCCTTTCCAGATCAATCATTTTTAGGGGAGTCCCATGACCGAACCAGCCAAAAGACAATTCGTGAATTTCGCCTTCTTCAAGATCGCCGAGGATTTTCGGGGCTTAAGCGTCCTCAAACGCCAGGCGGCCAAGAAGTCCATCGCCAAGATCGCCGCCAATTTCCAGAAGGACGGCATCCTGTTGGCCTACTCGACAGTGGGGTTCCGAGCGGATGTGGACCTGATGTTCTGGCGCATCAGCTACGACCTGGACAGTTTCCAACGAATGAACTCCGAGTTGTTCAAGAGCGCCATGGGGCCCTATTTGCGGACGCCCGCCTCCTACCTGGCCATGACCAAGCGCAGTACCTATATCGAGAAGCACGTGCATGAGGGACAGGACGGGGGACGGGCCAGCATTGTGCCAGGAAAATACAAGTACATCTTCGTCTATCCCTTCGTGAAGACCCGGGAATGGTACCTGCTATCCAAGGAAGACCGGCAAAGGGTGATGGACGAGCATATCCGAGTGGGAAATCTATTTCCTACGGTCAAACTCAACACGACCTATTCCTTCGGATTGGACGACCAGGATTTCGTGGTGGCTTTTGAGTCCGACGAGCCCAAGGATTTCCTGGACCTGGTGATGGCCCTGCGCGAAACCGAGGGGTCCAAGTACACGGTGCGGGACACGCCGATTTACACTTGTAAACTCATGCCCGTCCAACAAGCTTTGGACCTGATCGGCTGAGAGGGACCGTTATTTATTGTGGAGTGTTTTAGCGCGGGAAGAAACGGGATATTTTTACAACTTGTAAAGCTGATACCTCATGCCGGTCCATTTGGACCGCGGACCTACCAAGCGCTCCCGCAGGGTCTTGGGCAAAAGTTCATTGGGTGTGATGACGAAATTCACGGGTAAATAATTACCGGGCGATGGTGTCAAAAGCCAAAGCTTATCGTTCAGGAAGGTCTGCTTGATCTGGGAGAATTTCTTGCGTTTTTCAGGATTGCGCCATTGGTCGCAGGCGTATTCCACCACGGCATGGCCTAATCCCTTTCCTCGATAAAGAGGATTGATCGATAACCCAGTCAGTTCCACGCAATCCTCATGGGCGGTGACGCCCACCCAACCGCTTTCCAGACCCTGGACCTTGCCCACCCACCAAAGGGTGTCCTCCATGATGATGTCGTCCGAACGGGTGGATAACTGCTCCTTCTGGATGCTCATGCGTTCCAGGGGTCCGGCTTCCTTGATGACGAGCGGATTGTCCAGGACCCACATGCTGGCCGCGGTCAAGTCCCCTCGATAGATCAGGCCCCCGTTCTTGGTATCCCGCAGCCGCAAAGCCAGGTCCAGGACCTGTTCCCGGGTGGCCCATTTGGTATCTTTGACTTCCTTCAGATCGGTGGGGTTCAATTCGGTGTCCTGAGTGGTGGCGTAAAAGACATAGGAATCCCAGGTGACGACTTCCTTCTCAAAACTGATATCCAGGGTGATATGCAGGATGAAACGCTTGAGGGTGATATTGAGACCTGTTTCTTCCCGAGCCTCCCGCAGAGCGCCTTCGGCCAGATCCTCGCCAGGATGGACCCCGCCCGAGGGGGAACGGTAGATGCCCGGGGGATAACTGTGCTTGCTCATCATGGCGTAACGGCCGTCCGGACCTTCGATGAGCATGGTGACGTCATGGGCCCTTTTTTGCAGGATGCTTTTTTGGACCAGGTTCCAACCGGCTTCGTCGAATTCCTGGGTCATCCATTGGTGATAGGGGTATCCGAAACGGGCGCGGATGGTGGATAATTGTGGGCGCAGGAACAAGCTCTATTCTCCCGAACGAGATATGGAGCGGAGCCCACGGTACTTCTGGGGTCCGGAACATGGTAATCGTGGTTCATTTTATGGTCTTCGTCGGAATATTGAAATAGGAGTTTCGATGGGATTGGGTAAAAACAACTTTTTTTGGCTTCAGGTGAAAATTGTCGTTTTCTTCGTCGCCATGTCGTTAGGAGGGCAAGCGATCGCGGGGCCGGCGGATGAAGTGAACCCTTTCATCGGGACCGCCAAGGACGGGAACACCTTTCCCGGAGCTTTGACACCCTGGGGCATGGTCTCGGTCAGTCCTCATAACGACCTTCAGGCACCTTCCGGATACAAATATGGGAACCCCTACCTTTACGGTTTCGGCCATGTTCATTTAAGCGGGACCGGATGCCCGGACCTGGGAAATATCCTACTGATGGCGACGGTCGGACCTCTTCAGATCAAACCCGAACGTTTCAAGTCCGCCTACGAGGGGGAATCCGCATCGCCAGGTTACTATTCGGTCACACTCAAGGATTACGGCATCCGGGCCGAAATGTCGGCCACCACCCGCGACGGGATGACACAGTTCGCTTTTCCCGCACGCAAAGGGGACGCCCACATCCTGCTGGATGTCAGCCACCGTTTGACCTCGGAAGCGGCCCAGTACCAGACCCGATTCGAGTCCCACGTCAAGATATTGTCGCCCGTCGAGGCGGAGGGCTGGGCCCAGAGCGGTGATTTTTGCAGTGTCTACGCCGGCAATAAGCAGACGGTCTATTTCGTGGCTGTCTTCAGCAAGCCGGCTATCGAGGCCGGGACCTGGAAGGACGGGAAAACGGGGGATGACCAGGAACAATCGGGCGGGGATGTGGGAGCCTTTTTCAATTTCGACACGGCGTCCCAGGAATCCATCGCCGTCAAGGTCGGGATCTCCTATGTGAGCGTTGAGAACGCCAGGTTGAACCTCAGAACCGAGATGCCGGGTTGGGATTTAGAAGGAGTCAAGGCGTCGGCACATAAGGCTTGGGACAGGGAGCTTTCCAAGATCCAGGTGGAGGGGGGAAGCAAAGAACACCGAAAGATCTTTTATACCGCCCTTTATCACGCCTTGATCCATCCGAACGTTTTTTCCGACGTCAACGGGGAGTACCAATCCATGGGACATCGAGGGGTGAGGACGGCGGAGGGTTACACCCGTTACAGCGTGTTTTCGCTTTGGGATACATATCGGACTTTGCATCCCTTGTTATCACTTTTTTACCCTGAACGCCAACTGGACATGGCGAAGAGCCTGACCGCGATGGCTGAAGAGTCGGACTGGCTGCCCCGATGGGAATTGGCCGGCAATGAGACCTCGGTCATGGTGGGGGACCCCTCGGTGCCGGTCCTGGTGGACACCTATCGAAAAGGCATCAAGGATTTCGGCGTCGATTCGGCTTATCAGTCCATCGTGAAAAGCCTTTCGCCGGATGGCAACAAACTTTATGGAGGACTCAAGTCCCTTCTGCAGTTCGGTTATATCCCGAAGGATGACAATAGCCAGGATTGGATCTGGGGTTCGGTCTCCATGACCATGGATTATGGGTACGATTATTGGTGCCTCGCCCAATTGGCCCGGGCGCTCGATCGCAAGGACGATTACGATAAGTACATCCATCTCTCGGGTCTTTATCGGAACCTCTTCGATCCGGACACGGGTTTTTTCAGGCCCAAGAACCGGGATGGTTCCTGGGTGGAGCCTTTCGACCCTCAGGCCGTTTGCTGCGACCAAACCTGGGCGGGAAATGGGGGACCGGGTTTCGTGGAAGGAAGCGCCTGGCAGTATCTTTTCTTCGTGCCGCAAGACATGGAAGGGCTCAAACTATTGTTGGGGGGGGATGACGCGTTCGTGAAGCGGCTGCAGGAATGTTTCGATAAGGGCCATTACGACGCTACCAACGAACCTGATATCGCCTGGTCTTATCTGTTCGATTACGTGCCCCGGGAAGCCTGGCGCACCCAGAAACAAGTTCGGGCTTTGATGGACAGGAATTATGGCCCGGGACCGGACGGGTTGCCCGGGAACGACGACGCCGGGACCCTGTCGGCCTGGTATGTCTTCTCAGCCCTTGGCTTTTATCCCGCCTGTCCCGGAAGCAACTCTTATCAGGTCGGAAGCCCGATCTTTAAACAGGTAACCGCCCACTTGAACAAGACCTTTTTTCCGGGCGGACTTTTGGCCATCAAGACCATCGACAACTCAGCGAGGAATGTTTATGTCCAATCCATCCTGGTGGATGGGGTGCCCTATCAAAAGCTGGACTTGACCCAGGAATCTTTCGTTATGGGCAAGACCCTAGTATTTACCATGGGTTCCCAACCCAAAAAGTAAATTTTCCCCAAACCTTGTTGGTTTTTGTAATTCGTCTACCGCTGGTAGCGATAGGGTTAGTTCCTTTCGCCAATTCCTTGCGGCTTCCCCCCCTTTGTGATATAAACAAACGGCTTTGGAGGGGTTTCGTCCCGGTCCAAAGCGGGATTTGAGCGGGGTTTCCCGCCGTCCCAATTCTCACGCATCTTTCCATGTTCTCGAGTGTCCTTGGTTTACAAGGATGGAAGGGAACCCCCGTTTACGGGAACGAAAGAGCGGTGGTCAAACTAAAGGAGTAGTCCCATGATGTCTGTCTCTATGAAGCAGTTGCTGGAAGCCGGCGTGCATTTCGGTCACCAAACCCGTCGTTGGAATCCCAAGATGGCCCTCTATATCTTTGGGGAGCGCAACGGGATCCATATCATCGACCTGCAAAAAACCGTCAAGAAACTCAAGGAAGCCTACCAGTTCGTCAAGGACCTGGCCGCTTCCGGCGAGTACATCGTGTTCGTGGGGACCAAGAAACAGGCCCAGGACGCGATCAAGGAAGAAGCCGACCGTTGCGGCATGCCCTACGTCAACTACCGTTGGCTGGGCGGGATGCTTACCAACTTCGCCACCATTAAGAAATCCATCACCTACCTGAAGGAACTGGAAAGCATCTCCGAGCAGGAGATGTCCGAGCGTTCCAAGAAGGAACAAGCCGGTTTGAATAAGGACAAAATGAAGCTGGAGCGTTCCCTGGGCGGTATCAAGAACATCAACAAGCTACCGGGCGCCATCTTCGTCATCGATACCAAGAAAGAGCATATCGCCGTCCAGGAAGCCCGCAAACTGGGCATCCCGGTCGTGGCGGTGGTGGATACAAACTGCGATCCGGGCGAAGTGGATGTGGTCATTCCGGGCAATGACGACGCTATCCGAGCGGTCAAGCTCATGACTTCGGTCATGGCCAGCGCCATCCTGGAAGGCCGTTCCAAGGAACTGGAAGGCAAGGAAGTAACCGCTGAAGGCGTGGTCGGTCCCACCGAAGTGGGCGAGGAAATGCTGGCCGCGGCCGAGAAGGCCGAGGCTGTCTCCGTCGAGGAAGAGATCTTGGTCGAGACCGATGCCCTCGAGGCCGAAGCGCCGGTCGGCGAAAAGAAGAAAGTGGCCGAGATCATGGTGGCCAACGTGGAAAAGCTGGCCGGTGACGCCCAAACCGTGGCGGTCCTGGCGGACGAATTGGCGGACGAGAAGGTCGAACGTATCCGCACCAAGCGGGTCCGGGACGACAAACCCTGATGATTTGAACGGACCGCGGGGGCAAAGCCCCGCGGTGGCGCATCCTTTCTTGAACCAAAGACCTGAACATGGAGGCAGTTGAATGGAGATCACGGCGAGTGCGGTAAAGGAATTACGCGAGAAGACTGGCGCGGGCATGATGGAATGCAAAAAGGCCCTGGCCGAAACCAGCGGCGATTTCGAGAAGGCGGTCGTTTATCTGCGGGAACGCGGCCAGGCCCAGGTGGCCAAGAGGGCCGGGCGCAGCGCCAACCAGGGAGTCATCGGAAGCTACATCCACGGCGGAAAGCTGGGGGTGTTGGTCGAGGTGAACTGCGAGACGGATTTCGTGGCCAAAACGGACGACTTCCAGGGATTGGCCAAGGAATTGGCCATGCAAGTCGCGGCGTCCTCCCCCAAGTACGTGAACAAAGAGGAAGTCCCAGCCGCCGAAGTGGAGCAGGAAAAGGCCATCTATCTGAACGAGGCCAAGCAGTCGGGCAAACCCGAGGCGGTCCAGCAGAAGATCGCGGAAGGCAAGATCGAGAGCTATTACAAACAGATCTGCCTGATGGAACAGCCCTATATCCGTGAGCCTAAGAAAACCGTCCGCCAGTACGTCACCGATGTGGCCGCCAAGCTGGGCGAAAACGTGGTCGTGAAACGTTTTGTGCGCCTGCAGTTGGGCGAGTAAAAAACGCCGGATCCATTAGGGTCGGGCGAATAGGAAATACCATGGTCAAGAAGCCCTCCGGAAAAACCGCCAAATCCGCCTATCGGCGGGTGCTGTTGAAAGTTTCCGGGGAAGCCCTGGCCGGTTCGAGCAAGGAACACCGCATCGACGAGAAGGTGGTCCAGGCCATCGCCAAGGCCATCTATGAGGTCTCCCAAAGCGGGGTCCATTTGGCCCTGGTCATCGGCGGGGGAAACATCTACCGCGGAGCCGACGGCGAGCGGATGGGGATGGACCGGGTTTCCAGCGATTACATGGGAATGCTGGCCACCATCATCAACGCCCTGGCCTTGCAGAACGCCCTGGAAAAGCTGGGGGCCAATACCCGGGTACAAAGCGCCATCGAGATGTCCAAGGTCGCCGAACCCTATATCCGCCGAAGGGCCCTGCGCCACCTGGAAAAAGGCCGCATCGTCATCTTTGCCGCCGGGACTGGCAACCCTTATTTCACCACCGACACCGCCGCGGCGCTTCGCGCCATTGAGATCGGGGCTGACGTCATCCTGAAGGCCACCAATGTGGACGGCATCTACAGCGCGGATCCCAAAAAAGACCCGAAGGCTAAGAAATTCAAGACCCTGACCTATATGGAAGCCATCAACCGTCGGCTTCGGGTCATGGATACGACCGCTCTTTCCCTTTGCATGGAAAATAAATTGCCCATCGTGGTATTCGACCTGCACCGTCCCGAGAATATCAAAAGGGTGGTGTGCGGAGAGCCCATCGGGACCCTCGTCAGAAATTAAATCATCCAAGGAGACGGACATGGCCGATGCGAACCAGATCCTGAACGATGCCGAAACCAAGATGAAAAAAGCCATCGAGGCGACCAAAAGGGATTTTTCGAGCGTCCGAACGGGCCGGGCTTCCGCCAGCCTGGTGGAGAACATCAAAGTGGAATATTACGGCAGCCTGGTGCCTTTGAACCAGGTCGCCAACATCTCTACCCCCGACAGCCGCACCCTGGAGATGAAACCCTGGGATATTCAGGCACTGGTGGAGATCGAGAAGGCCATCCAAAAAAGCGATCTGGGGCTCAATCCCAACAACGACGGCAAGATCGTCCGGATCAATATCCCCCCCTTGACCGAGGAACGGCGGAAGGAATTCGTGAAGCTCGTCCATAAACACGGGGAGGATGGCCGGGTGGCCGTTCGGGGCATCCGCCAGGAAGCCAATAAGCATCTGGACCAGTTGAAGAAGGACAAGACCATCACCGAGGACGAATACAAGAAGTTCCACGACCGCATCCAGAAGATGACCGACGCCAACACCCTGGACATTAATAACTTGTGCACCCACAAGGAAAAAGAAATCATGGAGTTCTAACCAAGGCTTTGCGACCCACCGAAACTTCCTCCCTCCTCAAAAAATATCGTCTCCAACCCCATCTGCCCCGTCATGTGGCCATCATCATGGACGGTAACGGACGATGGGCCAACAAACGCCATTTGCCACGTATCGCGGGCCATCGGGCCGGGGCCCACTCCATCCGGGAGATCGTGCGCCTGAGCGGCGAATTAGGGATCGAAGCCCTGACCCTTTACGCTTTTTCCAAGGAGAACTGGAAGAGGCCCAAACAGGAAGTCCATCTCTTGATGCAACTCTTGAAACAGTACCTCCGGAGCGAGGTCAGGGAACTCAACGACAACAACGTCAGGCTCTTGACCATCGGGAACCGTAAAGATCTTCCGCTGGAGATCCAGGCTGAATTGAAAGCGGCCATGGCCTCCACCGCCAAGAACACCGGGTTGAAACTGGTCCTGGCCCTATCCTATAGCGGGCGGGCCGACCTGACGACGGCCTTGAGGGACATCGCGTCCAAGGTAAAGTCGGGAAAATTGAGCTTGAACGCCATAAATGAAAAGACCATATCCCACACCCTTTCCACGGCGGAGCTGCCCGAGATGGACCTTTTGATCCGGACCAGCGGGGAGATGCGCATTTCCAACTTTTTGCTTTGGGAATTGGCCTATTCCGAACTACACATCACCAAGACCCTCTGGCCCGATTTCAGGACCAAACATTTCATCCTGGCCTTGAGGGATTTTCAGACCCGCAAACGTCGGTTTGGCGGCGTGCGAAGCTTCCTGGGGAGCATGACCTCATGGGCCCACTGACCAAACGGATTCTGGTCGCCATCCCCGCCGTCGCTTTGCTGCTTTTCCTGACTTTCCTGCCCCAAACCTTGCCCCTCCGTCTTTTAATGTTCATCGTCACGATGTTAGGCCTTTTGGAATTCCTGCGATTGGCCGATCAAAAAAAGTTGAAAACCCTCCATGTGCAAGGTTTGATCGCCCTGGGGATGGCCCTGTCGCCCTGGGTTTTAAAACCGGTGGTGGCCTGGGATGATAGGGCGGCCTTTCTCCTGGGTCTTCTCCTTCTTTCCATGACCTATCTTTGGTCCAAACGAGTTTTGAGTGGATTGGCGGTATCCGTCAGCGTGACCTTCTTTGGGGTCGCTTATTTCGCGTTATTCGCGGGATATTTCTTCCGGCTACTCGAGATGTCCCAGGGATGCTGGCAGTTGCTCTTGTTATATTGCGCCACCTGGGCTTATGACACGGGAGGATATTTCGCTGGAAAAAAATTCGGGAAACACCGATTGGCGCCGGTGGTGTCCCCGCAAAAATCATGGGAAGGCTGCACGGGCGGTTTTGCCCTTGTCCTCGTGACCCTGTTCGCCTTGTGGAAGATATTTCCTTTTTATGCCCAGGAATATTCAGCAATGGATATCCTAGCCCTATCCATCCTGCTTTCTTTTTTCGGCCAGATCGGCGATCTGGTGGAATCCGCGATCAAACGAAGTTTCGCCGCCAAGGATTCGGGAGCCTTTTTCCCAGGCCATGGGGGGATCTTCGACCGGATCGATAGTTTGCTTTTCAACGCCCCGGTTCTTTTTTATTACCTTGTCGTCATGAACAAATAAATCGGAGGGACTATGCCGCTGGAAGATCTCATAAAAAAAGCCCAGGGGACTTTTCTTCATCAGTTCGGGGATTCTGGCCGAAAGGTCACGCTGGTGGTGGCCCCGAGTCGTATCACTCTTTTAGGCGGGGAATATACCGAGGCGGTGGATGGCTTCAGTCTTCTGGCGGGTGGCGGAAATCATGTGGTCGTGGCCGCCCAGCGCCGCCACGACAAGCAGGCAGTAATCCATTCGCTCAAATACGATGAGAAAATCAAAATATCCCTGGCCACGTTGAAATTCGACCGGTCCGATGGATGGGCCAATTACCCCAAAGGCGTGATCTATTTCTATGAACGCACCGGGCGGAAGATCGAGGGGATCCAGATGGTGGTGGCGGGGGACATGCCCGAGGGAGTGAATCTTGGGACCTCGGCGGCGATCACGGCGGCTACCGGCATGGCCTGTAACGCCTTGGGGAACCAGCCATTGGATGGAGCCACCCTGGCCAAGCTATGCCACAGGGTCGAAAGCCAATTCATGGGACTCCGAGCCGACTATTTCACGCCCTACGCTGTGTTATTCGCCAAGAAGGACCAATTGGTGATGTTCGACGCGAGGTCATTCAAACCCGACTATGTGCCTTTCAATGGCTCGGCCTATAAGCTGGTGATGGTCGACAGCGGGGTGCGTAAAAAGGAAAGGGAAGAGGAATTCAAGAAAAGATTGGAGCTTTTCGGCCAGTTATTGACCGAGATCCGAAAATACGTGCCCAAGATCATCTCCTTGAGGGATGTGGGAGTAGAGGCTTACGAGGAAGTCCGAAAGAAGATCGATATCATCCAACGAAAGCGTCTGGATCATATCGTGTATGAGAATTTCCGGGTGCGAAAAGCCAAGGAAATACTTACCAAAGGGGATTATGTCGGATTTGGGTATCTTTTAAGCGAATCCCATGATTCCTTGGCGGACAAACTGAAGGTTACTTGCGAAGAAGTGGATATCCTTACTGCTGTGGTTCGGCGCCAGCCGGGATGTCTGGGTTCCCGAATGGCCGGGATTGGATGGGGAGGCTCGGTTGTGTGCTTGGTCAAAGCCGAGCAAGCGGAAGCTTTTGCCTATCAGGTCAAGGGTGAATATAAGAAGCAGGTCAACATCTCTCCCCAGATCTTTGTTTTTGAACCTCAAGATGGCGCACGGGAGGTAGAGGGGATCGACACCACCCCAACCCCTTGAATGTCAGGCGGATTACCTACGAAACGTTAAAGCGTTGTTTTAGTGGAAAAAGGGGCATGGCAACATTGAAGGTTGAAAATCATTTTTCTAGACGGGTTTTCAAATAACTTTATAATGTGTGAGGCTTTCCCCGTAAACGATCGGTTGTTATTTTTCCAATTTATTCTCGGAGGCGGCAATGCTCGGTTTTAGGAAGGGTGTGTGGGTTGTTTTGGCGATTGTCGTGAGTTGCTTGATCCCATATTCCGTAAAAGCCCAGGGAGCCTCAGCCGATCAATATTACGCTACCGCTACACAACTTTATTCCGCTCGTAATTATGCACAAGCCTATCAGTATTATTACGCAGCCTTAAAATTGAACCCTGGCTACGCGCAAGCTTATCAAGGGATTGGAAATTGCTTTTATGCTTTAGGCCGCAAAGCCGATGCCTTGACCTATTATCAAAGAGCCTCCCAATTACAGCCAACCAATTACCAGCTAGCCCAATTCGTCCAGAACCTCAGGGCTCAAGTCGCCGGTGGCGCAGCTCCCGGGGCGGGAATGGGCTTAAGCACCGGCCCGAATTACATGGGCCAGGGCATGGCTTATTTCCAGGCCAAACAATATGCCGCTTCCATTCCTTATTTCCAGCAGGCCGCCCGCCAGACGCCAAACGATTACCGTCCCTATTATTACGCCGCTTACGCCTACTATATGACCGGCAACGCCAAAATGGCGGCCTTGTATTTCTCTGTGGCGAATATGAAACAGCCCAACGCCGCTATCCAGGCCTATGCGGACCGCATTAAGGGAAACCTTTCTACGGAAGATACTCAGTGGGTGGATGACCAGACCAGTAAATATGCCCAAGCCACGGGAAGCAAGATGCCTCCTTCCAAGGTCAAGGTGAACTTCGGGTTCCACATGCATACTGGTATGGATTACATTATTTCCGATCCAACCCAGATCAAGCAATATGTCGCTCAAGCGCAAAGTGTTTCCCTGAACGGCGTGGTGCCGGATACGATCTTCATCCCTGGGATGGAGTTCTTCGCACAGATCGGTCCTAGCTTTGAGATCGATCTTGGCGGAACTTACCTGCCGCTGGGAACCATGTCCTACACTTGGACGGATATCAATCCCAATGACAACCCAACCCAAGACCCGTTGATGGCGCCATTAGTCGCTCCCTACTACTACAAATATGACTATCAGACATCCCTTATCATGGCGAATCTGGGGTTGAAGGTTCTCTTTGGCGATAATGACGTGAAGGGTTACTTCGGGGGCGGGGTGGATGTAGCGCCTGTTCGGTTGAAGTTCACCAAGACTCTTGAAAATTCCGCTGGTCCAAGCCCGGGACCTGTCGCCGATCCAATGAGTCTCGCCAGTAGCGGGGATTATTCGACCACGGCTATCGGTGGTCACGCTATCTTGGGGGTGGATTTCTATCTTGATAAGGGTGTCGCCCTTGGGCCGTATGTTGAATACCAGTACTTGGACGCTACCAACTTCACTAACTCATCCGGGACCCTGGTGGTTGATAACAACAATGGGGAGGTCAAGAACAGCGCTTTGGCCTCGGCTACCGAGGTCACCAGCCCTCTGGACTTGGACTTTAGCGGGATCATGGCGGGGCTGAACATCACGCTGTCGTTCTAAAGAAGAAGCTAAGCCGTTCATCGAAAACGGGGGCAGAAATGCCCCCGTTTTTTTTATTTGGGGAGAGCATCATTGGTCATTGGAAAAAGGCTTTGGTTATTGATCACTAGTTGGATAGTTTCGACCGCTTTTCCCGCTTTTCCTCAGGAGATCCTTTTTCATAACGAACTCACGTTCTATGACGAACAGGCGGAATTCAATGGACCCTATCGGAATGAAGAGTCCCTGTTCGGTCAACAGATAAAATCACTGTTTAAAGTGGTCAAGGGGCCACGAACCGAGTTCGAGGCGGGGGTTTTCGCCGATCATCCGAGCGCCATGGATCCATCCTTTCAAGTCCAGCCCCTACTGACCTTTGAATACCACTCTTCAACGACCCGCTTGTTATTCGGTACTTTGGACAGCCAAGACCGTCATGGGTATTTAGAACCATTGGAAGCGGAAGATGATGAGATCACCAGGCCTGTGGAATACGGTCTTCAATGGATCGAGGAAGAGGATCATTACCGTGGGGATTTTTTCCTGAATTGGCAAAAGCTCAATATCGTGGACCAGCCCGAGGTGTTCGATTATGGTTTCGTGGCAAAAGGTTCGACCAGTCCAACAATGGACCTGGAACTCCAATTCCACGGCCATCATGAGGGAGGAAAGTTGTATTTCATCCATGTGATCAACAATTACGTGCCCGCATTGGGAATCAAGGCGCATGGGGATTTGGGTCCTTTGGGGGAAGGCTCTTTTGGGGTATTCGCCCTAGCCAGCAGTGATTTTGAGGGACAATTCATCACTGGGCCGGATTGGGGAAGGGGATTGTACGCGAAAGGCGTGATCCATCCGGGGGGATGGTTCGGGATATATGGGATTTATTGGAATGGCCGGAACTTTTATTCTGAAGAGGGGGATAATAACTACAATTCCCAGGGTTTGGAACCTGCCTTTTACCGAACAGATCGCATTTATGAGGAGCTCGGATTGAGCAAGACCATTACGGATGATAAGAGTTATTCGATCGAAGCGGAACTCAGATCCCATTGGATGGATGAGTTTTGGGCCTATTCGGCTCGGTTGGTCGCGCGGGTCGCATTGGATGTGGAAGTTCCGTTGAAAGAAAAAAACAGTAAGAAGGATGGTGCGACCGATGTTCCATAACAAAAAAGCGGGGTGGATCCTGGGATGCCTTTGGATCGTGGGGGGACTGGCCCAGGCGGGTGACATCGACCTTATGAACCAGTTTACCTTTTACGGAGACAATACCGAATTCTTCGAGCCTTTTCGGGTTCGGGAGACCATTCTTGGTCAGCAGTTCAAAAGTTATTTAGATGGGGCGGTCGGGGATCATACCTTTCTTTGGGGAGGGATCTTCGCGGACCATCGGAGCGCCCAAGATACCGCTACGGAGGTCCAACCCATCCTTTCCTTTATCTATCGTACCGATGAATCGGAAGGGGTTCTTGGAACAATTCAACCCGTTGCCCGTCACGGCTTGATCGAACCCATGGAAGTGACAACCTTGGAGTTGACCCGTCCGATCGAGTACGGTCTGCAATGGATCCAAAAGGACTCGTTCCTCCATATGGACGCATTCTTGGATTGGCAACAACTCCTTAGTCCGGCAGATCGGGAAGTGTTCGACTATGGGGGATCGGCCATCCTTCCTTTGGACGATCTTTTCGCTTTTGAGGCACAGATTCATGGTTACCATATTGGCGGCGCTATGTATGGTGGTCTAGTCCGGAACAACCTGGCGGGAGGGATCGGTCTGAAGATACAAACCCATCCGCAGGAACTGGGCAAGACCTATCTGGAAGTTTACGCGCTGGGAAGCAAGGATACGAACCGGCCTCTTTATCCCGGCCCCACTCTGGGTTCCGGCCTTTATACCAAACTTTCCTTTTCTCCAGATAACGCATGGGAATTCTTCGGCATTTCCTGGTTCGGACAGGACTATATGTCGGAAGAAGGGGACTCGAATTACAATTCGCTCGGCGCGGACGGGGTCTATTACAAGTCCAGCCGCACTTACGAAGAACTGGGCATCAGACGTTTCGTTGAGATCGAGTCGGGAGTCACCTTCGATTTCGAATTGAGGTCCCATTGGATCGAGGATGCCTGGGCCAATTCATTCCGGATCGTCGCCCAGGTGCCTTTCGACCTGGGTGTCATGACGGTTCCTTCCAAAAAAACCGAATAAAGGACGCTATGAGCCTCGTTGGATCAAAAGTAAAAGCCACGATCGCATTCACAACCCTGGGATGCCGAGTGAACCAATATGATACCCAAGCTTTGAAGGAGCAGATGGAAAGGGCTTCTTTTCGATCGGTCCCGTTCGAGGAAAGCGCGGATATCTATGTTATCAATACCTGCACGGTGACGGCGGCGGCGGACGCTGAAGGTAAGATGCTGGTTCGGCGGGCCAAAACAAGGAACCCCAACTCTTTCGTCGTGGTGACTGGATGCCTTGCCGAGGACAGGCCCGAGGAGGTAGCTGGGCTATCGGGAGTCGACCTGGTCGTAGGCAACAAAGAAAAATACCTGCTTTTGAATAAGATCGCTTCACGCTATTCCAACATCCTGGATGAAAACAAGATGGAGGCTGATCCCTGGAATGGTGGCATCTCCCGATTTGACGGCCACCAAAGAGCCACGGTCAAGGTCCAGGAGGGATGCAATTTCGCTTGCGCATTCTGTCTCATTCCCCGAGTCCGCGGTTCCGTGATCTCCCGGCCTGTCTTGGACATACTGGAGGAAGGGAAACGGTTGGCCGCCAATGGGGTGAAAGAACTGGTCCTGACCGGCATCCAACTTTCCTCTTATGGCAGGGATCGGGGACTTAAGGCCAGCGAGCCTCGGTTGGCGCCTGTCATCGAAGGTCTTCTCGCCCTATCCGGGATCCAAAGGGTCCGTTTGTCATCCTACGCCGTGGCCGATTTCGAGGACGCTCTCCTGCCGCTGTGGAAAAACAAGGTAGGGCTTTGTTCCCATCTGCACTTGCCGCTCCAATCGGGGGATGAATCCATGCTGAAAGCCATGAGAAGGCCCTATCGATTGGAAGATTACCGCCAAACCGTCCATAAGATCCGGGAGGTTTGCCCGGAATTAGGACTCACAACCGATATTATCGCCGGCTTCCCGGGGGAAACGGAAGAAGCCTTTGGGAACACCATGGATCGGATACAGGAATTCGATTTCGCGGACCTTCATCCCTTCCCCTATTCGGACAGGCCCGGGACCCCGGGCGAGGCGATGGAACCCAAAGTCCGGGAGGGGGTCACCCACGCGAGGATGAAACGATTGTGGAAAGTGAAACGGGAGCGGATCGAGGGAAAAGCCCGTAAGGCGGAAGCTAAAACC
The DNA here is from genome assembly GCA_963830915.1 of candidate division FCPU426 bacterium. Lineage (GTDB taxonomy): Bacteria > Oederibacteriota > Muellerivitia > Muellerivitales > Muellerivitaceae > CAWHOE01. The sequence continues at coordinate 22,939 of CAWHOE010000050.1, forward strand.
TACCCGATCATCGTGGAACGATTCAATGAAAGACTTCAATCGGGGCTGACCGAGGACGGCCTTCGAGTGGTATTCCCATACTCGAAAGACCTTTTGGGACGGGAAGCGTATGTCATGGTCACAGGGATCGAGAAAGGACAAGCCCTTGGCCGGATCCTCTAAAACCCAACCCTTGAGCGCGTTCGATCGGCTTTATCTTTGGTTCTTCTATTTGATGCGCTCCTTCCAATATGACCTGCCGGAAAACCGCGTAGGATGGAGGTCGCGGCACAATCAGGAGATCCGTTTCCGCCTCTTGACCGGGATCGGGGATATCAACGGTAAATCCATCCTGGACCTGGGCTGTGGCTTGGGATGTTTCTATGGTTACCTCAAAGCCCGGGGTTGGCATGGGGATTACACGGGGATGGATACCTTGGACCTGATGGTCAAGGGAGCCCGCCGGCGATATCCGGGCGTGAAATTCGAGAAACACGATATCCTTGAAAATCCGCCCCATCAGCGATGGGATTACCTGTTCATCAGCGGGGTTTTCAATCACAGGGTGAGAGACAATTGGGCCTGGGTGGAACAAATGGTGGGGGCGGCCTTTGGATCGGTGGATAAAGGCCTGGCGTTCAATATCCTCAGCGCCGATTGTCCGTGGAAAGACGGGGACCTGTTCTACGCCGACCCGTCCGTCCTGGAAGATAAGGTGAAGCTCTGGACCGGCGGGAAATATAAAATAGTGAAGGGGTACCTGCCGGGAGAGGATATGACAGTTTACCTCTATAAGTGATATGATTAAGAGCGTCAACCGAGCCGTCGATCACCGAAGCCGATGAAAGGACAGCCCCATGGATTGCTTGTTCTGCAAACTCATCCGCCGGGAAAAACCCGCCAATATCGTTTATGAGGATGAATCGGTCTTCGCTTTCACGGACATCAAACCGGTGGCTCCCGTCCATGTGTTGTTGATCCCGAAAGAACATTTTGAGACGATCGCCGACGTACCCGAGGGGTCACCCCTCATGGCGGTCCTGACGGACCGGGCGGTCAAGATCGCCGACCAACTGGGTTTGTCCCGGGACGGTTTCCGGCTGGTCCTTAATAACGGGGATAATGGGGGGCAGACCGTTTATCACCTTCACATCCACCTGCTGGGAGGCCGGTTCATGACCTGGCCCCCTGGTTGAATGGGGTTTTTCCCTGTTTTTACCCTTCTCCAGTCGCTTGACGACCACCCTTTAAAAGTTTAAACTCCTCTTCCCTGTAAGCCCTTGGGCGATCCAGGGTTTTCCTATCCCACCCATAGAGGGGAGAGTGACCACGTGGTCGAAGTAAGACTAGAAGAAAACGAACCGATCGAGAACGCGCTGAAGCGTTTCAAGAAAGTCGTTCAGAATTCCGGCTTGATCTCGGAAATGAAGAAACGGGAGTTCTACGAGAAGCCCAGTGAACGACGCAAGAAGCGCGAGGCCGCGGCCCGCAAGAAGGCCCGCCGACGGGCCATGAAGTTTCGCAGCGAGTAAAGTTTGACCGGCCCGCCCCTTTCTGGGGCGGGCTTTTTTTATCCCGCATCCGGCGCGACACGCCGAATCCCCAGACGCAACAAAACGGAGGACATATGGCTTCCCCATTATTCGACAAGATCAACGCCGACCTCATCGTGGCCATGAAGGCCAAGAACGAGAATGTGGTCTCGGCCCTGCGGATGCTCAAATCCGCCATCAAGTACAAGGAAGTGGACCTGAAGAGGGAAGTGACCGACGAGGACGTGATCGACGTGCTTTCCAAGCAGGCCAAACAGCGCAAGGAATCCATCGAGGGTTTCGAGAAGGGCGGCCGGGCGGAAAGCGCGGCGAAAGAGAAAGCCGAATTGGCCCTCATCGAGACCTTCCTGCCGGCGGCCCTGACCGACGAGGAATTGTCCAAATTGGTCGCCGAAGCCGTACAAGCCACGGGTGCGGCCGGTCCCAAGGACATGGGGAAGGTGATGGGATGGCTCAATCCCAAGATCAAGGGTAAGGCCGATATGGGCAAGGTCAGCGCCCAGGTAAAATCCAAACTCGGGTGAGACACGCCGGTCCTTTATGATCCTCTCCCAAAAATTCTACGCTCGTCACACGGCCCAGGTCGCCCGCGACCTGTTGGGCCAGATCCTCGTCCATGAGACTCTGCAAGGCACAGCGTCAGGCCGGATCATCGAGGTGGAGGCTTATCTTCCCAAGAACGACCCCGGATGCCACGCGGCTAGGGGTAAGACCCCACGCAACGAAGTGCTTTTCGGACCGCCAGGCCAGGCCTACGTTTATTTCTGCTATGGCGCTCATTTTCTTTTCAATGTGGTCACGGAGAAGGACGGCACGGCCGGGGCGGTGCTCATCCGAGCCCTGGAGCCGGTCGAGGGCATGGGATTGATGGGTCAAAGACGTCGCCATCCATCCGGGTTTGGTTTGACCAATGGCCCGGGGAAATTGGTCCAGGCGCTGGGCATAGGCGGGGAACACAATCGCGCCCCCATTTGGAGGAAACCCCTCTATATTAGAAAGGCTGAACGCCAAGAGGCCATCGGGGTCACGACCCGGGTTGGTCTAAGCGAAGGGGCCGAACTGCCTTTGAGATTCTTCCTGAGGGGGAATCCCTATCTGTCGGTGAAGCCGGGGGCGGAGCGGCCTTCCGAAAATTGCAAAAGGACCGCCAAAGGTTCGAGATAAAGCCGGGTCGGAACAGGACAGGGACGAGCATTCAACGCCAATGTGAAAGGGACTGGAATGCCGGTTTATGCTTTGGATGGAAAATGGAAATTCCGCGTAGCCGGTCCCTTGAAGGGAAAGGCTCCCCGTCACCTGAAATTGGACCAATGGATGGACGCCCCCATGCCGGGAACGCTCCACTTTCCCCTTCAAAAGCTGGGAAAGAAGCAATGGTTATGTGCATCTTACTTGGTTCAGTTCGTGTTAACAGGTCGACGTTGCTCAGTTGATACACGCCCCCCGTTCCGCTGGTGGGCAGCAACGCCGTTTCAAAATCTCCGGGCGTTGTGGTCGAGGTACTGGGATGGATCGGCGCCGACGCCCCATCGGTCCCGCTCTGCAGCTGTGTTGCCTGCGGATAAGCCGGCAGTGAGGAAGGTACTGGCACAGGCTGCGTCGTGTCGGCTGGCGGAGCTGTCGGGCTCGCCGGCACCGTCGCCGTGATGTAGTTTGAGCTGTTCGCCAGCACGTCTACCACATAGCGGCCCTGCGCGTCCGCGCTCGACATGCTCAGGTTCTCGAACGACTCCACCACACTCCACGTCGTCGCGCCCTTCGGACTGTAGACCAGCTGCAGCCGGAACCGCCCGTTCCTCCAGACTGATTCTTAATCGCGATCCAGTAGTCGTTACCCCACGCTCCGGGATCGAGCGCCGTCACTGTGATCGAGTTCGGCGCCGTACCCACGGTCACCTTCGCCGCGCCCGCATCGGAGTTCGTCAGCCGCACGATGTAGGCCTGTTGCCCCCCATTCGCAAAGAACTGCGAGACGGAGTAGCCCAGCACACTGCGTGCATCGAGCCCGCCAAACTGATTGTTGAAGTCCGCCCAACTCAGCACCAGAGTCGGCGTCAACGGCCCCTGGGGTGCCCACCCTGCAAAGGCTGCAATCGAAGTAGCCACTCCCGTGATGGTGTGGACTGCGCTCGGGAGTCCCTCGATATAGACGCCCGGATAAGTGGTCGTAACCGGCATGGCTGCTCTCCTTTCCTCTTTCCTGATTCCTCGTCCTCAATTCCTCACCGACGCCGCGGTTTTCGTTCCTGGTCGCATGCGCGTCGCCTTCATGAGCTCGTCTATCGGGCCCGGCGCTCCGCAGTTGCAGCTTCGCGATCGGCACAACCATCGTTTGCCGCGCCACCACCTCCACAATCGCGAAGATCCGCGGCTTCATCCCCGAGTCGGAAAAATCCACCACCGTCCCCTCCAGTTCCTCGTTCGAACTGAGGATGCGTTGCAGTTCGTCGTGAACCGGGCAGAAAGACATCCGCTGCGTGAAAACGGACGATGTCGCCCTGGCGTACCACATGACCTCCTCGAGGTTCGGCACCGCGCTGTTGCACGCTAGCCGCCACACGCAGTGTGCATTGTTGAAATCCCGGCGATTGCAGTGCACCCGCACCAGGAGCGTCTTTGCTCTCAGCTCTTTTTCAGCGAAAGGTTTCGCCTGAAAAGGCGCAGCCCTCACGCAACCGAAGCAGTGCGTGCCGGCATTCCACGCTGGCAAAGCCCCGCAGTGCCCCTGCAAAATTTCGCGTATCAAGCCCCGGTGCGCGGGGCGCAGCGGGGCTTCAGACAAACATGGGATGTATTCAGGAATCGATATTGCTACACGCTGGACGCAGAGAAGATGAACTATCCGGGAGAATGGCTACACGAGCGGCCAGGTGTGCCGGGGGTTACTCGAATCGGTTCGCAGTCATGCCATGCGCGCGCATTTTGTAATAAAGGGCACGCTCGCTGATGTTCAGCCGTTGCGCAATGCCGCGCCGGGTCGAGCCGGGCATGGCGACTGCGGCCTGCAACACCCGCTTTTCAATCTCCATGAGTGCCTTGTCATAGCCGACACCGCAGGAGGAAATCGTTTGCCACACGGCGCTCGCTGACTCCGCCAGCAATTCGGTCCCATCCCGCATTGCGTCGGGACCCTGCTGGCGTATCCAGTCGTCGAGATTGAGTGTGGAACCTTCCGTCTTCAGGAAAAGCATGCGCTGCACCGCATTCTCCAGTTCGCGCACGTTGCCCGGGAGGGGCTGAAACTCCAGCATCCGCAGCAACTCCCGTTCAATGCTGACGATGGGTCCATAGATAGAACAGTGACGCTGGGCAAAGGCGAGCATCAGGGTGGCAAGTTCGGCGCGCCGCGCTCGGAGCGGCGGCAAACAGCCGCACCACATTCAGGCGGTGATAAAGGTCCGCGCGAAAACGGCCTTCGCGGACTGCCTGGTCCAGCGGACGATTGGCCGCCGCAATGACCCGCACATCGACCGAGATTTCCGCGTCGGAGCCGACCGGGCGCAGCGTGCCGCGCTGCAGCACGTCCAGAAGTTTCGCCTGAAGGGGCAGCGCCAGATCGTTCACGTCGTCGAGGAACAGCGTCCCACGGTGGGCGGCCTGGAAAAGCCCTTTACGATGCGCGACGGCGCCCGAAAACGCCCCCTCGCTGGTGTCCGAAAAGTTCGCTCTCCGCCAGAGCTTCGCTGATCGTGCTGCAGTGAACCGTGACGAAGGGAAACGACCTTCGCTTGTTGTCCAGGAACCGAATGGCATTAGCCAGAACCTGCTTGCCGGTCCCCGTTTCTCCTTCGATCAGAACCGTGACATCGCTCACGTCGGCGGCTTTCCGCGTACGCTGCAAAAGCGGAATCAATCCATCCGAGCCAGTAACGAAACCCAGCTCGCAGAAGACATGCCGCAGTTCCTTCATCGAGAGCTCGTCTTCCATGTGCCCTCCAGTCCGTCCCGCGTCGGGGCTTCGCGCCTCGAAACAGCACATCCTGAGTCACTTCGGTGCTCTTTCGAGTCCTCTGGCTTCAACGCCGACCGGCAAAACACGCAGCCCGCTAGGGGATTGCGCACAGCATGAGGATCGGTTGCGAACTTCAGGGATCGCTGCTGCAGAATTGTGACGGAGAAGGAACGGCCGTTTCAGGCTTCTGCTCCGGGGGATCATCGCAGCGATCAGTATTTTCGCAGGCGGTACCGAGTTTCGCAATAGAAGAGATTGCCTGTCAACTGGCCGCTCGTGAGATGAAATAAGTCGCTCAATCCCGAACGGTTAGTTCGTGAGCAATTGCGTTCCTGGAGCGCCTCGAGAGACACGAAATTGGAGTGCATTGTCGGACACGACGAGAGTCTTCACGAGCCACTTCGGAATTTCAGCGGACGCAACCCTGTTTGGTTTGCATCTGCGTCATAAGTTTTCGCGAGGCTCCCTACTGGGTGGGAAACTTCCTCGACGAATCTTCCGCCTTTGTTCAGCTATTTCTTTTTCGCGAACAAGGCGGCAATGGATTTCTTTTTCTTCTCGACGATGCCTCCGACATCGGCGGTGATGTAGGGATTCTCGGGCGTCCCGACGACGCGCAGGGGCACTCCAGTCGTGTTCTTTGAAGTCTCGCCTGAACCATTTAACTTCGTGAGCAATCCCGCGCCGACTCTGCCGATGCCTTGTGCCGATTCGATTCTTGCGACGAGGTCGAAGTCCAACTTATCAGGAGAAGTACAGTCCCGCTCCCGGTAGCTCGCCCACCGCTGGAAGCACGGCGTCGATTCGTCAACAACAACGACTGCGTTGGTAATGTGCACATTTGCCCGCAACTTATCAATAGTCGTCGTGTCTCCGGTTTTCATACCGCTCAGTGCGGCGATGCCATGAATTTTTGAACCGACGTCAAAGCCCACCAGGCGTGTGTTGTCGAGCGCGATCGGCCCGCTAATGACGGGCGATTTTGCCGGGCCGATGACGGCAAGGTTCAAACCTAGCGTTCCGCCCTTCAATACAGCTCCGTTTGGCAGACGAACGCCGGCCGCAGTCATCAAATGTTCGAGTCATCGATCGCCAGGCTTTGCCCGGTGAGTTTCAAATTCAGCTCCCGCTCAACCGTGCCGGCGGCGACAGGCCGATACGTTCCGCTCACATGGAGCGCGCCGCCGCCGATCGTTGTCATGGCGTCCTCGATCTGCCCCGAGTTTTCCTTCAGTAGATGGGTGCTGCTGTAACTGAAATCCAGCGGCTCCGGCACTGCGGCGCCGCCTTTGCGCAGCTTCAGATTCTGGATATGCATCGTGCCCTTAGTAGTGAGCATGTGCCCGTCGGAAGCGGAGCGCACTTCGATGTCCGCAAGGCATGACAGACCCGCGTCGTGAGCGAGAAATCCGGCGGCAACCGGATCCAGCCGCTTTATGGAGATTCGCGCGTCGGCGGGGCTGGTTGCCGCGTCGACCCGATTTAACGGGCCGACGTGGCCGCTGATATGAACATCGCCCCCGCCGGGCAAGTTCGCGCTTAGCTCGAATGGAAACTGGGAAGTCGAAGGAAAAGTCGCGAACGCTAAAACTCACGTTTTCATACACGCTGGGTTGGTCGCGCGCGGGAATGCTTGCGACTACGACGCGGCCGTCCTCGATGACGATGCGTCGAACGTCAAGGACCGGGAAGTCCGCCGCAGAAGCCGCCGAATTCCCCGAAGCTGCCTCCGCGACAGCGCCGCTGGCGGGAAGGCGGCTAACGCTCGAAAAATTCCACGTGCCATTCGTCGCGCGAATTAACGTGATTTGCGGAGATGTGATCTGAAAACTTCTGACAATCACCTTGCGCGAGAAAATCAGCGGCCGCATGAAGACACCGATGCGGACCTCTTTCGCCGTAAGAAACGGGGCGGCGCAAAGTGGGATCGTCGGCGACACTGAGGTCTTTGGCGATCAGGCTGCCAGAGAGAATCGGAAAGGCCCAGGTCTCCTAATGTCACACGGCGGCCAAGCACGTGGTGAGTTGCGTTTCGATGGTGGGGCGGAACGTGTTTGCGTTCACGAAAAAGGGAATCGACGAAGTCCCAGGACCACGAGACCGACGAATACCAACAGTATTTTCGTCCAACGTTTCATTGAGAACCTCAGCGCGATGGGGTCGAAGAACAGGCAAACTTCGAGGCGTCGGGCGGCAAAGCCTTTATGCGTCGATTCGATCCCGACCCGCGCCTCCAATATGTGCAGTACGTATCCACTGAAATCCGCAAGTTGACCATGGGCCGTCGTTCATTCTGGTTTGTTCTCAATCGGGCCACTGCAAGCGGACGAACAACGACTGCGAGCGTCTTCAGCGCGATCGCCGGCACACCTGCAGTTGCAAATCTCAAATCCTTCCCACCAGAGTTATCGCATGTTTGAGATAACTTCCGATCCCTATTCTGCAACGGCGAATCCAGAGGTCGCCGTGGCAACCAATCAGCGGCTGAGATTCGAGCCATGAGAC
>CAWHOE010000051.1:0-183944 GCA_963830915.1 candidate division FCPU426 bacterium
GTACAGAAGCTTTTCTCAGAGAGGTTCTTTACCCTAGTTTGAATGCTCTTTCCCATAAATTTTTCAAACCCGCACGCAGGCCTAGAAGAGGAAGTGGCACCTAGCAGGCCACAACTGCACCTACTGATGGGTTTCCACAGGCTCCGACTGCTCTGACCAATCCCCGGCTCATGGAGGATAGCTGCGATGACCGTGAAGGTTGCTCAGGATGGTGGGATTGCCTCATTCAACTGTTCAACGTGGCTTTCAGGATACCTTTTTTGGCATTTTTAGAAATTTAAAGTAGCTGTTTGAATCATGACCACAACTGCGTTATCCACCAAAATCCCGATGCTAAAAATATCAAAGCAAAAAGCGTCACCCGGTTCAGGGGTGTAACCCAGAAAATAATAAAGTGCCAGGGGTCATGCTACTGGGGCACAATGGCTGTTCTGCTCACGAAGGCGCATGTTGGGATTACCAAAGCGATTAACAGATGCCACAGGCAGGTGGCCAAGAGAAGATGTTTGATGAAATTTTGATTCCTCCTCACCAACCGCCGACGCCGAGCAATCTGATAACCAAGGTTTCTTTTATTGGGGTGGAAGCTGGGCCGAGAAAGGTTTGGCCCTCTGAGGGAGTCTGCGATGCGCAGCCAGGCATTGGTGCCTTTGCGTTTTGCGAAGATGATGGAAAACGGCTGTTTCTGTGAAGTGTCCCTTTTCTTTATCAAAAAGCACACCAACCCTTTCCTCAGGACCATCCACTACCTGGCCATATTGGGATTAGTGCAGTTGGTAGATTTCCCTATGAATGGTTTTTTGATGGTGAAAAAGTGAGGACGGGCTCCCACTTCAACGTCATAAACCTGGCTTACACCCAGGTCTTGCCTGTGGGGGCATATACATTTTGCTGTGCTGCTATTGGTCAGGGATGCAGGTTTTGCCCAGCGTTTCGGATTCTGACGATGGATCCTCTCTATCACTATGTCCATGTGAAGAGAGGTTGTTAGGTGCTGGAGTTTTCCCGGGCCAAAGGAGGCCACAAAGGGACGCAGGGTGTATCATCCCTGCTCTTGGAACTGAACTCGTGGTCCAAAAATGGCACACATCGTCTTTGATTAATAAACACTTAGCCATGGTGCTATTGCGTTTTCCGGTAACTGCTGACTCATGGTGAAAAAGTTTGACTGCAGCCAGGCTGGAGGCTTTGCCCACTTTGAAGGGGACCCCAGCCATGCTGGTGGCTGGAATAGAAATATAACTCCCACCCCATCCAGGACACACTTTCCATGGTCTTGGTCACTTTGTGTTACCTTCCACATTGTTGGCCTCAAAACCAGAGCTGTGACCTGGATATTGATTATGGGAATCTTAGATATCTGAATCTTTCTTTGGGGTCAGCCAGACGGCCAGACACAATCTCAGCACCAATGCTCATGCAACTGCTCAATGACTGGGGAAGCTGTGAGCTTGGACAATGATGTATGTCTTGGCCAAGTTCCCGGCAAAACCCTTATGGCCTGTCATTGAATGGCTGGTTCTCACAGCCCAATTAACGGCAAGAAAGATACGTGCCGCTGCACCAGGTTCATCATCAACCTGCGCACTGGCTGGTGTAGGAAGACTGCCTGTTCTACTAATTGCAGGGGGTGTTACAGACCCATTTTTAAAGGCTGCTGTTTGGTTTGTTCTTTAAAAGCCTTGGGTCTCCATCAGTTCCAGATTGGATCTCCAGTGTCTCTGATACTTTCCTGTGCTTGGACCTTATCCATCTGGTCTTTTGCTTGTGCTGAATCTGCGGCTTGTTCCCCCGCCCCAAGGGGGATATCCAAAATATCTCATTGTAGGATAGGCCCTGCCACGTAACCCGTAGTGAGAACAATTTCCTGCTGTTTCAAATACCCTTCCCCAAAACAAGGTGGACTTTGGGTAGGATTTTCCGGATGTCCATCCTGCATTTTCTATAGACCAGCCCCTGTTTCAGCGGCCTTCACAAAACTGGGAAACAGTGCTTTTTAGAAAAATCTATTGCTTTGCTAGGCAACGGTTCCCAATCACTCGTCAACTTATTGGTTCGTATCCCTGATTGTCTCTGTTTTAGCCAAATGCAGCTGGGCTGCAATCCCAAACAAACGATTGCTAAGCGTCTTGATAGTCAAAAAGGCTAGAATTTCTCCCACCCGGCTGTATTTCCTTACATTTTTCCTGTTCTTAGAACAAAGAGAGGCATAGTACCCCTACTAATGGGGATACTACCGTGACCATGGACAGCATCTGCAGTTGGAGTGTTGATAATTAGCCTGCCATGGCCACTTTGGCCCCGCCTTCTTAAAACAGGAAGTCCAGCCCTAAGGTTCCCCTTAATAAATTCCTTGGGGATTGTTAAGCTGGAGCCCTGCCAACGGCGGCTATCTGTCTCTCCTTCTAGAACCAGCATGGAAGAGTGTAGGGGCCGGTTGTTTTGTGCAAAAAGCCGGGGAAACGAATGATCCTCGTTCCTCCGATTTGGGTGGCTTTTAACTGATATTCAACTGCCCGGGGGGCGGAGCCCGTCTAGAAGCGAATAGAGGCATGGGGAATGTAATGTCAATAATGTTAGAACTAAGAATCTTTACAAAGCCTCATCCAACACAAAGAAACCCATGATCACTGACATTTCCAGTAAGCTAAGTGTTCTTCCAAAATGCAGTTTGAAGTTTTCTCAGCAGGAGGGAGTGGATGCTGTGTATTGATAAGTGACAGAAGCCTCTCCAGGATTCATGTTACTTTTTTCCTTTAAAACGATATTCCCTAATAGATTTTCCGGCATATGTGCTGGAAAGACATCACCTACTGGATCACCACCCGGCATATCAGTGCGGTACCGCGTCTCCAGCTAGCACAAAGCCTGCCCTCTCTAAGTGTGCTGGATTACACACTTCCACACAATTACCTGACATTTTGTCTCATTGAGTTTTGCATGTCGTGGGACCTGCAAAACCTTACAAAAAAAACCATCCAAACTGGTTGGCCTTTCACTTGTTTGGGAAGCATCCCTCGAGTGGAGACATTTTCCACATAAAACCTCATGCTTGTCCATGATCCTTCACTGCTCAGTTTCTCGCTTTGCTGATATATTGATGAGGAAGAGCTCCCGCCAACCAGTCAATACAACCCCTCATCCAACAGCCACCTCACAGGGATGAAATATCCACCAACTTGCAAGAAGTGTGCAAGATTCTGTTCATGTCCCTGTACTGAAATCTTACACTGGTTAGAAAATGCTTTGCTGTGTATTCAGCTTCATGAAATGCCTGTAGCTACTGGGTCTCAGTATTCCAGTGTGTAGTATTTAAAACCAAAACCATTCTTTTTTAGGGAAAGTTCTCTAAAGTTATATGAGATGCATCCCTGGGACCCCAACAACTGCTGCTGTTTGGTTCCTAGTGCATTGGAGACCAACTGCCTGAGTACTGGGTACCAACCGTTTCTATGCCATTTTATTTCGCCGCAAGCAGCTTTCAAGCATGTGCTAGTCACACCTGAAAAACTTTTTTCAACTGCCCGTTTTTGCAACAGTTATCAGGGGTCCACGGATGCCGTACTGGCTGCGACCTGGGGTTCTCATTGCTTAGCATTAAAAGTTCATTATGCCTTGCGTGATTTTACCAACCCCCACTGCAGGGCTGCAGTGTTAGAAATCACCAGTACGGTTCGTCCTACTTCAAACTGCTTCCTCTCCCACCAACTGCTATTTGTTCTTACGATGTTGATTCCCTTATTAAAAGTGTGTTCAACAACGTCCTTGCTTTAAAACCCTCTTGAACTTCAACCATCCCAAGGCCAGGATGATCACAACTCCCTCCAAAAAATGATGTCTCCCATATTTTATTCGGTTCTTCATGCTTGAGCTACAAAGAAGCCCATCAAAACCCAGAATATTGGAAGGGTTGGAAAAGGTGATGGGGCAAGCCCCTGTGGGAATTACCCACCAACTTAAAACACCTGAACCTATTACTGCCAGTGATTATTATTAGCTACTTTCATCGGTTTTCCTCCTCTCGCTTAGCTGAAAACTAATTAAGTATTTACTAATATAGATGATCAAAAAAAATGACCATGATGCAAAAAACTTCCCGCATCTGTTATCAGGATGATCTTTGGGTTTTGGATGGAGTAGAAGATCATGTCTCCCTTTGCCACCAAATTAACGTTCTTTCATGTGTTAAATGCAGATGTTCTAGGCTAATCTGAGTGCCTTGGGTTTCCTTCCGCCAATCAGGATGGACATCCGCATTATAGCTTTGATGCATAAAGAAGCTTTGGATATCTTGCTGTTCATTTACCTTTCCTTAACTGATATTATCATCTTCAACTACAGAGATTTTAAATGTCAAGGGGAACATAAACTATTCACCACAAAAATGTCTTGGAAAGTTGCATTGACTGATTAACACCGATGAACATCGATTAAAAATAGAATTTTAAATTTTACAAATTCATATCTGTGTTTATCTGTGTTCATCTGTGGATAAATTTCCGAGTTTTTGTGGTGAATAGTTTTATGTTCCCCTTGACATTTAAAATCTATATTAGTAAAATCTAATATAGTTAAGGAAAGGTAAATGAAAAGCGCCCAGATATCCAAAGCCTCTTTATGCATCAAAGCTGTGGCCCATCCCATCCGGATGTCCATCCTGGCTTTATTGGCGGAAGGGGAAAAGAACGTCCAACAACTGACGCAAGAACTGGGAACCACCCAATCCAACGTCTCCCAACATTTGACACAGATGAAAGAACGTAATTTGGTGGCGACCCGCCGGGAGGGGAACATGATCTTCTACTCCATCCAAAACCCAAAGATCATCCAATTGATGGAATTGATGCGGGAAGTTTTTTGCGGGGAATGATGGTCATTTTTTTTGATCATCTATATTAGTAAATACTTAATTAGTTTTCGCTCATAAGCGAGAGGAGAAACCAATGAAAGTCATCATCGGGGTGCTGGTCGGCGCAGTGATAGGGTACGGCTATTATAAGTTGGTGGGTTGTTCCACAGGGGCTTGCCCCATCACTTCCAACCCTTGGATCAGCACCCTCTACGGGGGCTTGATGGGCTTCTTTCTGACTCAAGCATGAAGAAGCGAATAAATATGGGGAACATCATTTTTTGGGGAGTTGTGATCATCCTGGCCTTGGGATGGTTGAAGTTCGAGGGTTTTAAAGCAAGGACGTTGTTGAACACACTTTTAATAAGGGAGTCGAACATGAATAAGACAAATAAGACGGTTGAATTCACGGTCAGCAATTGGGAGAAGACGGTCTTGAAGTCGGACAAACCGGTACTGGTGGACGTTTGGGCGCCCTGGTGCGGACCCTGCCGGATGCAGGGCCCCATCGTGGATCAATTGGCGGAAGAAGTGGGGACCGAAGCGGTGGTGGGAAAGCTTAATAGCGATGAGAACCCCCAGGTCGCGGCCCAGTACGGCATCCGTGGCATCCCGACCCTGATGATCTTCAAGAACGGGCAGTTGAAAAAGACTTTCGTGGGTGTGACCGCGCCGTCGACTTTGAAAAGCGCTCTTCTTGCGGCGAAATAAATGACCGTGAATGAGAAAACGGTTTATACCCGGGTCACTCACAGGTCATTTGGGGAAGCTCTCCAATGCACTAGGGAAACGGCGGCACGGTCTGGGTTCGGGGAGATACATCTGCATAACTTTCAAGAAGCCCTAGCCAAGAATGGTTTTAGCACGAATCCTACGGCCATTCTGGAAGTCTGCAACCCCGGTTGGGCTTACAAGGCGTTGAAGCTGGATCCGCGGGCCGCATTATTAATCCCGTGTAAGATTTCCGTACAGGAAAACGACGGGAAAGTCATTTTGTCCGCGCTTCTTCCGTCCGGCATCGATGGGGACAACCGTTTGGATGATCTGACTGCGTTAGCGGGAGCGAACTTGAAGTCTGTCATCGATATTGCGGCTGGCGATAGAAACGAGCAGTGAAGGCATCTATTGAAATGGCCAGTTTTAAGATATTTAAAGAATGAGGGTCATCGAGGCAAGCATGAGGGTATCTGAAATCTATTCCACGTCTACCACTCGAAGTTTCGAGGAAGTCTGCGAACGAGTCAAAAGCAAAGCCGGTTTGGATGGTTTTAAGGTTTTGCAGGTCCACGACATGCAAACTTCCTTGAGGAAAATGGGTTTTGAGATAGAACGGACGGTAATTGTGGAAGTGTGTAATCCAGCACTGGCCTCTGAGGCTTTGTCATTGGAGACGCATACCGCGCTGTTGATGCCTTGCCGGGTGGTGGTGCAAGAAGAGAAAGGGTTGGTAATACTTTCCACGCATATGCCGGAAAATCTATTAGGGAATATCGTTTTAAAGGAAACGGCTCATAAAATCTGGGAGAGGCTTCTGTCGCTTATCGATACGGCCGCATCCACTCCCTCCTGCTGTAAAATTTGAAGTATTCATTTTGGAAGAACACTTCACTTTACTGGAAATGTCAGTGATCATCGGTTCGTTTGTGTTGGATCAGGCTGTACTAAAGGAGAAATTGTGAAAAGATTCTTAGTTCTGACGTTATTGACGTTGGTTTTTCCCATGCCTCTATTCGCTCAGACAACTGACAAAACGGTTTCTTTTGGCGAATTGTGGGAAATGGTGAAACAGCATTCGCCCGCCCTTCGGGCAGTTGAATATGAGTTAAAAGCCGCCCAAATCGGAGAGAACCGAGCGGGGGATCATTGGTTTCCCCGGCTTTTCGCGGACGCGCGGGCTTTTGAAACCAACGACCCGGCCCTCTCTTTCATGTCGGTTCTAGAGGAGAGACAGATAGCCCCCGCCGATTTCGCGGCTTCCGCACTTAACAATCCCCAAGGAAGTTTATTTGAAAGGGGAACCTTAGGGCTGGACTTCCCTCTCTTTGAGGGCGGGGCCAAAGTGGCCATGGCGGACGTATCCATCAAGGCTAGGGAAGCCAAGGAACAGGAAAGATATGCAGTCGTCACGGGTCAATATGCCCAATTAGTGGGGTACTATGCCTCTCTTTTGGTTCTTGGGGATGAGCAGGAAAATCTAACGAAGCTCAGCGACCGGGTGGGAGAAATTCTCAAAAGCTATAGTATCGGTTCTCAGATCCAATCCGGTCGGTTATTCAGGCCTTTTGGGTCTCAAGACTCTTAGCAATCGTTTGTTGGGATTGCAGGCCCAGTCATTGGCTCAACAGAAAACACTTAAAAGTCAGATCGGGATACGAACCAATAAGTTGACGAGTGATTGGGAACCGTTGCCTAGCAAGGCGATAGATTTTCTGGAGCAAGTGTTGCCAATTTCCGGTCAGGATCAAGAACCCGCTTTTGTGAAGGCCGCTGAAACAGGGGCTGAGTCTATGGAGAAAATGGAGGGAGCAGAAAATGCCAGAATCCTACCTAAAGTCGCCTTGTTTGGGGAAGGGTATTTGAACGGCGGGGACCGGTCCTCCGCTACGGGTTATGTGGCAGGGGCCTATCTACAATGGGATCTTTTGGATATCCCCAATTTTGGGGCGGGGGAACAAGCCGCGGATTCGGCGCAAGCCGCAAAAGCACGGGCCGAGGATCTCAAACAAAGAGCCAGGATGGATAAGGTCCAAGCACAGGAAAGTCTGGGAGCGCTGAAATCCAATCTGGAACTGATGGATGACAGTTCAAGGCTTTTAGAAGAACAAACCGAAACGGCCAAAAGTCTTTTTAAAAATGGGTCTATTAACGCCCTGCAATTAGTAGAAGTCCTCGCCCGCCGGGCGGATCTTATTACCAGCCGTGCGCAGGTTGAGATGAACCTGGTGCAGGCGCGTATCTCTCTTGCCGTTAATTCAGGATATCAGGAGCCATTCAATGACAGGCCATAAGGGTTTTGCCGGGAAACTGGCCGAGACATTCGTCAATTCCAAGCTCACTCCCGTCATCGCGGTCATGAGCATCGTGCTGGGTATATTGGCCGTCTGGCTGACCCCCAAAGAGGAAGAACCCCAGATATCGGTCCCCATGATCGATATCCAGGTCGCGGCTCCTGGTTTTGAGGCCGACGATGTGGAACGCAAAGTGACCGAGCCCATCGAAAGGGCGGTCTGGGGTTTGGATGGGGTGGAGTATGTCTATTCCGCCAGCCGGGCGCATGGCTCGCTGGTGACGGTCCGTTTCAAAGTGGGCGAACCAATGGAACCCAGCCTGGTCAAGGTGCATCACAAACTTTTGGCCATTCGTCAGCAGTTACCGGAAAACGCAATGGCGCCCATGGTGAAGTCTTATTCCATCGACGATGTGCCATTTTTGACCCTCACGTTCAGTTCCAAGAGCAGGGATGATTACGCCCTGCGTACCCTTGTGGCTCCTTTGGCCCGGGAACTTTCCAGCACCCCTGACCTCTCTCGCGTGGAACTTTTGGGTGGTCAAAAGAGGGCCATACGAGTCATCGTAGATCCGAAACGCTTGGCGGAGCACGGGGTCTCCCTGACCGATGTGGCACAGGCCTTAAAAGCCAATGATGCTTATGCCCCCGCGGGCAAGACCTGGGGTGTAAGCCAGGTTTATGACGTTGAAGTGGGAGCCCGTATCACTTCCGCCAACATCATCGAAACCATCCCCGTCGGCCAAAGGGGAGGTGCCCAAGTACGCATCCGAGATATCGCCCAGGTAGTGGATGGTCCTGAGGAAAGGGTTCGTGCTTCGGTGCTTTTTGATAAAGAAAAGGGTTCCGGGCCGGAAACAGCCGTTTCCATCATCTTCGCAAAACGCAAAGGCACCAATGTGGTCATCCTGGCATCGCAACTGCTTCAGAGGGCCAAAACCTTCTCGGCCCAGCTTCCACCCGATGTGAACCTTTCGGTTATGCGGGATTACGGCGCTACGGCTGGTGAGAAATCAAAAGAACTCATCGAACATCTTATCTTGGCCACCCTGTCGGTTTGCGTGTTAATCGCTTTGGTCATGGGTGGGCGTTCCGCCTTGGTGGTCGCCACGGCCATTCCGGTCACCCTGGCGTTGACCCTGGCGGTTTATTATTTTCTGGGTTACACCCTGAACCGGGTGACGCTTTTTGCTTTGATATTTTCCATCGGGATTTTGGTGGATGACGCCATTGTGGTAGTGGAAAACATCGAACGGTACCTTCAGACCGATCCCAAAAAAGGTATCCTGAAAGCCACATTGGACGCGGTCGCGGAAGTGGGCAATCCCACCATCCTGGCGACCTTCACGGTCATCGCCGCTATCCTGCCCATGGCATTCGTCCGGGGGCTGATGGGACCCTATATGAAACCCATACCGGTAGGTGCCAGTATGGCCATGCTTTTCTCCCTGCTCGTCGCTTTTATCGTGACTCCCTGGGCCTCAGTGCGGCTTTTGAAAAATTATGGGAAAGAGCATTCAAAGGAACCGGTAAAGGGGATTCCTCTCAAAAACCTGTACAAATCCACGATGAATAAACTCCTGACCGATAAAAAAGCGGCCATGTGGTTAGGGTTGTTAGTGATCATTCTCCTTCTGGTTTCATGCAGTCTTTTTGCTTTCAAAGCGGTTCGAGTGAAAATGCTCCCCTTTGACAACAAAAACGAATTTCAGGTGCTGTTGGATTATCCGCCTACCACCCCCTTGAGCCGAAGCTTGACTTGGTCGGGTGAACTTGCGTCTGAAATGATGAAAGATCCCAACGTGAAAAGGGTCCAGGTTTTCACGGGAGAAGCGGCGCCTTACTCTTTTTCAGGCATGGTGAAGCATACCTTTCTTCGGGGGAGCGACTATCAGGCGGATTTGCAGGTCGTCCTTACCGATAAGGGAGAAAGGAAGCGGTCCAGTCATGAGATCATTCAGTCACTGCGTCCGATCATCCTCTCATTTGGTAAATCCAAGGGAGCGGTGACCAAGGTCATCGAGATACCCCCGGGTCCGCCGGTGTTGGCCACCCTGATGGCCGAGATATATGGGCCTGACGCCCAGACGCGGCGCCATGTGGCCGAAGAGGTTTATCGTCAATTCCAGGCGGAAGATAGCGTGGTGGACCTGGACAGCACATGGAGGTTGGGGCGTCCGCGCATCGTTTACGGTTTTGACCAGATCAAGGGAGGCCAACTGGGGCTTAATGCCGCCCAGGTCATGTCGACGGGCCGACTGCTCTTTTCGGAAACTTCCATGGGATCTCTTAACGACACTTCCAGCCCGGAGGATGTGAGCGTTGATCTGTCGGTGGACCAGGCGGTACGTTCTGGTTCCAACCCTTTCAAGGATCAAATCATGGGGTCTTATGTTTCGGGCTCGGCCAGATTGGAAAATGTCATCCAGAAGCCGATGGCGGTGGATGATTCCACCCTTTACCGCAAGAACCTGAAGCCTGTCGCCTATGTCATGAGCGAGCTTTCGGGCAAGGATGAGGCGCCGGTATACGGCATCCTCAAGCTGGGGCCCCGGATCCCTTACGAACAACAGACCGCCGAGGTGCCGTGGGATACCCAGAAGCCCGTGGTCAAATGGGACGGGGAATGGTTCATCACCTACGAGGTTTTCCGCGATCTTGGCGGGGCTTACGGGGTGGTGGTCCTTCTCATCTACGTCCTTGTGTTGGGCTGGTTCCGCAGTTACGCGGTGCCTCTCATCATCATGGCGCCCATTCCCTTGAGCCTCATCGGCATCCTTCCGGGCCATTGGCTGACCGGTTCCTACTTCACGGCTACGTCCATGATCGGATTCATCGCCGGGGCTGGAATCATCGTTCGTAACTCCATTATTTTGGTGGATTTTACGGAGCGCCAGATAGCAAAAGGAGTACCCTTGAAGGAAGCGGTTATGAGCGCGGGGGTTCTGCGGTTCCGTCCCATGTTACTCACTGCCGAGGCTGTGGTAGTGGGCAGTTCGGTCATGTTGATGGATCCCATTTTCCAGGGCCTGGCGCTAAGCTTGATCTTCGGGGAAGTCGCGGCCACCTTGTTAAGCCCCTTGGCGGTGCCGGTGCTCTATTACTGGTTCGTGGGAGAGCTCCGGGTCAAGTTCATCAAGGAACATAAGGAGGTTGTAATATGAAAGGGATGTCGATCGACCGTCAGGTTACGGCTATCGCGAGTTCGATGATCTTGGTTAGTCTCGCGCTTTATCAGGTTCATTCCCATTATTGGCTTTTTTTCACAGCCTTTGTGGGGTTGAATCTGTTGCAGTCTTCTTTCACGGGGTTTTGCCCGTTGGGAGTGTTGTTGCGGAAGATAGAAAAACGAGCTGAATAAAAAAAGGAGGAAGTCATGAAAAAGAATATCCATCCGGTCGAGAGGGTAGTAAGAATTATTGTTGGGTTGGTTTTGATCAGTCTGGCTTTCTGGGGTCCCAAGAACTACTGGTTCTTATTGGGGTTTGTCCCATTGGCGACGGGTTTAATGGGCTGGTGTCTGCCCTATCAGCTTCTGGGTATCAGCACTTGTTCGACTTCGACAAAAAAAGGATGATATTCGTAACATCTTTTCGGGAGGCGTTATGACCGGTTTATTCCTGGCGATCGGTGTGGTTTCAGGCGTGACGGCGGGGATCTTCGGAGTTGGAGGGGGCATACTCATTGTCCCGGCCCTGACCTTTCTGGCTGGTTTTACCCAAGAGAGCGCCACGGGGACCAGTCTGGCGGTCCTGCTTCCTCCCGTGGGTCTGCTGGCGGTCATGCAGTACTACAAAATGGGTCATGTCGATATCAAAGCGGCGGTCCTGATCGCGTTAGGGCTTTTCGCAGGAGCCTGGCTGGGAGCTTTCGTCGCTCATAAGATGGGGGACGCCTGGCTCAAGATGTCCTTTGGTATTTTCGTCACCCTGGTAGGTATTTGGATCGTCATGGGTGCCCTCAAGGGTGTACAGATGAAGGGACTTTGAAGCGGGTAATTAACTCATCGGTCTTTATATTTGACGCTACAACCATACGGAGGCGTTGACTTAATGGAGACCTCTTGACCAGATGTCGCTTCCTGGAGGGCCTGGTCAACATAGTTGAGGTAAGGCTCGCCTTTTTGGTTTTTTTCAGAAATGTCATCTTCCAACGGCGCGTTATCTACAGCGCCGTTATAAATAAGAACACCCTCAGGATTGATAATGAACATTTGGGGGGTGGTTTTAGCCCCGTAGGCACGACCTATGACACCGGATGGATCAAGCAAAGTGGCGGTCGCGATAGCGCCGTTGCGGACCGCGTCCAAATTCGCTTTCCTGGCCGTCACATAGCCATCTTTTCCGGGGGCGGAAGAGATCACCCTCAACCAAATGACGCCTTTGTGTGTCCATTCCTGCTGTAGCTTTTGCATCTTCCCTTTGTACTGACTTTGAGTAAAAGGGCAGTCGTGATTGTGCCATTCCAATATCACGAATTTACCATTGTAATCGGAAAGTTTTTGGGTCTTTCCGAAAGTGTCTTTCCCGGTAAAGCTGGGAGCTTTTTCCCCCACTTTTGCCGCTTGAACGGATATTATCCCGAGCCAAAATGTGATAAGCGCCAATGCCAAGCGATTGTTTTTGTGACCTAAGCTCCACATAAAATGGGATTTAAAACGGGAGGTGATCCGTTCTGGGCCGGGCGAAGGTGCCCTCGGCCCAAGCCATGACCTTTTTTTCATTGGAAAGTTCCGCCTTCAATAGGTATAGCGGCGGCCTGGAGGTAACGACCCAGGCCTTGATCTCTATGGCCGCCTCGCAAGGGATAGGATGAACGAAGCGGACATGGAGATCGCCCGTAACAGCCTTTATTTTATGATGAAAAAGGCAATGTGTCATTGCCGCGTCAAGCAGGGAAGAAATCACGCCTCCGTGGAGCATGCTTTCATACCCTTGTAATCCGGCGTTTCCTTGAAATTGCGCCCAGACCGAATCGTCCTTTCCCGGTTGGAAGCTTAATTTCATGGATGATGGGTTCAAGTCCCCGCAGACCAAACAATAGCCATGCCCGTTTTTTGCGGCGAAAGAAATGTGATCCGCAGATATCGACTGGGGTTTCAAAATCTTTGGCCCTATCTCACTGTCGCCTTCGCCTGGTTTTTCCCTCCATTGCCCAAGAAGAGCGGGATTTTCGCAGACCTCGATTTCCGGTTCCAAAGTCGCGTGGTTAATGTTCCAGTTTTTGTGTAAATATTCTTTCAACCTCCAAAGAAGTTGACTGATGGTCCGTGAGTCGTTTTCCACGGAGACGGCCAAATGTGCCGTCAGAAGACGCTGCCCAGGTCCGTTTTCCCAAAGATGGATATGATGTAATTGTACTTCGGGAAAATCCTTGGCCACCCGACACGCCAGATCGGCCACATCAATATCAACAGGGGCTCCTTCCAAGAGCGTTAAAAAAACACGGCGTAGAAGGCCAAAGGCACCGCTGACCATCAGGGTCCCTATGACAAGCGCGGCTATGGAATCCATCCAATGCCCTGGACGCAGAGGGGCCAACAGGGCGGCCAGCACTACGGCCAGTGAGGAAAGCGCGTCCTGAAGCATATGGATAAAGGCGCCCCGAACATTGACATCATCGTGATGATGATGTTTCAGTAGAAAGACCGATCCTAGATTCGCCGCCAGCGCAAATAAACCAACAGGCAGCATGATCCCTATTTTGGGCATCCCTGGATTTCCTAGTTCGAGAAGCGCTTGGCGGACGATCAGTGTGGCTAAAACCAGGAGGAAGACCGCGTTCGCCATGGAGGCTAGGATCTCCAATCTTTTAAAACCATAAGTGAACCGGGCCGTAGGAGGTAGCCGGCCAAATCGCCTGGCCGCGATGGCCAAACCAATGGAGCCCACATCGCTCAAGTTGTGGATCGCGTCGGAAAGGAGGGCTAAACTTCCCGAAAGAAACCCGGCCAGGGTTTCCGTCAATGTAATGGTTAAATTAAGGAATAGGGATATCCAAAGCCTACGGTCAAGGTTCACGGGCGGGTGGTGCGAGTGTTGGCTCATTATTATCTCCTTCATGGAAACAAATCGGCCCAGGATGAATTTGGGTTCGTATCGCTCGACGGCAAAAGACGCTCAAAACTGGTAAGTCATTCCAACCGCTCCCTTTGATACTCGTTCCCCAAGATTCTCCTTTAATGCGGCTACGGCATGTTCGCCTGTGCAATGGCATGGGACTATCCATTCCGGGCAGAAGGATCGCAAAGCGGCCATTGTCGAATCCAGACGTCGACTATCCGCATTAAGTAGGTGAAAACCGCCGAGGACGGCTTTTAATTTTGCCCCGCTTTCCATACGGAGAATATGGTTAAGCGTATTGATAAGCCCGGCGTGACAACAACCCGCACAAACCACAAGTCCTTCCTTTGTTCGAATCCAAATTGCGAGATCATCGTCAATGGGATCTTTCTGGCTTCCTTTTGGGTCAAGGAAAAAAGGCCCTCCGGTGTCCTCGTAGTCTGTTTCTCGCGGGATGGGGCCGGTAATCCCGATCTTTTCGTACAGGAACATGGATTGTGAAACCCAACGGATTTGCGTCGGAGGCAACTTTTCGATAGCCCTTATGGATTCGTTCGGCATTTGAATCGCTCTGGGCACACTCCCGTGGAGGCTGTACCGGGGTCGCGTTATACCTGGGTGGCAAAAAACCTCGATCTTCTCAGAATCCTTCAGGACTTGAGGAATACCACCTGTGTGGTCGTAATGCCCATGGCTCAAGATGAGAATGTCGGTTTCATTCAAAGCCACACCCAGTGTTCGGGCGTTGTGTGCCAAGGATGTTCCCTGACCAGTATCAAAGAGAACGCGCTTTCCTTCCGTCTCTATCCAAAAAGATAAGCCGTGTTCCGCGATGTGCCCATCGGCGGTTCCGTTGTCGACCAAGATCGTGATCTTCACATCAGGCGAGGGCATAAAAAACCTTACCGCGCGAAATAGGCCTCGCGCATGGCCGTCGCTATTAGAGATCAAATCCTTCGCGCGAAAAAGGCACTAAAAATCCTCAGCTATGATCTTGAGGCTGATCGTAGGTTCGCTCTTTCGACGCTTATAAATGACTTCTTCCATCTCCTCCAGAACAGGAATGACCGCGTTGCCAGAACCGATCAAACTCAAATGGGCCGATTTCAAGGTTCCGGGATAACTGTGAAGACCAGCGAAGTGTTTGGGAGACTGATGAATATAGGTGTATCCCTGGGGATGGTAACGACAAGTGGATTCAATCACCGGTTTCTGGTCACCTTTATTCAACGCTTTCGTAAGCATGACTTCCAAGCTGTCCTCATCCAATTTCCGGTCCGAAATGTCGAAAAATACGGAGGACACATAATAATTCATATTCGAATCTATCCTGAATACTTCCAAAGCGCCCTGAATTGAGTGGAAGAGTTTTTCCGGTTCCTCCTGGTTCGCCATTTCCTTGCTTACGATTTCGCTCAGACGAATCGCCTTAACCGGCTCACCCAGTATTTGGTTCGTCCGTTCAAGCATCAATCGCCCATCCTTTTCAGGACTGCAGGTATAAAGCTCATCGATCAACGTTTTGGATGAAGGGTCGTAGATCAGGACCCGGTGGGACTCGGAAAGGATCCAGGAGTATTTCAGGACATCCAACTCCCCCACCTTGCCAAGCCCGGGAAAGGGAACGATATCAAGGATAATGAAGTTGTTTTCTAAGACGGTTTCCGTTCCCAATTCCTGCAAAGCCAAACAACGTTTTTTTATGTCATCCGAGAAAAAAACATCTTTGTAAATCGAAAACAGACAAGTGCCTTTGGCGTATTTTGAATCATCCATGCATTCGGCCATGATATTTTATCCTTTCTTAAGAGCGTAGGTTCCTGGTTGTGGCCAACGCAAGGACCGGTCAGCTTTTGAATTTCAATCGGCTTGCGGCAAATCGACATCCGGGAAGTTGTCCATGGTCCTCTTTTGGATCATTTTTAACAAAACCACCATGGCTATCGCGCTGGACATCTGGATTTGCTTTTCGACCACATACCTTCGCCAGGTCACCGTTCGTTCACGAACCTCGTTGGCCCCGACGATCCAGATATTGGGTGTTTTCCTGGTTACGGCGTTACGGACCTTTTTTGAGAAAGAATCATTGGTCGTATCCACTTCGACCCGAACAAATTGATCCCTCAAAGAAACCGAAAGTTCATTGGCATAATCAAAAAAATCCTCCGCTATCGGGATGATTTTCACCTGGAGGGGAGACATCCAAGTCGGGAAAGCCCCGCCCCAGCGCTCGATCAGGAACGAGATGAACCTCTCGTGGGTCCCCAAGGGGGCGCGGTGGATGATGAATGGCCTTAATTTGGTCCCGTCGGGCGCTGTGTATTCCAGCCGGAACCGCTCCGGCATGGTGAAATCAAGCTGGATGGTAGCGGCGGTTTCCTCCCTCCCCAATACGTTCTCGGTTTGATAATCGATCTTGGGACCGTAAAAAGCCGCCTCGCCTAGGACTTCCTCGTATTCCACTTCCAGTTCTTTCAGTACCGCTCGTAGGATCTCTTCGGTTTCGATCCACAGGGTTTCGTTCCCGGCGAACTTCTCTTTGTCCTGATCGTGGAGGGAAAGACGGACCCATATCTTGTCCATTCTGAATTTCTCGAAATAAAACTTATGCATGGCAACGATCTTTTTGATCTCGCTTTTGATCTGGTCCTGGGCGCAATAAATATGGGCGTCATTCATGGTGAGGCCCCGTACTCTCAGCAAGCCCGCCAGCTGCCCAGACTTCTCGAAACGGTAAACCGTGCCATACTCAGCCAGCCGAATGGGAAGCTCCCGGTAACTGCGGGGACGGTTCAGATAGATCATGTGATGATGGGGGCAATTCATGGGCTTCAAGTAAAACTCTTCCGGGGGCGAGTCCGGGTCCTTTTCCAAACTGCGCATGGGGGGGAACATGGCGTCTTTATAAAGCTTTAAGTGGCCGGAAAGTTTATAGAGTTCGCCATTGGCGATATGGGGGGTCGCTACCCGCGTGTAGCCATCCTTGAATTCCATTTCCTTGGCGAATTTTTCCAATTCATCCCGCAATATGGTGCCGTTGGGCAGCCAAAGGGGAAGCCCTTTTCCGACGTGCTCGTCCATAGTGAAAAGTTCAAGCTCTTGACCAAGCTTTCGATGGTCCCGCTTGAGGGCAAGCTCGCGGTTCTTGGTGAATTCTTTCAATTCTTTTTCGTTGGAGAAACAAAGGCCGTAGATGCGGGTCAACATGGGACGCTTGGAATCCCCCCGCCAGTAACTGCCCGCGATGTTATCCAGCTTGAAGGCCGTGACGGGGATTTCCGAGGTATTGGCGACGTGCGGTCCCTCGCACATATCCACGAAGGATCCGCACGAGTAAAAGCTTAAGGATTCGCCCGCATTCAATAGAGCCTTGGCATATTCGAGCTTTAGTTTCTGCCCCATCTGGTCCAGTTTTTTCAGGGCTTGTTCCGTGGGAAGGTTTTCTCGAACGAAATTTTGTTTTTCTTGGACGATTCTACGCATCCGTTTTTCAAGGTCCCGCAAGTCGGCTTCCGTGAGGGGGGTCTCTAAGAGAAAATCATAGTAAAACCCCGTGCGGATCGGCGGGCCAAAGCCCAATTGGGCTTTGGGACGGATCTGAAGGACGGCTTGGGCGAGAATATGGGCCAAGGAATGGCGAATTTTGAAGAGGTTTTCATCCATGCGGTGTTTGGGTTCGTATTTGTCCGACATCAGGTTTCCTGGTACAAAAAAAAATTACTAAGCTTGCCCTAAATCCAGAGACGACCTTGAAACAGATAATATCCCTCGCCGGGGGGTTTATTGAACCGCGGGTGGTCGACGGGAAAAGAAGTTGGATTTTAGAAAACACACGATCCAGTTCCAATGAAGTACAAAGTGGGCCAAGGTTAGGGCGACAAGCGCCACCGAAAGGAAGAAGTGAAAGTCCAGCCATTGAGAACGGTGGATCCCAAGAAACCATCTGGAGGTCTCCGCCTCAATATTTCCAATGCCGCCACGCCATCCTCCGCCTTCCCCACAGTGCGAGGGAACTACCCACTTCAATACTGCGCCCGTTGAAGCCAACCCGAGGAAAGTCAAAAATAGCCCAAAATCGACCCAGAAATTAAGAATTGCTTTTTTCATTAGACGCCTCCACTGAGAAATTTCAGGTGCATGTAAAATTTATAGAAGCCTACTAGCTTTGTAGCCTTCCTGATCCAAGATTTGAATTGCGGTTTCAAGGGTGAAGGTGTGATCGTGGTTAATAACCGCTTTAGGAGGTACCAACTGTACTTCCGCTTTCTCCACTCCCGGGAGTGAAGTTAAGGCTTTTTGAGCGGTTTGGACACAGTGTTGGCAGGTCATACCTTCGATTTCAAGAAGAGTAACGGCCATGGGAAACCCCTTCCTTTAAGAGGGGGATGAACCTCGGTGTTGAGTTAAAAAATATTATTTAGAGATTCATCCCGCCCCGATTAATTCGGCATGAAAATGGAATTTCTCCCGGTTTTATACACGCGCCGGGGTTTTCCCACTTTTGTCGGAGTTTGCTGTCACCTTTGGGACTGCTGTCACGAAAATACCGAACTTCTTGATCTCTTCCAGACGGCAGCTCCAATAAAGCTTTCCCTCATGAACGGTTATATCGGGGCAACTATCGCACATGCTCATACGACCGTCCGGTAAAAGATCGACCGGTTGGATGATGGCGAAATTCTGCATGTAGACGCGGCTGAACCACGCGGTCGGGTCGAGGAGGAATCTCAAAAGGGACTTGCGCATGGCGGAATCACCCCACCCCAGGAATAAGAGAGTGGAACGCCCGGCATGAAGCAGGGCAGGGGACGCGTAACTCAACCAGGTGCCGAAGAATCGGTGATGGAAGGTCTGGATGAATTCCATGAACCGTGGACTGGTATAGCCGAAGGTTTTTTTTCGGTTAGCGATACGGGTGGCCAGGGTCCATTTCATGTCGTTGGCCTCGATGCTTCCGTTCAGGTATCCGGCGGGCTCATAGGCGGGGTCCGCCTCCCGGATTTTGGCCACAATATCGTGGGCCTTAAGGTTTTTCTCCCCTCCCCAGCTCGCTTTTATGTAAGTCTCGTAGAGGTCAACCTTTTTGTTGAAGGCGTAAAAGTCGAAGTTGGCCGACATGCCTGGAGTTCTGAAAAGAATGAACACCATGGTATTGATCATGTCCGGATACTTTTCGGCCCAGCGGACAATATCGGGGACCTGATCCAGGGTCTGCTCAGAAACAGTCTGGTTGAAACCGCAGACCATCCCCCCTTCCTTGTAAATCATGATGGCTAATTTCTGCCGCAGGTCGATATGACCTTGTTCAGTGTCGGCCTGGGAATCACGGCGTTTTTGGGTGGTGTCAATATGGAAGGTAAATCCGAATAAACCTGCTTTTTTAAGATCTTTCAAAAGATCCGAGGACAGGGCCAACCCATTGGTGTTCATGATGGGTTTCCAACCATATTGGCGAACCATCCGGACGATATCGAGGATCTGGGGATGCATAAGCGGTTCGCCCCCGGCGATACTGACGCTATCCACTTTGCGCACGGCCTTGATGACCTTGAATTCTTCCTCGATGTCGGCCAGTGACTTATGGCTGTCCTTGATATTTTCGTGGTAACAACCCTCGCAGGTCAGATTGCACTGGGATGTGACCTCCAACCAGAAGATACCGTTGTCGCTTAAGGACCAGGGCATACGGTAGTACTTTTGTGGATCCAAGGGTTTGATTTCATTGATGGGCATCACAATCCTCCAAGGTTCTATGGTAAGTTTTCGAATTTAGATGGATGTATTCACTAATCCGAGCATTTGTGGTCGGAACCGTGGCCGCCGCAACAATCCTCCACGACCGCGGGTTGAAGGCCGTTTTTCTTGGAAGCCAGCATGACTTCCTCCACGGTGTGATGCCCGGACAGGAACACTTCGATCCCGGCGGCCCGCAGCTTGAGAAGGGCGCCTCTCCCGATCCCTCCGACCACGACGCCGTCGATGGTCTCAGCGGAAAGGGCTTGGACCGGCCGGCACTCACCGTGCACGTGGACCTGGTTGGCCAGTGACCGACAAGACGCTGTTTCCGTGTCGACCACTAAAAAATACTTTGATGAGCCGAAATGTGGATTCACTTCGCTTTGAAGACCTTTGTCTTCCTGGACGGGTATGCAGAGCTTCATGATTGATTCTCCTTTAATGAAGATGAACGGGATAGGGGGTCGAAACCGCGGAGGATGAGGTGTTGTTGAGGTTTATTATGAACATATGCTCATAATAATCAACTAGAAAAACGGGGAAGGGCGCGTTGGATGCCCGGTGTTCTGCGGCCCTTAGATGAAAACCGTCGATTTGCTGGTGCCGGCCTGCTGAAGGAATTTGGCCACCCCGGCCGGTTTCATGCCGGGATAGTCGATCAATTCCTCCATCTTCATGCCCATCAGGTCCATGCTCATCTCGCACACGTAAATTTCCACGCCGTATTCACCGGCTTTTTTCATCAACTCTTCCAGCGACATTACGTTCTTTTTCTTCATGAGGCCTTTCATCATGGAAGTTCCCATCCCCATCATGTGCATCTTGGAAAGCGCCAGGTCTGGACTGCCTTTGGGGAGCATCTGTCCGAACATGGCGGCCATAAAGTCCTTGCCCTTCGGGGATTTCTTGGGATCACGCAAGGCCGCGGTGGCCCAGAAAGTGAAGAACATGGTGACCTTCTCGAACATGGCGCTGGCCCCGGTAGCGATGATGAAGGCGGCCAAAAGTTTGTCCAGGTCGCCGCTCATGACCACCATGGAAAACTTGTCCTCGGGCGCGTTGGCCTTGAGCTGGGCGACCTCAGCCTCTAGGGTTTCGATCCTCTTGGCGATCTCCTGCGTGTTGAACTCTGACATGATCCCCTCCTTTTCGATCTTTTTTAGAAAACACGAACCTTCGTTATTTATTTATCCAAATGACATGGCCGGGATGGCGCGGCCCCGCCCGAGAGAAAATGAAAATAAAGGGCCAGAGGCCGGTAAAAGACATGGGCCAGTTTGGTCATGCCGGCCAACAGGACCAATTCCATCGCCATCACCGTGTGGATCAGAAGTACCCAGGAATGGATGGGCGCTATCCAGTGAAACCCCACAGCCGCTTCCAGCCAAAATCCCGTGAAGCCCAGGACCCAAAGGAAGATCAGCAACCACCAA
This sequence comes from candidate division FCPU426 bacterium, assembly GCA_963830915.1. Lineage (GTDB taxonomy): Bacteria > Oederibacteriota > Muellerivitia > Muellerivitales > Muellerivitaceae > CAWHOE01. The sequence goes on from CAWHOE010000051.1 coordinate 21,088, forward strand.
TCGGACATTAGACTGTGTTTTACGGCGGCATCATCCGCCTTCCAACGGCGCCAGATCGCGAAACTTACGCCGGCCATCAGGGCCAGGCCTGAAATGGTCCCCAAAATACGGGCGGGCCAGTAAAGCTTGGTGCCGAGGATATAAATGAACAGGAAATCGGAGGTGGTGGCGCCCAGAAGACCGAAGAATCCCCCCATGATGGCCAGATGGACGGCCCAGGGCGAGATCCAACCATAAGGCTCGTCCATGGACGGCTTCTGGCGGTTCATGGTCGCGATCTCCAGGAGCGTGGTTTTGGCGGCCGATAAATGTTCTTTCAGGGGTTTCTTCCAAAAATCGGGCCGGTCTTTCAGGGCGTTCGCTCCGAAGCGTGCCAGGGACACGATCATGGAAAGTCCCAATAAGGCGAAAATGCCCATCCCCAGGAAGTGAATGGAATCATAGGGAACCAGCTTGAAGATCCAATCCGGGAAATCATGATGGGGTTTGCTGGTCAGTAGAAAAATCCCCAGGAACAGGGCCAGAAGCGCCGTAACGGACAGCCCCAGGACCCAGCTCTTGTACATCAAGGCGGCTAAACCGGTGGGTTCATGCTTGGCCACGGCCCATCGTCTGAGGGCCCCCATGTATTCTCCCGGGGCGGCCTGGCGGGGGCAGGTTTGGGTGCATTCCCCGCAGTTATAGCAAAGCCACATTTCTTGTTTTGAAAGCAATTCGGTCTTCGCCCCCAATTGTCCTAGCCTGATCATTTTGCGCGGGAAGGAGGACTTGTCATCGGAAAGGGGACAGACCGCGCTGCAATTGCCGCAATTGAAACAGGCGGATATATCGAAGGCTCCATAGGAGCGGATATCCTTGATCAGGCCCGGGTCGACGGAAATGCTCATGGCTTGTCCTTCTGTTGGATATAACTGGGGTAGGCCCCGCGTTTGGGTCCGTCCCCGACCTTGCCATATTTGCGAAGGGCCGAGACATACCAAAGAAGCTTACGGGTACCAAGACCCGTGGCCTGGGCTAATTCAGGGACTGTCAAGGGACCCTGCCCCAGGGCGCTCAGAATGGCCCTTTGAGCTTGGGTTTGATCCTTGGCCTCGTTCAGCAGGGCTTGGGGCGCGGGTCCCCGCTTTTCCCTGACGGTTTTGAGCTGTTCCTTGATCCGCTCGAAGTTTTTTTCAGTCATGCTCGTTTTCCTTTATGCCGACACGATGGCGTCGGCCATGGCTTCGAACTGGTCCAGCCGCCATCCGGCGATATTGAGCGCCCGGGGCTGGCAGACCGCGACGCAGGCCCCACAGCCTTTGCAAAGAGCGGGATTCACGGCCACGACCTGGACGCCTCCGGCGGCCCCCTGCCGGGGAACCAGGCTGAGCGCGCCGGTATAGGAACATTCTTCCAGGCAATGTCCGCAGCCGTCGCAAAGCTCTTCCTCTAATTCCACCACGAAGGGGTCCAGGCTGATCTCGGCCTGGGAAAGCAATTGGGCCGCCTTGGACGCCGCCGCGCCGGCCGCCGCGCAGCTTTCGTCCAGCGTCATGGGGGCTTGGCAAGTTCCGGCGAGGAAAATACCGTTGTTGGCTATTTCCACGGGCCTCAGTTTGGGATGGGCTTCCTGAAGAAACCGGTCCAAACCGACCGGAAGTTTCAGGCTTTCCACCAGGCCCTTAATGTCACGGGGAACGATACCTGTTGAAAGGACCAAAAGGTCCACGGGAAATTCGACTTCCTGGTTCCAGGTCAGGACGTCCCGGACTTTCAAGCGGGCCTGATCGCCCGAGTCGATGTATTCGGGCAGGGCCTCGTCGGTATAGCGAAAAAAGAGGGCGCCTTTTTTGGAAGCCTGCTCGTAATAGGCCTCATGGCCCCTGCCGTAGGTGCGGATATCTTTGTAGCAGTCATATACCTGGGTTTGGGGGAAACGGTCCATCACCTGGTTGGCGGCATGAAGTGTCGCGGTACAGCAGACACGGGAACAGTAATCATTCACCTTTCCATCGGCTTGGGGAGGATGGACACCCTCGGTCTGGCGGCTTCCCACGCAGTGGATGAAGGCCAGATGGTCGATCTCTCGGCCCTTCCATGACAGGACCTTGCCAGGGGGACAGGAAGCCAGTTCTTTTTGGAATTCCGGAAGGGTGACGACCCGGGGGGAAGACCCGAAACCGAATTCGCCCGGGATGGGCTGGTAGGAGTCGAAACCTGTGGCCAAAACCAACGCCCCGGCCCGGACCTTTATGGGCTGACCCCCTTCGACGGCATGAACATTGAAATTGCCAACATAACCTTCCACGAACTGGATGTCGCAACCCAAGTGCAGGCGGATATCGGTGTTCGCGGCCACGGCCTGGGATAAGGTCCGGGCCAGGGTGACGGCTTCCTCCTCGGTAGGGAAAACCTTGCCCATTTCCAACAGACGTCCCCCCAGGGTCTTTCCTTTTTCAAAGAGGTCCACGGGCAGGCCCATGCCGGCCAGGGACAGGGCGGCGGTCAGGCCGGCGGCCCCCCCGCCGATAACGGCCACCCGGTGCTCGGCGTTCACCCGGAGGGCCTGAAGGGGATCCTGACGGGCTATCTTTTCCACTCCCGCCCGGATGAGGGCGAGGGCTTTTCCCGTGGCGGCGGTTTGATCGTCCTTGTGGACCCAACTCACCTGTTCGCGGATATTGATGTGCTCATAGAGATATGGATTCAGACCGCCCCTTTGAAGTGCCCGGCGAAAGGTGGTTTCGTGCAGGGCGGGGGAGCAGGCGGCGACTACGACCCGGTTGATCCGATTGGCCTTGATGTTTTCCAAGATCAGGGCTTGGCCTGGGTCCGAGCACATGAAAGGGTATTCCTTGGCCAGGGCCACATAGGGGTACTCGGTCATCAGCGAGGCCAAGGTCTTGACGTCCACCACATCGCTGATGTTGCCTCCGCAATGGCAGACATACACGCCTACCCGTACATCCTCGGTGGGTTCGCCTAATTCGCCTAAATGGGAGTGTTCCGGATCGTGGTGGTCGGTCATGTTGTCCTCAGGTTTCTTGCTGGTGAAGGTATCGCAAGGCTTCCGTGGCCGCGGAACCGGCGTCCACGATGGAATCCACGATATCCTTGGGGCCGATCGCAGTACCCGCGGCGAAAACGCCGGGGGTGGTGGTCCGGGCCGGGGCCAATTTGGACTGGGGGCTTTCCAGGAATCCGTCCGGGGCTCGGCGCGCGCCCGCGAAATTTTCCAGGACCGGGTCCGCCCCGGGAAGCATTCCCAAGGAGAGGACGACCAGATCGTGTTTCACTTCCTCGGGAAGGGCGTTGCTTTCCTGCCGCTCGATGCGCACGACCGGATTGTTCTGGGCGTCTTCGGTGATCCGGGCCACTTTGGCTTTCACGAAATTGATCCCCATGGAACGGGCGCTGGTCACGAATTGCTCGTACCCTTTTCCGAAGGCCCGGATATCCATGTAGTAAATGGTGATGTCGGCGGTGGGAAGGGAACCGGAAAGAAGCATGGCCTGCTTGACGGCGTACATGCAGCAGACACGGGAGCAGTAGGGGACGCCCAGGCTTTGGTCCCGGCTTCCCGCGCATTGCACGTAGGCGATGCTGTCGGGGATCTTGCCGTCCGAGGGACGCAAAACCCGCCCGTAGGGCCCGTGGGGGGCCAGGAGCCGTTCGGCTTGCATGGGGGAGATCACGTTGGGCAACAGCGCCTTGCCGTACTGGGGTTTGGCGTCCATGGGCGTCAATTGGTGTCCCGTGGCCAGGATGACGGATCCGGCTTCCACCAAGGTCTCTTGGTCTTCATGGAGAAAATCGATACAGTCCGTGGGACAGGCCCTGGCGCAGGCGCCGCAAAGGATACAGTTGTCCATATCCAGGACGGCGTACTGGGGAATGGCGTTGGTGAAGGGGATGCGGATGGCTTTGCGCGCCCCCAGGCCGTGTTCGTACTCGTCGGAGACCAGCACCGGGCAAACCTCCTCGCACCGTCTGCAACCGATGCAGGCGTCCTCGTGGACGTACCGGGCCTTTTGCCTCAAGACGCCTTTGAACGAGGGGCCGTCCTGATGAAGGTCCTTCAACTCCGCGTAGGTCCAGGTGGTGATATTAGGATGGTGGGCGACGGAAGCCATGCGCGGGGTGGTGATACAGCTGGCGCAATCCAGGGTGGGGAAAACCTTGCTCAAGTTGATCATGCGTCCGCCGATGCTCGGCTGTTTTTCCACCAGGATCACTTTTTTCCCTTGGTCAGCGACATCCAAGGCGGCCTGGAGGCCGGCAATGCCTCCGCCCACAACGAGAACGTCACACCGGATGGGAACTGTTTCGACCGCGCTTGACATAAGGCTTCCTTCCTATTTTTTCCTGATCAAGTACAAGCTGTCGTATCCGTCCTGTTCCTTGTGACCTAGGTATTCATGCCCCATTTTGGCGCACCAGGCGGGGATATCCTCCCGGCTTCCCTTGTCGCCGGACATGATCTCCAAGATCTTCCCGACCTGGACCGTGCCGATGGCTTTCTTGGCTTCCAACAAGGGTCCCGGGCAAGCCATGGAACGGGCGTCCACCTGTTTGTCGGATTTGATCTGAGAAAGGTCTGCCATTTCGAGCCTCCTGATTGAAATTTTAAAAAATTAATTGATCTTGAGCGCCGGACAATAAAGCTGCTTGAAACGGGCGACCAGGTGCCGGACCCGGATATCCTGGATGGAGTAATAAACACGGTTGTGCACCTTGCGTTGCCGCAAAAGGCCCTTACTGGAAAGGACACCCAGATGCTGGGATAGATTTCCTTTGGTACTTCCCAGTTCTTTCAGCAATTCCTGGACGTAATGCTCCCTTTTCAACAGGAGACAGACGATCAGGAGCCGGGTGGGATGGGCCAAACAGGCCAAAATGTCCGCTCCTTGCTGGGCGTGGTCCCTTTGTTCTTTCCTCATGTGGGGGCCCCGGTCGATCGAACGGCTTTTTCCATCTCGGTGATCTCCTTCAAGAACGCGGACCGGCAGACCGTGCAGATGGTGGTGAGTTTGAGGCGGTTCGTTGGTATCCCCAGACCCTTCATGCGCTGGTAGACGCGGGCGACGCGGGCGGACAGACGCGCGTAGGCGCCCTCGTAGGGACAATCCGATCCGCTGGACATCACGATGATGCCGGCGAAACCCTTTTCGAAACATCGAAGGTAGAAATCGTCGGGGAACATCACCGGGTCGGGAACCCGGAAGATATAAGTGTTGGGGGAGTACTGCAGGCGCGCCTGACCGACCGCGTTGGCGCCGGGATAGGAACTGGCCAGGGTGGTCAATATCAATATCTTGGGGATCCCTTTATCGATCTCCCGGAGTTTGGCCGGGTCCACTACCGCCGCCGCGCCTGCCATGGATGCGCCTTCTTTTATAGGTTTAGTATTTACTATACAACTAAACCACATGAAGTGTTTTTGCTTTATGATTTAGATCACATTGAAAAGCGGGGCGGGGTGGGAGGCTTGGAAAAAGGGGGGGCACCCCCTTGATTATTTCGGGCATATGTTCATTATAGTGCCAGGGTAAGCCGCGTGGATTGGGCGGGAGCTACTTTCGTTTGGGGCCTGTTTTTTTGATCTCTTCCCGGATCTGCAGGGCGCAGCCATTCACCAGGGCGAAGGCGACTTTTTTCCGGGCCGATCCCAGGATGCGCCCGAAAGTCGGGCGGGAGACGCCCATCTTTTTCGCCGCCTTCTCGTGATAGAGGCCCTCGCAATCGGCGAGGCGGAGGGATTCCATTTCGTCGGCCTCCAAATGGATCTCCACCAACTCGCTCATGGGGATGCCGCGGGGTTTGAAGTAATTCGAGTCGGGGCGGCATTCGATACGGCGGGGGCAGCGTGGTCTGGGCATTTTTTCCTCCGGCGCCTATCATAAGCCTAGGGTGAAAAATCGCAAGAGACGGTTTGGGACAAGTCTGGAATGGGGCGTTAGGGCCAAGGCGCTTGAGACCGGAAGCTGCCGGGACGATATTTCGTAAAAGGATGGAAAATGGAATTAAGGGACTTTAATAAAGAAGCGGCTCAATGGGACGAGAATCCGGGGAGGGTGAGGCTTGCCCAAGACGTGGGCCGATCCTTATTGGACGCTGTCACCTTCGGGCCCCAGATGGACGTTCTTGATTTCGGATGCGGGACGGGTCTCATTACCCTTCAAATCCAACCCCTGGTTCGGTCGGTCACATCCGTCGATACCTCTCAAGGAATGTTGGATGTCCTTAACGCCAAGGTCCAGAAACAAGGCGTCACCAACGTGAAGACCCGGTTGTTGGACATGGATAAGGACGGGGCGCTGGAAGGCCATTTCCACGCCATCGTCAGCAGTATGACCCTGCATCATGTGCCTGATACGGCTTCTCTTATCTCGAGGTTTTTTGACCATTTGGAACCGGGAGGGGTGTTGGCCCTGGCCGACCTTGACCCGGATAAGGGATTGTTCCATGAGGACAATACGGGGGTGTTCCATCAAGGCTTTGATAGAAAGGCTCTGGCGGAGCTTTACCGGCAGGCTGGGTTCGAGAAGATACAGGATTGGACCGCCGCCAAGGTCGTCAAAAAAACGCCACAGGGAACGACCAATACTTTCACGGTCTTTCTGGTAGCGGGTTGGAAAAAAGGGTTTAAATTGTAAACGGGAGTACGAAGCATGGGGTTGATCCGCAAAAAACTTCTCAATAGCTGGTTATATTTGGTTCTGGCGATCATGGCGCAGGGATGGCGGGCTGACGCCTCTCCTTCACCCCGACTCGATTCACAAGGCACCATCTTCATCCGCGAAAAAATAGCGGGTGTTGAAAAGTTCAAGGATGCCATTCGCGAATTAAGCCAGAATTTCAAAGCCAATGGTTTTTTGGCCTATAGCCTCCACCGGGACCTGAAAAAGCCGGACTATCTTATCCTGACCCTTCAATGCTCCAACTTAGGTCGGGGTGTGACATTCTTGAGATCAAAACTTTATAAAAGCGCCATGGAAAAAGTTGGCGTGATGGACCGGGTCCAATGGGCGGGAGTGGATGTCACCCCTCGTCAATATGGGGAACTTCCTCCCCCGCCTGCGGGCATCGTCATCGCCCGGAACGACCTGAAATCATATGATTATTGGAAGACGTTCTTCGATGCCGAACACAATCCTTCTCATGGCGGGAAAAACCCAAACAAGGGGGAGGGCTACCACGCGGAACGACATTATCTGGCCAGCCATTTCAGCATCCATCGTGGATTGGGAAAACCGGACACGGTTTACGTGGCGCACGAAGCCTCCGATATTTCCAAGGCGCCGGAATTCATGACCTCGCCACCGATGGAAACCATGAAAGGTCCGCTGGGAATAACCCGTTTTACCGTTTGGTATGGGATCAATATTGAGCAAGGAGTATTTTAAATTGCGCGGGATGTCTTTCAGAAGCGCGAAAAGAGTTATTTCATCAAGGTTTAAAACGAAAAGTTTTGCTGAACTTTACCGGCAGGCTGGGTTCGAGAAGATACAGGATTGGACCGCCGCCAAGGTCGTGAAAAAAACGCCCCAGGGAACGACCTATGCTTTTACGATCTTTCTTGTGGCGGGTTATAAAAAATAAATCATTCTAAAGGGAGCGCTCATATGGCAGACATTCTTTCGATGTTCAAAAGCATGCTTGGTCTGGGATCGTCCGATCCTACGGCGGAAATATCCCCCCAAGAAGCCTTTCAGCGCTTAAAAGCGGGCAAGACGATCCAATTGGTGGATGTGAGAAGCCCGGAAGAAAACCGGCAGATGAGGATCGCAGGGTCAAAACTCATCCCGCTTAATGAATTGGGAAGCCGCATGAAGGAAATAGACAAGATCAAACCTGTCCTTCTTTATTGCCATAGTGGGAACCGAAGCGGCATGGCCTTGCGGATGCTGAAAGGCCAGGGGTATACCCAGGCCGCCCATATCGTCGGGGGCATCTCGGCCTGGAGCCGGAGCGGTTTTCCGGTCGAAACAAAATAACTTGGATCGTGTAACTTCGGAAAGAAAGCGTGGAATATGGACAAGCTCAAAAAAGTAGTGATCGTAGGCGGTGTGGCGGGTGGGGCATCCTGCGCGGCAAGGCTCAGGCGCCAAAGAGAAGACCTGGAGATCCTTCTGTTGGACCGAGGTAAATATGTCTCCTTCGCCAATTGCGGCTTGCCCTATTACGTCGGTGAAGTCATCACGGAGGAGAAGAAACTTTTGGTGGCCACGCCCGCTTTGTTCCGGGACAGGTTCAATATCCAGGTCAAGACGGATACGGATGTTTTGTCCATCGATCGGGCCAAGAAACTGCTATCCGTTAAAGACCTTTTGACCGGGAAGATTTATTCCGAAAGCTATGACGCTCTCGTGCTTTCACCTGGCGCCAAACCTATCAAGCCCCCTTTGCCAGGCGTGGACTTGCCCGGCATCTTTACCCTGAGGAACATCCCCGATTCCCGCCTTATCCGCGAATGGATGAAAGAAAAGGACGTGAAGGACGCCCTGGTGGTGGGCGGGGGGTTCGTGGGGTTGGAGATGGCGGAGAACCTGGTCCACAAAGGTCTCCGTGTTACGCTCTTGGAAATGAGCTCCCAGGTCATGCCGCCCTTAGACCCGGAAATGGCCGAATCGGTCCATGAACGGTTAAGGCAAAGAGGCGTGGATTTGCGTTTGAACGATGGGGCGGCTTCCTTTGAGGAAACGGCCAATGGGCTTTTGGTCAAGACAAGATCGGGGGCTCAAATAAAAGCAGGCATGGTCATCCTCGCCATCGGTGTGCGGCCGGAAGCCACGCTGGCCAAAGAGGCGGGTTTGGCATTGGGGGCCTTGGGAGGCATCAAGGTCGATGACGAAATGCGCACCAGCGACCCTTCCATTTTCGCGGTGGGCGACGCGATCGAGGTAAAAACCTTGCCTTTGGGTGTCATCCGGCTTATTCCGCTGGCCGGGCCGGCCAACCGCCAGGGAAGGATCGCGGCGGACGTCATATCGGGCAAACCACGAAAGTTCCGCGGGGTCCAGGCCACGGCGGTTTGCGGGCTTTTCGGTTTGACGGCAGCCTTGACCGGTGAAAGCGAAAAAACCCTCAAGGCTTTTGGCTACAAAAATTACGCCGCTCTCTACCTGCATCCGGGCCATCATGTGGCCTATTACCCGGACGCCAAGCCCATCCTCATCAAACTTTTGTTCGACCGAACGAACGGGAAAGTCCTGGGGTTCCAGGCGGTGGGTGAGGAAGGCGTGGAAAAAAGGGTGGACGTGGTATCGGCCATGATCCAAATGGGGGCGACGGTCCAGGATATGGAAGAGGCGGAATTGTGCTACGCACCCCAATTCGGCGCGGCCAAGGACCCGGTGAATTTGGCCGGTATGATCGCTTCCAACGTCATGAGGGGCGACCTGGAACTGGCCCCGTGGAACGACATTCAGCCGTCCGCGGATAAAGTGCTCTTGGATGTCCGTGACCCGGCGGAATATCAAACGGGCCATATCCCGGGAGCCATCAACATACCCTTGAACGAGTTGCGGCGCAGACTGGGGGAATTACCGAAAGATAAAGAAATCTGGGTCAACTGCAAAGTCGGTCAAAGGTCCTATTACGCCAATAGGGTTCTTTTACAAAATGGCTTTAAGGCTCGGAACCTCCCGGGGGGTTACCTTTCTTATCTGAGCTTTCACCCCAAAGAACAGTAGATCACTTAGCGATTGATGGATTGCCTTTTGAAAATAACGGTGATTTATCTGTGTTTTGCCGTTAAAGGCTCGAAAACCCGCCCACTATGGAACCTTTTGCCATGTCAAACGTCTAAATATTGATGAAGTTTTCGAGTAAAAGGCTCAAGCCGATCGAGACCTTGATTCATTTTTGGGTTACGCCGTAAAATTTGGTTGGGTTTTGACCGACGAATGGGATGCCGTGCAATGCGAAAAAAGATGAACAATCTGTTTCGGCTTTTCATGCTGGCGCTCTTACCGGCTTTGATCCTCCGGCCTGTCGTGATCTGCGCTCAAAATAGCGCGAGCAATGGACGACAAGCGGGCGGTTCCCTGACTGTTGTTACTCAAAGCCTTTCGTCCTCGCAATCGTCTTTTGGCCATATCCAAAGAGAGGCCCCGGATGTGGCCGCTCTAACACCCCGGTATTCCAAGGAGAAATATCTTTCTCCGAAGGATGACCGGGCAACTTCCGCCGTAAATTCCTGCCGTTACTCCCCTCAAAGTCCTCTCGTTCTAAGGATCTGATCGACCCTTTCGTGTAGTCCCGGGCCGGATTCCGTCTTGTCCGGACCACTTCGCGCGTTCCCACAACGCCCGAAAATTCCCACGAAAGGAGTAACCATGAAAATCGATGACATCCTATTAGGAGCCTGTCTTTACGCGTTGATCATCCTGATCGGTTTTTCCGGGCCGAGCCTCAGGAAAATGGAATGGGGTTATTGGATCGACAAGATCGACGCGTTGGCCCATGACTATTTTTTCCCAACTGAAAAGACGCAGGCCTTGGGCGGACCGCCACCACCGTCAAAAGAAATGCCCGCGATCGAACCGGGGACCGCGTTCATGCGGAAGCCCTCCAGGGTTGATCGGAACGTAAAAGAGGGTTTGATGGCTTCCCGCACTAAACCGAATAAAACGGACTCGGTCCTTCCGAATAAATCCCCGATGAATATGGAGGTAAACCCTTTATGAAAAGATTACAGGTCATTTCAAAAGGGATGATCCAACCCATCCGCGCCACCCGGTTGGAAAATGATAAGAAATGGAAAGGAGAAAACATGAGAACTGAAACACCAAAAATAGAGCCAGAAACTGACCGCGATACCTTTCGCGCTATCTCGCTTTTCATGAAATGGTTCCTGAGGAATGGGGAACCAGCTAAAGAGGGCTATCTGGATATGTGGCTTTCGGCCCTCAAGGAGGCCAAAAAGGAGGATAGGACCCAATGGAAGGCCTTTATCCGGCTGGATCTGGTCAGTTCCGCCCTGCCGACGCTCCGGTCGATCCTTGAAAGACCCTTGACCGATCCGGAAAGGACTTTTCTTGATGCCGCCGTGGAACAATTCATCGAGGAGAGTGTTCAGGGAAATGACCGAGTGAAGTCTTGAAGCTTCCCAAAAGGAGAGAAACCATGTTGAAGACCATCGGAGGGTTTTGGTTATTAGGGTTGCCGCTTATTCTCGGAACGCTCTATGGATGCGGCGGTATGAAACGGATCCAAAACGCGGAGGTGTCCTCGAAACCGATGTCGAACGAGGCCGCTTCCGCGCCTAGCGCCGTTCCAAGATTATCTGGTCACTATATTGTCGAAAAGAACGACTGCCTGTGGAAGATCGCTGGTCAACCAAGGGTTTACGGAAATCCTTTCCAGTGGCCCATTCTTTTCAAGACCAACCGGGACGAGATCAAGGATCCAGACCTGATCTATCCGCGTCAAGTCTTGAAGGTCGAGGAAGGATGGGACAAGGAAACGAGGGATCGTGCCCGACAATTGGCAAAGGCTACGCCGAAATATGTGGCCCATGACAAGCCCAGGGAGACATTACCGGTCGATTACTTTTAGCGTTTAAGGTTTTTGTCGGTTTTGGCACTGATTTTATCCCGGCAGTTTTATCCAACCCCGTCTGTCTGGGCGGGGAAAGGGGACGGGGAACGAACCGTCCGGCTGGATGGCTCGTTCCCTGAAGTTCAATTTTTAAAAAAAAGGGGGAAGTTATGAAGAAGTTGCTCGCTTCGGTATTGACCATCATGTTCTTGGGGGTGATATCGGGACCGCTTTTCGCCCAAACACCCGCGCCGGAAAAGACGCCGGTCGCCAAGACCATGAAGCACAAGAAGACGCATAAGAAGAGGATGGAAAAAGCTAAAAAGGCCGCGACGCCAAGCACCACACCCACGGCCAAATAAAGAGGTTGTCCGGTCCCCGGGGTTTACCCGGGGACTAGACCCAAGGATCCCAGGATGGAATGCAAGCAAATCCAAAGTCTTTATAAACCGTACCTATCAGGCCAATTGCCGCCAGATCAAGCGGCGTTCTTTAAGGAACATATCGGCGACTGTCCCGATTGTTTCTTGATGGATCTTGAGAAGCGAATGGCTTTCGTGGAGGAAAAAACGGGAATCGTCCTGAATGATCAGGCGCGTTCGCGTTGACCCGATCTAGTCGCTCCGAAAAATAATTAGCGGAAAGAAAACAAGGGAAGAGGGAATACATGGGAAAAAGGACACAGACCAACATTACGATCACGGACCGAGAATTGGTCATACGAAAGATTTTTAACGCGCCTCGGGAAGAGGTGTTCAAGGCTTGGACGGCACTGGAATACCTGGCGGATTGGTGGGGACCCAAAGGTTACGTATTGAGGGAGGGACGGTTGAAATTCAAACCGGGCTGTGTTTTTCATTACGGACTGAAACAACCGAATTGGCCCGGGTTGTTGTGGGGAAAATTGGTTTATCAAGAGATCGTCCCGCCAGTGAAGATCATCTACACCAGTTCATATTCCGATGAGTTTGGGAATGCCATACGACATCCCTTCATTCCCACTTGGCCCATGCAAACCGTTAGTAAGGTGATCCTTTTGGAAAATGCCGGGAAGACTTTCCTGACCCTGAAGATCGGACCGCAATACGCGACGGACAAGGAATACATGACCTTCCAGAACCGGATGGGCGAAGTGAGAAAGGAATTCGAAGAGATTCTTTTGAAGCTCGATGAACATTTGACGAATCACCGAGCGGTCAATGTTTCCCGGACGTCATGAATGGGATCCGTGATTTTACGCTTGGAAGGGGACTGTGGTGGTAGGCGAGGAATTCGATGGGAAGTGGGATCGAAGCCTCTTGGTAATATCGGCTCAGATCCTTTTGGGAGGTTCGCGATGAAAAAAATTGCGTTGGCCCTGTTGATGGTTCTTTTGGTGTCCGGAGGCAAAGCCCTGGCTTTCAGGGGAGGAGGCGGAACGAGTGGCGGAGGAAGTTGGGGGGGCGGGGGAACCAATAACGGTGGTGGATGGAGTGGTGGAGGAGCAAGCGGCGACCGAGGTGGAGGAGGTAGTTGGAATAGCGGGGGGACCGTAGGGAGTAGCCGAGGAACTGGAGGAAGTTGGAGCGGAAGCGGAAGGGTTTCCTCTGGTGGAAGTTACCACAATAACGGGAGCCGTTGGGGCAGCGGTAGGTCCTATTCTTCCGGTTGGGGGTTGAGGAATGGCGGCAATGTCTACTCTCATCACGCCTGGAATGGGGCTTGGAGCAGGAATAACGGAGGGTTCGGGACCGCCCAGCACCACTTTCAACGGGCCAACAGTTTCAATGGCTATCAAGGTTGGGGTGGGGGAAATAAGAGTGCCCAAGGGCTCCATCATTTCACGGCTTCGAATAGCCGGCCGACATTGAAAAGTAGTTCCGCCAGGCCTCAGGCATTGGCCAACAGGTCCATCCTACCCAACTCTTTGCGGCATAGCTCACCCGCCATTCCTGCTCGTTCCCCATCCGGACATGGCTTTTCGGCGCGGTCCGTTCCTCCCAGCAATATGAGCTCTTCTGAGGTGAAAGGCCGGATGGCGACCGTCGCCGGGGATAAGGCGTTCCTGGGCCGATTCGGGATCAACAGTCAATATCGGCCCAACCATTACTATTGGAACAATTGGAATGGTAACAATTATTGCTTTTACCGCGACGGCTGGGGAGGCGATTGGTGCGGGTGGAATTGCGGGGCTGGTTTTTTCTGGACCCAGTATTACTGCGGAAACTGGTGGTGGGAGGATCCCTGGACGGATAACTGGTGCTATTGGAACGCCGGTAATTGGTGCTGGCAGAACCCCGTGAATACCAACGTTTACGTCTATGAAAACGGTAATTACGTGCCGGCCAATGGGGACAACGGCTATGTCCAAGATCAAGGGAATAACGGGTATCAATCGGCACCGGTTAACAATGAAACACAGATGGAAAGTTACAACAGCCCTACGGACCGTCAGAACCTGACTTCCGAGGAAGGCGAGATCATCTTTCAAAGCGAACATAACAGCCGATTCGTGAAATTGGTGGGTAATAACAAGGACGCCTTTTTGTTTGACGCGGTCAAGGGGTCGTTCCGCCCTGTTTTCCTGGAAACGAACGTACAGGGAGTCCGGTTCACCGGTTCGGGGAAGAACATGAAGATCCAATTGACCCTTCAGGACGGAGCGGTGGAAATTTTCAAGGCGGATGGAAGTATGGTGGACGGTGCTTGAGCGTAACCGCGATCAGGGATGTTTTTCAAAGGTAAAGGAGTGGGACATGAAAAAAGAAGACGAAAAACAACCGAAGCCGAACCTGGAGGCGTTCTGGAGTGAGATCAGCCAAAGGGCGGAAGAAATATATAAAAAGAGGATCGCGGACGGCAAGTCGGGGGACCAGTTATCGGATTGGTATCAGGCGGAAAAAGAAACCAAGAAAAAATACGGCTTGTGATCTGAAAAACCATTTGGAGGAAATATGAAAATAATTATCTGTCTGTTTTTAATGTGTCTGTTCGTGGTTCCGGTTTTCGCAGTGGATGATACAGCCTGTGGTCTCATCGCGATGGGACAGATCGGTTTGAGCGGGATCAACCAAAGGATCATGAAAGAACACCCGGATAAAAAAGGGGTTTATTGGAATATCGTCGGCACAGCCTATCACGACTTTTCAAAGGTCCCTAAAAGCGATGTGATCATCGGCCTCAGCGGATATCGGGATGTGGGTGTGATCTACAACGGCGGACGACAGATGGTCGAGGACGCCGGAGCGGGGTTCGCTTATTTCCATAAGGCGAAGGATGATTGGAAGTTGATCCAAGTGGAATTGACGGATGGGAAGAAATACAAAGGTTTCGAGGGCGCGGATCTCATTTCGCAGGGGATCGACCAATTAGTGATCTATTCCTCGGCTGGCGCAACGCAAATAGCGGATGTCTATGTCTTTAACGCCGAAGGGAAATTCACGAATGTGGCGGCTTTGCGAGGTTTTGGGGAAGGCCCGCTGGTCACCCGTGAACATGGGCAAGCCCTCATGGTGGATTTTCAAAGGGCCATGGTCAAAACGGGGGATGAGTTCCAGATCTATTACGGACGGCCCTATCGATGGACCGGAAGTGAATTCCTCGAGGATAAGGATGAGTTCTTGAACCTGATCCAAGCCTACGATCCGCTTCATCCACTCAATGATCATTCCTTGAAGGATCTGATTTTCTGTGAGAACTACCTTACCTATCATCCGAAAGACTTTTGCGTTCTTGCTGATTGTTACGACTTGAGTCGACGATTAGGTTTGAAAGATAAGGTGGATAAATATCGAGGACAATTGCTCGATATGAAAGACCAACCGGTCGATTGCCATTTTTGCGACGATTGGCTCGCTGGTAAGAACAAGGCGGCTCAACAGCTATATTTAGAATTGCTGTCATCCAAAAGAAAATAACGGCTGGATTTTAACGGTTCAAGATATGTGTTAATCCGTTTTCCCAAAACCCATCCGTTTTCTGCTTGTCTAAAATCGATTTGACAATTTATTAATGTTTCCCGAAGGATCATCTATCAGATGCTTGATAGGTGGAGGGGAATCCTATCCACGTCGGAAGGAGACTCCTATGTCAGTAGACCTGATAGATAGACCCTCGTCGGAATCTGAAGATAGTTCCCAAAAGAAAACTCAGTCCATCTTGGCGGAAATCCCACTCAAGAACATCCGGCCTAACCCCGACAACCCCGGGCCGGCCATCACCGACGATATGGTCCTGGACATGGCGACCAACATCGAGGAGGTGGGGCTGAAGAACCCTATCAAGGTCATGGCGGACAAGAACAGCTCCCAGGGCGCTACAGAGAGCACTTACATCATCCTAGGCGGGGAATTGAGGTATCGGGCTTTTCTAAAGCTGGGTAAGGCGACCATCCCGGCCTTTATCCTGGACCCCACCCCCGAAGAAGCTGTCATCATCACCTATACGGACAATGCCGTTCGGGATAGGGGCTGGTGGGCGGACTACCAGACCATTGAGAACCTCATTAAGGCCAACCCGGACCTGTCCCAAAGGCAGGTCGCGACCAAATTGAAGATGGATCTGGTAAAAGTTAATTGGGCGCTCCAGCTGTTACCCCTCCTAAACCCAGAGGCGAGAGGGTTAATTGTTTGGAATCCAAACAATTCAAATAAGGGAATTCTGGGTATTTCAGAGGTCGCGGCCTACCAATTGACCCGCTTAGGCCCTGGGACGGGTCTAAAGCCGGGGGTTAAGCCCAAGGCCCTGCCGGAAGGTGAGGAAGCCCAGAAGCTCTGGCCCTACCCCCCCATCCCACCCGAAACCCAGGACCTGGTCCGCCGGGCCTTGGAGGTGGCTATCGACCATAAGATGACCGAAGCCCAGGTGAAGGGCCTGGTAGCCCATATTCAATCAGGGAACCAGCCGGAAGATTACACCCCTCATAAGGCTGTAAAGCCAAAAGCATCTTCAGGCGAAGAGGCTCTCCATAAGCCGCTTCATGTCCACGACTTAATAGCTCAGAAGGCCAAGGAGGTAGTCGCCAAGTTACAGGTTAAGCCGGAAGAACCTATGGATGAACCTCCTGGGGATAGTCTCAAGCCTGCCAGCCATCATAGCCATGGAACCGGAACCGCTAAATCAAGTCCTGGGAGGGTGTTGTCTCCCGTTTTGAACGTCCTGGGCGTTCTAGGGTTTTGGCTGATTGTTAAACCCACTTATTGGGTTTGGAAGCAGATCCTCAAGGTGGTATCCAGGTTCCTACAGCACCCAGGCAATTTCATGAAGAAACTGGTAGTGGGTACCTTCGTATTCATCTTTTGGACGGCCTTGGCGTGCCTTTTGTACGTGGTCCTTCATTGGAGTTGGACCCATTACGGGCGGGCTGGGTATGAGAAGTATGTTCGACCAGAATTGCCTTGGGCTGAGTCAACCTCTGTTCCGAACACAATCTGAGGAACACGCCTTGAGTGTGCCAATATCCGGAGAGGGTATTGGTGCATCTGTCCCGAAACCTCAAGTTGAGGGCGCTGATTCCTCTATGGAATCAGCACACCCAAGTCTTGGGTCTCAACTTGTGGTTTCGACCCAGGGGCAAGGTGTGAGTGTGCCAATATCAAATGTAGATATTGGCATCCCCGAGGAGCTGAAGGGAAGGGTCGCCAATGACGCTGGCATCGCCATGGCTTTCGCCGTGAACTTCTACGGGGTTTCGGATGATGTCCCCTCCGACCAGTTGAAATACATGGACGACTATACGAATGAAAATTACACCAAGGACTTTTTCAAGGAATTCTTCCCCAAGGAAAAGTTAAAGGAGATCCGGTCTCAAAAACTGAACCTGTTCTTCCAGCCTTCCAAACCCCCGAAAGTCTTGAAGTTGGACAAGGACTCGGGTGAGTATTTGGTGGAAGGGGTGGAGACGACCGTGAGCGAAAAGGGCAAAACAAAACAAATCGTTTCCGAAAGACCGGTTGGCTTGATCATTGATTTTGATGACCGCCCTTCCGCTAATGGCGGCATCGTCAAAGTGACCGAGGTGAAGTGAAAAATACGGATTCCGTAAAGGGGCAAAAAGTAAAACGAGGACAGGCCCTTTTTTGTTCCGTGAATAATCCGGCGAGATGGATTTATGCGAACGCCTTTCTAATAGGCCTGTTTCCTGTCATTTATTTTTAACCGAAATAGGTTCTGGTTCGTCTAATCTATAATGACGAAAAGGCTTCGGCCTTTAAGTACATTCAATCAGGAGAGATAACCGATGAAACGTTTATCATTGCTTTTCATGATCCTTGCTTTGATCCTGCCGATAACGACGAAAGCCCAAGATCGCAATGGAAAGGAGGGGAACGGTAAAGGCTCTTACAGCCAACCAGTCCGGCAAGCGAGCCGCCCGGCGGCCCATGTTGCCCGTCAACCGGTGGTGATCAATATGAGCCGGCCTTCCAGCGGCGGCCACAACAGCAATTACCCCGCTCAACAGGCGGCCCCCCAACAAAGGCAGAAACCCTCTTACGGACAAATGAATTGGTCCCAACCGGCCCGGCAAACCCAGCCGCAGGTACGGGCCAACGTTTCTTTTGGTCAACCCGCCGTCCAACGTTACAGCGTCAAGTCTTACGCGAGTCCGGGGATGAAAGCCGCGAACGCGGTCCATCACCATCCCTATACGCAGGGTTATGTGCGCAAGAAACTTCAGAAGATCGGTGTGACCGTCGAGCCCAGCTATATCACCGACCGGGCGGAGATCATCCATACCGACCGAGCCCATTCCGTGATCGAATTCCCGAAACATGGGCCGGATAAGATGCTCATCACCGCTACCGCCATCTCTCCCCGCCATTTCAATGACGAGGCGGTTCGGGACCATATGGCCCTGATCAGCGGGGATGAGTGGCACTTGAAAGTGCAAGATTTGAACCGCGTGGAGATCCAGGTGGGCCACCACTATTGGCACCAGGAGAACGGTTTCAACTACTGCCATTACCTGGATAATTACGGCTATCACTGGTACGGTTGGTATGTGGGGAATCAGTTCTTTTGGAACCGCTATTTCAACGGCCGCTGGTGGTGGTATGACACGGACTTCGACCGCTGGTGTTTCTGGAACAACGGGTTTTGGTGGTGGCAGGATCCTTATCACGTGGGCGACCTCTACTGCTACAACAACACCAACTATATTCCCTGTAATTCGGACCAAGACCAGGTGGTCGTGACGGCCCCTGCCGCTTCCTCGCTACAAGCCTATAACAGCCCGGATGGCACCCGCATCGTGAAGGTGGACAGCACCACCCAGGACGCGTTCCTCTACGACACGGCCAACCCGCCATCTTTCGAGCCGATCTATCTGGCCTCGGGGGTCAAGAACGTTCAATACTCCGACACGAGCAATGGAAGGCCTTTGGAGATCGTTCTGACTTTGAACGACGGGTCTTTCGATATGTTCGACGGGCAAGGGAATCCTTACAATCCTGGGGCTTTCGACGCGGACCAGGCGGCCCAGAGCAACGCCAATACCAACACAATGCCGGATAGCGGGGCGCCATCCACCTATAATCCGCCGCCCGACGGAGGAACGCCTCCGACCAGCGCTCCCTCGGCCGGTTCGGGAACCTGACAGTAATTAAAAAAGAGAGAGTGTTTTAAAAGGCCGCCTGGTTACTAGGCGGCCTTTTTTTATTCGATTAAAAATATTTTTTGGGTGTCTTGACATTGAATTTTGAGTTCGGTAAAGTTCACAACATCAAACGCGGGCTTTGATTTCCAAATTGCTCCGGCGTGTTCCCGAAAGGGGACGAACAGCGAGCTAAAGCGGACAATGAGTTTAAGAGAATCTTCCTAAACCCGGGCCGCTTTCAAAGCGACTCGGGTTTTTTGTTTTCAAGCGAAAAACCCTTTAAATACATAGGCTGCCCTGGTGGATCCTAACGGATCCAAAGGGCAGGACGCCCAAAAAGTCGATTTGGAATGGGTGTCAACGGTGAGGCTTTAATGTCCAACTTGCCCCGACCGCGTTTCCTGAAATGGGAACGAACAGGGCGCTAAAGCGGTGTTGAGATTATTGAATTTCCATAATCCCGGCCCGCTTCGTAGGGGGTCCGGGATTTTTTATTTGGACCCGAGCGGTCATCGGTACGCGATAAACACCGAAAATTAAATAAAGGGGTTCGAAAATGAGATCAATAAACAAGGTTTTAGCCGTATTGGCTGTGGCAGCTTCATGTGGATGGGGAGGATCACGGGTCTGGGCCCAGGATACGGCGGCGGAGGGGAAGGATGCCGCGCCGGTCTTGACCACCTCAGACCTGGAGATCATCAACAACCGGTTGACGGCATTGGAGAAGAAGTCGGTCGTGGCCACTTTTGAGCATAACTACCTTGATCTTTCCGACCCAAAGGGCGATTTTGTCTTGAAGATCGGCGGGGTGGTCCAGGGAGATTACCGTTACTATTTTTCCCCCGCGTCCAGTTATGACAACTATTTACCGATCGGAAGCGGTACTTACCCCGAATTGGGAGCGACTTCCGGAACGGTCAATAAATCCAGCAGTACTTTCCTGGACCGGAAGGTGCGGTTGGACCTGATCGGCTTATTCGATCAGACAGGGGGTTTCCGCTTCCAGCCTGAATTCGGGGCGACCGGATACGCTATCCAGGACGCCTACGGCTTCATCAAGGCCGACCCGGCATTCCAGGCTCAATTGGGGAAATTCAAGGTGCCGATCGGTCTGGAACGGCTCCAGAACGACACCGACACTCTGTTTGTGGAAAGGGCCTTGCCGACCGACTTGGTACCCAACCGGGACCTGGGATTGGAAATAACCGGCAATTTGGGCGGACGGTACGGTTACGCGGTGGCCTATACCAACGGCACGCCGGATAACTACACGCCTAATAACGCGGATGACGTGGCCTTGTCCAATGGGAAGGAACTCTCGGGACGGATATTCCTGACGCCCTTCGGACCGGATGATTCGATCCTCAAGAATCTGGGGGTTGGGATCACCGGTTCCTGGCTTTGGAACGTGAACTGGAACAGCAACGCCTATCCCAATTATTTCGTCACTTCCCTGGGCCAACAGCAGTTTTTCGCCTACCGGACCGGCGTGGCCCCTCAGGGGGATTTCTATCACTGGGATCCTCAGGCATACTTTTATAACGGTTCTTTCGGACTCTTGGGTGAGTATGTCCAATCGATCCAGGATGTTGGCATCAATAGCAAAACAGCTGTTGATCTGACCGACCGGGCTTATCTGGTCCAGGCTTCCTGGGTCATTGGCGGCAAGGCTTCCTACCAGGGTGCGGCCGCGGATAACCCGTTGGACCTTTCCAAGGGTCATTGGGGAGCTTTGGAAGTCGCGGTGCGTGTCAACCAATTGACGATTGACCCGAAAGCGTTCAACGCGAACAAGACCGTTAATTTGGCGGCCACCAATTCGGCCGAACAGGCAACGGCCTATGGGGTTGGGTTGAACTGGATATTTGATCCGCACCTCAAGCTGGTTTTCGATTGGGAAGAGACGGACTTTGTGGAAGGCAACCAGGTGACGCCGGTGGTGGCCGGGACGGTGACGAGCCTTCATCCGGAAAACGTGTTCACGACCCGAGTCCAAGCGAACTTTTGATCACAGAACAAAGGGGAAAATAAAATGAAAAACCTAAAAAAATTATTGCTTCTGTCGTTCCTGACCCTTTCGGGAAGCGCCCTGGCCCAGAGCCAGGGCGCAAGCCCGGTGAATCTGTTGAACGTCTCCTACGACCCCACCCGGGAACTGTACGAGGACTACAATAAGGTGTTCGCCGAGCATTGGAAAAAAGAGAAGGGACAGGACGTGACGGTGAACGTGTCCAACGGCGGGTCGGGCAAGCAGGCCCGGGCGGTCATCGATGGGCTGGAGGCCGATGTGGCCACCCTGGGCCTGGCGGGGGATATCGACGCGATCGCGAGCAAGGCTCAGCTGCTTCCGGCGGATTGGCAAAGCCGCTTGCCCGAAAACAGCGCCCCTTATACCTCGACCATCGTGCTTCTGGTCCGTTCGGGAAACCCCAAGAACATCAAAGGATGGGAAGACCTGGTACGGCCGGACGTTTCGGTCATCACTCCCAATCCAAAGACCTCCGGAGGCGCCCGTTGGAATTTCCTGGCGGCCTGGGGCTACGCGCTGAAGAAATATGGGACCGATGACAAGGCCAGGGATTTCGTGACCAAGCTCTACAAGAACGTCGCGGTGCTGGATTCTGGGGCCAGAGGAGCCACCACGACCTTCGTGGAGCGGGGGATAGGGGACGTATTGATCGCCTGGGAGAACGAGGCCTTTCTGGCGGTCAAGGAACTGGGACCGGGGAAATTCGAGATCGTGGTCCCGACCGAAACCATTCTGGCGGAGCCGACCGTGGCTTGGGTGGACAAGAATACCGAAAAACACGGCACCACGGAATTGGCGAAGGCTTATTTGACCTACCTTTATTCGCCTGAAGGCCAGGATGTTGCCGCGCGCAACTACTACCGGCCCAGGGATAAAAAGGTGGCGGCCAAGTACGCGAAGCAATTTCCCAAGGTCAAACTTTTCACAATCGATAAAGTGTTCGGCGGTTGGAAAAAAGCACAGCCGGCCTTTTTCGGCGACGGGGGAGTATTCGATCAGATCTACCAGCCTGGGACAAAATAAGGTCGGGTTGGGACCCCGCCCCGGATCCTGGGGCGGGGATCATTTCCACAAAGGCGCTTAACCATGGACATCACATCCTATTACGAGGAGCCTCTCTTTGAGGTCCGAGGAAAACCAATGGCCATCACAGAAAAGATACCGATCCCGCATCGGTTGGGACTGCATTTGAGGGCGGGGGCCGAGCTGGTGAAGGTCGCGAGCCGTTTTCAAAGCGACATAAGGGTTTCCAACGGTAACCGGACGGTGGACGCCAAGAGTTTGCTGGGGCTCTTAACCCTTGGGGCCATTTATGCTACGGTGCTTGAGTTTTCGGCCGATGGGGACGACGCGTCCCGGGCGATCCAGGCCATCCGGGAGTTGTTGGAAACTTGGAAGGGAAGAAATGAAACGATTTAGATCCACCGGGGTATTGCCGGGCTTCGGCCTGTCGATGGGTTTTACCCTGACCTATTTAAGCCTGATCGTTCTTATCCCCCTGGCCGCATTGATATTGAAGACCACGACCATCACCTGGGGGCAATTCATCCAGAACGTCACCAACCCCAGGGTGATGGCTTCCTACCGGCTTACTTTTGGAGCTTCCTTGATCGGGGCCGTGATCAATTCCTTCTTTGGCGTGATCGTGGCCTGGGTCCTGGTCCGCTATGAGTTTCCCGGCAAAAAACTGATGGACGCTTTGGTGGACCTGCCTTTCGCCCTTCCTACCGCAGTGGCGGGGATCACCTTGACCGCGATCTATTCGACCAACGGTTGGATCGGGAGCCGTTTGGCACCCTTGGGCATCCACGTGGCCTATACCCCTTTGGGGATCATGGTGGCCCTCACTTTCATTGGTCTGCCATTCGTGGTGAGGACCCTTCAGCCCGTTCTGGAATCCCTCGATCCCGAGATCGAGAAGGCCGCGGTCAGTCTGGGAGCTGACCGGTGGTATACGGTCACCCGGGTCGTTTTGCCGACTCTATTGCCTGCCTGGATCACCGGTTCTTCCCTGGCTTTTGCCAGGGCGGTCGGGGAATACGGTTCGGTCGTTTTCATCGCGGGGAACATGCCGATGAAAACCGAGATAACACCTCTTTTGATCATTACCAAATTGGAACAGTACGATTACGCCGGGGCCACCTCCATCGGGGTGGTGATGTTGGCCATCTCATTCTTGCTGTTGTTGACCATTAACTGGCTTCAATCCAAAACCGGGCAATACAGGATCCATTGATGAAAGAAACCTTGATCGTAAGTTTTAGAGGAACCCGAAACAACGACCCGGCCAGGGCCCTGACCGAACCCTTGTGGGTCAGGTGGTTCTTGATCGCCATCGCGGTATCGTTCATGGGCCTGTTCTTGGTGGTCCCTTTGGTCGAGGTTTTCGCTTCGGCGCTCGACAAGGGGTTCCAATATTATTTCAACGCCATCCGGGAGCCGGCGGCTTTGTCGGCCATCAAGTTGACCCTGATCGCGGCGGGCGTGTCCGTCCTCTTGAACACCCTGTTCGGATTATCCGCCGCCTGGGCCATCACCAAATTCCAGTTCCCGGGGAAAAACCTGCTGATCACCCTGATCGACCTGCCCTTCACCGTTTCCCCTGTGGTTTCCGGTTTGATCTACGTGCTCCTGTTCGGGTTGCAAGGTTTGATGGGCCATTGGCTGAAGGACCATGACATCCAGATCATCTTCGCCTTGCCCGGGATCGTGCTGGCCACGGTCTTCGTGACCTTCCCTTTTGTGGCCAGGGAATTGATCCCTCTCATGCAGGAACAAGGTTCGGAAGAGGAAGAAGCGGCCAAAGTTCTGGGCGCCAACGGCTGGCAAACCTTTTGGAAGGTGACCTTGCCCAATATCCAGTGGGGGTTGCTCTACGGCATCATCCTTTGCAACGCCAGGGCTATGGGCGAGTTCGGGGCTGTGTCGGTGGTTTCGGGACATATCCGGGGTCTGACCAATACATTGCCCCTTCACGTTGAGATCCTATACAACGAATATAACTTTACCGCCGCGTTCGCGGTGGCGTCCCTTTTGACCTTTTTGGCCCTCTTGACCCTGGTGGCCAAGACCCTGGTGGGCGCCAAGTATTCCCGGGAACGAGGAGTGTTGACCACGAGTTTGGAAAACGAGGTAACGCCATGAGCATCGAAGTCCGTGGTTTAAGCAAATACTTCAACGGGTTCAAAGCCGTCCATGAAGTCAGCGTAAAACTGGAAACCGGTTCCTTGACGGCTCTTTTGGGCCCTTCCGGTTCTGGAAAAAGCACCCTTCTTCGGATGATCGCGGGATTGGAAGTGCCGGACGCGGGCGAGATCCATCTGACCGGTCGAGAAGCCACCTATGTCACGGCCAAGGAACGAAACGTGGGTTTCGTGTTCCAGCATTACGCCCTGTTCAAACACATGACGGTCTATGAGAACATCGCCTTCGGGCTTCGGGTCCGCAAACAAACCGAGAAAGAGATCAAAGACAGGGTTTATGAGCTTCTCAACCTGATCCAGTTGACCGGTTATGAAAAGCGTTACCCTTCCCAGCTTTCAGGCGGTCAGCGGCAAAGGGTGGCGGTGGCTCGGGCTTTGGCTCCCCGACCGGAAGTTCTTTTGCTGGATGAACCCTTCGGGGCTTTGGACGCCAAAGTGCGGGAAGAACTGAGGGACTGGATATTGAAACTCCATGAGGAGACCAGTGTGACCACCCTTTTCGTGACCCACGACCAACAGGAAGCCATGGAAGTGGCCAGCCGGATACTCATTATGAACAAGGGACAGATCGAGCAGGATGGCACCCCGATCGAGATCTTCGACAAACCAGCCACCCATTTCATCGCCCAGTTCGTGGGGGAGACCAATTTCATCGACACCGAAGTAACGGAAAAGGGTTTGGCGGTCTGGGGACCTTTCCGTTTTTCAATCAACCCAACTTTGGCCGTGAAGCGGAAAATACGAATCTATTTCAGGCCGAACGATGTTTATATGACCGAGCAGTTCGAGACCCTGCAGGTACAGGCCAAGATCGCCAAGACCAGGTTCAAGGGAACGGTCATCGAGTACCAGTTGGATATCGGGGGGGATAAGAACATTTCCGCCCAGATACCCAAAGGCGTGGCTTTGGCCAGCGGTTTCAAGGAAGGCCAGTTCGTTTACGCGGCCATCACGGCTTTCCACGTGTTCCCACTCTGATCAAAGTGGATTAATCTCTTGGGTTAAGCATTGAGATATAGCGTTGGAAAGTGTATTTTTGTTGAGCTTTCGCGGCTCTCCCTCTGGATTTTAGGATTCCAAAAGCCGAATAATGTCTGAAATCGAATCGAAAAGAGTTATGGCATCGTGACTGACGTTAAAACCTTATCCCATTTGAAACAGCTGGAAGCGGAAAGCATCTTCATCCTGCGGGAAGTGGTGGCCGAGTTCAAGAACCCGGTCATGCTTTATTCCGTGGGAAAGGATTCCAGCGTCATGGTGCGCCTGGCCCAGAAGGCCTTCCACCCAGGCAAAATACCTTTCCCTCTATTACATGTGGACACGGGTTACAAATTCCCCGAGATGTACGAGTTCAGGGATAAATTCGTGAAGGAGATCGGGGCCAATCTTCTGGTGGAACGCAATGAGGATGCCATCGCGGGCGGAGCGAGTCCTTTCAAGTATGGGGTCCAGAAATGCTGCGGATTGTTGAAAACCCAAGGTTTGTTGGATGCCCTGACCAAACACGGATATGACGCCGCTTTCGGGGGGGCCAGGCGGGAAGAGGAAAAGTCCCGAGCGAAGGAAAGGGTCTATTCTTTCCGGGATTCCTTCGGGCAATGGGACCCCAAGAACCAACGGCCTGAGCTTTGGGACCTTTATAACTCCCGGGTCAACGAGGGGGAGTCCATCCGGGTGTTCCCCTTGTCCAATTGGACCGAGTTGGACATCTGGCTCTATATCGAGTTGGAGAAGATCCCGGTAGTCCCCATTTATTTCACCCACACCCGAAAGATCATCAAACGCAAAAGCCTGCTTATCCCCTGGGCGGGACATATACCCATCCTGCCGGGGGATGAAGTGAAGGATATGAGGGTCAGGTTCCGCTCGTTGGGATGTATGTCCTGCACGGGCGCTGTCCAATCGGACCAGGAAGTGCATGACCTGAAAGGAATCATCGAGGACCTGATCGGTACCCGAAAGAGCGAGAGGGAAAACCGCATCATCGACCACGGGTCGGATAGTTCCATGGAACAAAAGAAAAAAGAAGGATACTTCTAAAGGCAGCCGACAGACGACAGTTCGCAGTCGTCAGGGAAAATTACGGCGAAAGAATTTCCGCCTGAGGATTCCGGTAGTATAAATTACGGCTAGGATCGATCGGCTGGAACATAGCAACCGTCGACTGTTGACTGTCGACTGAAAACGGAGTTGGAATGACGATCGACGAAAGATCCGAGATAAGTTACGCCAATATGGGTCTGCTTCGTTTCTCGACCGCGGGGTCGGTTGACGACGGCAAGTCCACGCTCATTGGGCGGTTGCTTTTCGATTCCAAGGGTGTTTTCGAGGACCAACTGGAAGCCATCCGTAAGACCACCCGCCGGAAGGGCCGGGAAGAGATCGACCTGGCCCTCATCACCGACGGCCTGGAAGCCGAAAGGGAACAGGGCATCACCATCGATGTGGCCTACCGTTATTTCGCCACACCGAAACGCAAGTTCATCATCGCCGATAGTCCCGGCCACGAGCAATATACCCGAAATATGGTCACGGGCGCCTCGACCGCCAACCTTTCCATCATCCTTTTGGACGCGCGCAATGGGGTCATGACCCAATCCCGACGGCATGGTTACATCGCCACCTTACTGGGCATTCCCCATCTGGTCGTGGCCATCAATAAGATGGACCTTGTGGATTATTCCCAGGAAGTTTTTGAGAGGATCCGGAAAGAATACGAGGCTTTCGGAAGGAGCATCGGGGCCAAGGAACTGGTGATGATACCGATCTCGGCCCTCAAGGGCGATAATGTGGTAGAAAAGAGCCAGAAGATGCCCTGGTACCAGGGACCGACCCTTTTGGAACATCTGGAGTCGGTCGAGATCGACCATGACCTGAACCTGGAGGATTTCCGCTTCCCGGTCCAAACGGTCCTTCGTCCCAACCTGGATTACCGGGGATTCGCGGGCCGGGTGGCCTCGGGTGTGGTGAAGAAAGGGGATCGGATCATGGTCCTTCCCACGGGGTTCGAGTCGACCGTCAAAACCATCGATACCTTCGATGGGGAATTGGAACAAGCTTATCCGCCCATGTCGGTGACCTTGCGATTGGCCGATGAGCTGGATATTTCCCGCGGGGATATGCTGGTTCACCCCGGCCATAAACCCTTGAGTTCCAATTCGTTCACCGCCGACCTTTGTTGGATGGTGACCGAACCGCTCTCTTTACAGAAAAAATACGTCCTCAAGCATACGACCCAATCGCTCAAGGCCATGGTGAAAAGCATCGAATACCGGACCAATATCAACACGCTTGAAAAAGAGACGGTCGATAAACTCCAGCTGAACGATATCGCGAGGGTCAAGATCCAAACCCTGAAACCTCTTTATTACGACCCCTATCTCAAGAACCGGAACACGGGAAATTTCATATTGATCGACGAGTTGTCCAACAACACCGTGGCCGCGGGGATGATCGTTGGATAACCTGGCCCGAAATAAGGCCCGATTCTCTCGAAACACTTTTTATTATGGTATCGCCTTCGTTTCCCTGATCGTTTTGATCTCGAACATTCCAACCGCTTACCAACGTTTGACCTGCGCCTTTCAAGTTCAACAGGAAGAAGCTGTTAACCTTGAATTCGGCCGAGTCCTTTTAGAAAAGGGGACCCTTTACCGCGATATCCGCCAAGAGGGGCCCTATCTCCACCCTTATCCTTTTCTTTATCCTTATTACCTATCGGTTTGTATGAGACTCATCCCGGGACTTTGGCTGCCTGGCCGTTTGCCCGCCTTTTTGGCTTTTGGAGCCTGTGGTCTGTGCCTGGCCTTTTGGGGATGGAAACGGTGGGGGCCGTCGATCACGCTGGCCCTCCTGGGTTTGTTCTTTCTCTCGCCCACTTGGTTCTCTTGGAGCACCATGGCTCGGATGGACAGCCTCCTGGTCTTGATCGATCTCGTCGCGTTCTTGACCCTGTACAGGAAGTATCCGGAGGGTGGGAAAAATAATAAGGACACTGAGCTGAGATCCTGGATGCTCGCCGGGCTTCTCAATTCACTGGGGCTTATGATGAAGTTCAGCGCTTGCATCTTTACTCTGACGGCCTTGACCTTCGCGCTTAAAAACCGGAAATGGAAACAAGCTGGTGTTTTTCTCTTGGCCGTTCTCATTCCCACGGCCCTTACAACCGCCTATTGGCAATGGGTAAGCCATGGCGCGTATGGCTTGTTGTTGAAATGGCAGGCTGGCGACCTTCACTTGACCTTTCTCTGGTCCATGTTGAGCACATCCTTTATGAGGGAATGCGGATGGTTAGTACTGGCGCTATTGCCCTTTCTTATCATCGGGTCTATTCCTTTGATGTTGAGGCTCCAAGTTATTTTCTCGGTCTTGTGGTTTTTGTTGGCGGCCTGCGAAGCCACCTCGGCCGAAAATCACTATATGGAATTCTTGGTCTTCGGTTTATTCGCTTTAGGCGAGGGGTTGGCTAAAAAAAGGATCCCCCTACCTCAATGGAACAGGGCGGTGATGGCCCTTCTGGCAGTCGGGTTAGTGATGTATACCCTCGCGCCCCGGCCTGTCCTGCCATCCCCGGAAGAGATAAAGGCAAAAACACAAATGCTCTCCCTTTATGACAAGGCGGGTGATTATTTCGCCATTGACTCGGATCTGCCCTACATGGCGGGAAAAAGGATCTGGTACCAATATTCCGGGCTCATGAACATCTACCTCGCGGGTTTATGGAGTCCCGACGCGTTGATAAGGGATGTTCGGGCAAAAAAATTCATTTCCGCTGAAGTTTATGACAAGAATAATCCCGTTCCGAAGCCGGTGTTGGAGGCATTGGAAGATAATTACCAAACCACGGTTACGGCTTATGGACGAAAATGGTATGTCCCCCGCGTGACGTCCGAGAAAAAGTGATAGGATATTGGTCGAATCATCTGACAAATCGCATTTTGGGTTTGAATTCACGTAATCATGTCTGCACAATAAGTGTTTCTTAAGCCTTTCTTCCAAAGGATCTCGATGCCGACCGCCCTAGTCATTCATGGCCATTTCTACCAACCGCCCCGGGAAAATCCCTGGACGGGCGTCATTGACGACCAGCCCAGCGCCCAGCCTTTTCCCAACTGGAACGACAGGGTTTATTACGAGTGTTACCGCCCCAATGCTTTCGCTCGGGTATTCGACCTGCGAAGCGGCCGTATCGAGAGTATCACCAACAATTACGAGTACCTCAGCTTTAACCTTGGGCCGACCCTTCTTTCTTGGATGGAAAAATACCATCCCAATACCTATCCCTTGATCCTGGAAGCGGATAAGACCAGCGCCAAGCGAAACAACGGCCATGGGAACGCCATCGCGCAAGGCTATAACCACGCCATCCTGCCTCTTTGTAACGAGGCGGACCGGATCACCCAGGTGAAATGGGGTATCGCCGATTTCAAGTACCGCTTTGAGAGGAACCCGGAATCCCTCTGGCTTCCCGAGACCGCCTGTAACGACGCCACGATGTCGGTCTTGATCGATGAGGGTTTGAAGTATGTCATCCTGTCACCCGACCAAGCCGAACGGGTTCGCCCCATCACGGGCGGGGATTGGCATGACGTTTCCAACGGGAGCATCGACCCGGGCGTGGCTTACCGATACTTCCACCGGGACGGGTCCAAGCGGTTCATTGATGTCTTCTTTTATGACATGAACATCGCCAAAAGCATCGCTTTCGAAGGGGCTTTGATCACCAGCCAGGCCCTATTGGAGCGGATCGCACGGGCGGGCGGCGGGGATGGCCGGATCGTCCATGCCGCGACCGATGGGGAATCCTACGGTCACCACACCAAGTTCGGGGACCGAAGCCTGGCTTACGCCCTGGAAGTGGAAGCCGCCAACCGCAACTACTGGGTCACCAATTACGGCGCCTATCTTGAGAAATTCCCGCCCAACCATGAAGTGGAGATCAAGCCGGGCCCGGATGGATTCGGGACTTCCTGGAGTTGCGCCCACGGGGTGGGCCGTTGGTACCGGGATTGCGGATGCCAGACGGGAGGCCGGGAAGGCTGGAACCAGGCCTGGCGTGGACCCTTGCGGCAAGCCTTTGATTTCGTGCGCGACACCGTGAACCTTTATTTCGAGGTGGAGCGGGGGAAACTGTTCAAAGACCCCTGGGCCGCCCGGAACGATTATGTTCAATTGCTCCTGGACCCATCGGCCTCACGGGAAGAATTCCTAGCCAAACAAGCCGGGCGGACCTTGAATGAGACGGAACAGATCAGGGCCTTGACCCAGTTGGAGATACAGCGCAACTCCATGCTCATGTACACCAGCTGCGGGTGGTTCTTCACGGAGATCACCGGCATCGAGACGGTCCAGATCCTGAGATACGCCGCCCGAGTGTTCGATCTTTTGGAGACCTTGGGTTATCCCTCGCCTGAAAAACAATTCTTGGAGATCCTTTCCAAAGCCAAGAGCAATGTCACTGAATATGGCACAGGGGCGGATGTTTATATGCGTTTCGCCAAGACCTGCCGGGTGACGCCCCAGGGCGTGGTGGCCCATCTGGCCATTTCCAGCCTGGTGAACCATACCCCGGTGAAAGGGGAAGCGGGCGGTTTTTATTTCGAGATGATGGATGCCCGCAAGGAAGAACATGGCCGTTATACCTTGATGACGGGTCATATCCATCTCCAGGATAAAATGAGCCGGCAAAGTTACCATTATTCTTTCGGCGGATTGCATCTGGGAGGCATCGACTTTTACGGGGCCATCCGGCCTTTTGTCGAGGGTAAGGACTTCAAAAAGACCGCGGAGAAACTCTGGGAACAATTCTATATCGTCTCCCTCCCCAAATTGCTCCGCTTGATGCAGGAGGAATTCGGCCCGGAGGAATTCGGGGTGGAACAGCTGCTTCCCGAGTCACGGCAGAAGATATTCCAGGAAGTGTTCGGTACCCTGGTGGACCGTTTTTCCGAGCAATACGTCCGTCTTTATGAGGACAACCGGCGCAACCTGGAGATGCTCCAAACCGCCGGCTTTGAACTGCCCAAGGAGATCCGGGCGGCGGCCGAGTTCACGTTCGGGAAACTCTTCGAGGAAGAGATCCAGAAAAAGGAATGGTTTAAGGACCCCCTGGCCTATAAGAACCTGATCAGCCTGGCCGATGAGGTCACCCAACACGGTTATCACATCGACCGTTTCGTGGCAGAGCATACCTTCCGCAACTTGATCACTGAAATAGTCGAGTTCGCCGTGGAAAAGCCCAATGAGGACAATATCCGGGCGGCCAAGGCGGTCGTGCATCTGACCAAGAAACTGGGTTTGGACTATAATCTTTACCTGGCCCAGGAAGCGGTTTTCCAGGCCGCCGAGAAGTCCCAGGAATTCGAGAAATTGACCGAGCTATCGGATCTTTTGGACCTGAGGACCGATCTACTGCTTGTGAAAAACAAAGAGATGAAAAAGAATCTGCGCCCAACGGCGTGAAAGTAGGATCCCTTGGCGCCCCGTAAACCCAAAACAACCGCCTCGACCAAAAGGAAGGCCGCGCAAATACCGGAAGCCGGTCCCTTATTGAGCCTATCCCACCGTGATCCTCACGCCTTTCTGGGGATACATCCTCAAAAAGATGGGATCAAAGTGAGGATCTATCTGCCGGAAGCTAAGTCGGTCTCTATCCTCCTCAAGAAAAAGAAAGTTTTACTGGACCAAGTGGATGCCCGTGGGCTTTTTGAGGTCTTGCTGCCGGGGTTGAAAGAGCTTCCGCCTTACCAGGTTCGCGTGGAATACGCTGGGGATAAATCCTTCGAATATTGGGATCCCTACGCCTTTTGGCCAACCCTGGGAGAATTGGACCTTTATCTCTTAGGGGAAGGTAATCACGAGAGACTGCACGAAAAACTAGGAGCCCATTTTCTCAAACATCAGGAAGTGGAAGGGGTCTCATTCTCCGTTTGGGCACCGGGCGCCAAAAGTGTCAGTGTGGTGGGGGATTTCAACGGCTGGGACGGGCGCCTGCACATGATGCGTTGCCTGGGTAACTCAGGGATCTGGGAGATATTCATCCCGGGGTTGGAACAGGGGACCAATTATAAGTTCGAGATCAGGTCCGATAATGGGGGTTTGAAGCTCAAGGCCGACCCATACGCGTTCGCCACAGAAAAACCACCCTTGACCGCGTCCAGGATCTACAAATCCCATTATCAATTCAAAGACCAAACCTGGATGGAGAACCGTGCCAAGGGCGACCCCATCAAAAAGCCCATGTCCATCTACGAGGTCCATCTTGAATCCTGGCGAAAGGTTCCAGAGGACGGGGATCGATCCCTGACCTATCAGGAGATGGCGGTCCAATTGGGAGATTACATGAAGGAAATGGGTTTCACCCACGTGGAATTCATGCCCGTCATGGAGCATCCTTTTGGGGGTTCCTGGGGTTATCAAGTCTCCTCTTACTTCGCCCCAACCTCCCGCTTTGGCGAACCGGATGATTTCAAGTTCCTGGTGGACCATCTCCATCAACTGGGTATCGGCGTCATCCTGGATTGGGTCCCTGCCCATTTTCCCAAGGATGATTTCGCGTTAGGACGTTTTGATGGGACGGGATTATACGAGCATATCGACCCTCGCCAAGGAGAACACCCTGACTGGGGTACCTACGTTTTCAATTTTGGGCGCAATGAGGTCCGGAACTTTCTCATCTCCAACGCTCTGTTTTGGTTATCCGAATACCATGTGGACGGTTTGCGGCTGGACGCCGTGGCTTCCATGCTTTACCTGGACTACAGCCGGGAAGCGGGGGAATGGGTACCGAATAAGTATGGAGGTAATGAGAACCTGGAGGCTATTTCCTTCCTGCGTCGACTCAATGAACTGGTTTACGCCCACCATCCCGGGGCATTGATGATCGCCGAGGAATCCACCGCCTGGCCCGCGGTCAGCCGCCCGACCTACTCGGGAGGTTTAGGGTTCGGGTTCAAGTGGAACATGGGATGGATGCACGACACCCTTTTCTATTTCAGCCGGGACCCCATCTACCGCCGATTCAACCACAATAACCTGACCTTCGGTTTCCTGTACGCCTGGAGCGAGAATTTCATCCTTCCCATCTCTCATGACGAGGTGGTGCACGGGAAATGTTCCTTGATCGACAAGATGCCGGGGGATCGTTGGCAGAAGTTCGCCGGTTTGCGCTCCCTTTTCGGCTATATGTGGGCCCATCCCGGCAAGAAGCTCCTTTTTATGGGCAGCGAATTCGCCCAGTTTTTCGAGTGGAATCATGACCGTAGTCTGGATTGGCATCTGACCCAATGGGCGGACCACTGGCGGATCCAGGATTATGTCAAAGACTTAAACCGGATCTATCAGGAGAACCCGGCGTTGTGGGAAGCGGACGTGGACCCGGTCGGTTTTCAATGGGTCGACGCCAATAACGCCGATGAGAATGTCGTGGCGTTCCTGAGAAGGTCGCCTTCGACGGGGAGACAAGTGCTCTGTGTGGGGAATTTTTCACCGGTGATGCGGACTGGTTATCGGGTGGGGCTGCCTAAATGGGGTTATTACAAGGAGATCCTGAACTCCGACTCGAGCCTTTATGGAGGCAGTAATTTCGGCAACGGCGGGGGCATCCACGCGGAGAATATTCCCTGCCATAACCAACCTTTTTCAGCCATAGTGGCCCTTCCTCCATTGGCGACATTGTGGTTCGAAGCGCCCTGAACGGCCCAAAATCCCTAAAGTTGCGAGTTGCGGGTCTTTTGGTGGCCAACCTATAATATCGTTTTGGTTTTATACCTTCTTAAATTAAGGACGTCATGAAAGCGAAACCGCATCATTCGGTAAATAAAAATACCGTTAAGGTCCATAAGGGCTTGTCGGCATGGGAAAGGGTCCAGCTGGCCAGGAATCCCCAACGACCCTACGTGACCGATTATATGCCTTTGGTTTTTGGGGAATTCCTCGAGATCCATGGGGACCGGACTTTCAGCGACGACCCTGCCACGATCGCGGGTTTTACCACTTTGGATGACCAGCCGGTGATGGTATTCGGTCAACGCCGCGGGCATGACACGAAGGAGAATATCCAACGGAATTTCGGGATGTCCCATCCGGAAGGCTACCGTAAGGCCCTTCGTCTATTTAAAATGGCGGAGAAATTCAAGAAACCCATCATCACTTTTGTGGATACCTCCGGGGCCTATCCCGGCCTGGGCGCTGAGGAAAGAGGTCAGGCGGAGGCCATCGCCAGGAACCTTTTGGAAATGGCCAAATTGTGCGTTCCGGTCATCACGGTCATCTTGGGTGAGGGCGGGAGCGGGGGAGCCATCGGTATCGCAGTTTCGAACAAGGTCTTGATGCTGGAAAACGCCGTGTATTCGGTCATCTCGCCCGAGGGATGCGCCGCTATCCTATGGAATGACAGGGAAAAGATCCAACAGGCGGCGGAAGTCTTGAAATTGACAGCGGTGGATCTTCTTCGTTTAAAGATCATCGATGAGATCATTCCCGAGCCTGTTGGAGGGGCCCATACCGATTATGAGGCGACCGCGAAAGAATTGAAAAAGTGTCTTGTCAAGGTCTTGAAACCGCTCTTGAAATTATCGCCTTCCGCCTTGAAAGACCAGCGTTATGGGAAGTTCCGGGCCATGGGAGTCTTCAAAGACTAGTGGTGCCATCCATCCGCCGAATATCATCCCCGCAACATGAACCGAGGACTTTTTTCATGAAACCGAAGAAGATCTCTTTAAGTATCCCCGCCTTGCTGACCCTTTGGGTCCTCGTGTTCACGGTCGGTCTTCCGCGGGTTTGGGCAAAGCCGCGGATCGTTCTGTACGCGGCACATGGAGGGTCGGATTCCGGGGTCAAGGCCGGTTCGGAAGTCGAAAAAGAATGGAATTTGAAGGTCGCCAAAAGCCTCCAGCAAACCTTCGAATCGGCGGGTTTTGAGGTTGTCATGGTCCGGAAGAAAGATGAGGCCCTATCGACCGAGACCTGGACGAACCTGGGCAACACTTCCGACGCGTTACTGGCCATCGTGATCCACTCGGAAAGGGATTGGACTGGGCGTATGACCGGTCCCCTATTCGTAGTGGAGCCTCCCACCCGGACGGATAATTCCGATAATCAGGATATCCAAAGGTGGGGGGTGACTTCACTGGCGCAATATCACGCCAGTTTGAGGCTCGCGAAGGCCATAGCGAGCAAGCTGGGAGTTGGTGGTGAATTGTCGAACCTATCCGACAGCCGGGGAATAACGGGCGAAATGATTTCGCCCGAAGGAAGGATATGGTGCATGCCCCATCAGGACCTGAGGTTTTTGACCATCCCCTCGATCGTCCTTACCCCTCTTTTCTTGACATCGTCCGCCGACCTGAAGAAATATTCCACGAACGACGGACTCCAAGCCTTCGCCAATGGGACGGTTCAGGGGACCATGGATTTCCTCCAAATGCCGACCCCTGTTCCGACGGTGGGCCGATGAGAAAAATAAATTTTCCATGGAAAACAACGATTGTGATCGCTGTTTTTTTGGTTCTGGTGATCCTTGGTTTGTGGAAACACAACCAAGGGAATCCTCTCAAATCCGAAACGGGACACGGCTTATCTTCGGCCCCGCTTTTTGAGGCTCATGACCGTTCGGTCTCTATCCTGATAAAAACAATGGAAATGTCGACCGGTAAACCGGTCAATGTCCCGGCCTCGATCCGTCAGAGCAAAAGCCGGTACAACCAGATGAAACAGGCGGTCCTGGCTTTTTTGGACGGCCCGCGAAAAGGGAAATTCCAAGTCCCGGTCCCGGAAGGGATGGCTTTGAATGAATTCTATCTGACCCCGGAAGGAACGGCGGTGGTGGATCTTTCGATGACATCGGTCAATCGATCGACCTTTGGATTCGTCGAGGAAGCGCTATTCGTGAAAGGTTTGATCGAGGTATTGAGCAAGAATTTTTTTGAGGTCAAAATGGTGAAGATCCTTGTGGATGGGCAAGACGCTCCTACCCTGGCGGGGCATTACGCGCTGGGGACTTCGGACCCGGCGGCATCGACCGCTTTAGGCGCTTATGGCGGGCCAACCGACTAAACTTCTTTATAAAGAGAGAACCATGGTTAATGATCCAAAAACGGAGTTACCTCCGGCTTATGAACCGTCCGAGGTGGAAAAAAGATGGTATGGGAAATGGGAAGAAGCGGGATTGTTCAAAGCGTCCGTGGAGTATTCCAAACCGCCCTTTTGTATGGTCATTCCGCCCCCTAATGTGACCGGAAGCCTGCATATCGGCCACGCTCTCAATAACACCCTTCAAGACCTGATCGCCCGTTTCAAACGCATGAGAGGTTTCAATGTTCTATGGCTTCCGGGGTGTGATCACGCCGGTATCGCCACGCAGAATGTGGTTGAGAGGGAGCTGAAAAAGGAAGGAAAAACCCGGCATGACCTGGGCCGGGAAGAATTTTTAAAGCGGGTATGGGATTGGAAGAATAAGTATGGCGCCACCATCATGGGCCAATTGCGAAAGTTGGGATGCTCGTTGGATTGGTCCCGCGAACGATTCACGATGGACGAGGGCTTGTCCAAAGCGGTCCAAAAGGTATTCATCGATCTCTACAACGAGAAGCTCATCTATCAGGACTATTATTTGATCAGCTGGTGTCCCCGATGCCAGACCGCCCTTTCCGATATTGAGGTCGAACACAAGACTACCCAGGGGAATTTCTACCACATCCGTTATCCCTTCGCTCACGACCCGGCCAATGGGTTGGAAGTGGCCACCACCAGGCCGGAAACCCTCTTGGGGGATACGGCGGTCGCGGTGCATCCGGAGGACGAACGCTATTCAGGCTTGCAGGGGAAATCGGTGATCCTGCCCCTTGTCCAAAAACCCATCCCCATCATCCGGGATGAGTATGTCGACCGCCAATTCGGCACGGGAGTGGTCAAGATCACCCCGGCCCATGATTTCAATGACTTCCAGGTTGGGAACAGGCACCAGCTGCCAAGGGTCAATATCCTCAATCCGGACGGGACCTTGAATGAGAATGCGGGCAATTACAAGGGAATGCCGGTATTGGCCGCCCGCAAGAAAGTCGTTGAGGACCTGGAAGCTCTTGGACTTTTACTGAAAGTGGAACCTCATGAGCACAATGTGGGCCATTGCTCCCGGTGCGGGACGGTGGTTGAGCC
Organism: candidate division FCPU426 bacterium; assembly: GCA_963830915.1. Lineage (GTDB taxonomy): Bacteria > Oederibacteriota > Muellerivitia > Muellerivitales > Muellerivitaceae > CAWHOE01. The sequence continues at coordinate 58,571 of CAWHOE010000051.1, forward strand.
CTACTATTCCAAGCAATGGTTCGTCAAAATGAAACCCCTGGCCCTAGAGGCGCTTAAAGCCGTGGACGAGGGAAAGACAAAGTTCGTGCCGGAGGCTTGGCGGGGGGAATTCGAAAAGTGGTTGTTGAATATCCATGATTGGTGTATCAGCCGACAGCTTTGGTGGGGCCATCGTATCCCTGTTTACACCTGCGCCGAATGCGGTACCCAAACAGCTTCCACTGAAATGCCATTGGATTGCCCAAAAGGTCACAAAGGCCGGATGGAACAGGACCCGGATGTCTTGGATACCTGGTTTTCCTCGGGGCTTTGGCCTTTTTCCACATTGGGTTGGCCGGAAAAGACCAAGGACTTGGAACTCTTTTATCCAACATCGGTCTTGGTGACTTCCTGGGATATCATTTTCTTCTGGGTGGCCAGGATGATGATGATGGGTTTGAAATTCATGGGGGAAGTGCCTTTCTCCGAGGTCTACATGTACTCCCTGGTGGCGGATGCTGAGGGGAAGAAAATGAGCAAGTCCAAGGGGAATGTGGTGGACCCATTGGACCTCATCGATCAATTCGGAACGGACGCCCTCCGCTTCACTTTGACCTCGATCGAGACCAAACAGCGCTATGTGGCCTTGACCCCGCAAAAGCTAGAGTCGTGCCGAAATTTCGTGAATAAACTTTACAACGCCACCCGCTTTGTCTTGATGACATTGCCGGAGGGCGAAACGATCGAGCCGTTATCGAAGGTCGATCATGCAAAATTGAAGCTGGAAGATCGATGGATTCTGACCAGGCTTTCCCAGGTGACGGAGGAAGTCACTCAGGATTACGAGACCTATCGGGTGGCCGAATTATCCCAAACCCTCTATCGATTCCTATGGAACGAGTTTTGCGACTGGTATCTGGAATGCATCAAGCCCCGTCTTTATTCCAAGGATAATGAAGAGGAAAGAAAACTAGCGGCTTCGGTGGTCCTGGAGGTTCTGGATGGCCTTTTAAGGCTCCTCCATCCGGTTTTGCCCTTTGTGACGGAGGAGTTGTGGCATAAGCTTCCGGGAAGAGGAACGTTCATCATGCGATCACCCTGGCCCAAACCAGGGGATTATCCCGTGAATACTGAAGCCGTCAAAAGTTTCGAATTGCTTCAGGAAATAGTCACGGCTATTCGCACATGTCGAAGTGAAATATCTTTTCCGCCAGCAAATAAAGTTAACGTCGCTATCTTAGGGGATGAAAATTTACATCAATCGTTATTTAAATTCCAAGACTTGGTTAAATCACTTGCGAAAGTCGAGGGAATGGGGCCGACCGCTTCTTCTCCTTTGAAACCTGCCGCTGTTTATCCCATTGCGAATGGTGAAATATATGTTCTTTTGGAAGGGTATGTTGACTTGAACAAAGAATCGGTCAAGAAAAAGTCGGAGATCGAAAAATTGGAAAAGTACATTCAAACCACCCAAATGAAATTATCAAACCAAGAGTTCGTGAAAAAAGCCCCGGCGGGAATGGTCGAAGCGGAAAAAACGAAGATCAGGGAATCCGAGAACAAGATATCCCACATAAGACGCAATTTGAAATCCATGGGAGTGTGATCGGTTATGGGACGTCCATTGGATCTTAAGAATATCCGGCCTTTATTGATCGCCTCCCTACGCGAAGATGGCGCTTGGGAAGACAGGACAACAAAAGCGGTAATCCCTCCCAGTTTGATAGCGAAAGGGGAAGTGGTCGCTAAATCCCCCGGCATCTTGGCCGGTTTTCCGGTCATGGCGGAGGTTTTTAGAATCCTCGATAAAAAGTGTCGATTAATCCCGCTCGTCAAGGAAGGGCAAAAAGTTCATCCCGGTCAACGAGTGGCTTGGTTGAAAGGGCCTGCTCGCGGTCTTCTGTCGGGTGAAAGGGTGGCGTTGAACCTAATGAGTAGACTATCGGGGATCGCTACCTTGACCCGGAAAATGCGGCAAGCGTTAGGGAGCCCACGCCTATTTGACACTCGCAAAACGACTCCTCTTTGGAGGGCACTGGAACGGTACGCGGTCAAAGTGGGAGGGGGACGGAATCATCGATTCAACCTGTCGGGTCATGTACTCTTGAAAGACAATCATCTAAAACTCGGCGGCGGAGTTTTCAATACAGTGACCGCCGCCCGGAATAAATACGGGGCGGGGGAGACCATCGAGGTGGAAATCGAGACTTTTGAAGAAGCTTCCGAAGCCCTTCGTGCCGGCGCCGATATCATCTTGATCGATAACGCCGCTCCAGCCCTGTTCCGTAAGATCCATCGATTATTGAAAGGTAAGGTGGTTTTGGAAACGTCAGGAGGGATCGACCTCCGTAACATTCGAAAACGGTCTGGGTGGCCAGTTGACCGTTATTCTTCCGGATCACTGACCCATTCCGCTCCCGCCATTGATTTTTCGATCGAGCTTTTCCCGCTTTGAGAACATCCTCAGCCAGCTCGATTGCCTGGAACTCCCATTCGATCCGTAAGGGCCTTAAAACCAAACTCTTTGGCCGAGTCCTTTTGTGTTTTGACAAGATCACTTCAACCAATGACTTAGCTCTTGAATTGGCGATGGCGGGCGCGGAAGAAGGAACGGTCGTAATCGCCGAGACGCAGACAAAAGGACGAGGAAGGATGGGTCGTCGATGGGTATCTAGTTCGACTCGATCCATAACCTTCTCGATCGTATTGCGTCCTAAACTCCATGCTGACGAGATGTCAGAGATCACTTTATCCGCGGCTGTTGGTGTAGCCAAAACGCTGGAAAAGTGGCGGCTCAAGCCCGATATCAAATGGCCCAACGATCTGTTGATATCTGGGAAAAAAGTCTGCGGCATTTTGACCGAAATGGGGCATAAAAAAGATAAAATAGGGACGGTCATCTTGGGGGTTGGGATCAACCTCAACCAACGGCCTGTAGATTTCCCCCCTGAACTCAGGGAAAAGGCGACCAGCCTTTATTTAGCGTCTTCAAAACGAATAAACAGGAAACGATTTTTTCAGGAACTTTTATACCAGTTGGAAACTAGCTATGAATTGGTGAAAGAAAGACGTTTTTCAAAAGTCCTGGGAGAATGGAAGAAAAGATCCATGACGATCGGCCGGCAAGTCAAGGTAACTCAAGGGTATAGGACCTTTTTCGCCCAAGTCACCGATGTCGATGAAAAGGGCGCGCTTTTACTGAGGACCGATGCCGGGATGATGGAAAGATTAACATCCGGAGATGTGGAATTGCTGAAACTGAACCAAGCGAAACCATCCGTGGGCCGGATCGGAAAGGCTCGATCGTGATCTGGGCTATACTTGTCGGTAATACCAGGGCAGTTGCCGCCTTGGTAACAGACACGAAGATCCTGCGGAAATACAACATCCCTACAGACCGATTAAAAACAAAGAGCGGCGCTCTGTCGTGGGCCCGGCAGTTGCGAAAGAGCTCGGGATGTAATGGTATCGTCATCGCGAGTGTTGTCCCTGCGGTGGACCCAAGGATTGACAGGGCCTTAGCCCGGACATTTGAAAGGGATCCTGTTTTTATCGATAGTAGGAACGCGGGGATAGGGGTGAAGATCAACAAACCAACCCAAGCTGGCGCTGATCGATTGGCGAACGCTGTCGCGGCAAAGGAATTATATGGTTCGCCAAGCATAGTTGTGGATTTTGGGACAGCGACAACTTTCGATGTGGTGGACCGAAAAGGAAATTATCGTGGCGGGGCCATCCTGCCTGGGATCGGCATCTCATTAAAGGCTTTGTTTGAACATACGGCCAAGATACCTTTGGTCGATTTCAAGAAGGTCAACCGGGCGATTGGACATTCCACGGAAGAGGCTGTTCGTTCCGGCATTTATTTTGGAACGATAGGAACCACCCGAGAACTATTGACGCGGATCCGCAAAGAGATAGGAAGAAAAACTCCGGCGATCGCAACAGGCGGTTGGTGCGGTTGTTTTTTCGGGACAGCTCTATTTGATCAAATAGAACCGGATTTGACCTTGATCGGTTTAGGGATCATATGGCGGGACCACCATGCGTAATATCGAGGAGATCGCCGAGGAAGAGGAAGGTTTATCCAGAGAGATACTTCTTTCAAAGGTTCACCGAGCCCTATCGGTTTTTGGGTTTTTACTAGGCGCGTCGGGATGGTTCCTTTTTTCCCGGGGACAAATGGGGAAGGGCGCCGTATTGATCTTGATTTCCCTTGGCCTTTTCGCCGTCCATTGGGGGATGGGTCAGATATTCTCGAAGGTGACTTGGGGTGCTTATCTCGCGGCCTCCCTGGTTTTCACAGGTTCGTTTTTTCTGTATTCTCAAACCCACACCCCATCATTTTTTTGGGGCAAAGATCCAGCCTTTTGGCTTTCAGTCCATGCGGGGTTGGTGGGAGAACCGCCTTGGTCGCCTTTGTCCACCCTTTTGGGACAGGGCGCTTGTTTCATATTTCCTAGATCCCAGTTCTATCTTTTGCCCGGTCTTTCCAGTTTGATCCTAGCCATTGCTATGTTTTTGGTCATGCTTGAATTGTTCCGCCAACTCAAAAGCAAAAATATTCTTCATGTAACGGTCGGGATTCTATTTTGCGCAGTGCTGGTTTTTGCTCGGTGGAATTGGGATGAAGCTACGATCGCCTCTGGACTCATCGCGGCCCTGGGGCTGCTATTATTCTTGGCCCAAAGGGCGCTTCTTTCATTCGAAGAAAAACCCTGGAAATCGTTGTATCTATTATTGGGTTTGTTATTCAGTGTTCATCCGCTCTGGGGAGTGTTGGGGCTGATGGCCCATTTTTCCCATTTGGACAATGATGGCAAAGGATGGAGGAACATACTTTTGCCCTTGGCCCTTGGTTTAACTCCTTATCTTTGGGTTTGTTTCAGGATGGACCAAGCGTTTGGTATCCTGGGGCGGATCACACCCTTTTTTAGAGATTATGAACTCATGGAAAACACTTTGGGACTGGCATTTTCAAAAGGATTGGGATCCCTGGGACTCTTTGGGTTCGATAGGCGTAAACTTCTGGGTGCTATTCATCCTTTTTCTTTTTTTTGGTCTTTTGAATTTGGCCTTTTGGCGGACAGGCCCTAAAAAAATCATCTCACTTCCTGATACATGGGTCTGGTTAACCGCAGTGTTATTTGGCTTTACGTTCTATTCGACATCTTCCGAACAACCAGGACCCACTTCTTTATGGGCCACGGTTGGTTTAGCTTCCATGGTCCTCCGGTATGCCGAGAAAGGTATGGAGAAAAAACCCGGGAATTGGTTTTCGGGTCGAAGGCTCGTGATCTTTTTAGTATTGTCCCTATTGACCGCGATCGGTCTGGCTTGGCTGCCTGGGCAACGGTATTTACGAAGTCATTTAGACCTTCCGGAACAACACGCCTTTAACCTTCTGCGAGCGCTAGATAATAGAACGGTAATGGTTTTTGAGGACGCATTCGAGGCTAACGCATGCCAGGAATCCATGTTATTGGAACCCATCCAACCCAAGGACTTCCTATTGGAACGGCGTTATTTGAACAAAAAATGGTACATCACTCAATGTATCCGAAAAGACCCCGAGCTTCTTTTTTCCCGGGTATCCGGGTCGCCCGATGAACTTTTCCAAGATCTTCTAATCAATAATTTGGATCGGTGGGATATACAGTGGTGTATTTCTCAAATGCCGGCCAACTGGAAGGGCCCCTCGGCCTATTCGACGGTCCTGGGCCAAAAATTCGAACGAAACGACTTGGACTCCACGGGAATGGAGAACATCCAATTCCGCTATGACCTGTCAGCATTGACCCAAACCGAAATGGAGCCGGATGCTGGGTCTGTTTCCACTATCCAGCGTTACTCGATAGGTTTTAATGAATTAGGAAAGGAATTATTGGCGCGGAATCATTACGCCAGCGCTATTAGGGCTTTTGAGCGGGCAGTTAATCTCAACGGTGGCTTTGATGAACCGAGAAAAACTTTGGCGCAGATCTATAGTCAACAAAACATCCTGGAGGCGGCCCGCCTGGAATTGGAAAAGACCGTAAAACAACATCCGATCCAGATAGCCGGATTAATGCTTCAACTTGATAAGGCCAAAAGGGAAAAGGATGACTCCAGAACAGTTCAGCTGTTGGATGATATGATCCGTTTAAACAATGAACTTTCCGACGCGCAATACCATCTTTCCTTGGTCTATGAGAAGGAAGGCCGTTTAGCCGAGTCGAAATCATTGCTCGAATCATCAGTTAAGCTAAATCCGCAAAGGGTGGAATCCCAGTTAACCTACGGTAGATTGATGGCGCGCATGGGAAATCGGATCAAAGCGGAAGAGGCTTTTCGGTCAGTGTTAGAAGTGGATCCGGTCAATAAAGAAGCACAGGTAGAACTTTGGAAATTATTGAACCAGCCTTGAGTTTCAAATTGAATTCAGGAGTACGGTTTTGAGGACAGAAGCTGCTCTGAAAACGGTATATATTCTGTTCTTCATATTTTTTTGGGGTTTCTTACTCTCCGCCCAAAACCCGGGATTGATGTCAGATGATGGCGGTGAGATGATCGCCGCCTCTTACAATCTTGGAATATGTCATCCTCCCGGATATCCCTTGTTCAGTTTGATAGGCCGTTTATTTTCCTATTTACCCATTGGATCGATGGCTTTTCGTTTCAACCTGATGTCCGCTCTTTTCACTTTTCTTTCAATGGCGATCCTTTTTTCAGCTTGTCTTCGACTGCGAAAGATAAGTGAACCGGCGATTGGAAACCAAGAGCGAATTGCCGCTTGGGCACTATCTTTTGCCGCCGTTGCGACCCTGTTTTCCTGTAGGAGCGTTTTCGCTCAAAGCATGACGGCTAAGGGATGCGTATACACATTGACTTTATTATTTCTGGCGGTCATGGTATGGATGCGGATCCAGTGTTTGGGAATGGGGATGGGTTGGAAACAAGCTTTAGTTCCTACCTTCCTTTGGTCCATTGGAATGGGTAATCACTGGCAAACCCTTGTGCTCTGGGCCCCTTTTTTTGGAATTTGGTTTTTACACGAAAAAACGAAATGGGATATCAAGCAAATTATCGTTGGCGTTACGGTAATTTTGTTAGGACTTTCCATTTATCTTTACTTGCCTCTTAGGGCCCATTTGAATTGCCTGCCCTCTTGGGGAGATCCAACGAACGTCTCGGGTTTTTTTTGGTGTCTTTCTCGAAAACCCTTTGCCGGATTAGAACCTCTTTTCCGGAATTGGTATTTCTATAAAGAGTTTGCCGAACAATATTTCCGACTAGCGGTGTTTTATTGGGTCCCGGGCTTTTTCTTTTTTGTGATATTGGGCGGTTATTATCTTTGGCGAATATCACAGCAGTTATTCATTTCTTTAGCTTTTTTGTATGTCCCGATCGTTTTAGGCATACTTACTGTTCCTAGGGAAGAAACTTTATTTTTGATCAACGTTTATTTGGTATCACCGGGATTCATTTGGGCTTTATTAGGTTTTCTTGGATTCTTTTTTATTTATCGGTTGCTGCGAAATAAGGGAAAGCCGATCGTAGTATTGTTCTTCACCATCGTTCTTATGGATTTGTTTTTGTGGATGTTTAATATGAAGCCGTTGGAGGATCGAAGTAGGTATTTACTGGCGAATGATTTTGGGATCAATGTGTTAAAAAGCATTCCGAAGAACTCTGTGTTTTTAGCGGAAGGTGATCATTATGTCATGCCGATCTTATATGCAAGATTCGCTCAGGGATTGCGTAAAGACATAGTTTTCTGTCCGTCGATATTTCTTTTCCATGGTTGGGGTTGGAAACAATTAGGACAGCAGGATGATAAGATTGGGGCGGCTATTAACGGCGAAATAACGTTCACCGGTAAATTAAAAACTCTTCTTTCTGAAAGGACCCACCGGGCATTCCTATATTCACTCGATAAGGAGTATTTAAACGATAAATTGGGTGAGCTGCCGTGCGCTTGGGCCCCCAATGGTTTAGAATTCCGGGAATGGAATAAACCCCCAGGGATACAAGAGGTTTACTCGGGAACACTACGCTCTAGTTGTTTAGAACGTTTCAGAGGTTTCGGGGAAAAATGGCCTCAGGTTGATGAATCAACCTATCAGATTTATCGATATTACTATGATCAGTTTAATCAAGCTGGTCATTGGTTGTTCGTGAATGGAGCGGATGCCAAGGCATTATATTTCCTGGGGAAAGGATTGAATATTTCAAATCCTTCCGCCTTGAATGATTTAGCCGTTTTGTTTGGAAAAGAAGCTTATTACAAATTGGCTAGAAGGTTCTGTGTTTTAGCCATGGAAAATGATCCTAAATACCTCCCGAGTTACATCAACTTGGCTGAATGCTACAAGCGTGAAGGGAATTATCCTGACGCGATCGATTTCTATGAGAAGGCCATAGAACTGAAGCCGGATGACAGGAGCCTTATCGAGCGGTTGAAGGAAACCCAGGAACAAATTAAGAAAGGACTGCAACCTTTACCAGGTCTTAAAACAGCTCAGGACTATAGGATTTTGGAAGACAGTTTTAAGAAGATGGGTTTGGAGATGCTATCCAGTATGGCGACTCAATGTTTCTGGGATGCAAAGAAGGGTGGGTAAAAGCTTAAAATACTGGGTTTTATTGTGTCCCTATTGATATAATAACTACGTTTTCAACGACACCTTCGAACACAATTGGGAGTTTTAATGGATCTTCAAGCGATACTTTTATCCATGGTCGAGAAAAAGGCCTCGGATGTGCATATGAAGGCTGGCGCACCCCCTCTTTTTCGAATAGATGGAGATCTTATCCCGCAAAGTGAAGTGGCATTGACCCCCCAGGAATTGGCTGAAGTTGCTACCTACTTGATGGATGAAAAACAACAAAAAATATTTTTCGAGGACCGCCGAGAAGTGGATTTGGCCTATGCGGTCGAAGGGTTGGCCCGATTCAGGACTAATGCCATGTGGCAAAGAGGATTGCCCGAAATCATCATGAGGGTCATTCCACAGGTCATCCCCCGCATTGAGGATATCAATATGCCCACGGCGGTACTCAAACAGATCGCCATGGAACAAAGGGGCCTGATCCTGGTCACGGGCATCACCGGTTCGGGTAAATCAACGACCTTGGCGGCTTTGATCAATGAGATGAATCTGAATCGAGCCGCCCATATCGTGACAGTCGAAGATCCAATTGAATTTGTGCACCAAGATAAAAAATCAAGCGTGACCCAACGTGAAGTGGGGCTTGATACGGAAAGTTTCAAATCAGCGTTAAAGTATGTTTTGCGACAAGATCCCGATATCATTCTGATCGGCGAGATGCGTGACGTGGAAACGGTTCAAGCCGCCATTACTTCGGCTGAAACCGGCCATTTGGTATTATCAACCCTTCACACAATGGACACGATACAGACGATCGAACGTATCCTTGATTTTTTCCAACCGGATCAACAGAATCAAATTCGGATACAGCTATCAAACACGATAAGAGCGGTCATTTCCCAAAGGCTGGTAAGCAAGGCGGATGGGGCGGGGGTTGTTCCAGCTTGCGAGATCATGATCGCGACACCGACCATTAAATCCTTGATCGCTGATAACAAAATCAGTTCCATCCGCAGTTTTATAGCGGAAGGTCATAGCCAATATGGGATGCAAACTTTCGATCAATCTTTGATCGGACTAGTGAGGAAGAATCTAATTACCCGGGAAAGCGCATTGGAACAGGCTACGTCCCCGAGCGAAATAGACTTGGGTTTAAAAGGGATTTCCTCATCCAAGGCTTCCGCCCAATCATTGATCTCGCAAATGGAGACCAACCAGCAAAAAGAACGGGTGGGAGCCTGGTATAAACGTGCCCAGGAACTTTTCGATAAACGCCGTTATGACGAGGCTAAAAGCGAGCTGAAACGGGTCCTTCAAGAGATGCCAGAAAACAAAGAAGGCAATACATTAATGGCCAAGATAAGGGAAATGGAGAGTCAGACGGAAAAAAAGAAGGATGTTTCCTCCATTATAAAAACAGCATTGGCGCTTTATCGCGAGAAGAAACACCAAGGGGCCATCCTTGAATTCCAAAAGGCTTTAGAAATCGATCCGGGGAATAAGCAGGCTGAAGGATACATCCGGTCTATCCAAATTGAACTGGAGAATAGGGAAAAGGCCCGAGAATTCTATCAAGCTGCCATGCAAAGTCAGCAACAGAATGATTTTACCGGGGCGATTGGACAAATCGACCAAGCGTTGATTTTGGACCCGGAGAATGAACAAGCGACAGTCCTGCAAAGAAACCTAAAAGCGGCTTATCAAAAGGAATTGGCAAAGGCAAAAGCTGCCGAATTCAATCAAACCGCAATTGAACTTTACAAAGCGGGGGATCTTTTAGGCGCTTTGGTGGCATGGAACAAAGCCAATGAGCTTCATCCCGATACCGAGGAGATCAATCGATATCTTCAACAAGGGATCGCTAAACTTCTTTCATTTGGTGTTGAAGGAACCGATTCTAATCCTGAAAAGGAAAACATATTGGCTCTATTTGAACAAGGAGTCCGTTCTTATGTTCGCAGCGATTTCCAAACTGCGATTGAGTTTTTCAAAAAGGCATTGGGCAAGGCGGAAGAAAATTCTTATTTAAATGCCTATCTGCAAAAATCCTCTCAAATGTTAGAACAACAGATCGCTGAGTTCTACCAGGATGGATGGAAAGCCCAACAGGCGGGTGAATTGTTATCGGCGCAAAAAGAATATACAAAAGTCCTTAGACTTTCGCCGGGACACCCGGAGGTGGTTAAACAACTCGCGGAACTTAAAACAAAAATCCAGCAGGAAACCGAAAAATTCTACAACGAGGGGAAGCAGTATTTTGATCAAAATGACATGGACCAAGCTATTCGGATATGGAATAAAATCCTGGAAATCGAGCCGACCAATGACCGGGCCATAAAAAAAATTGAGGAAGCAAAGATCAAAAAAAGTACCTTGAGCGGAATTTTTTCAAAGATCAATTGAGAATTTAAAACGTTGTTTCAGTTCAAAGGATGAATGAAAATGAATAAACTTATCATCACGGCGGTCGTGATTATCGGGATCTTTTATGTGGCGTTGAATTCCTCGATTTTGGCTGAGCAAGCTCAAAAGTGGGTCAAGGAAAATCCCAAAGACCCTCATGCGCCGCTTGTCCTTTATGATGCTGCAAGATGGTGCGATATTCTTGGGGATAACAAAAAAGCCATGGAGGTCTATGGGCAAATTTATCAGGATTATCCGGATAAATCCGACCTGGCCGCCGCTTCCCTCTATTATTCCGCTCAAGTGTTGGTGGATACAACCTCGGCGAGGCATCAAGCGGATCCTTATATCGACATTATCTTGAGCCAATATCCAAATGAACAAGAGTGGGTTATTAAGGCAAAAAACTTGAGAGATGAGGTGAATTATGCTCGTTGATCGTCCTTCTTGGGCTGTGGTATTAATCTCTGCCATTCTTTTGGTCCAGATAGGAGGCCTAAAGGCTCAGGGGAAAACCTTGGAAATTGATGTGGAGGATGAGGGTCAATCTGTAACTCCAACAATAGAAAATGATAAGCCTTTGCCAACGGCAATTGTGGTTTTAACACCGGGTATAACTACAGGGCCTTTGCAACCGACTCCGACCGTTCAGAGTCAACCAACTGTTCACCAGGAGTCGGTGACCGAACCGGAACAACAAACCATTAAAGATTCAAAAAACATTTCTGCCAGCATAAGAACAAGGGCAAGCGATCAAATCACCTTCTACTATTTTTTAAGGGCAGGTTATGTAGTGGATAGTAATGACCGTATCCCAGTTGTTGGTAAAGTGAGTGAAACATACGATGCTCAATCGATAATAAGCACAGGCCAAAAGATATATGCTGAGATCGGTCAAAAAAAAGGGGTTAAAGTCGGTGATCTTTTAATCCCTTATCGGCTCATGGTCAACAACCTTAAGGAACCTCATAGTGGTTTTTCAGGTGATTGGGTTAAGAACCTTGGTATTGTCAAGGTTTTGGAAGTTCAACGAAAATATTGTTTGGTTGAATCGATAAAATCCTTTGAGCCGTTCCAAAAGGGAGATAGTTTACGAATTTATAACGATGAGATCAAAAGATGGAAACAAGCCCAAACGAAAAAAATACTCCCACAGCATGAGATCCATTGTTATGTGGCTGGCGGGGAATCAGGAAGAACCCAATACGCTCAATATGATTTCATTGTGCTGACCGCTGGGTCCAAAAAAGGGGTAGTTGAAGGACAAACCTTTGAAATTAGAAAAGCAGGGGCTCGCGGTGTATTTGATGAAACGATTCATGCATTAAAAGGAAAAGCACAGGTTTTTTATGTTGGTCCGAGTTATTCGATGGCACAAATTGTTTCTAGTGTCGAGCCTATCGAACAAGGGTTCGAAGCCAGTTACCGGCCATAAAGGGTTGGACGGCCCTGGTAAGGAATTGCGGATGCAAGCGCCGATCGATCAGGACCCGAATTTTAAAAAAATACTAGAAATGATTTTGACGGACAAAGGATTTGATGGGAGCCACTATAAAATAAATTATATCAAGAGGAGGATAGCTGTGAGGATGAGGGCGACTGGGGCGCCTAATTATCATGAGTATTACAAAATATTAAAATCCGATCCTCACGAATTGTCCTTCCTTTTCGACCGGTTAACTATTCATGTAACTGAATTTTTCAGAGACCCTGAGGTGTACCGAGCCATTCAAGGGACAAACATTGCGAATGTTACCAATGACAGATTACAACAAATAAAGGTATGGTGTGCTGGATGCAGTACTGGAGAAGAACCATATTCAGTGGCTATGTTGTTGAAGGAAAAAGCGGTTGATAACCCGTGTATGGAATTTCAGATCTATGCGACAGATATTGATCCAATCAGTATTAAAACTGCTGCCCAAGGCATTTATCCATTGGAAGCCCTTCGTAAACTAACGAAAACCCAAATTGCGAGATGGTTTTTTATACGCGGGGAGAAGGTCAGGATCGTTGAAGAGTTAAGACGTTTTGTTTTTTTTCGCCCTCATGATTTATTGGGCCATTGGAGCCCTGAATTATCCGGGTTCCACATGATTTTTTGCAGAAATCTATTGATCTATTTGACGTCGACCCAGCAGCAAAAACTTTACGAACGGTTTTATTATGCGCTTAAACCGGGGGGGTACTTGGTACTCGGTTTATCTGAAACCCTTTTGGGGACCGCAAGGAAATATTATCGCTGTGTGGATGTGAAAAATAGGATCTACCAAGCAAATTTGATCGATGACCCTGAAGGTACATCTCCGAAAGGTTAAACCGTGGATAAAGCACAGGATCATATCAACCTGGGGACAGCGTTTACTCTTTCTAAACGTTATGAAGATGCCATTGTTGAATTCAAGCGCGCACTGGAACTTAGCCCGGCTGACAGCGAGATTCTTTTCCAATTAGGCGGACTTTGCACGAACGTGGGTAATTATCCAGAAGCTGAGAATTATTACCATCAATCCCTTGAATTGAACTCAATGAACTTAAACGCGCATTGTAAGTTAGGTTTGTTATTGGAAGTTCAAGGTAAATATTCCAGTTCGGTTGTTGAATTCCAAAAGGCCATTGAACTCAACCCGGGGGACGCGGGTTTATATAATAATTTGGGAAATGTTTTCTCAAAAATGGGTAAATATCAGGAATCCATTGAGCAATATAAGAAATACATCGATATAAACTCCAGTAATGCAGAAATATATTTTAAAGTCGGGAACGCATACGAACAATTGGGATTATTGGATGAAGCGATAATTTCTTACACTCAAGCATTGGCTATCAACCCGCGGCACGCGGCTGTTTACGCGATTTTGGGAAACGCTTATTCAAAAAGAGGGAAATATCAGGAGGCAATCGACCAATATCAACAAGCCCTCAAGTTGAATCCTCATGAACCGGAGGTGCATTTGAAGATGGGTCAATCTTATATGTCGATGGGACAATACGATAAAGCGCTTGTGGTCCTAGAACAAGCTAGACTACGTAATCCCCACAACGCAGAGGTGTACCTCAAGATGGGTATGATCCATGCTGGGCGTGGTCAGCATGAAGAAGCGATCCAAATGTACCGAAAGGTCATGGAAATCAATCCGCACGACGCGAGTGTTCATAATGTTCTTGGTTATATATATGATAAACAAGGTGAGGCGGATAAGGCGATGGAGGAATATCGAGCCGCAAAACAGTTGAATCCCAATGATGTTTTAATCTTGGACAACCTTGGGAATCTTTATTACAAGCAAGGCCGTTTTGAGGAAGCCATAGGGGAATTAGAAAAGTTAACCACTTTAAATTCTTCTCACGCTGATGCTCATTCTAAATTAGGTAACATATATCTGAAAAAAGGTGAAAAGGAAAAAGCATTGGTCCATTGGGAAAAAGCCTTAAGTCTTGACCCTTCCAATGAGATACTTAAAAATAACCTTAAAATCATTCGTGGAGTTTCGCCACTATGATGAAAGCCCAAGAAAAATCTCTTGGTGAATTACTTCGTCAAGCTGGGAAAATCACGTCCCGACAGATCCAGGTGGCATTATCAGAACAAAAGAAAAATCATGAGCCAATCGGTAAAATCTTGGTAAGACTTGGCTTTGTTGAAGAAAAAGACATTTTGCAAGTCATGGAGGGTATGGTAGTTTTAACCTTCCGGGTAGAGAAGGAACTTTTTGGTATTGAGACATTCCGTTCTAAGGAAGTACTTAAATCGGTTCCTGTAAACCCTCTGTCCGAACCACACCCTTTTTGGGAAGGAACTTTATCTTTAAGAGGTGTATCAATCCCCATACTTTCATTCCGAAAGGTTCTTGGATTGCCACCGCTACCGCCAGGGATATTTCCCTGGTTCATCGTATTGGAATATAAGGGCTCCCCAATTGTTCTTTCTGTTGACCAAGTGAAGGAAGTTACCCGCCTTAAAATTGATCAAATTGAGCCCGTCCCAGCTTACCTTTTTGGTAAAAAGTCAGATTTGTATTATTGTTTGGGTAAAATAAAGGATGAGTTGTATTCCATCGTTAATCCCGATAAGTTGATGCAAGATGAAGCTTTTAATTTATTGCCCCCTGAGGTTCATCATGCCTTCCCGTCCTGAAACAAAGACCATCCGCGAAATGGCCCACGGTGAGGATCAAGGGGATGCTTCCACGCATAATAATTTAGGCGTTTTTTACTATTCGAAAGGTATGTATGCGGAAGCGATCAAAGAGTTCAAAACGGCACTTGAGGTGGATCCGGAGAATACACAAGCCCAGGAGAACCTGAAGGCTGTTAACCGACATACTGGACTTTACGACAGGTCCATCGAAGCTTATAAAAAATCTATTCAAATGTTCCCCTCGGATGCGGAAGCAAATTATAACTTAGCAAATGCTTTCCGTTATACAGGGCAATACGATAAAGCGATCGAGTATTACCAAAAAACCTTAACTCTTAATCCAGATCACCCATTTGCTCGCAACTATCTTGGCATAGCTTATAAATGTCTTGGCCGTTTTGATGAGGCCATCGCTGAATTTAAAAAGGCCATCGAAGGAAATCCTTATTTTGCGGATCTTCATAATAATCTTGGAGAAGTTTATTATAAAAAAGCAATGATCAATGAAGGGTTGATCGAATTCAAAAAAGCCATTTCGCTGAATCCGGATTATGCCATCGCACACTACAATTTGAGTTTTATTTATGGGGATAAAAATATGTTGGAGGATGCAGAACGGGAATTCAAAAAAGCGGTCGACTTGAATCCAAATTTCGGACAAGGCGCCCAGGCGTTGCTGGCAATAGAACGCCCCAAAAGCATGGAAGAACGAGTTGCGGAAAGGATGGCCTCACAACCACCCTCTTCATCTGTTGAAACATATATTAGTTTGGCTTCAGCTTACAAAGGCAAGGGTTTATTGGATGAAGCTATCAGGGAATATAAACGCGCCATCGAGATAACCCCCCTAGAAGAAAGGTTTTATCGGGCACTTGGTGAGATATATCTTCAAAAAGGTATGCTCGAGGATTCCTTGATGTCTTTTCAAAAAGCCGTAGAACTCGATCCAGCTAATATCGAAAACCATATTCAAAGTGGCATTTCGCTGAGAGAACTCAATCAAACCGAACAGGCCGTTCAAAGTTTTTCAAAGGCCATAGGGATCAACCCGGATTCGAGTATGGCCCATTTCGAACTTGGCGTGACATTTTTCAAGATGGGTGAAAGTGAAAAAGCTACCCAGCAGATTCGACAGGCTTTAGAGATTGATCCGCAGAACGCAGAGGCACATTATTATCTAGGCGTTTATTATTACAAGGTCAATTTGTTCGACGAGGCGATTCGGGAGATAAACCAAGCCATCGAACTGAATGTTTCCATTGCCTCTAGCGCAGAAGCTTTGACCTACTTGGGTTTGGCTTTAGCGGACAAAGGTCGGTATGATGAGGCAATAACTGAATATAAAAAGGCCATGGAGTTCGATCCTAAGAATCCGATCATTCATAATAGCTTGGGTGTTGCATATAAGAACGCGGGAATGATTCAGGACGCTATACGTCATTATCAAACCGCCATTGGTTTAAACCCTAAGTACGCAAAAGCATACAATAACCTCGGTGTTGTTTATTTCAAAATGAGCCAGTATGAAAAGGCTATTGAGGTATTCCAGAAAGCCGTTGAGATTGAACCGGATTATAAAACGGCTCAGAATAACCTTACGGTGGCCATGAAAAAACGCAGTGTTTTGACCGAAGCTTCAGAAGTTCTTATCAAACAGATAATGGCTGACCCAGAAAACTTTGCCCTTCACCAGAATCTCGGAATGCTCTACAAGAATACGGGACAATTCGCTGAAGCGGTGCGTGAATTCCTTGAAACGGTTCGGCTCAATCCGAAAAATTCCGATGTGTTTACACATCTGGGAGAAACATATTTACAGTTGGAACAACTAGATGAAGCCGTAAAAGCCTTGACCAAGGCTGTTTCTATTGATCCCAAAAATACGGAAGCGCATGTTCAATTGGGTAAAGTGTATATTCGAATACAATGGTGGGATGAGGCTTTGGTAGAATTCAAGAAAACCCAGGATTTAAAACCTGACCTAGCTGAAATTCATTTCCATTTGGGGCAGGTTTACAGGAATAAAAGTTGGTGGGATGAAGCTGTTCAGGAGTTCCAGAAATACATGGATTCTCCAAGCCCAGAAGAAGATAAAGTCATCCAAGCGATTGATATGATCCAGCAAATCCAAGCGTGGAAAAAGGAACTGCAAGTATCTCCGAGCGCAAATCGTTCGAAATTAATTAAATAATTGGGATAAACCATGAAACTGATTGTGGCTATCATTTCACCAAAAAAATTAGAGCAGGTCAAGATGGCTCTTTGGGAAGCAGGGATCCGAGGGGTGACGATATCTGAAGGCTCCGGATATGGTTACCAAAAGGTACAAGTGGATTCGGTGAAGGGTAGTGATTATAAGGTACAATATCAGGTTCGAATGAGGCTGGAAATCGTTTTGCCAGATGGCGAGTTGGAAAAAGTAATAGAACTTCTTCTTGATAATGTCCGGACTGGACGGATCGGTGATGGTAAACTGTTTGTCCTTCCTGTGGAGGACGCTGTGAGAGTTAGGACGGGAGAAAGGGGCGAAAGCGCCCTGTGAAAAAGCCGTTAGAGGGAGGATAAAGTGTCCCATCGCGTTTTGTTGGTAGATGACGCTTCTTTCATGAGGATGATGCTCAAAAATATACTAGTTGGAGCCGGATACGAGATCGCGGGAGAAGCCGATAATGGGGTCAAAGCCATAGAGCTTTTCAAAACCCTTAAACCTAATTTGGTTATCATGGATATCATCATGCCGGAAATGGGAGGCATAGATGCAGTCCGTGAGATAGTTAAAGTAAATCCTACGGCCAAGATCCTCATATGTAGTTCTATGGGACAGCAGTCCTTGGTGGTAGAAGCGATCCAGGCGGGTGCCAAGGATTTCATTGTCAAACCATTCCAGCCATCAAATGTATTGGATTCAGTCAAGAAAGTCCTTGGTTGAATTTTTATTTTTGACTGCGGATAGGATCTTCCGGAA
Organism: candidate division FCPU426 bacterium; assembly: GCA_963830915.1. Taxonomy (GTDB): domain Bacteria; phylum Oederibacteriota; class Muellerivitia; order Muellerivitales; family Muellerivitaceae; genus CAWHOE01. Next base: position 76,650 of record CAWHOE010000051.1, read on the forward strand.
TTTCCGAGAGAGGTGTGTGATTAATGGAAATGGATGAGGAAGTATTTTCGGATTTCCAATTGGATGCCCTAAGGGAGATCGGGAATGTGGGGGCCGGTCATGCTGCGACGGCGCTTTCTCAGATGGTTGGCCGCCCTATTAATATGTCCATAACCAAGGTCATGGTTTTGCCTACGGAAGCCATTGCGGGTTTTCTTGGAGGACTTGAAAAAAACGTTGCGGCAGTTTATATGCCGGTTTACGGGGATATTTGCGGAGTTGTATTGATTTTTTTTCCAGTTGAAGTTCTTCCTAGTTTGGCTTCGTTGTTATTACAAAGAAATTCTCAATCAACCGAAGAACTCACGGAGTTGGATCGGTCTGCTGTCAAAGAACTTGGAAGTATTCTGACCGGTTCCTACTTAAGTGCTCTTTTCCGATTTATTCATATCCAGATGATCCATGGAGTTCCAACTCTGGTCATTGATATGGCTCAAGCTATACTCGATACGGTCTTAGTCGACCTTGAGCAAAAAGAAGATGTGGCCATTGTCATTGAAACGGAATTTCTTGAAAGGGAGAAACAATTAACTGGTAGCTTCTTCCTTTTGCCGGAAACTGGAAGTTTGACGAAGATATTCAACGCTTTTTCAAAAACACTGGAAATGCCCGGCGATGCCTGAAATGGAATGGGTGGTGGGGATAGCCGAGACCAAGACCGCAATGAGTCCCGAACGACTTTTGGCCATTGGTTTGGGTTCTTGTGTAGCTGTTACGGTTCACGATTGTCAAAAAAAAATTGGCGGTTTAGCGCATATTATGTTGCCATCCAGTCGATTTCATGCAAAAGCCAATGTGAAAGGGAAATACGCTGACACTGCTATTAAGGCTATGGTTGAAGAACTAGCGTTAAAAGGCGGTGAAAAAGACCGTTTTGAGGCGAAATTAGTAGGTGGCGCCAATATGTTCTCTACGATTATACAAAATCCCCTACCTATAGGAACTAGGAACCTGATGGCGGTCAGAGAAATTCTTGCTGAGATGAAAATCCCTATCACTGGAGAAGATGTAGGAGGGACTCAAGGCCGATCGTTGGTTTTCAATCTTTCTGATGGAAAGATTTTGGTACGGAAAATCAATCAATCTGATATTTGGATATAGAGTTAATAACATACAAGAAGGTAGTGATGGGAACAATTGTTTCCGATTTATCTAGTTCAACGACCGAAAATAATCAAGCTCAATTGGTTGTCTTCACTTTAGCTGGTTGTCGTTTTGCTGTAGGTATCCGTCAAGCGCGTGAGATCATCCGGATATCGGATATCACCGTTATGCCAAAGACTCCAAAATTTTTGCAAGGTATTATCCATTTACGAGGTCGTATCACTCCTGTTTTGGATTTGAAAAAACGATTCGGGATGCCATTGTTGGAAGTTACCCAAGAAAGTAGAATCCTAGTTGTGGAATGGAAAGACCAAGTCCTGGGTTTATTAGTAGATAAGGTTCAAGAAGTCGGAAGGGCGTCCCGAGAAGACTTCTTGGTTTTAAAGGAAAGCGTTTTGGATATCGAACAGTCTTTTCTTTCTGGGACGGTGCGTTTGAAGGAACATTCGGTTTTACTTTTGAATCTTGAAAAAGTTTTCGGACTGGATGGATGGAAAGACATGCGTGATATGGAATCTGGGTCTGCGGAGGAGTAACCCTTGGCTATTAAAGTCCTGTTCGTGGACGATTCTTCCTTCATGAGGACGATCTTAAAAGGGATTATTTTAAAAGATCCTTATATTCTCGGTGGTGAAGCATCGACTGGGAAAGAAGCGGTTGAATTATACGAAGCAATAAAACCCGATTTGGTAACAATGGATATTGTTATGCCGGAGATGGATGGAATAGAGGCAGTTAAACAGATCCGGACGAAATATCCACAAGCAAAAATTATAATGGTCAGTGCCATGGGCCAGCAAAGTATGGTCATAGATGCCATTCAGGCTGGAGCCAGGGATTTCATTATCAAGCCTTTTCAACCCCCCAGAGTACAAGAAGCCTTGAAACGCGTTACTGGTTAACCGGGAAAACATAAAATCAGGGAATTATGTCCAACGACAATCATCCAATTATTCAGGTCCTGGTCGTAGATGACTCGTTTTTTATGAGGAAGATGTTAAAAGAGGTTTTGGATGATGCCACTCTGGGGGTGTTGGTTATCGATACCGCTCAGGATGGATTAGAAGCAATCGAAAAAATTAAAGCTCTCAAGCCAGATGTCGTTACTTTGGATGTTGAAATGCCGAAATTGGACGGTCTTGGTGCGCTTAATCAGATCATGGCTGAATGTCCAACGCCAGTCATTATGCTTTCAAGCCATACTGGGATAGGGACCGAGACGACACTTCTTGCGTTAGAAGCTGGAGCCGTTGATTGCGTACTAAAACCCTCTGGAAAACCTTTTGGTGATATCCGTAGTATCCAACTTGAATTGGTAGAAAAAATCAAAATGGCTGCTAAATGCAAGCTGCGAAATAGATTGCTTCTCAAGGATTCAGTTTTAGAGCCAAACGTTAGAATTAAAAATAAAAAACAGTCCTCATTAATCCCAATTACTGAACAGACCGAACAGAATGCTAAGTTTGTTGTGGCCATAGCTTCTTCCACGGGAGGGCCGAGAGCCCTCAATGAGTTATTTTCAAAAATTAAATGCTCACCAATTGCTTCCTTTGTGGTGGTTCAACATATTTCAATTGGTTTTACAAAAGCACTGGCTCGTCGTCTACAGGACGTAAGTTCTTTCCAATTCAGCGAAGCTTCTGAGGGCGAAAAGTTAATGGGCCAAAAAGGATATGTTGCTCCCGCGGGGAGTCATTTGATCTTAACGGGATTTCCCGGGAGTTTTCGCTTTTCATTCACTGATCTTCCACCACGAATGGGTGTGAAACCTTCGGCCGATATATTTATGAGTTCTGTGGCAAAGGTTTCGGGGGATAAGTGTTTAGGAGTCGTTTTGACCGGCATGGGAAGGGATGGGACCGCTGGCCTCAAAGATATCCATTCGGTTGGTGGTAAAACGTATGCACAGGACGAGGATAGTTGTGTGGTTTATGGAATGCCTAAATCAGCTGTGGAATCAGGGGCAATCGATAGACAACTTCCCATAAATCTCATGGCGGATGAGATCAATTCTATTTTGTCCAAACTTCCAACGGTATAAAAAGAACGCAACCATTCAAATTTAATTTAATATAGTCATTATGACTGTTTTTTTACTAAGAGAGGCATTTTGAATAATAACGAATATAAGGATATTTTTCTCAACGAGGCTAGGGAATATCTTTCAAACCTCAATAATTCCTTGGTAGTGTTGGAAAAAGATCCCTCTCATTTGGAATCTATTCGAGAGATATTCCGTGCGGCTCACACGCTTAAAGGCATGTCAGCAACGATGGGTTATAATCCCATGACACACCTGACTCATCAAATGGAAGCTGTTCTAGAACCGATTCGATCTGGTGAAAAAAAGCTAACATCCGGATTAGTGGATTGCCTTTTTGCTTGTTTAGACCGTTTGGAAAAATGGGTCAAAACGCTTGACCAGCAAGAAACCATCGATGGTGGTGATATACAAGAGATGATAGGCCGATTGCAGGATGCAGCCCATGATCAAACCGCTTCCTCTATCCCTTCTCTAACCGTTCCTTCCCCGGTCATGGTCTCATTCCGACTGACCGATGCCGAGAAAGAAATTTATTCACAAGCTAGAATGAATGGTTTTTCGATTTTCAAGGTTACTGTGGAATTACAGCCGGAATGCGTTTTTAAGGAAGTCAGATCATTCATGGTCCTGAAGAATATCAATGAATTGGGCGAGATCATAAAGTCATTCCCTCCCGGCGAAGATATTACAGGAGGAAAATTCGATCGTGAATTCACGGTATTATTAATAACCGAACACAAGAGTGATGAAATCAGGACGGCTATTATGGAGATATCCGAAATCCAAGAGACTAAAGTTACATCGTACGAATTGGAAGAAGGGAATGTGGATACACCCAGAACATCCAAAGAAGAAAATTCAAAGAATTCCCCGGATTTGATGACTGCTGGGGAAAAAACGTTCATGGTGCCAACCATACGAGTTCACACCTCGAAATTGGACAAGTTGATGGTATTGGTTCAAGAATTAGTAATCTCAAAGACCCGATTCGAACAGGTGGCTTTCAATAAAGATCTTAAAGAATTACAAGAACCTTTATCACAATTAAATTTCATCACAGATGAACTTCAAGATGAGATCATGAAAGTAAGATTGATCCCCGTGAAACAGATATTTGACCGATTCCCGCGAATGGTTCGTGACTTAGCCAAATCCCTCAATAAACAGGTCAATTTAGAAATGGAAGGAGTGGATGTGGAATTAGATCGCACGGTCATCGAAGAAATGGGTGAACCGTTGGTTCATCTTCTCCGTAATGCGATTGACCATGGAATAGAAAACGCTATTGAAAGAGTCCAAGAGGGAAAAACCCCTGCCGGTACAATTCGTCTTCAGGCGAAAAGAGAAAGGTCGTTCGTCGTTATTTCGGTTTCCGATGATGGTAAAGGAATTGATCCGGAAGTTGTAAGAAAGGCATCAGTCGAAAAAGGTCTTATTTCAGCCGATGATGTCTCTAAAATGACGGATGAAGAAGCGATCCGTTTGATCGCGATGCCTGGTTTTTCTACGATCAAAAAGGTAACAGAGGTATCAGGCCGTGGTGTGGGTGTGGATGTGGCTAAAACCAAGGTCGAGTCACTTGGGGGTAATTTCCGTATATTCAGTAGAAAAGGTCAGGGGACCACTTTTATATTAAGATTTCCTTTGACTTTGGCCATCATTAAAGCCTTGCTGGTGAAATCTTCTGAAGAAGTATTTGCTATCCCAGTGGCAAACATTGTCGAAACGATTGATATGTTCCCGGAGGAGGAAAGAATTCTTCAACAACAGGAGACGTTAATCCTTCGAGAGGAAGTTATACCACTTTATAGGCTCCAGGAGTTATTGGAGCTTGAAGAAAAACCAGTGACTATCGATTCAAAGGTATTGGAATCGGTGATCATCGTGGAAGTTGGTGATTCAAGGGTTGGTATAAAAGTGGACCAAATCCTTGGACAACAGGAAATAGCTATAAAATCCTTGGATAAAATGCTAAAAGGCATTCGGGGATTTTCAGGGGCCACTATTCAAGGAAATGGCAGGATCGCCCTGATATTGGACGTGAATAGTTTGATCGAGGATTTGAAGGGCCGGCGTTACTATTCCGAAAATCCACGTCAATGGAAGGATGATTGATATGTTATTCAATTTAGATGAATTAACGGCCACTCAAATGGATGCATTGAGAGAAGTGGGAAACATAGGAGCTGGACATGGTGCGACCGCACTCTCCCAGCTTCTCGGAAAAAAAATTAATATCACAGTCCCAAAGGCTAATATTCTTTCTTTGAATGAAGTGCCAAAACTTGTGGGAGATCCCAATACTTTAGTGGCTGGTTTAACTTTGTCTATTCTGGGTGATGCCACTGGAAAGATCATTCTTCTTTTTCCCAGAGATTCAGCTCTCCACTTAGCTGATATGCTATTAAAACAATCGATTGGGACAAGTAAGATCCTAACCGAGATGGGCCATTCAGCGATTAAGGAAGCCGGCAATATTTTAACGGGAGCCTATTTAAGCGCTCTTAATGAATTCCTTGGAATGCTTCTTTTGATATCAGTGCCGACTTTAATATTCGATATGGCTGGCGCTTTGTTAGCGAACGTGACACAAGGAATGGAAGAGGCCACTAAGGTCATTTGTATCGAGACAAAATTCATAGATTTGAATGAGGTTGTGGGCGGGTATTTCATCCTTGTTCCGGACGCTATTTCGTTAAGGGCGATATTTCAAGCTATCAAAATAAAAGTCTAAAAAATTTACAGTTAGTTATTATTATGAAAATCACGGTTGAACATTTGATTTTCTTGAAGCCACACCAATTAATCCTCGAAAATCTTTCTTTTATAATAAAATTTAAACAACTGAAATATTTTACGCCAGAAAGCCGAGATGCTATTGTCTAGAACTATGTTAATATTGATGTGTTTAAAGTAATATAACTAATCCCGAATTTCTGTTGGGTAGATGGTTTTGAAAGGGAATGAATGATCTCGACCTCGATATTGATCAACAAATTATTGGAACAATGTCAACAACAGAGACCAAATCGTTACCATTTGGAAGCTTGTTGTATTGAGATACTTGAAAACTTTCAATTTGATTGTGTTTTTGTAGCTTATGCTGCCAACGCTGAGGATGAACTTAAAGTTATGGCCTTTAATGGTAGAGAAGAAATTGTTGATACCAGTTTATACCGATTGGGAATGGAAGAAAGAACAGCTTTAGCAAGGTCCAACCAAAATACTTACTCTGATATGACAGGGAAACCTGTTTTCAACAAATCTGGCTCTCTCAGGATTCAAAAACCCAATAGCGGTATTTTCATGGTTTTGAACCATCCTAAAACCGATTACATTTTATGGGGTTGCGCTCATTTAGAACCTCGGCCTTATGATGATGAGTTAAAAGCAGAGTTAAAAAAAATATGGGAGGAATGGAAGGAACCGCTTTGTGAAGCAATCCATAAAGTCATAACCCCGCCGAAAGAGGATTTACCTGCAACCCCATCAGATTCTTTACAAAAACCAATGGAGGGAAAGGACAATTCGAAAACTTCAGAATCCATCTCCATCCTGGTTGGCACAATTAAAAGGCCTACATTGCTCGTCGATGAAGTAACACGACTATTCAATAAGGATTACTTTGAAGAGTGTTTAGCCATTGAAGTGGAAAGAGCCAAGCGTTATTCAAGGCAGTTGAGCTTGATATTTTTAAGTGTGACGCCCCTACATCCTGAGGACTCACGACTTGATGACCAGATTGCCGGCCAAATTGCTGAAATACTCTCGAAAAGTTTAAGACGGGTAGACGTACTCTGTCGTTTAGAAAAAGACAAATATGCCATCATTCTTCCTGATACGGCGACCAATACTTACGGAATCATCGCTAAACGAATTTTCAAATACTTTAAACAAGTGATGGGTGATGCACCTCCTGTAACCTTGAATATCAGTGCATCTACCTATCCACAACACGCAGATAATCATATTTCCTTGTTCAAAAACGCTGAAAAATTATTGACTCAAGCAAAAGAAGTCGGCCCTAACAAGGCTGTCTTGCCGGAATGATTATTCAATGGAACGATTTCTAATCCATGTTTAAAACCGGTGATACTTTGAATGAGCGTATGTCACTTTTAGCCCTTCATTTAAGCGGTGTTGTCGGTCCCAGAAGATTGAAATCGGTTAGGAGCACATTTCCAATACTGGGAGCTGTCTTTGGAACCACGGAAGATCTTCTCTCAAACCTAGAGGACTGGAACCCATCTTCAGCACGAAAAGTATTATCCCTAACCGATCCACTTGGCAGGGTCCAAGAAGAATTGGAAAAAGCCCAAAGCCAAGGCATCCGAGTTCTGGTGGATGGGGATGTGGACTTCCCGGATGTATTCAAGGACCTTTATGATCCGCCTTTTGTACTTTGGTGTCAGGGAACATTATTGCCTTCTGACAGAAACTCGATTGCGGTGATTGGTTGTCGCAAGCCCAGCAGTTATGGAAGGTCAGCTGCCCTGAAAATATCCGAAAACGTTGTCCGGGCTGGTTATACGGTTGTATCGGGGCTGGCTAGAGGTATTGATTCTTTAGCTCATATCGGGGCTTTGAAATATCCCGGTGGCAGAACGATTGCTTTTTTAGGAAGTGGTCTTTCTCACATTTACCCACCGGAAAATAGGAAATTAGCCCAAGAAATAGTTGATAGGGGTTGCCTTGTGAGTGAGTATCCCCTTTACTCAAAGCCGCTTTCTATGCATTTCCCTCAACGGAATAGGCTTATCAGTGGAGCTTCAAAAGGAGTACTGGTCGTGGAGGCTAAAAAAGATAGTGGTTCATTTATTACCGTTGACCATGCGCTTGAACAAGGGCGCCCTGTGTTTGCCATTCCTGGCCCTATTACCCATGAACAATCGGAAGGTACTCACGCACTCATTCAACAGGGAGCGAAATTAGTAACGAATGTTGAGGATATATTTCATGAATTGCAAGATCTTAGGGCCGAGACACTTTACAAATCCAGGCCTTTAACGGAAACGCAAATGGCAACTGAATTGGAACTAACTACTGAAGAAAAAGGCCTATTAGATAAACTTACTTTTACACCCGCCCATGTGGATGCAATCGTAAGAGAAACTCAGATCCCATCTCGACGTTTAAACGAGATACTGCTAACGCTTGAGATAAAAGGTAAGGTTCAGCAAACTCCGGGTCATTGTTATTTCAAAATCTGACCCGCATGGAGAACTCGGCCGTTTGTTGGCTTATCTATATGAGTTTCTGGACATTGAGAACGACTAAGATGTTTAAAAAAGTATTTGGTTTTGCTTCTATTTGAACCCGATCAGAACCCACTCCTTTGTGGAAAACTTGACAAACTTTGCAGGCCTGCCTATTCTTGCCCAATTGCTGATAAAGCTTTTATGATTTGTATTCCCATTAACGTGTGAACGGAGAAGGAAGTGGCAAAAGCCAAGACGAAGAAAGCGGAAGCTAAAAAACTCGTCATCGTGGAGTCTCCTTCGAAAGCAAAAACTATCAATAAATATCTTGGCTCCGACTATGTGGTCCTTGCTTCCAAAGGACATTTGATCGATCTTCCGAAAAGTAAGCTGGGCGTTGACCTAACCAATAACTTTGAACCCCAATACATACCTATCCGTGGTAAAGCATCCATCATCAAGGAGCTTAAAAAAGCCGCCCAAAAATCACAGGCAGTCTATTTAGCGGCAGACCCGGACCGTGAAGGGGAAGCAATCGGTTGGCATATCCGTAATTTTCTATCGGCCATGCCCAAGGTCCCTGTTATCTATCGTTTAAGGCTTAACGAGATCACAAAAATGGCGATTGAGGAGGCCATTTTATCCCCTAGTGAAGTGGACATTAATATGGTCAATGCCCAACAAGCCCGGAGGGTTCTCGATCGACTGGTTGGGTATGGAATTAGCCCGTTACTTTGGAAAAACATACGACGCGGATTGTCGGCAGGTCGCGTCCAATCGGTGGCCTTGCGTTTGATTTATGAACGTGAAAAAGAGATTGAGGCATTCAAGCCGGTTGAATATTGGACATTGGAGTTAGATTTCCTCACCGAGGATGGAAGAATAATCAGAACTAGGCTCGCAAAGATCGATGGAGAGAAGCCTGATCTTAAGACCCAGACAGAAACCCAGGCATTGATTGAAAGGCTCATGGGAGCTGTTTTCATGGTTTCGGCTGTTCTTCATAGGGAAAAGTCCAAGAAGCCTCCAATGCCTTTTACTACCTCAAAACTACAACAGGAAGCTTATAAGCAATTGAGGTTTGGCGCTCGAAAGACGATGTCCATCGCTCAAGGATTGTATGAAGGTATTGAGATAGGAGAATCCGCCCCTGTCGGGTTGATCACCTATATGCGTACTGACTCTAAAAGAATTTCCCCTGATGCAAAAGCCGAGGCGGGCAAGTTTATTTCCCATACCTATGGTGAAAAATACTTATCCCCAGGGGATAGAGATACTTCCAGCAAGCAAAAAATCCAGGACGCCCACGAAGCGATCAGGCCTACCTCGGTGTTTCGCTCGCCCGATCAGGTCAAGCAATACCTGACCCCTGAACAATTCAAGCTTTACAAATTGATTTGGGAAGACTTCTTAGCCAGTCAAATGGCCGCGGCTCTATACCGTGAAACAAGCGTTGAAATCACTGGTAACAACGTGGTTTTTCGGGCCACTGGTACTGAAACGCTTTTTGAAGGATTTACAAAGGTATATGAGGAAGCGGCGGATGAGGATAAGAAGGAGGGACCTGCGGAAGGCGTTGAGGCAACTCAAGAAGTGAATCCCAACAAGCTTTCTGGCATTGAGGAAGGCCAAAAAATGACGTGGAAAGAGCCTGTGCCTGAACAACACTTTACACAGCCACCACCTCGATTTACTGACGCATCCATGATCAAAACATTGGAAGAAATGGGTATCGGGCGTCCCTCTACCTATGCGCCAACATTAGAGACTATTCAAACCAGGCATTATGTTAAGAAGGAAAATGGACGTTTTTTTCTTGCTGAACTTGGCAATCTGGTACTTGAAATCCTTATGAAGAACTTTCCGGTCATTTTAGATTATGCTTTCACAGCAAAAATGGAAGGGGAATTAGATCGGGTTGAATCGGGAGAACAGGAATGGCATACCGTCATCGCCGAATTCTATGCACCTTTCAAGGATAGTTTGGCCGAAGCAGAAAAATTGATTGGTGAGGAAAAGGCCAAAATTGAGCAAATCAGTGATATCCCCTGCGAGAAATGTGGGCAGATGATGATCGTCAAATGGGGAAGGCATGGAAAATTCCTGGCTTGTTCAAAATATCCTGAATGCCAGAGTACGAAGAGCTTGAAAGAAACTTCAGACGGATCTATCCAGGTCGATACAGATACCGTGACCGATGAAAAATGTCCGAAATGTGGTAACGCGATGATTGTTAAGATGGGAAGGTTTGGAAAGTTCCTTGCTTGTTCTAAATATCCGGAATGTAAAACAGCCAAACCTATTTCTCTCAAAATCCCTTGCCCTCTTGGGTGTGGCGGAGAAGTGGTTTCTAGAAGAGCGATGAGGGGGACCGTATTCTATGGTTGTAACCGTTACCCAGACTGTCAATTCCGTTCATGGAATAAACCTGTCAATAGGGCTTGTCCCCAATGCAACAATCCGTTCTTGGTTGAAAAATACACCAAGACCTTAGGGCCACATATATCGTGCCCAAATAAGGAATGTGATTATAAAGAATTCCCCAAGTCGGATGAGGCGCCCCCCAAACCAGCTGAACCGGCGCCCACACCTTCGATCTGATAAAGGACTGTCATGAAAGATTCGATCGAAAAAGCCAGAATCTTGATAGAGGCCTTTCCTTACATCCGCCAATGGTTCGGGGCCACTGTCGTGGTCAAATATGGAGGTAGTACCAGATCCGGGTCAGAAGAATTGAAAACGACCCTTCAGGACATCGTGTTAATGAAGTTTGTCGGTATGCGTCCGGTAGTGGTTCATGGTGGTGGGAAAGATATCACTCGTTTGACTGAAAAATTAGGGATTCATTCTCAATTCGTTGATGGCCTAAGGGTCACCGATCTACCCACGATGGAAGTGGTGGAAATGGTTCTCGGTGGGAAGATTAACAAAGAACTAGTTGCTGCTATCCAACAATTAGGCGGTCAGGCTGTGGGCTTATCGGGGAAAGATGGCGGAATGTTAGAAGCTTCTCGAGTCAAATCAAAATCAGGAAAAGATATTGGGTTTGTTGGTAAGGTTTCCAAAGTGAATACAGCCATATTAGAGATTTTAGATAAAGAGCAATTCATTCCGGTCATCGCGCCCTTGGGTCTTGGTAAAGATGGGAAAACTTATAATGTTAACGCTGATGAAGCCGCAGGGGCCATTGCGGTTGCTTTAAAAGCTGAAAAACTTGTGTTCTTGACAAATGTTCCAGGGATCTGCAAAAAGAAAGAAGATCCAAAAAGTCTAATGTCTTCAGTGAAATCGTCGGAAGTGCCTCGGCTGATCAACAAAAAGATCATTTCGGGTGGAATGATCCCGAAAGTTGAGGCTTGTCTTTATGCCTTGAAATCAGGAGTCAAAAAGACCCATATTATCGATGGGACTGAAGCCCACGCCTTATTGTTAGAGATTTTCACACCGGAAGGTGTTGGGACACAGATTATTCCCTAATATTCTCCCATTTTGATAAAAGATATCCTTCGAATCCCCTTAATCAACCACTTGATAGTTCTCTCTTGATTCCCGCAACCTATGGTATAATCCGGCGGTTAAGTTTTTTAGATGTAGTGGTTCTGGCATCCCTCTCTTTAGGAGAAGGTTATGAAGTGCCCCTTTTGTGGTCATCAAGAAGATAAAGTTATGGATTCTCGCCCAAGCAAGGGCGGATCGGCTATTCGTAGAAGACGCGAGTGTTTAAAGTGCGAAAAGCGTTTTACGACATACGAACAGATTGAAGAGATCCTTCCCATGGTCGTGAAGCGTGACGGCCGCCGGGAGCCCTTTGATCGTTTAAAGATCGTGGCTGGCATCCGTAAAGCTGTTGAGAAACGACCAGTTTCTTCTGAACGTATAGAAGCCTTGGTTGACGACATCGAAAATAACTTAATGGAACGAGCTGCTAAAGAGATCAACTCAACAGAGATCGGGGAAATGGTCATACGACGTTTACAAGATCTCGATGACGTGGCTTATGTACGCTTCGCAAGCGTTTATCGTCAATTCAAGGACATCAATGCCTTTATGGACGAAGTGAAAAGGCTATTGGCTAGAAAAAGTTAAATTCCAGCAGTCTAGAAAAATTCAACCATAAATTATAGTTATAGGAAAGGTCGGAGAATTATGGCAAAAATTATCCCTTTTCGAGGCGTTCGCTTTGACACGACCGATCCTATTTTTCTTCGCAGGGTTATGGCACCTCCGTACGATGTAATCGATTCTAAACAAAAAAAAAGCCTTCTTTCTTCCAACCTTCATAATGTAATCCGCTTGATTATTGGTAATCCAAGCCATGAAGACCACTTTTCAGGAGATTATCAAAAAGCGAAAAATACTTTTGCTGCTTGGATAAAAGACTCGACTTTGAAACGCGAGGACAAACCGGCTATTTATATCTACCGTCAGAGTTTTGAAATACATGAAAAGACATACCATCGAACTGGATTCATCGCATTATCTCAACTAATTCCTTTTGGTAACAAAAGAGGCGGGATTTTAGCCCACGAACATACATTGAACGGGCCAAAGGCTGATAGATTAAGGCTTATGAAAGCCTGCAATACGAATTTTAGTTCAATATTTTCACTGTATCCTGATACTCGTGGGGTATCGGGACTATTAAGAAAAGCGTCTTCTGCCAGGGCTACTTATAGTTTTGAGTATCCACTAGGTATTAAGAATCAGATTTGGATTATTACAGATCCTATCTGGATGGTGCAATTGCAAAAGAAGATGGAGAGCGCGACTCTGTTTATAGCAGATGGACATCATCGTTATGAAACGGCATTGAATTACCAGGCTTTCCTTTCTCATGGTTCGAAAGGGAAAATCGGCACTCGCCCTTTTGATTATGTCATGATGATGTTTGTGGCCATGGAAGATCCCGGGCTGGTCATTTTGCCTACTCACAGAATGATGCCGTCTAAAATTATCTCATCACCTGCTCTATTGTTGAGTCGTCTTTCATCGCTTGGGGAGCTCCATGTTTATCCTATGAAGATAAAAGGTTTGGCGCCTTGGAAATGGTTGCAAAAGATAGGCGCGAAGAGGCCCGCGATTGGACTTTCTTTCGATGGGAAAAAGCTTTATGCACTTCAATTTTCCAAGGAAGTTATCAAGTCCGAACTTTTAAAGGATGTGTCGAACGCACAAAAAAAGCTGGACGTCACCTTATTGCATCGACTAATTCTTGAACCGTTTTTTGGAATTACCAAAGAGAAAGTCGAACATGTCCTTTCTTTCACAAGTCAGTCAGAAATTGCAGTTCAGAAACTCAAGAAAAATGAGTTTGGAGCTGTTTTCTTCTTGAATCCGACCAGAATCGAACAATTAAAAGAAATTGCTTTAAATAAAGAAAGAATGCCTCAGAAATCAACCTATTTTTTTCCAAAGCTTGTCACCGGAGTTGTATTTAATCGTTTGGACTCTTTTTAGGCTTAAAAATAAGGAACAAACGAAGCTCTTTGGTTCTGTTAAGTATTTTATTAACTCTTCTTAAAAACCATTTATAAATGAAAAGCTTGCGACACTAAGTAGGGCAAAGTAAAATCACCTTTCATTTGCCATTGCTGCTGAACCATATGAGGAGGCTTCATGAAACGTTCTATCGCCGAAGTTAAGAGCCGTGAGATTCTGGATTCCCGCGGGTACCCAACTGTTGAAGTCGAGGTTTCCTTAGAGGATGGGACTTTGGGAAGAGTTGCTATTCCCTCAGGTGCTTCCACTGGAGAATACGAAGCGGTTGAACTCCGGGACGGCGATAAGAAACGATATCTTGGCAAGGGCGTGCTGAAAGCCGTTGCCAATGTGAATACCAAGATAGCCCCGAAGATCAAGGGGATGGATAGCATGGACCAGCGGGCACTGGATGCGTTCATGATCGAGTTGGATGGAACCCCCAATAAAGCCAAGTTCGGCGCCAATGCCATACTTGGCGTTTCTCTGGCCAACGCTAAAGCGGCGGCCATTTCCGCTCAATTGCCACTTTATCGTTATTTGGGTGGAACTAATGCCCATCTCCTTCCAGTGCCGATGATGAATATCATCAATGGTGGGATGCACGCGGACAACAATGTGGATCTTCAGGAATTTATGATCATGCCGGTAGGAGGTCAAACATTTCGCCAGGCACTCCAGATAGGGGCGGAAGTATTCCACAACTTGAAAAAAGTCCTGCACGACAAAAAACTTAATACCGCTGTCGGGGATGAAGGAGGGTTTGCGCCGAACCTGAAATCAAACGAAGAAGCACTCCAAGTCATCATGGAAGCCATCGCTAAAGCGGGTTATACGGCGGGTAAGGACGTCTTGATCGCGTTAGATGCGGCCGCTTCAAGTTTCTTCCAAAGCGGGAAATACGTCTTGGAAGCGGAAGCCCAGAAAGAGAAGACCAGCCAACAGATGGTCGATTTCTATTCTAACCTAGTGGACAAGTACCCCATCATCTCCATCGAGGATGGGTTGGATGAGAATGATTGGGATGGGTTCAAGCTCATGACGGACAAGTTAGGCAAGAAAATCCAGATCGTTGGGGACGACCTTTTTGTTACCAATACGACCAAGTTGAAGAGCGGTATCGAGAAGGGTATCGCGAACTCGATTCTCATCAAGGTCAACCAGATCGGGACCCTGACTGAGACTTTGGACGCTATTGAAATGGCGAAGAAGGCTGGTTACACAGCTATTGTTTCCCATCGATCCGGCGAGACCGAAGATACGACAATCGCCGATATTGCGGTAGCTACCAATGCTGGCCAAATCAAGACAGGTTCGGCCTCCCGTACAGACCGAATCGCCAAGTATAACCAGCTTTTACGCATCGAAGAGCAATTGGGCGACGCGGCAAAATTTATCGGGAAGGATGTTTTTTACAACCTCTAAAGGTTAGACTAAAAGGGCGTAACCGAAAGGTTACGCCCTTTTTTATTTTGGGGGAGCCATTGCAGCCAGTCATTTCCAACCAACCTTGCATCCATGATAACGTCACTCAACTTGTCGGCCGGACACCAATGGTCCAAGTTCGGTGCCATGGTGTTCCAAACGTCAAGGTATATGCCAAGCTTGAGTCCTTTAATCCGGGCGGGTCGGTAAAGGATCGTCCCGCATTACGTATGGTGGAAGAAGGAATTAAGTCTGGGCAATTAACAAAAAGCAAAGCCATCTTGGACGCTACTTCTGGCAATACCGGTATCGCTTATGCCATGATCGGCGCCACTTTGGGATACAGGGTGGTATTGGCCATGCCAGCCAATGTTAGCGATGAGCGTAAACGAATACTGAGGTCCTTCGACGCGGAAGTCAACTATTCCAGCCCCATGGAAGGATCAGATGGCGCCATCCGACTCGCCCGTGAGATTTACCGGATGGGTCCCTCCAGATATTTCGTTCCGGATCAATACAACAACCCCGAGAATCCAAATTCACATTATCTTTCCACCGCTGAGGAGATCATGGAGTTGGTAGGCGATGAAATCACTCATTTCGCCGCCGGCATCGGTACCAGTGGAACCTTAATGGGTACAGGCAAGAGGATACGGGAGATCAAACCTTCTGTTAGTTTGGTGGCGTTAGAGCCTGCCGAACCCTTCCATGGGTTGGAAGGTTGGAAACATATGGCATCTTCCATTGTTCCTGGGATATACAATGCATCCCTTTATCAGGAAAAAATGCCAATCGATACGGATCTGGCTTATGAAATGGTCAAGAAATTGGCTCGTGAGGAGGGTCTTTTGGTCGGACTTTCTTGCGGAGGCGCAATGGCGGGTTGCGCAATCTTAGCCGAACGGATTCAACGCGGTTGTATCGTAACTATTTTCCCGGATTCGGGGGATAAATACCTGACGACAAGG
Source organism: candidate division FCPU426 bacterium (assembly GCA_963830915.1). Classification (GTDB taxonomy): domain Bacteria; phylum Oederibacteriota; class Muellerivitia; order Muellerivitales; family Muellerivitaceae; genus CAWHOE01. The sequence goes on from CAWHOE010000051.1 coordinate 92,906, forward strand.
GTGTGGGAATAATGATCTCTTTTCTTAACGAGACTGTAAAAAAATCTATGATTGATATCGGAGAAAAGGGTTATCCCTATGAGATATGCGGGTTGATGTTCGGAAAATCAAGGGATATTCGGGTTATTACAGAAGTCTATGAATGCGGAAATCGTAATAAATTAAAACCTGAGACCAGGTATGACATGGATCCGAAGGATTACATGAAAGGTGAAGAGTTGGCCAGACAAAAAGGGCTGGAAGTTCTGGGCGTTTTTCATTCGCATCCAGACCATCCGGATCAAGCGTCGGAAACGGATCGCGAAGCGGCTTGGCCTGGCTTTTCCTATATCATCATGTCCATCCAAAAAGGTAAATTCCGCACCATGAAATCTTGGGTGTTGGATGAGCAGTCCCAATTCCAGAACGAACCCATCCAATAATGTGGGTTTGGTACTCCTTAGGATCCGGATTTTTCAATGCCCTTTGGACATCCCAGATCAAATCTAAGGTACAAAATGAGAGTGCTCTCACATTTACGGCATCCATCCGTTGGGGAGTTGTAGTTATTCTATTGCCATTTGTTCTCTGGCAATACCAAAGTTTTTCTGCTCGTTGGTGGTTATACACGATCTTGAGCGGAATATGTGAATCCCTTGGCATTTGGGCTTTAGCAAAAGGAGCCCGAAGGGACTACTATTCCACTTTTGCTTTAAGTAATATCACCCCGTTGTTCACAGCTATTCTTGCAGTCGCTTTTTTACCCGAAAAGGTGGACAAGTTATTGTGGGTCGGCGTGATCACGGTAATAGAGGGTATTCTGTGGCTCTATTACCGTGGACATTGGTCCTGGTGGGGGACTGCCTCGGCTTTGATAGGTGCTTTCAGCGGATTATTTAGCAAGTTAGTGATCGCGGAGTCAGGCCCTATCATCCATGCCTGCTTCTCCTTTGTGGTGGGAGCCTTGTTTTGTTCCGCATTTTCCTTGAGGAAACACGGAAGGAGAAATGCGATCCTTATCCTCAAGAACGTTTGGACCTACCGCATTTTGATCATTGGTTCCGCTTTAGCCACCTATTGCTTCTATCAAGCGGTCGCCCTGGGCCCGTTGAGCCGGATGAGCCCCTTGGTTCGGGTCGATATGATCGTCGGATTTTTATTGAGTGTTTTTCATTTAAAAGAGAAACAGGATTGGCAAGGAAGGGGTTTCGGAGCTGTCGTTCTTTTATCTGGGATAATCATGATCATATGGAATTCATGAGGAGGATGTATGAAAATTTTAACGGAATACCTTTGGTTCAATACGCCTGAACACCGAGCCTACATCAATATCACGCCGGATGTGGAAAGGATCGTAAAGAAAAGCGAGGTTAAGGAAGGAATGGCTCTTGTTTCAGCAATGCATATAACGGCCGGAGTCTATGTCAACGATGCCGAGGATGGTTTGATCTCTGATATCGATGAATGGCTTGAAAGATTGGCTCCCTACAAGGCGAATTATCAGCATCATCGGACCGGGGAAACCAATGGGGACTCCCATTTAAAAAGTATTCTGGTCCATCATGAAGTTATCGTTCCTGTCACCAAGGGAGAGCTGGATTTTGGACCTTGGCAACAGGTTTATTACGCTGAATTCGACGGTCAAAGAAAAAAACGTTTGTTGGTTAAGGTCATGGGGGAATGATGGAAACGTCAAAACCAGAGTTCGATAAATATCTTTTTGTTTGCGTCAACGAAAGACCCAAGGGCGAAAGGATTTCTTGCGGCGGGATGGGATGTGGTAAGGAGTTGGCGGTGCGACTTAAGGAGGAAGTGAAAAAGGCCGGGTTTGCTTCCAAAATCAGGGTTTCCAAATCATATTGTTTGGATGTCTGTGAAGATGGACCAAATGTCATTATTTTTCCAGGTAATGTCTGGTTCAAGAAGGCCGATATTGTTGATATTCCTGTTATTCTGAAAAATGCCCTAGAAACCAATGAATAAAGCAAAGTAAACAAGTTAAGTGTTTTACAAGTGACTTGAAAGGAATAAAATCCTATCTCGTTGGACTTAATATTAGGGATATGGGGGTGACCGGTTTCGACTGGGGAACTGAACTTTTGGGTGCGTGTCGAGGCGCCATCGCTCGTCAAACATGGCAACGGTTTAACTGCCGACAATCAGTTAGCTCTCGCCGCTTAAAGCGGTTAGCGTTTCGCCCTTGATGCCTATTAGGGGGATGGAACGTAAGCAGTAGGCTGGTCCGGATCAGGCTTGTTCCACCGATGGACGGACGAGAAACAATGGGGCTGGCTCTCCGCCGGCCGCTCGGGAGCGAGCGGGGGGTGAGACTCATTCCTGAGCTACGCACGTAGTGCCCATTATGGATGTTTTTCAGGACGTGGGTTCGATTCCCACCACCTCCACCATTTTTTTCAAATGAACAATCTTTCAATCGATAAGTTTCACGAAAAGTTATTGGCTTTTCTTTAATTCTGTATTGGGTTTAGATTAATTGGTATAGAGACAGTAAAGATAAATGGGCTGACGAATTCGGGGTCAGATTTGTGGTTTAAAAGTTAAACCCAGGATGAATAGACCCGCTTACGGATTAAAAAAGCATAAGGCTTTTTAAACTTTGCAAAATATAGACCTTTTGTTAAACTAAACGAGCTTTCCAATCCTTCATCTAACGAGGCCATGGTAAATGAAACAGATCACCGCCTTCGCATTGTGTTTATTTTTCCTTGGAATGGTTCAACAAGCTCTGGCGGTTGGCCCCACCTATGTTCGTGACGCAATTTCAGCCTCGACAACCTGGACAAAAGATAACAGTCCTTATGTCATTCAAAACGATATTGTGATCGCTAAAGGAGCGATTCTTTCGATCGAGCCTGGGGTTGAAGTACAACTTACGGCAGTAGCCAATGGCAAGGTCGGTTCGGGACCGAATCTGGTCGTTCAAGGTGGTTTGAAAGCCGTGGGCAATTCCACGACTCCTATATCGTTTGTCCCATCGGCACAGGGTTCATTGTGGGGCGCGCTCTATTTTTATAATTGTGATAACGTGAATTGTATCCTCCAAGGATGCTTGATCAAGGGTGGCCGCATCGTATGCAATGGTTCCTCACCAACAATTACCCAATGCGCTATTTACGGAGCTAAGAGTGGTGTGGAAGTTGCTCCCAACTCCCAGCCGCAGATCATTGGGAACCGCATTACGGCGAACGGAATAGGGATCGTGCTATTGTCGGATTCTGCAAGTCCTGTTATTTCCCGAAATGAGATTTACAACAACAATTATGGTATTTACTTCAAGGATTTTGGTATGCCCACCATATCGGACAATAAGATCTACAATAATTTGAAATACAACATGGTCAATTATTCCGCGAAGTCTTTAGCGGTCCCGAATAACGATTTTCGCATCGCGGACGCACAGCAAATCATGAGAACTGTTTATGATGGTGCTTTCAACGCCAGCTTGGGCCGTTTGAACTTTATGCCTTTCGTCGGGATGACAGCGGGGGCTGCGGCTCCAGCTCCAGTGGTCGCTAGTGCTGCCGCCACCCAAGAACAACCAGCCATCCAGGAAGAGGATTTCTGGAGCTATGGTCGACCCTTTGACGCCATGAAGATCAGCAACATCGAATCTCAAAAGAAAAAACCATCTGGCGCTATTAAGGTGTTGGCTGTAGGCGCGACGGCGGTGGTTACCGTCGTTCTTCTATTCCTATAAATAACAAACCCAGCTCTGCAAGGCGTTTTGCTTTCCTTTGCATCTTCAGCATTCTTGTGAACCCATGAATAACTGGTCTTACAAAAATGTAAACATAACAGTGGGTGGAATTGTTTTATTGAGCAGTACACCCTTCGTTATTGTTAGTACCTAGGGCGGGTTGGAAAGAATGGATAATAAGGATTTAAGAAACGCGCCGCGTCTTCCTGTTCGAATCCCTCTCCGTGTAAGGTTGATAAAATCTCCTATAGATGAAAAACTCGACTCTGAACTTCATAATGGAAACAATGTCATGTCCAATATGAGCCGAACCGGATTTTTTTTGAGCACCAAGAATTATTTTGAGATTAATTCGGTCATAGAAGTTGAGTTTCCAATGGAACAGTTTGACGAGGTAATTAAGGCCGAGGCGGAAGTGGTTCGGGCTAACCATCAAAATTTCCCGAATCATGGACGTTATGAATATGGGCTGCGATATGTATCCATGCATCCTCATTTTCGCGAGGTTTTGAACAAATTCTTCAATTTGATGGGTGGATAAGGCTGCAAGATCCTTCTCACAACCATTCGTTGTTATTTCCTTCCTTGTCGTGCTAAAATCTCGCTTATTTTTTCAAAGGAGTCGTTATGCGATTGTTTACATTTTTCTGCTGCATGCTGGTTGCTTCCGTTGCTTGCGCCAAGGATTTCAAAGTCGCGACTGTTGACCTTCAGAAACTTTTCAAGGAATATCCGGGAACTAAAGCCGCTCACGATAAATTGAGCACTTTGGCCCAAAAGAAGGAAAAAGAACTGTTGCCCGCGAAGAAAGAGCTTGAGGATCTTGACGCTGAACTCAAGAATTCGGCCTCGGTTCTTTCATCCAAACAGAAAAAAGAAAAGCAATATTTGCTTGAAAAGAAATATGAGGATTTCAAGCAACAACAAACACAGGTGGAAAATGATCTGGCCGCTAAGGAAGCTGATATGACCCAAGGTATCCTTGGAGAGATCAAGACGGTGGTGGCGGAAGTTGCCAAGGACAGCGGTGTCGACCTGATCCTGGACGCTGATAAGACCGTCTATGCGAAGGACTCACAGGATCTCACAGACGCCGTCATGAAAAAATTCAAAAGCGCAGCACCAGCCGATTCAGATAAATAATCCTTCGTTGAAAGTGGCTCCTATGGGCGTTTCTTTTTCAATCGAGGAATTGGCGCGAGAGATTGGTGGAACATTCAAGGGCGATGGTTCCCTGAGGATATCAGGGATCGGCCCTTTGGATTCGGCAAAAGAAGGCGATTTGACCTTCGTAACCAACCCGAGGTACGTAAAAAAAGCTGAAACCACCGGGGCATCCGCCATCCTTTCTGATAGGGAATTACCTGGTGTACAGAAACATTCCTTTTGGCCAAAAATCCATACGCAACACTAGCCAGACTCATTGAACTATATCATCCATCGGCCAGGCCTGAGGCTGGGGTGCAGGATGGAGCTTGGGTTCATCCCACGGCTACCATCCACCCCCAAGCAAGTATTTATCCGGGGGTTTGTGTAATGGCTGGCGCAGAGGTTGGGGCAAAAAGCATTCTTTATCCTGGCGTTGTGGTCGGAGATAGCGTTGTCATCGGCGAGGGTTGCATACTTTATCCAAACGTTACGGTCCGTGAGAAATGCGCACTTGGAAATAGGGTCATCCTTCAACCTGGGGTGGTTATAGGAGCGGATGGTTTCGGATTCGCGCCCGATCAGGGGGCCTACGTGAAAATTCCCCAGATCGGGAATGTTGTCCTTGAGGACGATGTTGAGATAGGTGCGAATACCTGTATTGACAGGGCTGCCTTGGGCTCTACCAGGATCGGAAAAGGTACCAAAATGGACGATCTGGTCATGGTCGGCCATAACGTCATTGTCGGCCAGAACACGATCATAGTTTCCCAAACGGGTATCTCCGGGTCCACCCAGATCGGAAACCATGTGGTGATGGGGGGGCAGGTTGGTTTAGCGGGCCATTTAAAAATCGGGGATAATGTCACTTTAGCGACCCGTACCGGTGTCATGGAAGACATTCCTGAAAAAGGGGTCTATTGGGGCTCTCCTTCTTCGGACATGGCTACCGAAATGAAAAATGTGGCCGCTTATCGTCAATTGCCTGAAATGATCAAAAGACTTCGGAGACTCGAGAAGGAAGTTGCCAAGCTGACGGGCGGGGAAACTCATGGCTGAGACATCAACTTTCCGTAAACAACGAACTCTGGCTCGAACCGTTTTTATCGAGGGAACAGGTCTTCATACTGGTTCCCAGGGGAAAGTCACTTTGGTACCTGCCCCCGATGGAGCTGGGATACAGTTCTATCGGACCGACCTTGCGGCCGCCATCCCGATGACACCGAAGGGTGTGACCAGCACGGCCAGAGGAACCACCCTGACTGGCGAGAAGAACGCTAGCGTTCATACTGTGGAGCATCTGCTTGCCGCCATTACCGGGGCTGGCATTGACAATCTTCGCATTGAAATGGATATGGAAGAAGTTCCCATTTTGGATGGAAGCGCGTCACTTTATTCTCGTCTTATCCATGGAGCGGGATATGTCGAGCAACAAAAATCGGTGGATCCCATCCGGATCACTGAAACCCTGGAATTCCAGTTCGGGGATATTACGGTCAAAGCGGAACCCGCAGAAAAGCTTTTTCTGGATGTCTCCATTTCCTTTCCTTATCCAGGTTTGGAATCCCAACGGTATGTTTTTGAGCTTGAGGAAGGTTCCTTTGAAAGGGAATTGGCTCCGGCCAGAACTTTTTGTTTCGAGGAAGAAGTGGAGGCCCTCAGAAAACAGGGTCTGATCAAGGGCGGCAACCTTCAATGCGCCATAGTCATGGGGAAAAAAGGAACCTTGAATGGTCCGCTCAGGTTCGATGATGAGATAGTCCGGCATAAGACACTGGATCTGTTGGGGGACTTAACGCTTTTAAACAGACCTTTGATCGGTAAGATCACTGTTCGGAAGGCTGGCCACCGATATCACGTGGAGCTGGCAAAAGCAATATTGGAGAAGTTCGGAAAGTCTGTTGATCAAAATCAACATAAGGGGGGAGCAATAATGCTCGATATTTTAGGAATTCAAAAGGCGTTGCCGCACCGTTATCCTTTCTTGTTGATCGACCGGGTCTTGGAATTGGACGATAAAAAAGTGGTTGCGATCAAGAATGTGACCATCAATGAGCCTTTCTTTCAGGGTCATTTCCCTGGTCATCCAATCATGCCGGGAGTATTGGTCATCGAGGCCATGGCCCAAGCCGGTGGGGTCATTTTCTTGCACAATAGCGATGGTAAGAAAATTCTCTATCTGGCTGGTGTGGACAAAGCGAAATTCAGAAAACCTGTCTTGCCTGGCGACCAAATACGTTTTGAAGTGGAAGTGTTGGTCCTGAAATCCAAGGTTGGTAAGATCGCCGGTAAGGCCATCATTGATGGAAAAGTCGCGGTCCAAGCTGAGCTCACTTGCGCTATCGTGGATTTCAACGAAATGAACAAGGAATAAGAAATGACGGTTAATAATCCCCTGATCCACCCCACCGCGGTCATTCACCACAAAGCTGTCCTGGGGGATGGTGTGATCATCGGCCCATATGCTGTCATCGATGAACATGTGACCATTGGGAATGGCACTTCCATAGGTCCCCATGCCGTTATCACTGGCCACACAAAACTGGGTCAACGGAACAGAATTTTTTCTGGGGCGGTGGTGGGTAGCGAACCACAAGATGTTAAATACCATGGCGAAGAAACGTGGCTGGAGATAGGGGACGATAATATCATCCGGGAACATGCCACCATCAATCCAGGCACTGGGGAAGGATCCAAGACAGTCATCGGCAATGACAACTGGTTGATGATCCAGACCCATGTGGGCCATAACTGCGTGATCGGAAATCACATCAAGCTTGCCAATCTAGTGACCTTGGGAGGCCACGTCCAGATCGAGGATTATGCCACCATCGGCGGGGTCACTCCTGTCCACCAATTCTGCAGGATCGGCTGCTACTCGATGATCGGAGGGGGGTTCCGTGCAGTCCAAGATGTGGTCCCTTATATGATCGCGGGCGATGAACCGTTGACGATACATGGCATCAACCAGATCGGCCTGGAACGGAACAACTTCTCCAAAGATACCATCGAGACCCTGAAAAAAGCGCATAAGGTTATTTTCAGGAAAAATCTTATCTTGAAAGAAGCGATCCAGGTGTTGATGTCTGAGTTTCCCAAACTGCCAGAGATCATTCACCTCATACAGTTCCTGGAAACATCATCCCGCGGCATTGTGCGGTAAGGTTCATGCCTTCTTCTCGCCTCGTGGGATTGATTGCCGGAGCCGGAGATTTGCCTTTGATTTTCGCCCGTAGAGCCAGGGTGGAAGGAATCCGATTAGCGACGGTTGGTCTGAAAGGCTTGACTTCACCCAAATTGGTTCCGTTGAGCGAGCAATTCACTTGGATATCCCTGGGCCAGTTAGGTTCTCTCCTTTCGTTCTTTAATAAAAACAAGGTTTCTCAAACGGTCATACATGGCAAAGTCCAGCTTTCCAGCATCTTTCGGAGTGTCCGGTTGGATCTCAAAGCCTTATCGTTATGGATAAGGATGAAAGACCGCTCTGGGGAATCGATCCTAAAAAACCTAGCCGATGAATTGGCCAGGAATGGCACGAAGGTTTTGGATGGCCGATATCTGATGACGGATTATCTGGCTATTAAAGGGTGCTTGACCAAAACCAGCCCTGATAAAAAAACCATCGTTGATATCACTTTGGGTCTTTCCAAGGCCAGATCACTGGCGAGAGCGGGTATTGGGCAAGTTTTGGCTATCAAGCAGGGAACGGTTGTGGCGGTGGAGGCTGTGGAAGGGACCGACGAGACGATCCATCGGGCGGGTCATTGGTCTGGCCCTGGTATCATCCTCATCAAAACAGCCAGCCCGAAACAGGATTGGCGTTTTGATGTTCCCACCATTGGATTAAAAACTATCGAGGGTTTGGCCAAGGCCAAGGCCAAGGGCCTTGTTCTGGAATCGGGAAAATCCTTCCTGTTGAACAGGGAGAAGGCAGTTGCCCTGTCCAACAGGACGGGAATGTTTATTTTAAGTGTTTGATAACGTGACTTAAATTACCGTGTGTTTTCTTTTAATATAGGTAATGTTTTTTCAAAGCTGGACAAAGTTTTTGCCTTAGTTTGGTTTTTATCCTTTAACGGTTCTTCCGAATGATCAGGATTGGTCCGCCGATAGCGAAAAGGATGTTCATAGACCACATGGATAAAAAGGGCGATAGAACACCTTCATAGCCCAGGTTCTGCCCGATCTGCATGCCACCCAAATAGAAAAAAGCCATCATGATGCAAATGCCGAAGCTCATCACCACCCCGCTGAAGCGGCCCATGCCCCAACCCCAAGGAACGCCCAGAAGGGCCAGTATGACGCAACCAAAAGGGAAGGCAAGTTTCTTATGGAATTCAACGAGTTCCTTGTGGCAATCCGAACCGTTGCGTTCCAGTTGGCGGATATAGTCGACTAATTCTGGAAGGTTCAACTCGCCTGGTTCCTTCTGCTCTTTAATGAAATCGTAAGGTTTTTCGGGAAGGGAATAAGGCATGTGGTCGAAGGCCTGGGCGGATTGCTCGACATCGTTGACATCGAAAACCCGATAAAAACCGTTATAAAAGACCCACTGGCCATTCTCGAATTTGGCCCTTGCGGCGTCGATCCTGGCTTTTAAATGAACCCCGTTGTCGAATTGGAGGATGAGGACGTCTGTCATCGTATTCGTGTTTCCGTCGTAGGTGCCGATATGGTAAATGCCGTTATTTGCCCCCCGGATTGAGATGTTCTGCCGTACTAAATTGATCCCTGACTCGGATTGTTTCTCGATTTCAACGACCTTGGTGTGATGCCGCATTTGGTTCGATTTGGGCACAACGATCTCGTTGAAACCCAGGCTTAGAAAGGAAATGATCAGACCCGCAAAGAACAGAGGGATGGCCACCATGAAGATATTAACCCCGCCCGCTCTCATCGCGATAAGTTCATTGGATTTGGCCAATCCGCTCAGGGCGAATAACACGGCGAATAGTACGGACAAAGGCACGATAAGGATCATCAGTTCAGGGACCTGAAGGGAGAAATATTTTAAGGTTAGGAGTATGCCTGGTTTGTGTTCTAGGATGAATTTGATATCGTTGAATACTTGCACGATTAGGATAAGTACGGAGAAAGAGGCCAGGGAAAGCAAAAATGGCTTCAGGAACTCAGCGAGAATATAGCGGGTCAATAACTTCATCTTTTTTTACTTCTCCTTGAGGATTTTCGCTTCAGATTTCGGATGAAATCGAACGCCGAATGCTCGTTGATGACCAAATAATAGATCAAAAAGCCAGCTAGTGTCAGTATCACGTTCGCCCACCAAATGCCGATGACTGGGCTGATCAGTCCTCGGTCGCTGAGGATTTCACCTAGGATGAACATCAAGTAATAAAGGAAGATCATGGACAACCCGAGCACGAAACCAATGAAGCCTTTTGACCTGGTCCAAAGACCCAAGGGGGCGCAAAACCAGGTGAGGGCTAAACAGGCAAAAGGCAGGGAAAGTCGTTTTTGAAATTCCACTCTTAAGCTGTTCCTTCTGCCTTCGTCGATGGAAGTCCGAATGCCCTCCGAAAGCTCGCTTAGGTTCATTTCCTCATAATCTTTCTGAACGTCGGTCAAATGAGATAATTGGTTCTCCAACTTTAGGTGGATGGTGTAATGATCGAATTTAAGATGGTTATAGGTGTGGTAATTGATGTTATCCCAGGTCATGACTCCGTCATTTAGCTGGAAAAAAAGTTGCAGGGTATTTCGGTCGGTCAGAAGGCGTCCTGTTTGGGCGACCGTTGTCTGCAGAGGGGCATGGGGAGAAACCCGATTGAACATCTGCACATTCTTGAAGGTTCCGTCATGGTCCTGGGAATCGATATAAAACTGGTAGCCCTCAAAGAGGTTGATAAAGATCCTTTCGCGAAGGGCGATATCGGCCTGTTCCTTGAGGATCTTGAAATGGATCTTCTTGAAGGTGAAGTTTGCGGCTGGTAAGACCTCGTGGTTGAAGTACACCATTACCCCGGTCATCAAGAAGCCCAGGACCAACACGGGATAAATGAGATGGAAAAGATGGACGCCGCTACTCTTGAACGCTGTCACTTCCATGTCCGAGCTCATCCTGCCAAAAGCCAATAGGGTAGCCATCATCATGGACATGGGTATGGTCAGGGACAAAACAAAAGGGACCAAACTAAGGTAAAGAAGCAGGGTGTCAAATAGGGGCACTTTTTTATTCATGACCATATCCAAAAGAAGAAAAACCTTATTGATAAGGAAAAGGAAGGTAAGAATGGCCAGGCTCAAGAGGAACGAAGGGAGCATTTCCTTGAGGACATAAGAGTATATTTTTTTCAATTCCATCCCTTTACTCGACGGATCGGTAGTGCTAAAGAAGCGTTTTCGAAAGGCAGTATAACATAGGGTTTCGAGAGGTAACTAAGGCAGGTTAAGACTTTCACCTGGCGTATTTTTCTCATGGTTGTCTGAAATTTCTCCTACCAATCGTCCATTGAGTGAGCTTTTCCGTCCCTTCGGGTCTGGATGGACGTGGGGTTGATCCGTTTGGGATATTTTTAATGGGGGAGATCCAGGCATGGAAAAAACAAAAAATAACCTATGGAACTTTTCCTCAATTGATATGATTTGGGCTAGGAAAAGCAGTCCCGGGTCTTTTTCCCCAGCCCCCCAAAACATCTCCCCTCAGGATTTATGGGGGAAAAGGCTATTTCGATGAACCTTTGGAAAAAGATTCTGTCTTTGGATTTTGAGACGGAATACATACGGTCCTTCCTTAAGCTCCTCTTTTTTTGGAATCCACTCTGGAACCTTGCTTTGTGTCTTTTGACCGGCGATAGGGAGATCGAGTCCATCCTATTCCGATGGGGTTGGAATTTCTCCGAACTGACACTTATAGGTTTATTAGCCATGATGCTGATGAAAGTCTACCTTTGGGGTGAGAAACTTTGGACGAGCCGGAGAGGTAAGGCGTCTCTTCACCATCGAACTGGCTGGTATCTCCTTCTACTTGCCTTTTTTATACCCCCGGGGCTTTATTTGGCATTAAGAATGATGGTAACCGGCATAAACTTGTTCTTCCCGGGTGACCCGATATCCGTGGTATTTAAATGGACTTATTACTGGAACCAGATTTTTTGGGGTTGGATGCTTTTATTGGTCTGCTCCCTTTTCATATCCTGGCAAGATCTGAAGGAAGCGGCGAACATTAGTCAATTAAGGGCGGAGGAGTTGGAAAAAGAGAGACTTCAGGCCCTTCTGACCAAATTAAAAGACCAGATGAATCCCCACTTTCTTTTCAACACATTGAATACCGTGGCTTCCTTGATATCGGCGGACCCCTCCATGGCTGAAAAGGTGGTGGTCAAACTCTCGACTCTCTTTCAGGGCATATTGGCGGCAACCCGAAAGACACATCAGCCACTGGAAAAAGAACTGGAATTTTGTAGGGATTACTTGGATATCGAAAAAGCCCGTTTTGGGTCGAGGTTAAAGGTCAATTTTGGCATTCAAGGTGATATCGATCCAAGCCGAGTTTGGGTGCCGGTACTTTTATTCCAACCGATGGTGGAAAACGCTGTCAAGCACGGGATTTCTTCCCGCGCCAATGGAGGGGAAATCTGGATAGGCGCTGCAGAAAAGAATGGTCAACTGGAGCTCTGGGTGGAGGATGATGGCGTCGGTTTTGGCCAGTCCCCATACCGGGGATCGGGAACGGCCTTGGAAAATTGTAGAAAGAGGTTGGAATTGGGGTACGGGAACGAAGGTCGAATGGAAATTACTAACAGGGAAGGGGGAGGGACCCGGGTATGTCTGATCCTTCCTTTGGTCACCGCTGACCCCTCCCATCAGGAGGAATCATGATCAAGGTCATGATCGTGGACGACGAGGCGCCAGCTCGGGCCCGTTTAGCCCGTATGTTGGCAGGTTTTCTCGATCTTCAATTGGTCGGTGAGGCGTCCAATGGATTAGAAGCTCTCCAGGCAGCCCAAGATTTGAAGCCCAATCTGGTGTTCCTGGACATCGAAATGCCGGAACTTTCAGGCCTTGAAGTGGCTGAAGCCTGGGGTGGTGAGGGTCCAAGCGTAGTATTTGTGACGGCTTATAGCGAGCATGCTTTGAAAGCATTCGAGCTTTCCGCCTTGGATTATCTGGTGAAACCGGTGTCTCCTGAACGATTGGCCGAGACGGTGGAGCGGGTCAAGAAACGAAAAGACTCGCCCAGTTCAGCGACCTTGCAGAAGTTCTTAGAACAAATGGAACAGGGAATGGCCAAGCATCGGATGGCCGTTAAATGCGGGTCTAAGTACAAAGTGTTCAATCCATCCCAGGTCTCGGCGATCGTGGCCAAAGACCATTACGCCGTCTTGCTGGTGGAAGGGCAGGAACTATTGGCCGATGATCGGTTGGATGTTTTAGCCAGCAGGTTGGATCCCAAGAAATTCCTGCGTATACACCGGAGCGCCATCATCAACCTGGATTATTTGAAGGAATTAGAGCATGAGGGAGATCGGAAGTACTTAGCCGTCCTATCAGATCCGGCCAAAACCAGGCTTCCTGTCAGCCGAGAAAGGCTGGATGATTTGAAGAAGGAATTGGGGTTGCATTGACTTGGAACAGAAGCGGAGAGTCATGGCTTTTTTGAGGCCGAACCAACTCAAATTACGATACCAACCGGGCTTCTTGGCTTTCGGGTTGCTGACCTTCGCTATTTTTTGGTCTTCAAACACAGCTAAAGGTCAAACACCCCAACCTACTCCACTTCTTACTGGAGCAGCCGCGACTTCATTGAACCCCCTGACCGCCGAGCAGGAAATTCAGATACTGGATGCCATCGACGCGAAATCCAACAGCCTCGATTCAATCACTTCCACAAATACCACCCAGCCAGCCACTCAAGTCACTGGTTTATCACCCTCTGGGACGCCGACCTCAAATGCCCAGGTTCAATCCCCTATTTCTAACGTTACAGGGACTTCTAACCCCTCGGCGGCATCATTATCATCTGGGACAACGCCTACAATTGTTGAATCAGGGCCTCCGCCTGTGCCTTCGGGACTGACTGTTTTGATACTAAAGGAAGGTCTTTATCTTTCCTGGGACTCGGCCCCCGTTACTTCCTCAGTCACTGCTTATAACGTCTATCGGTCAACGACTCCTGGAATGGGGTACAAACTGGTCAATAACAAGCCTTTGAATGTTCCTTTCTTCCTGGATGGGGCTCAAAACAGCCTGAATCCCCCACGGAACGGGGAAGATTACTTTTACGTGGTCGCGTCGATTAATGCCAAAGGTGATGTGAGCCCCTACTCGGATGAGACGACAGTTCAGCCACAGGGCATGGATATCCCGGAAACAGAGGAACAAAAAAAGGAAGATGAAAGAGCGCAAGCGACTCCACCTCCTCACAAGGAAACGGAGAAAGAACTGATTGTGCCGGAGAGCAAGATCATCAACCTGCAACTTCCCGCGGACACCCAGCTTTCCATCCAGGGTTATAAAAAGATCGAGGCGGGTTTTACCTTCCAAAAATACGATCGTCCCGCCTTGAACGGTATCAATCCCGAAGTGGATACCACCCTGGTCAACCAGGAGTTGGTGGTGAATCTGGATGGAAAGGTTGGAAAGAACGTAGACGTTCATGTGGATTACAGCGATGTGAATCGAGCTGGCGGTGTGGACCAGAGTAAACAGGAAATCTCCATTGTTTACCACGGTAACGATAACAGTCCAGTTCAGGAAGTATCATTTGGGGATTTGCAATTGAATCTTCCGAACACTGAGTTTGCCGGCTTTAGCAAACAACTCTTTGGGCTCCAGGCCAAGCTCAAATTCGATCAGTTCCGTTTCACCACGTTTTTCGCGCAGACAAAAGGTATCTCTGAGACCAAGGTTTTCACTGGCAACACTGTCCAGGTCGATAAGGTCATAAATGACGTTGATTTTTTGAGGTACAAATATTTTCTTATTACCAAAGGGCCGAATCTTCCTAAAAACAGCTCGGAACAGATCTGGGTCAACGCGGGAACAGGGTTGACCAATCCCACGGGAACAACAAATTTCATCGGACCTTATGAACATTGGCTTCCAGGCCGGGACTATACGATCAATTATGCCACTGGCGTTATCACTTTCCTGAGGGCTCTTACCCAAAACGCGCAGGTCGTGGTGGCCTTCCAGGATACGAACGGGAACTACATCGGTTTCCTTCCCGATCACACCACTGTTGATGGTCTGAACACTGGTGGCGTAACCACCAACCTTGTTGTGCCCCCTGATGGCGTGATTACCAATAGCGCTCATTTGTTGAAGAACAACGACACCACTACCAGTCCGCTTAACCTAGTCAATTATTTCGACCTCGGGCGGGATCAATTCATACCACCCCAGCAGGATCCCGGATTTTCTTTTCCAAATCATCGACCAAGGGACCAACAACGTATTACAAACGGGCCAGGGCGGGACTGCCAGCGCGCCTTGGGCTTACGTTATGGATCAAGACTTAAACATATTGACGGTCAACAATATCAATTACTCGGCTGTTACCGTAGCCGGCCTAAATGGTTCGCCTGTGACCGCCAATTTTGAGGAGAGGGCTTTTGTCGCTCCTGGTGACACAACCCTGGGAACTGCCACCAATGGAATTTATAACCTTAATACCACCCCTAATAGCCTTTATCGCATTCACCTGAAGTACAAAACAAAACTGAACTTTTTCAATTTGGAAAGATTCAATATCATTCGTGGAAGCGATACGGTTTATCTTGACGGCCGTCACTTACGTCGCGATGTGGATTACACCTTTGACTACACATCGGGTGTTCTGGATTTTCCGGATAAGAGCATATTACGGCCAGACAGCCAGATCGTAGTTACTTACGAATACGCTCCGTTTGGATCTTTTAACCAAAACAATATCCTGGGAGCCAGAGCCGAATACGACATCACAGACCATTTCTTCCTGGGTGGCACCTTCTTGAACAGTACGACACAACAGACAGTTGATGTTCCCCAGATCGGTTCCACACCCAACTCGCTTTCTGTTATCGATTTTGACACTAAATACGACTTGGGGCCGGAGGACATTCAGTCTGTGACAGGGTTGCTGCCTGGTCTAGGCAATTGGAAACCGCCTCTGGCTATAAAACTATCAGGTGAGGTCGCCGAGAGTTATTTCAACCCCGATACCTTTGATGCTGAAGGAGAAACGGGTGTGGCGATGGTGGATAACATGGAAGGAATAGATAATCTTACTGGACCCACCATGAACGCGACTAATTGGGTCGTATCTTCTGAACCAGATTCGGTCAGCTACTTGAATTCCGTTACCTACTATGCCGGGAAAGACGCTTTGCTCAATAACCGGGTTCGATTCATGTCTGTGGATGACAGTTATTATTTGCAGACGTTGGCAACAAATTCTAACACAGCGGTCACCCAGATCGGAGGTTTTGGAGGGCACGTCTATTCTCAGACCAACGCGGCCCAGGACCTGGTGCCGGTCTTGATGTTCCCTTATAACAGCTTGGACGATTTGCACTGGGCGGGAGTAAGACAAGTTCTTTCAACTACAGGAGAAGATCTTTCCAATACTCAGTACATCCAATCTTGGGTTTATAACGATGGGAATGACAAGTGGATAATGTTCGATTTTGGGATTATTAACGAATCTTCCAATGATAATGATAATGGAGGGATTATCGAGTCTGATGCGGTATCGGTAATTAACATAAATGGAAATCAAATCTCAACGGATTGGGGTATTCCGGCTTACTATTCAAATATCGGTAATGGCCCTGGTGTGAATATCCTTCCGCCGGTGTGCGGATCCAACGCGGTTTATACATATTACCCTAATGAGTCATCCACTCAGGAAGGTGCCCGCAACGGAATCGTTGATACTGAGGATATGAACGGCGATGGGATATTAGAGAACGACAATTCCTATTTTGAATATGGTGTGAGGGCCAATTGGACTGGCTGGCACCTAATCAAGATACCCGTCAATTTTAACTCGACGACCGATTATCAAACAACTACACCGGATGGGATAAATTATTTCTTTCATAATCAAGGAGCGGCCAACGCAACTATCATTCGAGCCGCTCGTGTCTGGACGACGGGTACGACCCCTAATCCGACATCAGGATATTTTTTGATGGAAAGTTTTAGCTTTACCAGAAACCTTTGGCAAATGGAAGTGGATCCGGACGCTAATGTCGACCAAGGTGTGACCGTAAATCCGAGTAAGTTCGACGCGAGTTCGATAAGCCAAGATCAAGATTCCGGATATCAACCTACCTTGCGGTTCCTCACTGTGGCGCAAGATCAGAACCAAAATTCCATTTTAGCTAAAGAAAAATCCTTAAAACTTTCCTATAACGTATCTTCCGTGGATTACGAGCCAGCTGGTGATATCAATGGGAAGCCTATCTATTACGCTACCCGCTATTTTAGCCAGGGTGTTGATTTTACTGATTTCCATGATCTTCGATTTGATATATTCGCGCGAACTTCAGTACAACCCGGAGACACTCTTTTCATTAGGTTGGGAAATGATCAAAAAAACTATTACCAATACAATATTCCCTTGTTGTCGTCCTATCAAAATCTTTGGAATACTGTGTCCATAGCGATAGATGGGTCAGGAGGGAACCGGCAAGTGGTTGGGACCCCCTTCGTCAACCGATCGTCGCAGATCAGCATCGGGGTCGTCAACCCTAACGCTCCAAACGGTCAAACCCGAGAGATATGGATCAATAACCTGAGGGTGGCGACTCCTAATCAGAGGTCGGGATTGGCCCGTCGCGCTAATGCCGCCATCATCCTGGGGGATAATTTTGCCACGATCAACGGCCGATACCGGGAGGTAGACTCGGGTTTCACTGAAATGGACCAAACTTCGACCCATTTTCAACATTCCAAGCAGTTAGGCGCGGACTATTCTTCTAGCGCGATCAAATTATTTTCCCAACCTTTAGTCACCCAATTCTCTTATACCCACCAAAATACTTATACAGAACAAGGTTTATTGGATAATCCGTATTTTAGCGCGTTACCCGATACCGACGTCCAAAATGCGACAGGAAGCATTTCCTACACCAAAGATCTGGGGCCTGGCTTTGGGCGACTCACTAAAGTGGTTGTTTCAGGCAGTACCAACTATGAAACAGACAATTATCAATCGGCTTATCTGACTCAACCAGGCATTCAAGGTGATACTAACAAAGGCGAGGATGTCTTCACGGTGGCTTCCACTTACGACGCTCCCGGGAAGTTGATTTTCCTACCGATCGGTACCAACCAATTCACCGAGACTTTCTCATTAACCCATGACAAACAGGATTTTACTAATTCGGCATTGAACCTGGCTAATTATGACCGAACAACCCGTAATCAAGTCTACGGATGGACCAATACTACGGAAATCATCAAAAATCTGAATATAACGCCCGGCTATACCCTGACTTTTGTGGACGCAATAGGGAACACTAATTCACCGGGGGTGCCTGGGGAGGTTGATAGTTACACTCTGTTCCAACGCCGGGATCAACCCAAGGCTGGGGTGGTTTACAAAGGCATTCCTGGACTGGTCCCATCTGTGGATTACACGGGTAGTAAACAAGAGGATGATGTGACTTATCCTGATGGCCCTAGATTGACTACTTCTAACACAATGAATTACTCAGTCAATTTGACGCCTGGCACTTGGATACCGCTAGCTCAAAAGATCAATTTGACGGTTTTTGGTGGACACACAGAAAGTCGTAGTGAGTCCATCCCGAATTTCACAAGCCTTCCTTTGAATTTTGACGAGTTATGGCTAACCAACGCGCCCTTTGACCAGGGCGCTTTGTTTGGTAGTAAATCGTCGTCTTATCAATTAAATGGCAGCTTCAGATTATTTGATATTTGGGATTTCCGTCCCACTGGGACTTGGACCGACCAATTCTCTCTTCTTTCTCTTGGGACCAATCCAACTCAACAACAGGGAAAGACATTGGGTTTGACAACCATTTTTAGCCACAAACTCTTGTCTCTTCCTTTGATCGCTTTGAATTTTACTTCCGCTCAGTTTCAATACACACATACGGACAATACTCAATGGGATAGCGGAAATCCACCAGTCGTAGACAACCAGACTTATAGTGACGTTTATTCATTTACCTTGCCTTACGACATCAATCAGAAGGCACAAGGGAATTTCCACATTCAACATTCCCAAGGTCTACAGAACGCCAGCGGTGTGATAACCAATCAACAGGAAAATACATTCTCTGTTGAATACAACCAGAAGTTTCTGCAGAACCAGTACTTGCATATTCCTTTCACGAATTGGAAGATCAAGTTTGATCAGGCTTTAGAATTCCGCGGTACGTTCCTGATGGATTTTGTGAACAATAGCTGTCCTTCTTATCCCACGAACAGCGTTTTAACGGATAAGTACCGTGTTACAATCGACTTTAATTACAATGCTATGAAAAATCTTAGGGTAGGTCTTGGTTTAGCTAATGAATATTATACGGACCATGAGAATCCCTATTTGGGATATACCCTGTGGCAAGTTAATGTTTCGGCGGAAGCTAGGTTCTGATTTAGAAGGGAAAAGATGGGAATTGGATTACGGAAAAATTTTATGGGACTGATAAGATTATTTAAACCCGGATGTTTGGCGCAATTTTGGGTTTTCTTTATCGTGTCGATGGTTGTTTTCCAATCTCCGATAAGATCTTCTGCCCAATTAGCCCCGCCGACCGGCCTGACAGCTGTTTCCCCCTACAATGGACAAGCTAACCTTCAGTGGACGCCGGTGGCTACAGAAAGTCCTACCGCTTATCTGATCCAACGCGTTCTTCTGGATTTAACCGATACTCCGACTCCCACCCCCACTGGTACTTTGACACCTACCGATACACCCGTTCCAGTTGCCGTGGTATCAGGCGGAACGACCGGATATCAGGATGATCAGGTGACCAACGGACGGAATTATCAATTCCAAGTGGCTGTTGTGGATGCGTCAGTATCCTCGACAGGGGTTTATTCTAATCCAATCACCTATATTCCTTATTCCGTCCCTGCCGCGATCCAGCTTGTAACCGTTCAAGATCTCCATTCAAATGCTTTGGATCTTTCTTGGGGAATTCCTCTTTCCACATATCCTGTAACCAATTATATTGTTTACCAGTACATCAATCTGGCACCCTCCCCCACTCCAAGTTATACTTTCACCCCCACCTATACTCCAACTGTTCCAACAGTTACTCCGTCAGGGACCTGGACCGCTACTTTCACCTATACACCAACCCATAGCTATACTTTGACTAATACATTTACACCTACTCCATCCCTTTCCATTTCACAATTCCTGGGCCTGGCTCTTCCTATCGCTACAACCACTTCAACTAGCTTTACGGATTTTTCCCCTGGCACTTATGGCTCCGCGTATTTTTCCTATGCGATAGTGGCCCAGGATAATCAGGGAAATTTAGGACTTGCACCTAATAACTCAACCATGCCGATGCAGGCTGAAAATTTGAAACCGTTGGAACCAACCCTTTCTGGATTAATTTCCCTCTCGGTAACCCCTGTAATAGGGGGTCTGGGGAATGATGGATACGGTGTCAGACTCATCTGGAATGGCGCCCTGGCTTCGGAAGGAGTCACTGAATATCAAGTTCTGGCTAACAATACTCCGATTGCCACCATATCCTATTCCACGCCTGTGCCAACCGCAACTTATGACGATGTGACCATTCCGCTGTCTTCCAGGTCGAGTAATCTAACCAATTACAGTCTTGTTGCTTCTAATAGCTTTGGAACGGTTAATTCTGGCACGGTTCCTGAGAATATCTTGGCGGCTAGTATTCCTGGTCCCTTGGTCGTGACACCGGTCGCCACCTCGAATTCAGTGACATTGACCTGGACAACGGGTACCGCAGGAACTTATGGATTGATTGGTTACCACCTTTATAAGGGTTATAGCGGGGTGCCGACGCCTTTTCTGCCAACTCCCGGTCTGGGAACCAATACACCTACCGCAACGCCAACTCCGTTCCAGGTCATTTATATCACCCCGTCATCTACCCCCACGGTCATAGCAGTCGATACAATCGCAAACGCTAACCACTTGAGCTATTGGGTCGTCCCTTTTGACGCGGTTACTTTGGATGGGTTAGGCGCCGCTGCAACACCTGTATCATTGAATTTGGCACCTACCCCTGTGACAGCTCTCACTGCTTTGACACCAGTAGGGAACAATATTATTCAGGTGAGTTGGTCGGTCGCAACGCCTGGATTTTATGGAACACCTCAATATTACGAGATCTACCGGGAGATTCAAAAACCAACTCCGTCGGGTACTTTAACGCCAGTGCCTATCGCGACTGTCACTTATAGTCAGAATAGTTATACAGATAATGTTCCCAACGCGACGCCAAATGCTGTCATTGCCTACCAGGTTGCGGCGGTGGACGATCAGGGAAACGCTTCTGATCTTTCAGCTTTTTCAAACGGTGTTAGTGCCGTAACAGCTTTGGCTCCTCCGCTGGCACCTATGGTTCAACCGGCCGTTGGTTCAGCCTCAACCTTAGTGTTTTCTTGGATTCCCAATCCGGCGTCGGACGGGGTGGACAGTTATTATCTTTATAGTGCTGGAACGAATTTCACTATGACTCCTTCACCCACACCTTTGGCGATCGTCACGCCTTCACCCACAATGAACATTGTCGCGACAGCGTTACCCTGGATGGTTTATTCCAATTATCTGCAGGCCCATAATGCCGCTGGATTCAGTGCTCCAGCCACTCTTTCAGGTATTCCGGTCACCGATTACCAAGTCACGGCGGTTATGGCGTCCGGTTCCAGGACCATGTCTGTAACTTGGAACTTGAACCCACCAGCGGGATCAACTCCTGCCATCGATAGTTTTGGCATCTATCGTTCCAACACGACGGGCGCTAATTTTACGCCCATTGCGACTGTGTCGTTTCCAAATCCAGGATTTCCTGCGACCCCTTCATTTAATGACTCGAATTTATCGGCTGGGGTAAGTTATTCCTACCGTGTGACCATCCGTTCTGATGGTCCCACAACATTGCTGGCTGAAAGTCCTCTTTATCCAACAATGACAAGTACGCCTGAGGCTTCCAGTGGTACCTGGCCCAATCCGCCAACGGGTGTAACGGCTATTGGTGGGATAACCCAGACCAGTCTATATTGGGCTTCTAACCTCGCTTCTGATAATGTTCTGAGTTACGTGATATTCCACAATGGAACACCCACGACAACAGTGACTCCCAGTCCGACCATGATGGCCGCCTTCGTTGAAACGCCTCAATCGGTATCAACCTACTGGGTCGTAGCACAGAATGCCCAAGGCCCCAGTAATCCGTCTGTTCCATCTGCGGACTTGATGGCTCCATCGTTGACACCTACTGTTATATTGACACCGCCTGCGTGGTTGTCACCGACACCTAACATGACACCAGCCTATCCGCCGTTAGTCTGGATCTCAGGACTAACTTATTCGGGCTCGGTAAGTGGATATACCATCAACCGATCTACTGATCCTGGTTTTACTTGGTTTACTCCTGTTGCGACAGTGACCAGTCCGACCTCAGTCCTTTCCGACATTGGAGTTACTGGGTATGTGAATTATTACCAAGTTTTGGCCAACAATGGGTCCGGAGTTTCCGCGAACCCCTTGACCGTGGGTTCTTCCTCGATATCACTTTGGCCAAACCCACCCAACCCGTTGTCAGTATTGGCAGGACCTAGTGCAGTCACTCTTTATTGGTCCACGCCCCAAGGAAATGTACCTGTCTCTATTTATGATGTTTTTCGTAGTACTTTTGCGGGAGGGCCAAAGGTCCTAATCGGGGAAATTACCCCTTTGCCCATACCAACGATGTCGCCGACTCCTAATCTTTTTGTTGATTCACCCCCAAACATCGGGACAAGTTATTACTATTGGGTGGATGCCCAAGCCGCTGGTTTGGTGAGTACGCCAAGCATAGAGCAGGCGGGGATACCCATGATTGGACCAACCCTACAGATCACAGCCTTACCGAGCGAGAATATCCTGAATTGGTCCCCGGTCACGGTTTCGACAGGTTCCAGCGTGACAGGTTATGCCGTTTATCGGATGGCTATGCCCACGCCTGTATCTCCGAGTCTAACTCCGGTATTCTTACAAATAGGACCGATCCTGGAGGGATTATCCAATACCTCTTACGCCGATACGAGTATTACGGATTCAACTTTCTATATTTACAAGATAGCTGCCACATCAAATACTAACAACCCCGCTACAGTTCTCTCGACATTCTCAAACCCTTGTTCTCAGTTGGTGCTCCCGATGCCAGTCGCCAACTTGGAAGCTGTTGGGGGGGATGGGTTGGTCCAACTTCGTTGGAATTACCAGGGGCCACAGACTTTCCTCTATAATATCCAAAGAAAGTTGGGAACCGCGCCGGATAGCGCGTATCAAATCTTGAAGAACGGATATCAAGGAACGGATTTCTTGGATACCGGACTTCAAGATAAGACTTTTTATACCTATCAAGTTATTACAGTGGATTCGACTGGGTTGACTTCCACTGCGCAAACCGTCAATGCCTTGCCTGCCAAGCCGCCATTGGTGTTGAATCCCATAGTCTCGTTAAGCCAGGGTAAGGATTTAGCTAATGGAGAAGCCCAGACCGGCAACACTCTGGGATGGTATCCAGCCAACCTCACTCTTTCAGGGTCGGTGACCTTTGACCCAACTACTATGTATCCTTTAGGTGGTTACCACATATATCGTTCTCCCAATGGGGGAGGCAGTTTTGACGTTGGGACATTCATTGGTTCAGTGCCTGCCACTCCGGCTTCAGCGGTTACCGTTGATTATTTAGACCCGGTTCAATTATTGAACGGTCAAACCAACACGTACCTGATCAGGGCATTCGATGCCCCTCCTGATGTGCCTGTGACCAATGTGAATATGGTCCATGAAACACCTTATAGTCCCATCACTGCCTATCCTTTAAGCGCTGGAGCTGCTTTGGATCGCAATGCCATTCGGCCTTTCGGGGCAGGGAACGAACAGGTGGTCAATATCCGATTCGTGGTCACTAACCCGGGCAACGTTGAAATCAAGGTTTATACTCTTTCCGGGACTTTCGTAAAGGAAGTAGTGAATAAATATTATGATACCGGCGTTTGGTGGTTTTCTTGGAATGCTCATAACATGAACGGTTCATTGGTCGCATCGGGCGTTTATCTGGTGTCGGTCGAGATGAACGGTCATCAGGAAATTGATAAGGTTGCAGTCATTAAATAACGATGTTTAAAACCATTAAAATAATTCCTCGTTGGTTGACCGATTCGCTCTTCCCCAAGATATGCCGTTATTGTGGGGATACATTTTCTGATGGCCTGGCGAATGTACTCTGTCGATCTTGTTTTGAACTACATCCGCGGTACGAAGAGCCTGTCTGTGACCATTGCGGTTTTCCCCTTCCTGACCGAGGCTTTGAGGATGCTCCGAGAAAAAGATGTTCCGATTGCGGGGATGGAGAATTTCAGTTGGATCATGTTAGATCTTATGGTTCGTATGAAGGTTCTTTACGGATCGCCCATCATGCTTTCAAGTTCGAGGGAATGGAATCGTTCAAAAAGGATATAGTTTTGAAAATGCTAGAAACTATACCGGACGAATTTTGGAAAGGAGTGGATTGTCTTTGCCCGATTCCGATGAGTTCGGATCGAGAAAGGGAAAAAGGATATAATCCGTCCTATTCATTAGTGGAAGAAATTTCCAAGAGGAAAAGCATCCCTATGAAGAGATTATTGTACAAAACTCGAGTCACGAAGCCTCAAATGTCCTTGAGTAAAAAAGATCGGCTGGAAAATCCAAAGGGTTCTTATGGATTTATGGCAAACCAAGGAAAAGGGGGAAGCGGCCCTCGGAATGTGCTTCTTGTGGATGATGTTTTCACCACCGGGGCGACTTTAGAAGAATGCGCTAGGATTTTGAAGGTGGGAGGGATCGTTTGGGTGGGAGCCCTTGTTTTTGGCCGGACTCCGCATCATTAATGGACTGTAAATGAGTTTTTTATATCGACTGGTTGTTGGTTAAAGCCAGAATTAAGAAGCTTTCCCGGACTAAGCTCGGAAATTAAATTGCTGATTTATTTCAAAAGACGTAATTTTGTCAACTTCCCCAATATGATGGTCGCTATTGACCGACCCTACCCCCTGTGTTAGTTTATCGCTTCGTTAATTTCATTTTCCGGAGGATTGTCATGGCTATCAAGGTCGGGATTAACGGTTTTGGACGTATCGGTCGTAACGTCTATCGTGCCGCCATGGGGAACAAGAATATAGAAATTGTCGCGGCAAACGATCTGACCAGCGCGAAAACTCTGGCGCATCTTTTGAAATATGACTCGGTCTTGGGGAACCTGGACGCCGACGTCAAAGCGACTGAGAATTCTATCATTGTGAACGGCAAAGAGATCAAGGTGTTTGCGGAAAAAGACCCGGCCGTTATTCCTTGGGGAAGTCTGGGAGTTGAATACGTGGTTGAATCGACCGGGAAATTCACTGACAAGGAAAAGGCCGTCGCTCATTTGAAGAACGGGGTTAAGAAAGTCATTATTTCCGCCCCCGCCAAGAATGAGGACATCACCATCGTCATGGGTGTCAATGAGGAAAAGTACGACCCCAAGAATCACCATGTAGTTTCCAACGCATCTTGTACGACCAATTGCCTGGGGCCTTTCGCAAAGGTTCTCCATGACAAGTTTGGGATCGTTCGGGGTTTGATGACCACCATTCATAGCTACACCAACGACCAGGTCATCCTGGACTTCCCGCACAAGGATCTACGTCGGGCACGCGCAGCGGCCCTTAACATGATCCCGACGACTACCGGCGCCGCCAAAGCCATCGGGTTGGTCATTCCAGAACTGAAAGGCAAATTGGATGGGTTGGCCATCCGTGTTCCGACACCGAACGTCTCGGTGGTGGATTTGGTTGCGGAACTTGGCAAAAGCACGACCAAAGAAGAGATCATCGCCGTGTTGAAAGAAGCGGCGGCGGGGAAGCTGAATAAATACCTGGAAGTGGTCGAGGAACCGTTGGTTTCTTCTGATTTCAAGGGCAACTCGCACTCATCAATGGTGGATGCTCCTTCAACATTCGTTAATGGAGGGAATATGGTCAAGATCCTGTCCTGGTACGATAATGAATGGGGTTATTCCATGCGGGTCGTTGACTTGATCGAGTATATGATCGCCAAAGGCTGATAACCCTTTTAGGGGTGACGAATGGTTCCTGCTGTTTGGTGGATTATCACGGCGGTTGTTTTTTTCATTTTGGAAATGGCAACCGCCTCTTTTTCTTCCTCTGGATCGGCGCCGGGGCTGTTTTGACGGCGCTGACCAGTCTTTTTGCCGATAAAGACTGGATCCAGTACACGGTTTTCGCTGTTTCTTCCATCCTCCTAGTTGTCCTGAGCAGGCCTTGGGCCAAGCTTTTTTCTGGCAAAAATATCCGGCTTTCCAATGTCGACGCCTTGATCGGACAAACTGGTTCCGTGACCAAGGTGCAACGCGACTTCCCTTGGCAGGGATATATCAAAGTGGGTGGTGAAATGTGGAAAGTCGAGTCCGAGAACAAAGTGCCTCTTACCTTAGAAGGTAATGTCGTGGTTTTAGAGGCTCGGTCTAATGTTCTGGTCGTTAAGGTTCAGTAAAGGTTTTGAAAGGAGCTCAACATGGAAGGTCCTATTTTTGTAATATTGGTCATTTTCGCTTTCATATATGTTTTTAACGCGGTCCGAATCGTCCGGCCCTACGAGAAGGGCTTGGTGGAGCGGTTGGGTAAATATATCCGTACCTGCGAATCGGGTCTCAATATCCTTACCCCCTTCGTCGAGAAAATGATCAAGGTTGATCTTCGAGAGCAAGTCATTGAGGTTCCTCCTCAGGAAGTCATTACCAAGGACAACGTGGTTGTTACGGTCGACGCTATCATTTATTTCCATGTGAGCGATCCATTCAAGGTAGTTTACAACGTCAAACGCTTCGAGATGTCGGCATTGAAACTGGCCCAGACGAATCTGCGCAATACCATCGGTGAATTGGATCTGGACCAGACTTTGAATAGTCGTGAACGCATCAATACCCAGATCAGAGAGATCTTGGATGAAGCGACTGATAAATGGGGTGTAAAGGTAACGAGGGTTGAGATCCAAAAGATCGATCCACCCGCGGATATCGTGAACGCCATGAGCGCCCAAATGAAGGCCGAAAGAACGAAAAGAGCGGCGATTATCGAGGCTGAAGGGATCAAACAGGCGGCAATCACAACGGCCGAGGGTCAAAAACAATCGGCAATCTTGAAAGCTGAAGGAGAGGCTGGTGCCATTGAAAGGGTAGCTACCGCCAACAAGTTCCAAAAGATCGCCTTGGCGGAAGGGGAAGGACAAGCGGTCTTGACGGTATTCAAGGCCATCCATGAAGGGAACCCCACACAAGATCTGCTGGCATTGAAGTATATGGAAATGCTCAAAAACGTGGCGGATGGTCAAGCTACCAAGATTTTCCTGCCATTGGAAGCGGCGGGAACTCTTGGAGCCTTGGGCACTATCGCCGAGGCTTTTAAGACTGATTTGAAGGGAAAAGGGAAATAAGTTCCTACGGGGAGCGTAGAGAGCATGGTTGGTGATTACCAGCCACATTAAGAAAAGGAGAAAGGGAAAATGGCTACCTACAACAAGATGAGCGTGGAAGATCTTAAACCAGCGGGAAAAAAGGTATTCGTCCGGGTGGATTTCAACGTACCTCAGGATGAGAGCCTAAAGATCACGGACGATACCCGTATCCGCGAGTCACTCAAGACCATTAAGTACCTTTCAGATAAAGGGGCGAAAGTCATCCTTTGTTCCCATTTGGGAAGACCCAAAGGAAAAAAGAACGATAAATACAGTCTGAAACCTGTAGCGGTTCGTTTGGCGGAATTGTTAGGTAAACCGGTTTTGATGCTCCCAGATTGCATAGGGGACGCAGTGAAGGCGGAGATCGCCAAGATGAAGGATGGCGATGTTGCCTTGTTGGAGAATGTTCGATTCTACGAACAAGAGGAAAAAAACGATCCAACCTTCGCCAAACAGCTTTCTGAATTGGCGGAAATCTATGTGAATGACGCCTTTGGGACAGCCCATCGGGCTCACGCCTCCACCGAAGGCGTTACCAAGTACTTGAAACCTTGTGCGGCGGGATTCCTGATGATGAAGGAGATAAAATACCTAGGTGGGGCGGTTTCCAATCCCGGGCATCCTTTCGTCGCCATTATCGGGGGCGCAAAGATTTCCGGAAAGATCGATGTCATCTCTAATCTTATGAATGTGGCAGACACTGTCATAGTGGGTGGCGGGATGGCTTATACCTTTTTCAAGTCCGAGGGATATGAAATCGGGAAGTCTTTATTGGAAGCTGATAAAGTTGAATTGGCCAAAGAAACCTTGGCGAAGTCCAAGAGGATCAACAAGCCACTGCTCCTGCCGGTCGACAACGTTATCGCACAGGATCTAAAGGAAGGGGTTCCAACAAAAGTTGTTCCGTCAAATCAGATCCCGGCTGATTGGGAAGGTTTGGATGTTGGGCCTGAAACGTTGAAAAAATATAAGGAAGTTATCTCGAAAGCTAAGACAATTTTTTGGAATGGTCCTGTGGGGGCTTTTGAGGTAAAACCATTCGACAAGGGAACCATGGAAGTCGCCAAGATGTTGGCTGAAGCTACTGGCCGTGGGGCTGACACTATCGTAGGAGGCGGAGACTCGGTCGCCGCAGTTACTCAGATGGGTCTTTCCGATAAGATGTCCCATGTTTCTACCGGAGGTGGGGCGTCCTTGGAGTTCATGGAAGGCAAGATTCTTCCTGGGATCGCGGCTTTATCGGATAAATAGTAGACAACCAAGTTTTTCGAGCGGGTGCCAATTGATTGGCACCCGCTTTTTTAATACGAATATAAATTAATTCAAGGAGATTTCGATGCGTAAACCTGTCTTGGCGGGGAATTGGAAAATGTACAAATCGATCAAAGAGTCGGTCGATTTCGTCAAGGAGCTTCAGGAAAAATTGAAAAACATCAAGGATCGCGAGATTCTGGTTTGCCCCAGCTATCTTTCCGTGCCAGCGGTTGCGGAAGCCTTAGGCTTCTCTAATATCCAAGTAGGGTGTCAAGATGCCCATTGGGAGAATGAAGGGGCATATACGGGTAATGTGAGTCCGGCCATGGCGAAGGAAGCAGGAGTCGCTTACATTATCCTGGGACATTCCGAGAAAAGACAGTATGACGCCGAAACAGATCAAAGGATCAACAAGAAGCTAAAAAACGTGCTTAAGAATGGGTTGAAAGCCATCGTATGTGTCGGAGAAACTTTGCAGGAAAGGGAATCATCAAAGACCGAAAAAGTGATCGAAAACCAATTGACGGGGTGCTTTGAAGGTATTGGTTTAGGTGATTTGATGAACATTGTGATCGCTTATGAACCGGTTTGGGCTATAGGCACAGGAAAAACGGCAACGCCGGAGCAAGCCAATGAAGTTCATGCGTTTATAAGGGGTTGGATCGGAAAGAAGTTCAATCAAGAAGCGGCCGATGCGATGAGGATCCAATATGGAGGAAGCGTTAAACCGGAGAATATTAAGCAATTAATGGACCAACCGGATATCGATGGCGCCTTGGTCGGAGGAGCTAGCCTAAAAGTCGATTCTTTTTCCGCCATTGCAGGGTACTAAAACCGATTTGGTTTAAAAGTTTTATTGGAAATTAGTGGCTGGTTTCATTTAAAATGAAACCAGTTTCATTTAAACCTAAGGAGTAACATGACTGTCTTAATCACCATCTTGTTTGTTTTGACATCTTTTCTTCTGGTCGGTGTAGTTTTGATTCAGCAGCCCAAAACATCAGGGGGATTATTTTCCGGAACTGGACAGAGTCTATTGGGAACTGGAGGTAAAACATTTTGGACGAAGTTCACAGTCATTGTGGCCGCTGTTTTTATGACCTTGTGTTTGATATTGTCTGTCATTCCACGTTTGGAAAAACCAGGAAGTTCAATAGCTGATATCATTGAGAAGCAACAGCAAGCCGCTCATCCGGGGGGGGCTGCGCAGTCTGGCACCGCACCCGCTCAGGCTGCTTCTGATACCAAGTCAAATCCTGCGCCGCAGGCAGTACCTGGGTTACCGAACCCGAGCAATCAACCGGCTACGAAATAATATTGTTGATGGATTTAGCTTTTTAATAAATTAAGCAGGAGTGAAAACGATATGATAGGTGGAAGCGGATCCAGATCTACACTAAAGCAAATAGCTAAATATTGCGGTGTTTCCCATACGACCGTTTCCATGGTCATCAACCAAAATCCAAGGATATCAGCTGAGACCCGGGAAAAGGTTATGGCCGCCATCAAGAAGTTCAATTATTACCCAAACGTAGCGGCTCGTAGTCTGGTCATGTCCAGGACGAATACGATCGGTATTTTCGGCACCATGTTCGATTCCCCTTATTACAATGAGATTATTCGCGGTATTGAGATGGAATGTCGTCACGCTAATGTCGACCTGAAGATCTATAACTGCAACGGTAGCCTTGAGGATTTCAACGATATCTATGACCGTATTCTTGGCGAGCGTCGAATTGACGCTGTTATCGCTCTTTCTGTGCCGATGGAAGACGCTGTTTTAGACCGATTCCGCAAGGAAGAATTGCCTCTGATTATTTTGCAACCAGTGGCTATTGAAGGACCCAATCATTTATTGGAAAAAATACCTACCCTTCAAGCGGAAGACCATAAAGGAATCTATAAAGCGGTTTCGTATCTTATTTCCCTTGGGCACAAAAGGATCGGTTTTGTGAATGGACCTGAGCATTTAAAAATCTGTCAGGACCGTCAATCGGGATATCGGGAAGCCCTTCGGGATAACAACATTCCCTATCAAGAATTCATGGTTGCCTATTCGCATTTCCGTCCGGACGCTTTCACAATGGACGCGGGTTATCAATTGGGAAGGGAACTTTTGGATAGGATCCCGGATATGACCGCCATTTGTTGCGTTTCGGATACCATGGCAATCGGTGTCATGAAAGCAGCCCGCCATAAGGGTAAGTCGGTACCTGAAAACGTCTCTATTATTGGATTCGATGATACCTATGTGGCTCGCTTAGCTGATCCATCCCTGACAACCCTGCATCAGCCCCTTTTGGAGATGGGGAAAGCTTCGGTGACCATCGCTCACTCGATCTTGAATGGGAAAGCAGTCGAATACCTTCATCGGGGCTTCGACGTGGAATTGATCATCCGAGAATCAACCGCTAAGCCTCGGAAGAAATAATACTTTTCTTCTAGGATTTATTCTCGTTTGTTTTCCTATAATGACCAATATGTTCACTCATCTAACATTTCCAAGACGTATCTTTGGATGTTTGCTAAGCGCTTGCTTGGTTTGGCTTTCATTCCCGAATTTCATTGAAAAATCAATTGATCCTTGGGGCGCTCCATTAGCTTGGATCGCGCTGGTTCCTTTATTCATCGCACTGAGGGGAACTTCGGCCAAACAAAGCGCATGGTTGGGTTTCGTTTTTGGGTTTTCGCAATTAGGTTCAATAGTCTATTGGATCGCCATTTTGGAAGAA
This sequence comes from candidate division FCPU426 bacterium, assembly GCA_963830915.1. Classification (GTDB taxonomy): domain Bacteria; phylum Oederibacteriota; class Muellerivitia; order Muellerivitales; family Muellerivitaceae; genus CAWHOE01. The sequence continues at coordinate 124,413 of CAWHOE010000051.1, forward strand.
GCTAAATACCTTGGTTTTTGGGCATGGGGAGCTCTTGTTTTATATTTGAGTATTTATTTTCTTATATTCGGCTGGCTCTACACCCGATCGATGGAAAAACTCAAACTTCCAGGACTTTGGGCGGCTCCTTTCATTTGGGTGGCTTTGGAATATATCCGAGGGTCACGGCCATGGGGTGGTTTTAATTGGGGCGAGATAGGATTCACTCAAGCTTCGAATCCTTCACTACTGTTTGTGACTTCTTTTACGGGTATATACGGGATGACATTTTTAATCGTTTGGGTGAACGCGGCTTTCTCTGATGGGATTTACCGGTTAGGGGATCCATTGGTTGATTCGTCCCAAAAGCGTTTGAAAATGACAAGCCTCAAATATTTTCTTCTGCCGATACTGGTCATGGGCGCTTTCTGGGGCATTGGAAAATATGAGATCGAATCAACGGTATTAACGAAAACGGGTACTGTTGTTTTATTACAACCGAACATCGACCAGTCGGTTAAATGGAGCCGAGCGTTTGAAAAGGAAACCTATGCTAGGTATGAAAAGTTATTGACGGCTTCGGCTCCTTTACGGCCAGACTTGATCTTATGGCCGGAAACCGGAGCCCCTGCTTATTTATTATGGGACCCAAAGGTTTTAGCGATGGTTTCAGGGATGGTGAAAAGAACCGGGACTCCTCAATTGGTTGGATGTTTGGATATTGAGAATGATAAGAAAGGAACCATCCGTTATTACAATGCGGCGGTTCACTTTGATATGTCGGGAAAACCCAAAGGTGTCTATAGGAAGAGGCATTTGGTACCCTTTGGAGAATTCATACCATTTCAAAAATATCTGAAATTTCTTGGCCCTATTGTCAGCAATCTAGGCAGTTTTGACTCTGGTAAAGAATACCAAAAGTTCCAAGCTAAAACCTTTACTTATTCCCCGAATATTTGTTATGAGGCTGTCTTTTCAAATGATGTCCGGCAGTCCTTGGCGAATCAGGCTGACGCAATTGTCAACATCAGCAATGACGCTTGGTATGGTCATACAGCGGCGGCATTCCAACATGCCTTGATGGAAGTAACAAGATCAGCCGAGGAGCGAAGACCTTTGCTGAGAGCCGCGAACACTGGTATTTCCTTGGTGACCGACCCTTTCGGCAGGATCATCCAATGGTCCCCTTTCTTTACCCAGGAACCCCTCCAAGGGGATGTGTTGATAGCGTCCAATAATCAAACCTTTTATTTCAAATACGGGAATTGGCTTCCTAGGTTATGTGTATTAATCACTTTTGGTTTGATTCTGATCCTTGTTTGGAAACGTAATAAGGAAAGGATATTCGCAAGGAACAATCAATTGTTCGACCGTATTCATTCACTCTGAACCATGGCTCGACCCCAAAACCCCCAACTACTTAAAGTTGCATCGGTCGATGAATTGAAAGATGGCCAATCAAAAAAGTTCAATGTTAAGCGCGGGGAACTGGTGACGGAAGCTTTTCTCATTCGATTTAATGGAGGTTATTTCGCCTATTTAAATCTTTGCCGTCATTGGACCGTTGGCCTGGATTTTGATGACAACGATTTCTTTTCAGAGGACAAAAAATGGCTGGTTTGCAAGAACCACGGGGCTGTTTATCATCCGGAAACGGGGCAATGCGCGGGAGGGCCGTGCAATGGGGCCGGCTTATACCAGGTCCCATTGGCCGAACGAAAAGGGAATCTCTATGCCGATATCAAAGGGATTGATTGGGGTATAACGGAATGATCAGATAGGATGCAAACCGCGGCGGGTCAACCCGGTCGTTTCATCCAATCCGAACATAAGATTCATGTTTTGGACCCCGACATGGGCTCCGCCCTTACCGATACTATCGAGAACACTGAAGACCACGATACGATCCCTGGTCTCATCCACATCTAGGCCGATGTAGGAGAAGTTCGTTCCTGATACGCTATTGACCCAGGGATAGGGTTTATATTGCCAGGAAACACCCTGCTCTTTTGGAAGGTCGTATACTTTTACGAAATATTCATTCTTGTAAAATTCCTTATATAAACCCAGAAGTTTTGTTCGAGTGACTTTTTTCTTTGGAAAAACATGGCACACATCCAGGATCCCTCGGACGATCGGAACGTAGACAGGGGTGAAATGAACTTTCACCTTTCCCTTGGAAAGTGCCCCCAACTCCTGTTCCATCTCATGGGTATGCCTATGGCCTACCACATTGTAGGGGATAAGGTTGTTACCTATCTCGGCGTGATGCGCGGGACGGGACAGATCGGCGCCGATACCAGCGGTTCCGGAAAGACCGTCGACAACGATCTTGGCTGTATCGATCAACCCTTCTTTAACCAGAGGGGCCAAACCAAGAATGGCTGCTGACGCAAAACAACCTGGATTGGCGATGAGATCAGATTTCTTGATCGCTTCTCGGTGCAATTCGGCGATCCCATAAACGGCTTTCCGAACAAGGTCCCAACTTTTATGTTTTTTCTGATAGACCTTTTCCCAGTTTTTCCTGTCCGTTAAGCGAAAGTCTGCTCCAAGGTCGATGACCTTGCATCCTTTTTTCAAGAACTGAGGGGCCAACTCCATTGGAACGCCAGTCGGTAAAGCCATGAATACAACATCGCAGGGCGTTGTCTGGTCTGGACGTATGAAATGAATACCTGCATCGTAAAGGTTCGGATGGTAATCGGAAACCTGTGAGTCGCTTCGACTGGTGGCCCAAGCAATCTCGACTTCAGGATGATCCATCAGGACTCGGAGTACCTCGCCGCCCATATAACCGGTGGCGCCGTAGATTCCAGCCTTTATCATGGAAGGCCTCCTAAGCTTGAAGGAATAAGAAGAATTAATGGCGACCCCAACGGGAGTCGAACCCGTGTTGCCGGGATGAAAACCCGGTGTCCTAGGCCACTAGACGATGGGGTCGCATGAAACCGCTTTAAAACGTTCAAAAGAGAGCAAATTCTAGGTGACCATTCATGGGAAGTCAAGGAAAGGAACCTATCCGACAACTGATTAAACCATGCATTAGGGCTCAAGGGTTGAAAAAGAATGAAAGAGACGCTTGGGGAAGCGCTTTTAAATTAATTGAAAAAGTGAGATGACGATACCCGTTGGAAAAGATTATGATAACCAAGCTATTTTCAAATGGAGGGACCCATGATGCGGAATGGATTGGCTTTGTTGTTCTGTGGATTATTAATCGCTGGATGCGGAGGAAACAGGATGGCTGATAAAGATAGCAAGGCCGGGGTTGAAAGTCAGGTGGCATCCGGAAATCCGAAAGTTTTGTTTGAGACTACCCAAGGTTCCTTTACGGTAGAACTTTTCGCCGATGTTCCTACAACGACCAAGAATTTCGTAGATCTTGTTTCATCCGGATTTTATAACGGACTTACCTTTCACCGGTATGTGCCAGGATTCGTTATTCAGGGAGGGGATCCATCAGGTACGGGAGGTGGTGGATCGGAAAAAACCATACCATTGGAAATCGTTCCAACCCATAAACATGATAAAGGGGCTATGGGAATGGCAAGAAACAGTGATCCTAACTCGGCATCGAGCCAATTTTATTTCTGTTTAGCGGATGCGCATAATTTGGACGGCGGATATACAGTTTTTGGCCAGGTTATTGATGGGATGGATAATGTTATGAAATTAAGGCAAGGGGATAAAATGACGAAAGTTACCCTTGTTAAATAATTGTGCTTTAAAAAAATTTAACAACCTCTATTGAAAGCTTAAAAATCAGCCAAACTGAACGGAGTAAGTGAAATGGCCATTACGATCAAGGATGTAGCCCTTCGGGCCGGCGTTTCAGTCGCGACTGTTTCAAGGGTTGTGAATCAGAAAGATATCCACAAAGTCGGTTTAAAAACCCAGCAACGAATTGAAAAGATCCTTAAAGAACTTGGTTATTACCCGAACACTATGGCGCGTGGACTTAAAACACGTCGTACTTATAACATCGGTGTTGTTTTCTTTTGGTATGACAAACCTTCCTTAAGTGATTTTTATCTCACGCGTGTTTTGGACGGCATCATTAGTTTTATCAGCGAGAAACGATATAACATTCTGATGAATACATTCAGCAGACAGATCCAGAACGAGGGAATATACGCTAACTTTGTTAATTCTGGCCTTTTGGACGGGGTGTTGGCGATTGCGCCTCCGGTTGAGTCTCGATTTTTTCAGGATTTAAAACAAGGTTCTTTGCCCTATGTTTTGGTTAATTATCAAGTCAATGATCCGGATGTTTGTTTCGTCGATTGCCTGAATACCCAAGGAATCATCGATGTGGTTGATCATTTGATCGCTTTGGATCACAAACGGATCGGCTTTATATCGGGTGATATCGAATATTCCAAGAATTCCCTGGATCGATATAACGCTTTTAAATACATTCTCAAAAAACGCGGGTTGCCATTACATGACGAGCATATCTTCTTTGGAAATTGGACTGAAGTGTCGGGTACTAAAGCCGTTGAAGCCTTCTGGAAAACCAAAAATCCTCCTACGGCCATCATTGCAGGGAATGACACAATGGCGTTGGGTGCTTGGAAAGAACTTGAAAGAAGAGGGCTGAAAGTGCCCATGGATGTTGCGGTTTGCGGTTTTGATGACCTTGCGTCCGAATCTGGATTGACTACTGTTCACCAACCAGCTTTTGATATGGGTTTTGAAGCTGCGAAGATGCTATGGAATCAGATAGAGAAAAAACCACTTGATTATATGCATCGCTTTTTCCCGACTAAATTGGTGGTCCGGGAGAGTTGTGGGTATTATTTGAAAAATTCTCACGAAAAAAAGTAGTTATCATTTAATAAACCGGTTTTTGTTTTGAATCGGTTTTACACACCTTTTTGAAAAGGAGCTTTGATTTCATGAATATAAAGAAATTTATTAACCTGAGCATTCTTTCGTTATTGATGATATCGCCCGTGAATATGGCTTTCGGAGGCCCCGCGGTCGAGATAACCGATACCACCACCCCACCTCAAATCGATGGGGATCTTTCGGATTGGACCATACCTCCTGCGGTCATTCTGGATAAAAAAGAACAAGTTGTCCTTGGACAAAATGATTGGACCGGACCTGATTATGCCAGCGCCAAGATATACCTGACCTATGATCAAAAAAATCTTTATATCGGTGTTGATATCAAGGATAAAACTCCCCAATACAACGGCCAAGATGCCAGCGGTATTTACAATGGCGACGCTATGGAATTCTATGTGGGTACTGACCTTACCGACACCAAGAGAACCGCTTATGCTCCAACGGATGTCCAATTTTTTATCTCGCCGGGCAAATATGGGGAAAATGCAGTGGTTTATTCAGCCACGGACAAAGGTAAAATCCCAGATTCACAAGTCGCGACTAAAGCCACTGCGACTGGCTACACCCTCGAAGCGTCAATTCCCCTAAAGTATTTTTACAAGATAAACGTGGGCCCGGGCAAAACCATTGGGTTCGATGTAGGTTTAGACGATGTTGGTTCCGCCGCGAAGGTGCGAACCCTCCAAATGACTTGGACCCAACAGGACAAGAGCTGGCAAGATCCCTCGCAATGGGGAACGCTGACATTCAAGGGCGACACAGTTTATCTGAATAAAGAACCTAAATTGTCGATGCCCGGTTCGGTCCAAGTAGAGACGGATCCGCCGCTGGGCGAAAGAATGCTTCCACGCTTGGTACCCTAATCTGGGGTTTCAATGGGGATTTGGGTGGATTCACTGGAGCGGTTACTCAGGAGACGACCATAGTAAGCGAAGGAACAGGTTCGTTGTCGGTTAATACGGATGGCTCCTCGGGTTGGAATCAAAATCTTGCGGTATGTACGAGTATCCCCATTTCGGAAAAATGGGTGGATTTCAAGGCGATCACAATGGATGTTTATTTCCCGGTGGGTAGCCTTGCCAAAGCGTCTTACGGGGAAGTCTATCTGATCACTCAAAGCCCCGCTAATAATTGGTACGAGATAAAAATGGGTGTGCATGAGGGTTGGAATCATCTCCGAACGGAGGTTGACGGGACCCAGTTCAAGGGCGGCATTACTAAAGTTTACATGGTCTTCAATTCGGGTGGCCCGATCAAAGGTTCGGTCATAGTCGATAATATTAGAGGAATAGCAAAAGGCGCGGCCACTGTTCTGAAGGGAACAGTTACGAATAAATCGGGAGCACCGATTTCGGGAGCGATCGTAGCTGTCGCAAAAAAATTGGTTAAGTCAGGTCAAGATGGAACTTTTAACATCGATCTACCGGAAGATGATTATATCGCTGAAGTATTCAAACCAGGTTATGAGGCTTACAAGGAAAACCTGAGGGTTTCAGCTTCCAAAGAAAATGTGTGGACTGTCAAAATGAGTTCTAATACATCGGTTCCACACTCGGCGATCGCGGATATTTTCTTCGATAAAAAGGTGCGTACGATCGATCCGCATTACATGTTTGGTAATAACATGGCGGCTTGGTATGATCCCAAGTGGGTTTCCGATCCGGTCGGGGTCAAAAAAATAACAGCCATTTCAAATTATATCCGTGTTCCGGGCGGAGCTTACGGGAACGTCTGGAATTGGAAAACCGGCGAGGTGTTCCGTAAGGATGGAGTAAGTGTTCAATGGACTCCTGATTTTAAATGGGCCGGAATGGTCGATTATTTGAAGAAAACCAATTCCGAACCCATGTTAATCGCCAACATTATGACGATGGATGTCCAAAATTGCCTGGATTGGATCGCTGATGCCAAGGCCAAAGGCTTGACCGTGAAATATGTTGAGTTGGGCAATGAACCGGATTATGAAGCGGATCTGGCATATAAAGGGCAGACTCAATATTGGACGGTCATTGATAACTATTGCGAACATTATTTGGAATTCGCCAAGGCGATTAAGGCCAAATATCCTGATATCAAACTGATGGGGCCAACCCCCGCTCAAGTGGAGAATCATGAACGAAAAGAAGGGGCACCTTGGTTAGCTCCGGCAAGCGCGCCTTGGTGGGTCGAACGATTCCTGGAAAAGTGCGGGCCTTATGTCGATGTAGTTTCGGTCCATAGTTATCCCTATTGGAGCAATGACAGCGACCTGAACTTGATGTCCAAAACGAATCATTGGGCAGAATTTATCCCAAAAATACGAGAATCGATCAAGAAAAACATACCTGATCGAGCTGATCAGATCGAGATCGCGGTAAGCGAATGGAATTCTGGCGATGAGAATTCAACGACTGCTCGTTTGATAAACGGCATTTTTTGCGGTGATTACCTTGCTCAAATGATGCTGTACGGAGTAAGCCAGACAAATATTTGGGATATGTACACCCAAAAGCCTGGGCAAGGTGGTGGCCATGGGGTTTTGGATCCAGTGAACGATCCCGACCGACCTTTCGCGGAAAGATGTTCTTACTGGGCTATTTATATGTTGGAAAGGTATTTCGGAACGACCCTTTACAACGCAAGAACGAATGTCGATGAGATGGATGCTTACGCGAGTTCCAAGGGTGGGAAGAAATATTTGATGTTCGTAAATAAAGACTCAAAAGCCGCTTATAAAACAGCGGTCAATCTCGGGCCTTCTTTCAAGGGAAGGTTCAAGCTGGATGTTTACCAATTCAGTTCTAAAGAGTATCAATGGAGCGAAAATCTTTATCGGGCAGTGATCAATTCTGGACCATCCCATTTGAAATGTTCTCAAGTGGTTAAAAACAGGTTCGAATATACATTTCCGCCTTTTTCGATCACTTGTATAGAGATGACGCCGACGAAATAACTAAAAGCCCTTCCAAAAGGCTCCTTTAACCAAGAAACTGACAAATTTCTTGGAGCGGTAAAACCCGTGTGTTAAATTGTTTTTATTGAGTTTTTCCCCTAAGGAGCCTTTCACGGTGTCCGAAGACAAAGCTGTCCTTATCAAGACTGCTTATTCCTATTATCAAAAAGGCGATTGGGACCGAGCTATTGAGGAGTATCACAAGCTCGCGATTTTGGATCCCAAAGATCTTAACGTCCATAATATGTTAGCTGATATTTATGCAAAAAAAGGCGACATACCCGAAGCACTCCAACAATACGACCTGGTAGCCCAAGGATTTGACCAGAAGAACCAGGTAGACAAGGTTCTCCAGGTTTATAAAAGGATGTTGAGGCTAGTACCTAACGACCCGGACCTAGTGACCGCGGTTAAAAATTTGGTGGATAAATACCTGGATCGCGCCTCAAAAGCAGAGGAAGAAGAACCTGAAAAAGCCATCGAGATATATCGTTCAATTTTGAAAGCCGAACCCAGCCGTTTAGATGCCAATTTCCAATATTCCAAACTTCTGATGAAAAAGGGCCAGAAATTCGAGGCCATTGAGACATTAATGAATTTGGCTTCAGTTTTAGATCCTGCTACCCAGACTGGCAGGCTCGCCGAAGTCCTTCAAATGATCGTGGACTTTGACCCCATGAACATCGAAGCCCGCGAGAATCTGGCCGATTTACTGATCCAAGCCCGTCAGACCGAAGCGGCTATCAAGAACCTTCAGGATTTGATCGAGCTTTACATCCGCAAGAATGATTTTATCAAGGCGGAGGAAATCGCTCGAAAGACCATCGAACTAGGCGATCAGAATACCTATTACCACCTGGGAGTAATTTACTTTAACCAACAAAAATATAATGAAAGCAAAGGAGCTTTTGAAAAGTTCCTGACCCAACAAGAAGCCCATGTGGGCGCTTTGAAATACTTAGCGCTTGTATTTATCCGACTGAATCAGAACCAACAAGCTGTCCAGATCTATCTTCGAATTCTAGATGTTTATTTTAATGAGAACCTTTTGGATGAGGCGCGTGAAGTAAGACAAACCATTTTGGATCTCGATCCCCAAAATACTAACGTAATGCAATACCCGCTGAACCAGAATTTGATTCCTCCAGAACCAATTATTGAGGAAACTTCTCTGCCAGAAGCTCCTCAGGAAAATCTTGATACGGCATTGGAAGAACAGGAAATCCAGGATTATTTTCTTCAAGCCCAATCCTATTCGGAAAAAGGGCTTTATGAACAGGCGATCGACCTTTACCTCGATATGTTGAAAAGATGGCCCCAACTTCCTGATATACGTACCCGGCTTCAACAAGTTTATGCCCTTATGGCTCGTTCAGTTGAACCCGTTGAAAAGTATCCCTCGCCCGAGGAGATCAAAACCGAATTGGAAAAGGAATTAAGGGAGCAAATGCGGCGTGAATTGGAAGAACAAGCCCGGCAAACCAAGGAAATACAAAATGAAATGGACCGCAAACGGGAAATGGACCAAATGAGACTAAAACAGGAACTGGAATCGAAGCTCTTGGAACAGGTCCATCGGTCTAAAGAGGATGAACTTAGAATTCAAATCACCAGGGAGTTTGAGGAAAAGCAAAGATTATTGGCACTGGAAAAGGAAAAATTGGAAAAGGAAACAGCCCAATCGTATGAGCTCCTAAAGGCCGAGTTGGAAGAAACTAAGGCATCCCTTGAGTCGAAGATACGGGAACAGATCGAAAGAGAGATGAAAGAGAAGACCGAAAAAGAAGCACAGCGAGATAGTCAGATCCACGCCGCAATGCAAGAAGAAGAGCTGAAAAGACAGCAATATGACCTTCAAAAGAAAGAACAAGAAGCGGCTAAGGCAAAGATCAATCAAGAAATACATCAAGGCATGGAACGTCTTAGGATGGAAAAAGAAAAAGAAAGTAAAATTCAACCAACTGTAATTTCCGCTCAACCGCCAGAAGGAATAGAAAAAGAAACATCTAAAAATACATCCCCGTCAAAAGAAGTATTAGATGATCCGTTTATACGGCAGACCCTTGCGGATATTTACGCCAAACAAGGGCTCTATATGGAGGCGCTTAAAATATATGAACGAATACTTAATGACGAACCAGATAATCATGATGTCAAAGAAAAGCTTCGTGATATCTTGCGTATGAAAGGTATTTAATAGAAACATTAGCTTTTTCGCTTTTGGTTGAATTAAAAAAATATGTTTCTCATTGTGGTGGGAAGGGCTTGATTTATTACTCAAAGGTAGTAATTCATTCCAGAAAAAACGCTTTTTGCTATGTTTTGCCAATGATTTTCTTAAGAAAATCGGTTTAGTAAAACAAAATTATCTAAATTTCCAATAATAAACTTAGAAAGAATTCTGTCAAATTCCCCACTTTTTTAACGTTCTGATGACAGTTTTAATAAAAAATCATTAACTTTTTGAGCCAAAAAAGTCGTTTTTTGTGATATTTTATGGCGATTGTATTGGCACCCATTTTGCTTATTCATTAACTCAAATTTCAAATCCGGGGGCAGAAAATGAATTCTTGGCGCTCATTCATGAAAATGTTGATGATCTCTTTGCTGGGGGGGACCGCAGTTTTCATAGGTTGTACCCGGCAAATTTCAGTACCTGTGAGCCCTGAGGCGGTCACTACTCTTTATACATCTACAGCTACCAGTACCCCTACGATTACCAATACACCTCTTGGCCCTACGAACACACCAACATTTACTTTTACTTGGACTGGAACAAATACTTGGACTCCAACAAATACTTGGACTAATACTAACACCCCAACTGGACCGACAAACACATTCACTTGGACAGGTACTCCGACCTGGACAGGTACCCCTACCTTCACATTTACGATTACTAATACTCCAACAATAACCAACACTCCTACCAATACTAATACTGGTATCCCGAACACTAATACATTTACAAATACTCCAACAGTACCGACCAATACTCCAACTAATACTCCGACTGCTACACCCAATCCTTTTATGATCGCTGACTTTGAGGAGGGTGGGGCCCAAGATGTTACTGGAACCCCAGCAAATCTAAGCGGATATTGGTACAGCGTACCCAGTAGCGATACAACTGAATTGCCCGGGACAACATTCACTCTAACTTCTCCAGGTTACAATTCGTCCAATTGCGCGGCTGTTTCTGGGACAACTGGTACCACCGCACCTGTATACGCCAAGTTGGCTGGAGATTTCACTAATCCCGCTGCTCCTATTAACCTAAATACAGCGGCCCCTGGTGCAAATGCGTTTGTTTTCTACATTAAGAGTGCTGGTGGGTTGACTTCCCAAGTTTGGTTCTCCGTGGAAGACTCAACAACAGCTTCTACTTCGGATTGGGCAGGTTCCTATGTGCCTGTAACATCTGGATGGACCGCTGTAACAGTTTGCTTTAATCACATGCAAAGCCAAGGATGGGGCAGCCCAGGCCATATGTTAGATGTGACTACGGCCCAAAGCTTCTCTTGGGAAATTACGGCTCCTTCAACTGCCTTCAACATACAGGTAGATAATTTCCAGTTTGCCACGGTAGCTGGAGCCCTTTGCCCAGCATTTACCGCGACTCCTACACCCAATCCGTTTTTAATCGATAATTTTGAAGCTGATACAAACCAATTGCCGGCGAATGCTGGTAGGAATGGTTATTGGGCCACTTATGTGGATCCCAATGGTTCAACCATTACACCCGCTGCTGGTTCAACGTTTGCGCCAGTTTCTCCGGGGAATGGGACTTCGAACTTTTGCGCTAATATAAACGGTACCCAGGCGCCTCCAAGCGCGGGATATGCCAGCACCTATGCTGGTCTTAGCGTCAATTTTGTTAATCCTAAAGGACCCTATAACATCACAACCAGTGTTCCAGGAGCAACTGGGGTTGCTTTCTACATGAAAACTACTTACACCGGGACTTGTTTTACTCCCGCTGTAAGATTTTCCATAACGGATGGAACTACTGATTCCTTGAACGACGGAAATGGAGTGGATCTTACTCTACCCACACAGGGGACTTGGACACCTGTTACCGTCTTCTTCAACCAGATGATGACCACCGGAGCATCGGTATCTCAAACACATGTGTTTGATGCAACAACGGCCACCTCCATGAAGTGGCAGTTCCAACAGGAAGGTGCGGGTTACAATATTTCAATCGATGACATCTACTTTGTTACCACAACACCTCCAACAGCGGCGGTGCCGCCAACTTGGCCGGTAGCTCTAATTGATGATATGGAGGGTGGGACTAACCAAATCCTTCTTAATGGTCAAGGTGGAGTGACACGAGGTGGATATTGGTACTCGGTTGTCGATCCATTCGGAAGCACGATTTGTCCGCCCGCAGCGTCTCCAAGCGCTCCATTCATCATGAATTCGCCTGGTTATCCGTCCTCGCCTTACGGTGGAAACTATTGCGCCCGTATTTCAGGAGTAATAGCGGCTCCTTGCGGTCCACCGTATTCAACTTGCCCATATGTAGAAATGGGGTTCAACTTCTTGAATCCGCAAGGACCATACAATATATCTACATATGGATATACCGGGATCGAATTTTACGCGAAAGCTGCGACTGCCGGAACTTCGGTTGCTATTGGGATCAGCGATGCCACAACAATCCCGTCAAGCGATGTTAACTCATTTACTAACAGTTACACGACATCGTGGGCTTTATATAAAGTGACTTTCGCTTCGATGGTAACTGGTGGTTGGGGTGTGCCAACGACACATGCACTTGATACCACTACAATAACAGCCGTAACCTTTAAGGACACAACGGGTAGCACAACCTACGACTTCTCGGTTGATGACATCTCGTTCTATTGATCTAAAGAAGTTTTAAAGCAGTTCTCATTAGAAACCCGTTCCGTAAGGGGCGGGTTTCTTTTTTTTGACCTTGTTTTGATTTCTCGGCCTTCCCATAATGAATCCATGCCATTCCAACTTATCTCTGATTACATACCGGCTGGTGACCAACCTCAAGCTATCGAAAAGCTTTCAAAAAATCTTGAGAAGGGAGCACCACACCAGACCCTTCTAGGGGTAACAGGTTCAGGTAAAACATTCACCATGGCCCATGTTATCCAAAAGGTACAACGCCCTGCTTTGGTGATTTCTCATAACAAAACCCTGGCGGCGCAGCTTTATAGTGAATTCAAGGAATTCTTCCCTAATAACGCCGTGGCCTATTTCGTCAGTTATTACGATTATTACCAACCGGAAGCCTATATTCCTCATACGGACACCTTTATTGAGAAAGATGCCTCAATAAATGTTGAATTGGATCGTTTGAGGCTGGAAGCAACGGCTTTATTGCAGGAAAGAAAAGATGTCATTATTGTCGCTTCGGTGTCCTGTATCTATGGGCTAGGTTCGCCAGAACATTACAAGGAAATGCACTTGGTTGTTCGGGAAGGACAGGAAACTCAAAGGGAGAAATTCCTTCACGATTTAGTGGAGATCCAATACAACCGAAATGATATTGAATTTTCCCGGGGGAAATTCAGGGTTAAAGGGGATGTGATTGAGATATTCCCGGCTTATGGTGAAAACCCTTTTCGAATTGAGTTTTTCGGGGACGAAGTTGAAAAGATTTCCGAGATAGACCCTGTGACTGGTAAATCCATGAATCGGAGGACTTTGTTACCCATTTATCCAGCAAAACATTATGTTATGCCTCAAACGGTATTAAAAAGGGCTGTGCAAGACATTCAAGATGAACTTAGGGATCGTCTGCAAGAGTTGAATCAAGCCAATAAACTGGTTGAAGCCCAAAGATTAGAACAGCGGACCCAATATGATCTGGAAATGATAGAAGAAATGGGATACTGCCAAGGGATTGAAAACTACAGCCGCCATTTTGAGGGCCGGAAAACTGGAGCACCGCCATACACACTTTTAGATTATTTTCCCAAGGATTTTCTGACATTTATTGATGAATCCCACGTGACTATCCCACAACTCAATGGCATGTACAATGGGGATTTTGCCAGGAAAAAAAACCTTGTGGATTTTGGTTTTCGGTTGAAATGCGCGTTTGATAATCGGCCATTACGGTATAAGGAATTCAATGAAAAGGTTGGACAGGTAATCTATGTTTCCGCTACTCCGAGTAAAGAAGAGATGGGATTAAGTAAAGGAAAGATTATTGAACAGGTTGTTCGTCCGACGGGTTTAATGGATCCCGAAATCGAGATAAGACCAGCTGTTAATCAGGTGGACGATTTGATAGGCGAAGTTCGGGAACGGGTCGGGAAGAAACAAAGAGTATTAATTACGACTCTTACGAAAAAAATGGCAGAGGATTTAAGCGGTTATCTGAAACAAATGAACATAAAAGTAGCTTATTTGCATTCGGATGTGGAAACGCTAGATCGTATTAGGATCATCCGTGACCTTCGTTTGGGTAGTTATGATGTTCTTGTCGGTGTCAATCTGCTTCGTGAAGGTTTGGATCTTCCTGAGGTAGGATTAGTGGCGATATTGGATGCTGATAAAGAGGGTTTTCTCAGGTCGGAAGTATCATTGATGCAAACTGCGGGAAGGGCTGCGCGAAACGTTGAAGGAAAAGTGATCTTTTACGCGGATAAAGAAACAGAGTCCATTCGAAAGACTGTCGTCGAAACCAAAAGAAGACGAACCCTTCAAAACGCCTATAATCAAAAACACGGAATCACTCCAACGACCATTAAAAAGCAGATTCGGGAGATCCTTTCTACTGTCTATGAGGCTGATTATTTCACCATTCCTTTGGCCGCGGAGAAAGAAGAAGATTACGTTATTCCGGAAGCTATTCCTAGGAAGATCGTGGCTTTGGAAAAGGAAATGCTGATTTTCGCCCAAAAGTATGAGTATGAAAAAGCGGCTGAATTAAGGGATCAGGTTAGGCAGTTAAGGGAAAGAATCAACAAACCGATTTGAAAATCACAATAAATATCATGGAATAACCTTGGAAGATCTCAAAAAAATATCTTTATCTCTACCGGACTGTCCAGGGGTTTATCTATTCAAAAACTCTTTTGACACTGTTCTTTATGTCGGCAAGGCCCTATCCCTGAAAAAAAGGGTATCATCGTATTTCAATATAACGGCGCAAAGAAATCTTAAAATCAAAACGTTGATCTCTAATGTGGATCATCTCGATACGATTCAAACCTCCGATGAGAATCAAGCGTTACTATTGGAATGCAATTTAATCAAGAAATATAGGCCGCGTTACAATGTTGTTTTGAGAGATGATAAAAGTTATCCTTATTTGAAATTAACGATCCAGGAAGCATTCCCGAGAATTTTCATCACAAGACGCCCCGCGCAAGATGGTGCTCGGTATTACGGTCCATATCCTAATTTGAAATTGCGGGAAATTATAAAAATGATCTATCGTTATTTTAATATCCGGGATTGTGAAATTGAAATAGACGGAAAAGCACCGCGGGCTTGTTTGAGTTATCAAATAAAACAATGCCCAGCACCTTGTATTGGTGTGATCAAATCAGATAAATATAAAAAACTGGTAAAAAATGTCGAATGGTTCCTGGAAGGGAAACATGAAAGATTAATTGACCATGTGAAAAAGGAAATGCTTGCCGCGTCAGAACGTATGGATTATGAGGAAGCGGCTAAAAATAGAAATTTGATTTCTTCCCTGGAACAATTGCAAAGTGGATATGCCGTAATAAGTGATGAAAGAAAAGATATGGATGTGATCGCTTTTGCTGAAGGATTGGGAAAAGTATTAGCGTCCGTCCTTAGAATTAGACAGGGTAAGGTACTGGATCATGTCCGATTTACATTAGAAAATGAATTAGAAGAACCATTAAACAAGGTTTTCCCTGAGTTTATAAAACAATTTTATGTACCTGGCGTATTTATACCAGAAGAGATCATCACTTCCGATGAATTGGAGCCAGAACTTTGGATCGAAAAATGGTTAAGCGACAATAAAAACTGTAAAGTGATCATTAGTGCAGCTAATAATGGTTTAAAAAGAGAATTAATGGAAATGGCAGAAAAGAATGTTCTATCTGCGTTAAAAGATGACCTCCAGCAGACAGAAGTATTAAAAGACATCAAAGGTTTATTGGGTCTGAAAACAATTCCCCGAGGTATCGCATGTTTTGATATTTCGACCTTGCAAGGGACTTTCACAGTTGGTTCGGCTGTGTTTTTCAAAGATGGAGTTCCGGAAAAGGACCGATATCGTAAATTCAAAATAAGGGAAATTAGTGGACAAGATGACTATCGAGCCCATCAAGAGATGATGCGTAGATATCTTCATTTAATTGAAAGGGAAGGGAATTCCTCACCGGATCTATTTTTAATAGATGGCGGGAAGGGTCAATTAAACGCTGTTGAAATGATCATTAAAGAAGTCTTAAAAGAAAATTATGGGTTAGCTTCTCTTGCGAAAAGAGAAGAAGAGGTTTTTATTCCCGGAAAAAGTAAGCCGGTTGATTTTAGAGGTCATCTAAAAGCCCGTTATTTATTGCAAAGGGTCCGTGATGAGTCGCATCGATTTGCCGTGGGTTACCACAGGATCATACGGGACAGAAAAGCAATTACATCAATTTTGAAGGAAGTTAAAGGTCTTGGTCCCTCAAGGCTTAGATCTCTTTTTAATCATTTTGAATCGTTTAAGGAAATACAAGCGGCTGAAATACAAGAATTGGCTTCTGTCCAAGGCTTTTCTAGGGAATTAGCAACCGTACTACATCAGGTTTTACATAAAGAAAAAGTAAAACCCTAAAAAGTCAAAAATTTTACAAATCATAAAATTAATGTTATTATTCAATCAGGCCGTCAATTAAGTGACAATCTGGATATATACGACTTCGCCTAGAAATAGACCATGAAAAAATCAGAACCGTATTTCAGAGGAAGCGTTTTAGCTGAATTAGTCAGCAGAACGCTCTTTGTTGGAATCCTCATCCTCTTTATCTATGGTGGTTTTGCGTACTTTGTTTCCAATCGAACATTTGATACTGAAATGGGAGATAGATTACTTACCATTGCTCATTTGACATCGAGCGAAACTCAAGCGGATTGGCTTCCTTTTTTGGAAGGTAAAGGGGAATTATATGAAAAATTTCAATCATTCCTGCGTGATAAAAAAAAAGAAAGTCAGGCTAAAAATATTTTCATCATGGATTCAACCGGCAGGGTCTTGGTTGATGCTAATGGGCAATATGAATTCAAGGAAAACAATTGGTTGAAAGACCTGGATTCTGAACCGTTTCTAAAAGCCGTATCAGGTATACCTTCAGCTTCGATTTTGTTCCCAGAAAGAGATGGAGGGATCTATAAAGTCGGTTATAGCCCGATCTATAAAAAAAACAAGGAGATCATCGGCGTATTAGGTGTTGAGGCAAGCGCAAAGTATATGGAAGGGTTGAATCAATTCGCTAAGGTGCTTTTCATCTCAGGACTATTTTGTCTTTTGCTTATGGGCGGGTTAAATTACGCATTCGGCAGACGGTTTATTTCTCCTATTGAGGAAATGGCGAGGGCGTCTTTTAAGATCGCTGAAGGTGATTTTAGCCAAAGGGTAAGATTTTCCTCCTCCAATGAACTTGGTGCATTAGCCCATGCATTCAATGAAATGGCGAAAAGGCTTCAAAGTCATAATGAATATATCCTGGAAAGTATGTCAAACGGACTACTTGTTGTTGATTTAAACGGTTATGTTACCACTTTCAACCGAGCGGCCTCCATCATCCTTGATCTACCACAGGAAAAAGTGATAGGTCAACCTTATGGGACTGTATTTTCTGCTTATCCCTTTTTCTTAAAAACTATCCGCGCCGCCCTTCTCGAACAACAACAATCAGTCGACAAGGAAGTCAATTTATCTGAAGAATCGCCTAAATTTTTGAGGCTTCGGAGCGCTCCTTTATTGGGTGCTGAAGGTCAAAAACTAGGAACGGAAATTTTGTTTTCAGATGAAACAGAACTAAGAAAACTCCAAACTCAAATAAAGACATCAGAAAAAATGGCGACGATTGGTGAATTGGCAGCTGGTATAGCCCACGAGATTCGGAACCCTTTAGGCGCGATGAAGGGATTCACTGAAATCCTTGCTCGTAAAATTGATAAAAACATTGAAGCCAAAGAAATTGTTAAGGACATAGCGACTGAAATAGAAATCCTTAACAAAATCGTTACGAACTTTCTTATTTTCGCGAAACCAACTATTTTGGATACGCAAGAAGCAGAAATAGGAGAAGTGATCCTAGGAGTATTGCCGCTTGTGGACAACGAAGCACAACAGAAAAAAATACGGTTAACATTTATAAAAACAAAAGAAATATTGATCCGGTTGGATGTGGAACAATATCGACGCGCGGTTCTTAATTTAACTCTAAACGCCATCCACGCATCTCCCGTGAATGGCGAAATCGTTTTAGGGGTTAAGGAATTCAATCGTGCAGAATTAATGAACTATCTAAAAGACAAGGGCTTCCAGGATATCTTTCCAAATGAGATTGAGTCGAATTGGTGCGGAATTTGGGTAGAGGATGAGGGGTCTGGAATACAAAAGGAAAATCTTAAAAAAATATTCAACCCTTTTTTTACAACAAAAACAGAGGGGTTTGGGTTGGGATTGTCGATAACAAAAAAAATATTGGAATCGATGGGTGGGAATATAGCGGTAACAAATAAACCCGACAGGGGCGCTATATTCTTGATGATCTTACCGATGGTTGGACAACAAAAGGAGGCAAAATCATGAGCACGATATTGCTGGTGGATGATAAATCAAGCATGCGTAAAGTGCTGCGTCAAACCTTAGAGAGTGATCAGAATATGATCCTCGAGGCGGAAGATGGTGAAAAAGCGTTGGAAGTCATCAAAAATAAGCATATTGATGTTGTTATAACGGACATCAAGATGCCCAAGGTTGATGGAATGACTCTCCTTAAAATGATCAAAGAATTGGATACTGAAATCGTTGTCATCATTATGACGGCTTATGGAACGATCGAAACAGCTGTCGAGGCGATGAAGCTAGGCGCGTACGATTACATAACCAAACCTTTTTCTACCGAACAGGTAAAACTGACCATAGATAAAGCCATCGAAAGACAAAAATTATTGTATGAAAATAAGTATTTGAGGGAAAAACTCAACGATCAATACAATTACAAGAGGATCGTTGGTAATAGTTCAAATATGCAACCAGTTTATGAATTGATAGACAAAGTTGCGCCTACAGACACGGCTGTTTTGGTAAGGGGTGATTCAGGAACTGGGAAAGAATTAGTAGCACATGCGATCCATTTTAACAGTCGCAGAAAAGACAAGCCTTTTATCAAGGTGAATTGCGCAGTTCTAGCAGAAGGTGTTCTGGAAAGTGAACTTTTCGGACATGAAAGAGGTTCTTTTACGGGCGCGGCTGGTAAACGTATAGGTAGGTTCGAGTTGGCCAATGGCGGTTCAATATTTCTGGATGAAATCGGCGATATATCCCTGTCAACACAAGTTAAATTGTTACGGGTTTTACAAGAAAAGGAATTCGAAAGAGTTGGAGGGACAGAGAATATAAAAGCGGATGTACGTGTTATAGCCGCGACAAATAAAAATCTCGAGGAAGCAATTAAAAAAGGTCAATTCCGCGAGGATCTATTTTTTAGATTGAACGTTGTTCCTATTTTTGTCCCGCCTTTACGAGAAAGAAAAGAGGACATCGAAAGACTTGCGTTCCATTTTTTGAATCGATACAGCCTGGAAGCGAACAAAAAAATCACACAGATCGATAAACGGGCATTGGAATTGATGACCCGATATAATTGGCCTGGAAATGTTAGGGAATTGGAAAACGCGATACAAAGAGCGGTTGTTCTATCTGATTCGGAAACCATTTATCCATCAAATTTACCGCTCGATATACAAACATTCCAGAAAGATGAATATCTTCATTATTTGAAGGAAGATGCAAGTCTTACCGAAAAGGTCGAGAATTATGAAAAAGAACTTATTTTAAAGTCCATGGAAAAAGCTAATCATGTTCAAACTAAAGCAGCGAAATTGTTGGATATTAACCGAACGGCTCTAATTTACAAACTGAAAAAATATGGGTTGCTTTCTGATGCTACTGGCGAGGGTGACGAAAAAAATACATGAAAATAGTTTTATATATATCCATATCATTATTATTTTTCACTAATTATTCCATTGGGATCGGGAAAAAGCTTGAGCCCTCAACGGAATCTGGACAGATGGAAAATCTCACTGATAAACAATGGGGTTCTGTTTTTAAACAATTTGAGGATTCTGTCCTTTCTCTCGCGTCAGAATTAGGTCTGCTTATTTCAAAAGAAAAAAACCTTCAGTCTGATATTAAAGAACTTCAAAAGAGAACGAAGGATTTGCGTGAAAAAACAAAAAATGACACAAATGTATTTGACGAGATCCGTTTAAAGAGCTTGCTTAATGATTTAAAGCAAAAGTTGGAGGAGAATTCTGAGGTCGCCCGACAAAAAGATGAACAACAAAAAGCCTTAGAACAAAAAACACTTTCCTTAATCTCTCTTTACAACGACCATATCGAAACATCCTTAAAAGGGCTGAAAGTATCTTCAGACTCCACGGTGCTAGACCAACGAATAAATGATCTTGCCCAAACGATTAAAAAAAGAACGGAAATGGAAACTTTATTAAAAAAATATCAACCTCGAGAATCGATGGATAACATTCCTCCGATTTTATCTATTTCCAGCATAGAAAGGAATGATAAGGAAAGTCTTCAATTAAACCTGGACCTTTACCGAGATAGAAAAAAAGACATTGAAGATAAGTTGGAAAAATGGACGCTTGAGCAAGACGAGGTTCGTAATGAACTTAAACTCCAAGACAAAATGCAGGAGTTTTTAGAAAATATCCAAAAAATCAACGAGGATTCTGATTTTCCAAGAGGAAGTATAAAACGAAGTGATCTGGAAGGAGTGGCCGGGAAAAACCAAGGGAATAAACTCAGCAATCGACTGAACGAATTACAATCAAACATTGACCATGGAAGAATCTTGTTAACCCAGGTCATAAAATTAATTGAAAAAGCTCAAAACCAAATCGCCAATATTAACGTGAGGGAAAAATGAGAATTAAAACCGTTCTGATATTAATTATTTACCTCATTGTTTTTATAGATTTTGGTTTTTGTGACGAAGTTACGGATAATTCATTCAAAGCTAAAGCGGACTTATTGCCGGCAGAATTGGCTTGTCGTTTCGATGACAATGTTTACAGGTCATCGGAATCTTTTGGAAGAATATCGGACATTATTTCTTCATTCGATTTGGGCGGTGAATTGACCACGAACTACGATTTTTTCAAAGCTCAAGTACAATACAGGTTTGGTGATGACCAATATATAACGCAAAGTTATCTTAATAACATTAAGGACGAATTACTGCTTTCGACAACAGCATTAACAGGAAATATTGTTATTTATTTTGATGCTGATTATTTTATTAAGAATAGTTCGGATTACGATTTTGATTACATCGACAACAGCTATTTTGGAGGGATTCAATGGATATTTGACAACGAATGGTCTGTTGAATCCAAAGCAAAATCGTTCAGCAGACAATACTATGACCATGCACCTTATGTTTGGTCTCGTAATTTTGTTGATATGGGGGGACTCTTAAATATTCAACGGATCATTAATGACCAATTAACATTTAAATTAGAAGGTAGTTATAATGATCGTCAACTTAATCGATACGCTGTTGCTTATGGTGGAACAAGTGATCTAACTGTCCTTCAGATGGACAATACGTGGAGCGCGTTATTAAATGCCCATATAATTCTTGGTTCGATCCTTCAAGATATAACTTTTGAACACGCAAGAACGGATTCTAATAGTTATAGTTTTTCAAATATTGTCGATAGTGTTTCTTGGGCAGCAGTATTAAGACCGGCGAATACACTGTTTATTCAGTTGTTCTTTCGACTTTATGAGAAAACTTATGATGTTAGCCCAATTACCAATGCGGATCTCCAATATGGTTTTGTCGATGAAGATAGTCAGGACCTGTTATCGGCACAAGCTAGTTGGGATTGGAGTCCTTTATGGACCGGAACTTTAGGTATCAGCCGTGTTAGAAATGAATCCACTCAACCAGGAGAATACTATATAAAAAATATCATTTCAGTGAGCGTTACAAAGATATTTTAATAGTCGAATATGTCACCTTATCGACATATCGCTCAGTTTGTAAGAATGACCAATAGAGTTTAGGATTCATTGACAAGGTTCTAACGCGCTTTATATGATGAAATTAACTAATGTTTAAGGCGGTTGATGTGAAAAAGCCTGATGATGAATTGAAAATAGATATTTCGGAGCTCTTTGGCGGAGAGCTTTCCAATACGCCTGATCCCTCTGAAGAAATCGTTGAAAACGTTGATGGCACTGTTTCAGAAATCGCATTCAGTCAGGTTGAATCTGCGGCCAAAGACGCCCAATATCAGGAATGGTTACTTAACCGACAAAAGGAAATGGAAATAAAGTCTTTAGAGCTTGGGAAAAAAATACAAGAAGAGCATGCCCAACTTACTGAGGAACAACCTAATCAAGAGAACGCTTCAGCGGAAATTGTTTCTGAAGATAAAATCACTGTCCCTGAGATTAGTAACACCGATAAGGGATCTCCAATAGATTTCGATGCACCAATTGCGCCTCCTTTTATGGGAGGAGTAGTTAATCCTACGCTTGATCAATCCAATACAACAAAAGAATCTAACACAACGGAAGAAACTGGACCTTCGGAAGACCAAAAGTACGAAGAATTAAAAAAACTCCAATCTGATCATGAGTTTATTTTGTTATATGATGAGTATAGGGCAATCTTATTCCGGGAACTCAACGATTTAGTCGGTGAAAAAAAGACAAGAACAATGTTGGAACGAACCTTTGAGTTGTCTAGAAGCAAATATCCGGAGATTTTTAGAAATGCCAATTGGGATTCAAAAGGGAATTTGTTGGATGACGGTTCGTTGGATAGCCAAAGGATGGTAGAAAATAAAAATGCTCTTGATCCTGGAAAATCGGATTTGGCTTTAGATGTGGCATTATCTCATTTATTGGGGTTGAGATTGCAAGCAATTGAAAAAGGATTGGGTGCTGGTTTCAAGAATAAAGTGCGTGCTAGGCTTTATTATTGGATCAATGAAAAAAGTGAAAAAGCGATCAAGGAAGGGAAAGATGCTTTTATCCTAAAAAGGCTTATGGGTTTTATCCCGTAACCGTTCTGAACGTTTCTTTGACTATGAATGTAAAGGGAGCAAAAATCTTTTTTGAAATTGTCTTGAAATAAGGGACAATAAGCATCGGTTCATTAATCTCAAGAAACAATGGTCTTAACAATGTCTTTTTCTTAACCTTAAGTCTTTTTGAAGACCTCATCACATGGTCAACCCCAGGATGGGGTTTTTTTGTTAAAGGAGATATTATTATAAATGAAAAAAATACGTAAGATTCTTTTCATCAAGTCATTTACCCGTTATGCAGAGGGTTCGGTACTGGTTTGCATGGGAAACACAAAAGTTCTTTGTAACGCCACTGTTTCGGAAGATTTACCCTCTTTTTTAAAAGGAAAAGGTCAAGGTTGGGTTACTGCGGAATATTCCATGCTTCCGCGAAGCACAAAGGAAAGGTTTTCAAGGGATTCTGTCAAGGGTAAGATTAATGGTAGAACACATGAGATTCAAAGACTTATAGGGAGATCCTTGCGATCGATAATGGACTTAAAAAGTTTAGGCGAACGTCAAATTATTTTGGATTGCGATGTATTGCAGGCCGATGGTGGAACGAGGACGGCTTCCATTAATGGGGCATATGTAGCATTGGTAGAAGCCATTCGAAAATTAATATTGAATGGAGATCTGTCAAAAAACCCAATTAAAGAACCTCTCGGGGCGGTAAGTGTTGGTTTAGTCAATGGTAAACCTGTTCTGGATCTTTGTTACGAACAAGACTCAACTGCGGATGTGGATTTCAATGTTGTCATGACCCGTTCCGGAAAGTATATCGAGGTTCAGGGAACGGCTGAAAAAGCACTCTTTTCGCAAAAACAATTGGACGGATTATTAAGGTTGGCCAAAATAGGGATCAAACAAGTTATTCAATCGCAGGAAATGGCACTCAAACAATGAAAAAGATGGTGATTGCCACACACAATCGAGATAAATTCGCTGAAATGAAAAAAGCCTTAATTACCGCACCATGGGAATTTATTCCTGCTTTTAGTTTTCCTGGAGTTCCTGATGTGGTTGAAGATGGAAAAACTCTTGAGGAAAACTCGCTTAAAAAAGCGAGTGAATTATCCAAATTTACAAATTTGCCAACGTTGGCGGATGATACGGGGCTTTTTGTTGAGGCGTTGTTTGGCGATCCTGGGATATTTGCTGCTCGATATGCGGGAGAAGGAAGTACCTACGAAGAAAATGTTAAAAAACTTTTACGAGTCATGAATAATGTTCGAGAGGGAACTAGGAACGCAATATTTAGAACGGTGATCACTATTTACTTTCCGGGTAATAATTATAAAAGTGTAGTTGGTGAAGTAAAGGGTCATATTACTTTATCTCCTAGAGGAGAAAATGGTTTTGGATATGATCCTGTGTTTTGTCCCGAAGGATTTACAAAAGTGTTTTCTGAGATGTCTTTAGATGAAAAGAACGAAATCTCTCATAGGGGAAAAGCAATAAAAGCCGTTCTAAAATACCTAAAAGATTGATGGCGGCATCATTAAAAAACAGTTATCTTACGGTTGCATTTAATGTTAAGAACTTATGAAATTATCGGTTATGTTTTATTGATTTTTTTTGTGCCTTTAGACGGGGCGTAGCGCAGCGGTAGCGCACTTGGTTTGGGACCAAGGGGCCGTGAGTTCGAATCTCACCGCCCCGACCAAAGGCATAATTGATATATGTTTGTTTATTATCAAATAAAATCGAGTGGGTTTTGTTGATTAAAAATGTTAATCATTATGCGCCTGTAGCTCAGGTGGATAGAGCAACTGCCTTCTAAGCAGTGGGTCACCGGTTCGAATCCGGTCAGGCGCACCATTTTTAAAGGTTTTTAACACTGAAGGCCCTAAATAACTTTCTTTAAATAACTTCTAAATAACTTAAAATGTTAAATGTTAGGTATTTTCACAGTTTCGGATAGTGAACCTAATGGAATCATTCCTATTGTTTATAAGTAGATATCTGATTATTTTTCGGAGGCATTTGATGGTTTGTAAACATTTGAAAATAGAACGTCCGATTCAGATTATTGGTCTTGAAAATCAAGCCGAAACTTTTATTAATGCGTCCTGTTTGATAAAAAAAATAGGTCAAGTTTCAATGGTAGAAATTTACGATTGGCATAAATCAGTCGGAATAGAGAAAGGGGATATTTCGTCAAATTGTCCCTTCTATCCAAATGGGGATTATTTAACTTGTAAGTGGTACGAGAAGAATGAATAAAAAGGAATCTTACAACATTTATTATAAGGATCAGAAATGGAATTAAGAGATTGGTTAACAATCATTGCTCTGATTTTGGGGCCGATCCTCGCTGTCCAAATTACTGAATTATTGGCGAGGCGTAAGGAGTCCAAACAAAAGAAATTAGATTTGTTTCAAAAGTTAATGTCAACACGTGCCACGCGTTTAAGCCCGATCCATGTTGAAGCCCTTAACATGATTGACTTAACTTTTTACGGAGAGAAGCCAGTCATTGAGGCTTGGAGAATGTATTTAGATCATTTGGGAACAGATTCTACAACGGAAGGCTGGAATCAAAGAGTTTTGGATTTGTTAAATGACCTTCTTTTTAAAATGTCAAAATCTGTTGGTTATGATATTGACATGCTTACGATTAAAAATGTTTGTTATACCCCAGTGGCTCATAGCCAAATGGAAAAAGAATGGAATGAAATAAGGAAAACAATATTATTAGTTCTGCAAAAGGTGGGGACAAAAATTAATTTAGATGAAATGAAAATAATACCTAAAACAGAAGATGAGAAGCCAAAGATCGAAGAAGTGAAACAAAAATAGGTTAACTTTCAATACTGGGTAGAGTTGTACGGAGCTTTTTGTGAGGTGAATAAATGCCCCTGACGACAGCAGCAACATTGGCAATGAGTGCAGTTGATAAGAGTATTACGACACTAAAAACGCTTCGTGATATTGATATGAAAATGCAAGCTGCCGAATATAAAGATACTCTTGCAGACCTTTTATCAGACATGGCAGAACTTAAATTGCGATTGATTGATTTAAAAGAGGAAAATTTAAAACTACAAAAAATCATAGATGGCCAAGACCAAAAGTCTGAACTTAGAAAAAAATTCGTGTTAGATAAGACGGTTTATGGGCTTAAAGAAGAAGTATATGGATTCAAACCTGGAAGGTATTGTCCCCATTGTTTTGAACCAAATGGCGATATGCGGATATTGGTGACGAATTCATATGGAGGGCAATACTGTAATTCTTGTGAAGGGAATTTTGACGCATCGCATAACTGGCCAAATTAAATAACCGCCCCTGACTACCGGATTTGATGCGGTATCAAGGGCGGTTAATGTCATGGCCGGTCTCGTCCAAAAGCCCGGTCTGACAATGGGAGTTGATGACAAACTCCCTGAATGATAAAAACCCCCTCACGCTTGGGTGACAGCCAAGCGCAAGGGGTAAAGTCGCAAACGGGTGAAAAGTCCGTGCGACTTAACGCAAAGGGGAAGATCTTTGCGGTGGTATCCAAGGGGAAGATCGACCCTGGGCCACAGAATTCAATTACCACATAACCATTTCTAAAGTTTTTCCCTGAGCAAGACCAGCCAAACGAGGAACTAAATCCATAGCCTTAACCCATGATTGTTCACTGCTCAATTTCGGATTCTCCCCACGGCAGACCTTCGCAACTTCACTAACCATATCAGAGGCTTCATCCTTGGTAATGTTTCGCATGGCTTTTTTAATTTCCTTTCGGCCTTCTACAAGACTCCTTTCCAAAGCGAAAATTTTCAGCACTTCACCCTTCATAAAATCACCCCCTTCGTTTTTAGAATTGTTATCAGTTTTCAAGCCTCCAACCTTTAGAAGGATGACCTTTGCCCCTTGATTGGCAGGATTGTGTTCCTTGTCCACGAGCGATATTTCATTGACTTCTAAATGCGTTAATTTAGTCGGCATGGCTCATCTCCATTGTTTTTTGATTGGCTTCTCGTCTTCTTTCGAGTTCCCGGCTTGTGGCTGAGGATTGATGAAGGGCTTCCTCAGCTTTGACCCGTAAGTCAGTGGCCTCAGCCTCGGTCTTTCGCAATTGTTCTTGTAAAGCAAGAGCCTTCTTGTCCACGGCCTTTGCCTTGGTTTCTAATTCCTCGGCAAGTTTCCTTTGCTCGTCACGCCGTGGCAAATCAGCTTTGGCGTGTTCGAGTTCTGCTATGAGTAATTTTTCACGACCTTGGAGGGCTTCTATTTCAACTTGGCGTTCTGCCACTTCGCCAGCAATACCCCGGCGAGTGTTCCCGGCTTGGTCGAACATAACCCGCTTTAACTCGTCAGATTTTTTCAAAGCAACTGACAAGTTGTATTGACACTTCTTTAAAAAGGTTTCGTATTTAGCGATTACAAACATTGACGGCCTCCCATTTAAAATTTGGACGCAATACGGCAAAGGTGCGTCGGTATTTCAATTGAATGTTTTTTAAGTTGGGAGTTTCTGGGGAACGGCCTTACATTAATTATCCCTCCTTCTTTGTGAAATCAAAAATGCTTTTCCCTGATAAAACTTGTCCAAGTCTGCAAGGTTTCCAATTGAATCCTCGAAAGGTTAAATACTGTTTCGAGAATTTCCCTAACTCATTTAAACGATCCGCACACTTTTGGAGGCTTTCCCCTTTCTTCCTCCAAGGTTTGCACTTGGCCTGTATTTGTGCTGAATGTTCTTTTAACGGCCTGTTTCCTATTTCCGTCATCATTCGCCGTGTGCGTGAACCCCAACCCGGCTTAAGCTTGTACATCTTCATTCCTCCTTATTTCATTAGGCTAAAAATCCTTGGCGTCTCGGCAACTATCAAAGCGCATCTTGAACAAAGTCGGTTCTCAATGCCCCGGCTATAAAACAAACAATTGCATTTTAAGCATCTCCTTTGAGTACGTTTGTTCGTCGTGTTCTCTTTTACCTCCAAAGAATGAACCTTTTTCACCTTAGTAACCTTCGATCTCATGGGCAGACCTTGACCAAACACCGCCAGGGCCAACAATTGGAACCTTCTTATTTTTGAAAGTTGCTGATAGAAGAAGGGCACCGCAAGCCACGTTTGCCAAATCATCGTGGCATCTTGGAGGGTGGTCCACGCTGTCCCGTCCACCCCTAGCCGTCCTTCGTTCCAATTGTGCAAGCTCAACCAGCAAGGGCCTTAAATCAGGAAGCTCAACCTCACCCCTTGTAAACAAGGGCAAGGATTCTAGGTAAATGGCTGATTTGTTTAATTGGGAGGTCTTATAAATGATCCCTTGTTCCTTGAAGGAATCTGAACACCATGAGCCAGAGTAAGCATCCCCGGTGATTGAATGAATCCGGTATTGCTTAAAGACCTTTGCGAAGTCTTTTACCGCTGAAGCCGGGTCAAACGGGGCTTGCATGGCCCTAACCAGATCCAGGACGTTTCGACCGTCTTTTTCAAAATGAGAAATGCCAATAGTGAACGCATCTCCACGACCACCGGAAGGATCGGCAAAGCCAAAGTAATGAATCCCTTCTCTCGGAGGAATTTCCAAGGGGCTTTGGCGCGTGAGGGTTGCCAATAACTCAGGGTCCAGGAAGTTTTGAATGTCGTCACGAAACAAGCCGCCATACTCGGCAGAGGCAGAAGCCGGGTCATCTTTATAGGCTTGGTCAATTTCCTTTTGATCTAATTCAGGATTCATGGTCAAGCTATCGGCTTGCCATACAAAGACCTCACTTTCATTGTTCCCAAAGTTCTCTTTGTACTTCTCGTACAAAAGGCCCTTTTTGGAGTAGGGGGAAGAAATGCCGATTAGAAGGGCACCGTGTTTTTTAGTCGTCAACATGGAAGGCTTAACAGCCCTCAACACTTCCCGGTCAGGCGTGGCGCTTTCATCTGAACGCCAAAAGGCACATTCCTCGAATATCGCCCCAACGATTGCCGGGCCACGAATGGACCGAAAGGAATTGGCAACGATTAATATTTCTATGCCATTTGTGAGAAGGATGCTTTCTTGTGTTGTGCTTTTAATAAGAGTTTCGAGTTGGGGATGACTTCTGAGAATGGCCTCAGAATAATTGCGAACGATTTTTGCTTGGGCCTTATCGACAGCGACAACTATAAAACGGGCCGTCTCACCGGGGGCAATACAATCTGACCAATCCCTAAAAACAGAGGAGTAAACAGCAAGGGTGGAGGCAATTGCAGATTTACGGCCACGGCGTCCAACGACAATCCACGCCTCGGATATGGGCGCTGGAAAGGGAACAGTGCGACCAGTACATTTTTGAAACAATGTCGTTTCGTCATCTGTAAGGGGCACACCTGAGAGAGTTTTTAAGAATGTGCGCCACGGTTTCCAGGGCAAAGGATCACCTAACCATCCAGCAAATGGGCCATCTATCGCTTCGATAAGGTTCATGGTTATTTTTCCTTCCAGGTATTGGGATCACGCAAACGATCTAGGTTTGGTGTTACAGATTCTTTCGGATCGTTCCAATCAATGATTCCTAGATTGTTAAGAACACGGTTTAAAACGTTAGATGTTCTCACCAGCTTGTCGCCAACAGCCTTCCCACTGATCAATTCCAAGGTCAAAGTTTCGTAAGCAATGATTAGGGCACCGGCTTGGGTTATTAACGCTGATTTAGCAGGGCCGGTTTTAAGAGGGGAAACAGCTTGTAAAGATGTGACCAAGTTTTTATAGCGCTTTGCTCCTCTAGTTCTGCCGTCACACTTAAACAAGCCCTTACCGTTTGTATTTAGGGGTTTAGGATCGGCTATTTTGCTAGGAAGCCCCACCTTATCGCTTGTTAGATTTCCTTGTTTTTCGTGGCTTTCCATTTTTGAGAATCCTTTAAAAGTTATTCGGCATTTAAGCAGTGCCAAAAAGCCGTTTAAAAACACCAGCATTCATTGCTTAAGGTGACTACCTAGTCGGTATTCATCCTCATTTCGTTTAAGCACCCCGATCTATCGTCCAGCGCCAATGAAAAAAGACACGAACGAGGGCACGTGTGACATACCGATAAACGAGGGGCCAAAGGGCCAAACCATCCCCGTATTTCGTATTTATATTTTTTTTATTCCTCCTTCTAAGAATTAATTGTTTACAGAGTAGAGAATACGGGACTAAATCCGCCCTTTGGCCCCTTACATATTGGGTTCAAGTTTTGTTTCTCCCACAACTTCCCGAATTCGATTAACAGCATCACCTATGGAATTATCGAGTTCCCATTTGAGCGCTTCATTGAAAATGATGTATTGGCGCTCCCCATTTAGTTTTATGCGATCAACCCAAACATGAATTCCATTGATCTTCTTCATCACTTTTCGTAGAGAGTCATCAGAATCAAAAACTTTACCCTGAACAGCATCCCGTACATTTCTTGAAATGGTTTTCATTCCTAATGCTGATGGTTTTTCCAAATCAGCTAATTTTTCAGCAATCACTTGCGCTTCCTTTTGAGCATCTGAAAGTGAATCCTCCACAAGTTTCTTTTTCTTTTCAGTCATTGGTGCACGATCCCCACGCTTTAGGTAGTGTTCAGATGGAAAGTCATCAGCCCATTTTTTAATAATTCCAAGGCCTCCTGATTCGAGCCAATTATGGAATTCTATAAATCTTTCTTTGGGCCATCGTTCCTCGGTGACTTCTGGATAAAACCACCGCCGATCATCCTCTTCCATCTTTAAAGGTGTTTTTGAATTTGAACAGGCGACGATATGCACCCAATTTTGTACTGTGTATTCTTTTTCATACTTGATGTTGATGGTCACTTCTTTATCTGTTATGAATTCTTTTAGTTTGTTATATGTTTTCCAAGAATGCCCTTGATAAATCTCGCTCACTACCGCAAGACGTTTTTCCCCAGCCCAAGAATTGAAGTCACCGGAAATTTGACTTTCATTTGGAAATGAAGCGTTATGTTTCCCAACCAAAGGAGCCAAGATATTTTGACCAAGAGTAGTTTTACCAATCCCGGTAGCTTCACTTACAAGCAAAAGTCCGTATTCTATGCGCCTGTCAGGTCGTGCAATTAACGTTGCACACCAACGCTCAACCTCTTTCCTTTCCCCTTCATTTGGAAACATATAGGTCAAGAAATCGAGGAACGGTTTTGGATTTCCTTCTGATGGTTTAATAGAAGATGGAATGTGACGGTTGATGGACGGTTTGCCATCATCCATAACAATTGTTTCCTTGAGATCGGGCCGATAACAAATACCGTAGGTTTTCCCTTTTGTGTATTCGTTATCAAACAGCCTTGCGGTATTGTCAGCATTAGAAAATGCGGCCACTTCTTTATTAAATCGCCGTGAATCAAATTTCAATTTTGGATATTCAATACAAACATATGCATCGGCATCTCCGACATATGCCCAAAGACCTTTGGCGTGTTGTCGAAGAGTAATTTCTGGACGACCTTTTTTATCTGCATGCTTGAGGTCGGTTAACCATGTGGCAGGATGAACACAATCGGAAAATGTCGGGCCGATGTAATAATCCTGGTCATTGATTTGTTTGAACATCTTTTTAGGAAATTCATCTCCAAGGTCAAAAGAGGCTGGCCAATCTTGGGTGAAAAGGATGTTAAAGGTCGGGACGTTAAGGTGTTTTGCAATCTTTGGAACGGCTGATCGCCCTTCGTCATCATTATCGCTAACTATATAAATTCTAGTTATTCCTAGGCCCTTAAGAACTGACCAGTCAGTCCTATGAGGGTTGGGGGCACCGCCCACCCACGACAGGTGAGTTGCTCCTGATAATTCTCTGCCCCACGGATGCTTTGAAAGTTTATCTTTTTGGTCAGTGGTTTGTGCCTCGATCATTCGTTGAATAGTTCTTGCTGATTTAACCCCCTCGTGTAAAAAAATTGTCGTATTGTCCTTTATCTTTTCGAGACCCCACAGTGGAAGTTTTTCTGGTTCGACATCTTTACGCCATTGGTCATCGCTCCAATAAGTCCAAGTTGAAAAACCTTTATGTCCATCCTTGCCGACCCATCGGACTTGAAGCATGACAATCTGATTTTCAATATCTCTAAATTGATAAAGGTTTTCTGGGTCTATTGTTTTTAATTCTTCTGGTAAGTTGGAAAGATTGGGAAGTTTTTTTAGGGTGGGAAATTTAGCGTTTTTTATTTCTATTTTTATTTCTACTAATTCTTCTGGGGTAGGTTCCAAGTCTTTATTAGATGGCGTGACAGATACGCCTTCATCCGTGAATTTAATTGTGTACTTGTCTTTCCAATAAGAGCCGGTTTTTTCCTTTTGGACTGCTTTCCTCATGGATCGGAATTCTGCCCCACCGATCCTTTCAAAATACTTCTTAATGATAGGTGAATTGGCTAATGGGAAATCTGGAATGGTCACATGGCCCTCCCAATCCCTAATACTTGTCGAGCAAAAGCAATCTCGGCAAACTGGCGGTTAAGAAGGGGTTTCCAATTTTCATAATCTCTCTCGGAGGATTCACGAACCCCGTAAAGCACTAACTTTGCCTCAATTTCCTCGTCGTTAAGGAATTCAGCAATTTCCTTGTCGCTGTGCTTTATGAGATCGGGAAAATTTATCGCCCTCATAGCGCATCCTTTGTAGTGCTGCGTTCGCAGGATTGAAGCCATTCAATGATCGCATCCCGGCGATAAACGATATGACGAGGGCTTTGGGCAATGTATTTAGGGCCACACCCTTTCATACGCCATGATTTGAGGGTTTGATTAGAAACCCCTAGCCAATCCTGCACAGTTTCAGGGTGAAGCAGCTCGTCTGGTTTGCCTTCAGGAGGGGTTAAGCGAATAAGCTGATGTGCACGGCGGGAAAGCTGGGGAACAACAGTACATTTGGACATAAAAAACGCCTCCAACTTAGAATCCGAAAGTGGTATTGCGCTTCGTGATTAGTAAGTTGGAGACGTAAGTTGAAAACGTTCGGCTGTTTTTACCCGACAATAATTATATACTCCTCCTGATCCCCCTCGTAAAGGTAATTCGTAAAATAATATTTCCAAAAGCGTTACGATCCTTTATGAATATTTTTTTATATAAAAAAAATAAGATTATCGGACCACCTGGAGTGTTTTTCTTTCAATATTAACCCCGGCATATTCCAGAATCTTATTTGTAACCAATTGGGCTGGTTCACGAAGGTTTTCAACTCCGATATGGGTATAACTGCTCGTAACATCCCCTTGGAAAGCATGACCAACGAGGGCCTTTTTCTTTATGGCGCTGATTGGGCAATTTTCGCTGATTGTTAAAAAAGTATGACGTAAGGCATGGGGATTAACCCTTACACCAGACCGCTTCCAAACATGCTCAAGACCCCGGCCCGGTGTCTTGAAATGCGTTCCTTTCTTTTCGCCGGGGAATACATAATCACCATCTAACCCACGGGCCTTCCTGGAGGCTAATAGATCGAAGACAAAATCACTCATGGGGAGATTCAAACATTTACGCCCTTTTGTTTCTGTAGCAGACCGGCGAATGATCTTGGCGGTTAGTTCTACTTGGCTCCATCGTAAGGAAAGGACATCATTCGCACGCAAACCAGTGAATAAGGAAAGGAGGATATAGTCACGGGACGTTCGTCCGATAATATATTCACCTTTAGCGTTTTTCGAGTTGACCTCTGCAAAGAACTTTGGCAAATCATCTGAGGAAATGAATCGCTCACGAGAGCCAACCCTTGGAATTTTCTTTTTAAAATTCTCAGAATCCCATTTCGGGATTTCAGGGCAAATACAAGCTGCATATTTCCACATAGTACGGAGAACACGGAAGGAGCCGTTGGCTGATGAGTTACCGGCAGGGGATATAAAAATATCGCTTGGGGTTTGGCCCTTGGCTTGGAGTGATTCATCCATTTCTTGGCGGTTGGCGGCCACTTGGTTTCGGATTGCCTGAATACGTCCCAAAATATCGTTTGGAGTGATTGTTGTTAATTTCCTATCTAACCATTCAGGGAAAAATTTGTTGATGGCCTTTCTGTATCCTTCACGTGTTCGTTCCGAGAGATTGGGGAAGGTTGAACAATATCCCTCAAGGGCTTCTCGAAGTGTCATGTTGTCGGTGTGATTTTTAGGATTGAATCCCCGGCGAACATCTTGACGCTTGAGGCTGGCTTCGTCACGTGCGATTTCAACCGGGTTAATTTGCGACAATAACTTTATTTTGGAGGCGTGGGCTCTGGATTTCTTTACCGGATCATCTTGGGCTTTTGCTTCCTCAAGTTCAGCCTCCACTTGGGATAGTTCTTCCTTAGCCCTTTTGGACTTTGCTTTGTAAGCATCCCATGTTCCGAGAGTAACACGGACAGCTTTCCCGTCTACCGTTGCTTGGACGATGATACTTTTGACGGTTGTTTTTCCGCTGACTAGAATCCCGAAACCTACCTGATCCTGATCCCAATAAATCTTTTGTTTCCCGGTTGGGTCTGGGGCTTCTAAACTCTCGATGGATTTTTCCGAAAAACTGATCTTTTTCATACTTCCTCCGAATAACTTTTATTGGGGTGAAAATTATTTACCCCTACGAAGGAAGTATATTGTCTAACGTTCTAAAAGTATCTATAAAGCACAAAAAATGTCATTGAAAAGTAAATTTATAGGTTATTTAGGTTTATAAATAAACTATAAGGAAGTCTAAATAAACGATTCACATCGGGCCTTCTAAGCAGTGGGTCACCGGTTCGAATCCGGTCAGGCGCACCATTCATCATTATGAAAAAATTAGACTGGTAATTTCGTCGGCCCAAACAATGATTGAACTGTCAAAACGCTTATTTTGGTGAATTTGACAAATTCTTGCTTTGGTCATAAATGATAACTGCAATCGTTTCCAGAAAACTAAGCGTTTCACACTAAATAAACCTTTACAATTCCAGGACATACTTTTAAACTTTTAAAGCTTTTCTCCAGAAATCGTTTCCGGATTGATTGAGAAATGCGGCCTATCTTGGGGTTGATCGCTTTAGTGGGACTTTGGGAATTCCATTTTTAATCATAAAGCCAAATCGAGAAGAGGCTAGATTCCGATTCCCGATTTGATGTTATGTAACGGAAATTGATGGTGGGAGTAGCTCAATTGGTTAGAGCGCTTGGCTGTGGCCCAGGAGGCTGCGGGTTCAAGTCCCGTCTCTCACCCCATTATTGGTAGTAGTATTTGCAGAATTCTTGGGTTGGATCGGTTGGGAGGATGCGCCTGTAGCTCAGTTGGATAGAGCGACAGATTCCGGATCTGTAGGTCAGAGGTTCGAGCCCTCTCAGGCGTACCATAATTAAATTGGGTGATTAGCTCAGTTGGTAGAGCAGCTGACTCTTAATCAGCGGGTCGCAGGTTCGAGCCCTGCATCACCCACCATTTTTCCTAATTCCATGTTCCTTTGGAAATGTATTTTCCCTTTTATCGCAGTTTCTAGTCGATTCAAGTATGGGATTTTGCAGGAGAATTCAAACATGGCTCAAATGGGTTCTACAAAGGAATACAAAAAGCCATTTGTGTCCATCATTATTCCCGTTTGTAATGCAGAGAGAACGATAGAAGAAACATTTGTTTATCTTTTTGGGGGGATTTCCTCAGCGGGAAGAAATATATCTGGACTAAAATATCCAGCAAATAAGATGGAAGTAATCGTTGCATATGAGGAAAGTAAAGATAATACATTTGAAGTATTAAAGAAATGGCAAAAAATCAATAAACGGATCATCTTGATCCCGGTGAAGAAATGTAATTCTCTTGGCCGAGTAAGGAATGCAGCTTTAAAAAAATCAAAAGGGGATTATGTCCTATTTACAAATGGCGATTGTGCTCCGAATTCAAATTGGGTTGAAAAAATATTGGAGCCATTCTTAAGCGATCCGAAAATTGGAATGGTTGGTGGCGAAATTTACACCTTAAAATTTTACCCTTTGAACAAAATCGAACAATATTGTGAACAAATTGGTTTTCAGTCTGTGGGAGATAGGATGGGGAAGAAATCAGGAGGATATTACCCTAGGGTTCATGATGGTCGTCCACATGAAGTGAACGGAAGCAAGGACTCCCCTTTTTTCGAGTGTGCCAACGCTGCAATTTCAAGGAAAGTGTTAAAGGCTATTGGTGTTTGTTTTTGGGGTGAAAGTACCGGTGAGGATGTGGATTTTTCACTCCGAGTAGGAAGGTCCGGGTTTAGACTTTACTTTCAACCGGAAGCTATTGTTAAACGGGTTCAACAATATAGTTTGAAACTGTTTTGTCAACAGTTGTGGTTGAATAGCTTTGGACATCCTTTATTGATAAGGACACATGCGAAACGCGCTTTGGAAATAAGACTACAACTTTTCGGGGAGCATTCTTTTGTGATCCCTTTCCCATTTCAAACCCTGATTTATTGGGGTGATTTCCATTTTATGCATTTGTTCGGTTTCTTTGCTTTTATCAGAACTATCTTTCTTTCCGCTCAGGGTTACAATCCGCCTGGTTCGGTCATCTCGGGGGTCTTAGGCCTTTGGTGCCTTTTTATTGTTTTTTTCGTCAAGTACTTTATGCCAGTGCTCCGAATCCAACCAGCTTCGGAATTTATTTATTGGAGTTGGATCCGATACCGTTCTAATCTAGCCATGCTCATGGGTGGTCTTAGAGGATCCTTTTCGTTCAAGAGGTTTTATTTGGAGTCGAGCTGTTAAGTAGTTAATTCATTTAGATAAAGAGAGGAAATATGCGTTACGGTTACTTTGATGTCCCAAATAAAGAGTATGTTATCGAGCGCCCGGACACACCTGTTCCTTGGATGAACTATCTTCATAACGATGAATATTGCGCGCTTATTTCAAATAACGCGGGTGGCTATAGTTTTCATCTTTCCGCTCGTGATAAACGTATTTTGAGGTACCGTTTAAATAATATCCCGGTGGATCGACCGGGCAGATACATTTACATAAAGGATGAACAGACTAAAGATTATTGGTCCGCGACCTGGCAACCTGTGTTGAAAGACCTTTCAGAATACAAGACGGAAACAAGGCATGGGTTCGGTTACACAAATGTTACCTCTACTTACAAAGGTATTACTTCAGAGACCCTTTATGTTGTCCCGATTGATGACAACCTTGAGTTGTGGCAAGTCAGTTTGACCAACAGAACCGGCCAACCGAAACAACTTACCTTAACTTCTTACGCGGAATTGTGTCTCTTCTTTGCTCAGAATGACATGATAAATTTTCAATACACATATAACATCGCGAGATGTTTTGAAAAAAACGGCATTATTCATCACACGACGATGGTAGAAAATGCCGGTCATTATGCTTTTTTTACAGCCGATAAAAAGTTCAATTCTTACGATTGCGATCGGGAAAAATTTATGGGTCTATACCATTCGGAAGCTAATCCGAAGGCCGTATTGGATGGTAAGTGTTCTGGATCAACAGCCAATGGCGGAAATCCAGTCGCCGCTACGACTATACCCATATCTTTAAAACCAGGAGAAACTAAGACAATTACATACATATTGGGAGTCGCTTCTTCCATTGCTGCCGGCGCCAAATTGGCGGCCAAATATAGAAAACCTGGTTCTGTAGCAAAAGTGATGAAAGACGTGAAAAAACATTGGGAAGAAAAACTAAATTCTTTGCAGGTTCAGACTCCGGATAAAGATGTAAATCTTTGTTTGAATCAATGGAATGCTTATCAAATTCATACAACATTCAGTATGTCCCGCGGACCTTCTATATATGAAGGAGGCATCGGACGCGGAATGGGATTCCGGGATAGTAATCAGGATGTTTTAAGCGTCATTCATAGTGTGCCTAATAAGGTTAAAAAACTGATTACTGACCTTGCCAAAAATATGTTCAAGGACGGGACAGCCTATCATCAATTTTTCCGCTTAACAGGTGAGGGGGATGGAAAAGGATATTCAGATGATCCGCTTTGGATAATTCTTTCCACCACCGCATACGTTAAAGAAACGGGTGATTTTAAATTCCTGAATGAAAAAGTTGATTGGGCAGATGGTGGTTCCGCAACTATGTATGAACATTTGAGGGCGCCGCTGGAATACACTTATAGAAATATAGGTAGCCATAAAATCCCTTGTATGGGTTTTGCGGATTGGAATGATACCCTTCAGATCAATGGGCCAAAACCTGGTGAAAGCGTTTGGGTAGCTGAGTTCCTGGTTAAATGCGCAAAAGATTTTGTGGAATTAGCAGAAACCTTAGGGAAAAAAGCAGACGCTCAAAAATACAGGAAAATGGCATCAGAAATGAGCGGTCGAACCAACAAAGTGTGCTGGGATGGTGATTGGTATGCGATGGCTTTTGATGGATGGGGAACGATGCTTGGATCAAAGAAACAAAAAGATGGTAAAGTTTATTTAAACACACAAACCTGGGCCGTGATTTCGGGAGTCGCCGATCAAAAAAGAGGGGAAGTTTGCATGGATGCGGTCAATAAATATTTGGATTCCAAATATGGGATCGCGTTGATGTTCCCCGGTTTTAAACATTTCAGCCCGAGATTAGGCGGAGTAAGCACATTTCCGCCGGGTTTGAAAGAAAACGGCGGCATATTTTCCCATGCAAATCCATGGGCGGTTATAGCCGAAACCATGCTAGGTCGTGCTGATATCGCGATGAAATACTACAAACAGTTACTTCCTACAACCAAAGATCAGATTCAGGACGTACATAAAGCGGAGCCTTATATTTACGCCCAAGCAATCGCGTCCCAGGAACATCGAGATTTTGGTTTTGCAAGGAATTCTTGGTTAACGGGAGCTGCAACATGGAACTATGTCGCGGCAACACAATTCATTCTAGGGATTAGACCTGCTTATTCAGGACTAATGGTCGATCCCTGCATACCCAAGGAATGGGGAAAGTATGAAGTCATTCGAAAATTCCGGGGGACTACATACCATATCGTTGTTAAGAATCCCAAACATGTTAGTCGGGGTGTTAATTCAATTTCAGTTGGAGGAAAGAAAATTACGGGGAATATAATACCTCCTCAACGCTCTCCAAAAACTGTTGAAGTCGAAGTCGTTTTAGGTTGAAGGGATTCACTAGATCAGAGGCTTTGTTGACAGCCCTCTGATCTAGTGCTATAAAAAGCCTGGTAAACGTATTAGTGCGGGAGCAGAAGGAGCCGTGCTTGGCTGCGATCATGACGCTAAAAGTTGCTGCTAAAAGTAATCCCTCCACCGTGGCTGGCGCTATTGCGAATAATGTTCGTGATGGTAAAAGTGTTGAAATTGTCGCCATGGGGCCGGAGAGTATCAACAACACCGTGAAAGCTATTGCCATTGCGAGGGGTTTTCTCAGAGGTGATGGGATGGACGCCAATTTCAAACCGGAATTCATCCATTTGACCATCGATGGAGAGAAAAAGAGCGCCATAAAGTTCTTGCTGACCATCGAAAAAAACACTAAGTAATCTTTGGTTTTTTTCTAAACCTCGGTCATTAACAGGCTGGGGTTTCTTTTTTTCTGACCATAGATGAACCTTGGGCGAATAGCTCAGCTGGTTAGAGCACCTGCTTTACACGCAGGGGGTCACAGGTTCAAATCCTGTTTCGCCCACCATTTAAAAGTCTTATTGTGGATTATCTTGTTTTTTTGAGGTTTTTCGCTAAAATTGCCTACTCGTGAGATGACTAGAAGTTGCTTGGGATTGGGGGCGTAGCTCAGCTGGGAGAGCACTTCCATGGCATGGAAGGGGTCGTGGGTTCGATCCCCATCGCCTCCACCATTTCTCATTTAATTTGATGGAGATCTTTTTTAAATGATGGATGAACAATCCCAAATGTAACTGATTTTCTGTTTTTTATCCCTTCCCCCATTGGTATTCACAACCTCTTTTTTTGATTCCGTGATTCTTTAAAGGTCCATGAAAAAGAATACCGAAAATTACGTTGGCGCGCTTAACCGCAACAGTAATATATTTCTCCTTTGGTCCTTTTTCTGCATTGCCCTATTTCTTTGGAAAATCCCGCTTAATCTGATCCGAGATTTTCATTCACAAGTAAACTCCATTTTTGCTCAAAATTACAAATTAGAAATATTTATAGATGTATGGAGAGATCATTTTTTATTGTTTTGCTCGTTCGTGATGACTTTTTCTGTTTTTATGGGGACTGGGGAATATTTTTTAGGCTTAATTCATTCAAAACCACTTAATGGATTGGAGATCTGGATAAATTCCTTGGCGTTAGGCTGGCTTTTCTGGGGTTTGGTTGCCCAAGGATTCTGTTTAGAAGGGGTATTTTATCCTTCGTTTTTGAAGATCTGTGTTTTAACAGGCTTCTTTTTTTCTTGGTGAAAGATAGAAACCGGGCATTCTTCCGATGTTGGCCACCCATCGAAATTTATTCCTCTCCTTTATTTGTAACAATACCGCTTCTACTAATATTTTCATTAAGCCTATTAAATTTAATGGCGCCTGAAATGAGCTGGGACGCAATGAATTATCAACTCCAACTTCCGAAGTGTTATTTTAGGGAACACGGATTTTATTCTGTTACTGGTTTGTTCCCTTATCATTACCCTGGTTTTGTACAGATGCTTTTTTCTTTGGGTTTGTTGTGGGGCAATGATTCATTGGCTAGATCCTTCTCTTTTTTGGGACACATTGGGGCAGCAATATCTTTGGTAGTAATTGGGAAAAAACTAGGGAATGAAAAGGCAGGTTATATTTCAGCGATTATTTATTGGGCTTTCCCATTTTTAAATATTTTGTCCACGAGAGGTTATGTGGATCTAATTTCAGGTTTTTATGGGATTTTAGGTCTTGGTATTTTTCTGGCCCAAGGGAACTCAAAACAAATTAAGGAAGTAACCAACGGTAATAAAATATGCAATCCAGAATGTTTTATCGCCTTAATATCTTTAAGTGTCCTATGGGGAATGAAATATAACGCTGTCGCTTATTGGATGGCCGGTTTACTGATTTTAGTTAGTTATATTATTGATCACAAACTTATTAAAATCCCTAAGTGGTTTTGGCTCTGTTGTTTTATTTTCCCTTTTTTGTTTTACCTCCCTTGGGGACTAAAGAATTATTTTTATACTAGAAATCCATTCTTCCCTTATTTTGCAAAATTAATATCCACATTCGATTGGAATAACTTTGATCAAAAAGCGTATTCGATTAAGTTCCACATCGAAGGTCTTAAAGGATTATTGAAATTACCTAGTTTAATATGGAATATATTTTTTGATCATTATGGTGGCGCGCCCAATGAAGATATTAGTCTTTGTTTTTTGATTTTTGCGCCCTTGATTTATGAAAAGAGAGTATTTGAGAACTGGCAAAAGGCGGCATGGATAGGATTTACAACCCCTGTGTTTTTATGGCTTGTCACGAGTCATCAATTACGTTTAATCGCTCCGTCGATTGGTTTGTTGGCCTTGATTCTCGGATTCAGCTTTGTGAGAGTTTCGTCTCTTGACTTGGTTTGGAGGAAAAAAACAACGGTAGTTTTGACGGTTTTACTTTGGCTGAATTGTTTTTATCTTTTTCAAGGATTGTTAAATCAACCCAATCCCATTCCCGTATGTTTAGGCGTGAAATCAAAAGAACAATTCCTTTCGGAAATATTGCAGCCAAAAGGTTATGTACAAGTGGCGGATATATTGAATAAAGAATTGCCGAAAGATTCCCGGATTATGATTTTGGGCCAGTTGAATGGGTACTACATTGATCGCGTTTCTATATTTGATTTTGACTATACGTATCCTGTTTTTAAAAAATGGATCGATGATTCAAAAACGCCAGAAAACTTGTATGTGAATTTCAAAAGAAATGGATATGACTATTTACTTTATAACAGTAATGGGATGATTGGTTCGGCAATAAGGACCGATGAATTGGGTATAAATAGATATCAATGGAGCGAGGAAGAACTCCACAACTATGAAAAATGGTTCCTTAAATATACTGTAAAAATGCCGATCCCAATAAACAATGGATATTCTTTATACAAAATTATCCCAAGAGAGGGGTGTTCTTCATTTCCTGAATTCATCCCTGGGACCGAGCTAATTTATTTAAAAAGCATTCAGAAGCTTCAAGGTTATTCTCGTTTAGACGCGATCGTAGGCAAAAACATATCGCCCGAAGTTTACCAACAGACATATAAAAATGTTTCTGATGAACATCCAGGATTAGGTTATCCGTTGTTCCAATATTCTTTTGCGCTTCTGTCCGAAAACGCCAATTTAATCCCTCGGGCAATGGCTTATGGATTGAAAGGATACAAACGCAATGGCGATTTATCCAGTTGGTTAACATTACAAGGAGATACGGCCCTAATACAACGAGAGTATTCATGCGCTGAAAAACTGTTAAAAAAAGCTCAAGAAATAAGTCCGGAACGAGATGATGTCGCTAGAAATTTGGCTTTAGTTTATTATTGTGAACACGATTATTTGAGAGCGGTGAATGAGGCTGACATGGCGGTTTCTCTTGCGCCTTATTCTTTGGATTATCAACAAACAGCTGAAAAAATAAAGGCGTTTTCAAAAAATAATAGATAGAGGGAAAATGATAACCAGGGAAGAGCTGGAAAAAACTGAAATGCAAAATCTTGTTCCTTACGCACAAAAATCCTGCGAAAGCAAAGGAAAACAATATCCTGAAACGGAACACCCCTATAGAACCTCATTTCAAAGGGACCGGGATAGGGTTATTCATTCCTCAGCTTTTCGTCGACTTCAATATAAAACCCAGGTTTTCGTAAATCACGAAGGTGATTATTATCGAACCAGAATAACCCACACGATGGAAGTGGCCCAAATTGCCCGATCCATCGCGGTATCCCTTGGGTTAAATCAAGATCTTACAGAAGCGATCGCTTTGGCCCATGACCTTGGCCACACTCCATTCGGTCATTCCGGTGAAAAGGTTCTGAATGAGATCATGAAGAAAGATGGCGGCTTTGAGCATAACGCTCAGAGTTATCGAATTGTTTCCCAGTTAGAGGATAAATATCCTTCTTTTAAAGGATTGAATCTTTCATTTGAAGTCCTGGAGGGGGTTGATAAACACAGAACCCGATATGATCGTCCCAATACCGATCATGGGGATCAATACACGCTGGAAGCCCAAATTGTGGATCTTGCCGATGAGATAGCCTATACATCCCATGATATTGATGATGGTCTAACGTCTGGCCTTTTGGAATTCGAAGGGTTAAGCGACATCCCGTTTTGGAAAAGGAACTTTGAAAAGGTAAAGGAACGTTATCCCGGTTTAAATAAAGAAAAAATGAAATATCAAGTTGTTAGGGAAATGATCAATGAGCAAGTAACCGATCTTTTGACCGAAACGGTAAACCGCATCCAAAGATTCGGTATTAATTCCGTAGCGTCTGTTCGCCATTGCCCTGAAGAGTTGGCGGCCCTATCGCCCGCTTTCAAACAA
This sequence comes from candidate division FCPU426 bacterium, assembly GCA_963830915.1. GTDB lineage: Bacteria > Oederibacteriota > Muellerivitia > Muellerivitales > Muellerivitaceae > CAWHOE01. Next base: position 167,861 of record CAWHOE010000051.1, read on the forward strand.
CAGCATTTGGAAATGAAAAAATATCTATATCAAAATATGTATCGTCATTACCGCGTGACCCGAATGGAATCAAAGGCCAATAAAGTTATCCAGGACCTATTCAAACTCTATGAGGAGAATCCTGATATCCTTCCGAACAATACCCGGGGCAAAATCAAAAGCAAACAAGATCCACTCCGAAGGATCATTTGTGATTATATCGCTGGGATGACCGACAGATTCGCGATCGAGGAACACGCGAAATTAACGGAACCATCGCTTAGAGTTTGAAAGATCAGTCCGCTATTATTGACATTTCTCGTTCAATATTCGGAATTTTGCGGCTTGTTGACAGCCCTCTTTTTTGACATTAATATGCCTAAGAATAAAGTCTCCGTAAGCGATGCTCACGGGGACTTTTTTCATTTGAGACAAAAAATGATGGTTGATTGGTTTTGATGGTTGATCTTGGGACCAATGCACATCATGGAAATGGCGTGTTATCATGGAAACCTTTCAAATCATTCAAGCTGGGGATGATTATCTTCTCCCAGTATATAACCGACAAAAAATCGTTCTCATGCGAGGCGAAGGCACTCATGTTTATGACTCTGAAAGAGTCGTTTATCTTGATTTCTTCTCAGGCATAGCGGTCAACGGTTTGGGACAAGCTCATCCCGATGTTGTCAATGCCATCATCGAGGAAACAAAAAAACTTGGGCATGTTTCGAATTACTATTACAACGAACCAAATGTAAAATTGGCTAAATTGCTTTGTGAAGTATCCTTCGCTCAGAAAGTCTTCTTTTGCAATTCGGGAACAGAGGCTGTTGAGGCTGCGATGAAGTTATCCAGGAAATATTTCAGAAGACTGGGTCAAGACCGTTTTGAGATCATCAGTTTTTATAATTCATTCCATGGCAGGACCTTTGGGGCTCTTTCCGCCACCGGGCAAGTGAAATATCAAGAAGGATTGGACCCTCTCCTGCCGGGTGTAAAACACGCGACTTATAACAATATAGAAAGTGTTAAAAAGTTGATCGGGGATAAAACCGCGGCGGTACTCGTGGAAACGATCCAATGCGAAGGAGGCATCAAACCGGCGGATGTGAAATTCCTTCAGGAACTAAGGGCCATCACTAAAGATGCCGGGATATTCCTCATCCTTGATGAAGTGCAAACAGGATTGGGCCGGACCGGCAAAATGTGGGCTTATGAGCATTATGGAATTGAACCGGATATGATGACTTCGGCTAAGTCGCTTGGGGGCGGATTGCCGATGGGCGCTCTTTTGGTCACTAATCAAGCGGCTCAAGGTTTTAAAGCGGGCGACCACGCTTCAACTTTTGGTGGAAATCCCATCGTTAGCGCCGCCTCGATCGCGACCATTGAATGCATCATTGGCAAGGATTTGATCCCCCACGCCGCAAAAGCCGGTGAATACCTGAAACAATGTTTGCAAGGTATCCAAAAAGAGAATCCCAATCTATTTGCGGAAGTAAGAGGGATGGGATTGATCCAAGGGTTGGAAATGACCCGAAAGGCCGCATCGCTCGTTTCCTTGTGCGCGAAACATGGTCTTCTTATCGGATCGGCAAACGAAAACGTCATTAGATTTCTTCCGCCCTTGATCATCACTAACCATGAGATCGATCAAGCCATGGAAAAGTTAAAACAAGCCATTTTGGATGAATTGAAATCATCCTAAAGGATCCTTTATGTCCAAATCTTTAAGACATTTATTGACCTTGGAGGAATTTACAAGAGAAGAGATATTGAAACTATTATCCTTGGCCAAAAAAATCAAGGAATACCCATCGAGGTACCAAAAGAGCCTTGAAGGTCAATCTTTGGCGATGATTTTTGATAAGAGCTCCACACGGACAAGGGTTTCGTTCGAGGTGGGAATAGCCCAATTAGGGGGAAGAGGCATATACCTGAATGGCAATGATCTTCAGTTGGGCAGGGGCGAGACCATTTCCGATACGGCGATGGTTTTATCCAAATATGTTCAAGGGATCATGATAAGGACCTATGCCCACAAAACGGTAATAGAGTTAGCTGAGGCCTCAACCGTGCCGGTGATCAATGGATTGACGGATAGCCATCATCCGTGCCAGATACTTGCTGATTTTCAAACCATTCTTGAACATTACAAGTCCCTGAAAGGTTTAAAGATGGTGTTCGTAGGAGATGGCAACAATGTGGCGCATAGTCTAATGATCGGAGCCGCGAAAGTAGGCATGGATTTTACCTTGGTTTGCCCAATGGGTTATGAACCACTGCCCGCGATCTTGGAATATTCCATGATGGAAGGGAAAAAGAACGGCTGCAGGATCGAAATGACACATCGGGTTAAAGGATCGATAAAAAACGCATCGGTGGTTTATACGGATGTTTGGACCAGTATGGGGCAGGAATCCGAGAAGAAAAAACGGTTAAAGGCATTCAAGGGTTTCCAAGTAAATGAAGATTTGATGATGGAATCTTCCAAAGCTTTATTCCTCCATTGCCTTCCGGCGCATCGAGGTGAAGAAGTAAGCGCTGGCGTCATTGACGGTCCACAATCGAGGGTTTGGGATCAAGCGGAGAACCGATTGCACGCTCAAAAAGCGATCATGGTGACATTGATGGGTACGAAAGGTAAGAAATGAAAACCGTAAAAAAAGTGGTTCTGGCCTATTCAGGTGGTTTGGATACTTCCATTATCATCCCGTGGTTGAAAGAGAACTATGGTTGCCAGGTCGTGGCTTACATCGCGGATGTTGGACAAGGAAAGGAAGTTGGTCCAGCTCGGAAAAAAGCGTTGAAAACAGGCGCCATTAAAGTCGTGGTCCAAGACCTGAGAAAAGATTTCATCGATCACTATTGTTTTTCCGCTCTTCGGGCACAAGCAAAGTATGAAAATACTTATCTGCTGGGAACATCTCTCGCGAGACCCGTGATCGCGAAAGGGCTTGTCGAGGTGGCTCTCAAAGAGGGCGCGGACGCCATCGCGCATGGCGCGACTGGAAAAGGGAACGACCAGGTTCGATTTGAATTGACGGTCATGGCGTTGGCGCCTCAGCTGAAAATCATCGCTCCATGGCGTGAATGGGATATCCGTTCCAGGGAAGACGCCATTGATTACGCCAACCAAAGAGGCATTGAAATACCCGTGACCAAAAAAAGACCTTATTCCATGGACGGAAACTTGTGGCATTTAAGCCATGAGGGCGGGGAATTAGAGGATCCTTGGAACGCGCCCTCCAAGCAAGTGTTTTTGACCACGAAAGATCCGGCGAAAGCCCCCAAAAATCCATCCAGTGTCATTGTCAATTTCAAATCCGGCATCCCTGTGGGATTAAATGGGAAAAAAATGAGTTCAGTGCTGATCGTTGAGAAACTGAATTCAATGGCTTCCGCTTATGGGATCGGAAGGATCGATATTGTCGAAAATCGATTGGTCGGCATGAAAAGCCGGGGTGTGTACGAGGCCCCTGGCGCAACGGTGCTTTATGAAGCCCATCGTGCGTTGCAAAGTTTGACCGTTGAAAGGGAAGCGCTCCACTACAGCCAATTGTTATCGGTCAAATATTCCGAAATGGTCTATTACGGCCAGTGGTTTTCCCCATTGCGGGAAGGGCTGGAGGCTTTTTTTGATGAAACTCAAAAAAACGTGACGGGTGATGTGCGGCTGGAACTTAATCCAGGCAGGGTCATAGCGACTGGAATAAGGTCTCCGTTCTCACTCTACCAACAGGACCTGGCGACTTTTGGCGAGGACGAAGTTTATGATCAAAAAGACGCGGAAGGATTCATTAAATTATTCGGACTTCCGTTGAAGGTGGTGGGGATGGTCAAAAGAGGGAAAAAATGAAAACCATCTGGGGCGGGCGATTTAAAAAGCCAATGGATCCGCGGGTCATCGCATTCACCGAGTCCATTTCATTCGACGTGAGATTGGGGCTTTTTGATATTGAAGGAAGCTTGGCCCATGTGAAAACCCTTGTGAAAGCTAAATTGCTGACAGCTCAAGAAGGCAATAAATTGATCAAAGGGTTACAAAAAGTGGGGACCCTTATCCAAAAAGGGAAGTTCCCGACCAATACCAGTATGGAAGATATCCATACCGCCGTTGAGAAGGCATTGATCAAACTTGTCGGTCCATTGGGAGGAAAATTACACACCGGCCGTTCAAGAAACGACCAAATAGCCACGGACGCGAGGCTTTATTTACGTTCCGCCATACTTAAAACGGTCACGACGGGCACTCGTTTTCTGGAAGTTTTGTGCCGGATCTCCTTGAAAGAAAAAAATACGGTCATGCCGGGCTATACCCATTTGCAAAGGGCCATGCCCATTGTTCTTGGCCATCATTTGGCGGCATACGCCTTCATGATCGCTCGTGATATGGATAGGTTCTTAACTGTTTGGGACCGGGCTAACGCCCTTCCTCTTGGCTCGGGAGCCTTGGCCGGAACTAACCATGATTTTGACCGTTTTTACACGGCCAAAAATCTTGGTTTGAAGTCGGCCATCGCGAACAGTTTGGACGCGGTCTCCGATAGGGATGTCTTCGTGGATTATCTTTCGGCCGCGGCTATCATCCAAATGCATCTTTCGAGATTTTCCGAAGACTTGATCCTTTGGGCTAGCACTGAGTTCGGATTCATAGAAATGGATGACGCGTTCGCTACCGGGTCCAGCCTTATGCCTCAAAAAAAGAACCCGGATGTCGCTGAATTAGTAAGAGGAAAAACCGGAAGGGTATACGGTAATCTTATTGGACTTTTAACAGTTCTGAAAGGACTGCCATTGGCCTATAACCGGGATCTTCAGGAAGATAAACACTTTTTGTTCGATTCGGTCGATACGGTCAACGGTTCACTTGAGGTCTTAACAGGGTTTTTATCGACCCTAACTTTCAATAGAAGCCGGATGGCGGAATTCGCGGATAAAGACTTGACCCTCTTGGCCACTGATTTGGCGGATGTTCTTGTCAAGGCAGGTGTGCCTTTCAGGGAATCTCACGAGGTCATCGGCGGTGTGGTCCAATATTGTTTGAAAAATGGGAAAAGACTCCAGGATCTTACGGACAATGAATTGCGGGGGTTTTCGGATAAATTTCCTAAGAATACCGCCGCGAATCTTTCCGTCCAAAGCTCTGTTTCACAAAAGAAAGCCTTTGGCGGGACCTCCCCGGATAACGTCGTCGGCCAGATCGCGCTTTTGAAAAGTAAGATCGTCCAGTATAAAAAGCTCATTAAAAAACTTTGAGGAACAAATGATCGGTTTCCATTTTAAAAATAATCGATGGTACGTGGACGGGGTCGATCTTAATAGGATCGCGGAAAAAGTCGGCACTCCATGCTTTGTCTACAGTCTGGCGGCTTTCGAGGAACGATTCAATGAGATCGATCACGCTTACCGTTCGGTGCCGCACTTAGTGGCTTACGCCATGAAAGCCAACAGCAATCTTTCCGTGCTTCACGCGTTAGCGAAAAAAGGCGCCGGCGCGGACGTGGTATCAGGAGGGGAAATTTATTTGGCCAGGAAAGCAGGGGTTCCCGCCAATAAGATCATTTATGCGGGTGTTGGTAAAACAAAAGAAGAAATCCGTTACGCTTTGGATGAGGGAATTCGCTATTTCAACGTGGAATCCATACACGAAATAGAGATCATCAATGAACTTTCCCGGGTCAAGAAAACGATCGCACCCATCGCGGTACGATTCAACCCCGATGTGGACGCCCATACCCATCACTACATCACCACGGGTAAAAAGGAATCGAAATTCGGGATCTATCTTGGCGATATCGATAAGATCATCCAAGTTGTACGCCGCTGTCATTACATACGCTGGACCGGGGTCCATGCCCATGTGGGCAGTCAAATGACCCAGACCGGGTCGGTGTCAAAAGCCGCGAGAATCCTTGAAAACCTGGTTTTGCGTTTCGGCGTGAGGGTTTCCCGATCCAGACGGTCAATTTGGGCGGAGGCTATGGGATTGATTATCATGGTGAAAAGGCCCCAGCCCCTTCCCAATACGCCGTTAAAGTCATTCCAACCATAAAAAGACTGAACGTGGATCTGATTTTGGAACCCGGAAGATTCATTTCCGGAAACTCGGGGGTCCTTTTGACCCGGGTGACTTACATCAAAAATAGCGGAAAAAAGACCTTTTATATCGTGGACGCGGGAATGAACGAACTGATCCGTCCCGCTCTTTACGACGCCTATCATCGCATTGCCCCCGCCATCGGGGCTAAAACCAGTACCCGACTGGTCGATGTGGTAGGTCCCATTTGCGAATCGAGCGATTTTTTCGCCAAGAACCGCCATCTTCCCACGGCCTTTCAAGGCCAATTGCTTGTCGTTTTTTCAGCCGGAGCTTACGGAAGCGTCATGTCCAGTACCTACAACGCGCGACCCTTGGCGGCCGAGGTCGTTGTCCGGGGAAACAAATTCACTATCGCCAGACGCCGGCAAACCTGGGCCGAGCTGGCGAGGCTGGAAAAAATAGTCCCATAAGACGAACCTAAAGTTTACTTGCGATAGACAAAGAAATTCCCTAAACTAAACTCATTAAGACCCCAACCCCCGTCAGGGGGTTTTCTTTTATTCGGCGTTTTTCATTACCAAGGAGGAAAAATGTTTCGCGGCGCCTATACGGCTCTGGTGACACCGTTTAAGAATGGTCGAGTGGATTATGAATCCTTGCGCGCTTTGATCGAGGACCAGATCTCCAAGGGCATCGATGGGTTGGTGCCATGCGGCACGACCGGTGAGTCGCCCACTTTAAATGAATCGGAACATGGTGAAGTGATCTCTTTCACTGTCAAGACCGTCCATAAAAGGGTTCCCGTGATCGCCGGAACGGGGTCCAATTCAACCTCCGAGGCCATTCAACTCACCCGCCACGCGAAAGAAGCGGGGGCTGACGCGGTCCTTTTGGTTTGTCCTTATTACAATAAACCGAGCCAAAGGGGGCTGATCGCCCATTTCTCGACGATCGCCGACCAGGTGGATATACCCCAGGTCCTTTACAATGTGCCGGGTCGTACCGGGATACCCATCGCGCCTGAAACGGTCGCGGAACTTTCCCGTCACAGGAATATCGTGGGTATCAAAGAAGCGAGCGGTAACCTGGAACAGATCATCAAAATGAAAGGCCTTTGCGGCCCTGATTTCGATCTTATCTCCGGGGATGATACTTTGACCCTGCCTATTTTAGCGGTAGGCGGTGTCGGCGTGATCTCCGTTACATCCCATCTGCTGCCATCCGAAACATCGAAAATGGTCCACGATTATTTAGAGGGGAAGCAAAATGAGTCGCGGGACAGTTTCATGAAATATTCAGATCTGGTGAAATGCGTCATGTCATTGGATGTCAATCCAGTCGGCATTAAAACCGCGCTAGCCTTGCGGGGCCAGATCGCGGAAGAGTTGCGTTTGCCTCTGGTGCCGGTATCTTCGGAGTCTAAAGAGACGTTGCGAAAAGTCCTGGAACGTTATGGAATGTTAAGCGCGGCGGGCCAACGCCGATGAGCATCAAACTCGCGGTTTCCGGCGCGACCGGAAGAATGGGACATACGATCCTTCAATTGGCCGCCCTTGATGGGAGGTTCTTAATTACGGGAGCCTTGGAATCGCCCACTCATCCCATGATCGGGAAAAGTATTTGTGACGCGGATCCCTCCCTGGCCAAGACCCTTGGGACCCCCATCGTTGAAAAACTCGAGGATCTTAAAAATAAGCCGGACATTTTGATCGATTTTTCAATGCCCATCGCATCTCTCAATTATTTGACATCCGCTAAAAAACTTGGGATAGGATTGGTCGTGGGCACCACGGGACTCAATCCCGATGAGAAAAAAATGTACGTTGACGCTTCTACAAAGATCCCGGTCCTTTTATCCCCGAATATGGGTGTGGGGATGAATCTTTTTTTCACCCTGGTGGAAGAAGCCGCCAGAAAATTGGGACCGGAATATGACGTGGAAATCATAGAGGCGCACCATAACCTTAAAAAAGACGCTCCTTCCGGTTCCGCTTTAGGCCTAGGCGAAGCCGTATCCCGGGCCTGGGGCCAGGATCTGGATAAGATCTCGACCCATGGGAGAAAAGGGAAAGTCGGGGAAAGGGTCAAGGGTACCATCGGGTTCCACGCTGTTCGAGGCGGTGATATTGTTGGCGATCATACGGTCTTATTCGCGGGCCCGGGTGAAAGATTGGAATTAACACACCGAGCGGCTAGCCGCGAGGCGTTCGCCCGAGGCGCGTTAAAGGCCGCGCTATTCTTGTCCTCAAGAAAAGATGGTTTTTATGAAATGCGGGATGTTTTGATCTAAACCCCTCAACACCTTGAAATCAGGGTCTTCTGTTAAGCCGCGATGGTCCTTTTAAAGTCCAAATCTAGCGTTTTCTCCAAAAGAGGTTTTCTTGAGGATAGCCAGGTTACTTCATAATGGGAAACCCCGTTGGGCGATGCTTTTGGAATCGGTCTCCACTTACCGGGTTTTCATGTCCGAGTCTCCTTGGCTGGATGCTGTCCTGGACTCCAAGTCCTTTCCCCTTAGAAGCGAATCGTTATTGGCGCCAGCCATGCCCTCCAAGATCATTGGAGTCGGGTTGAATTATAAAGACCACGCACAAGAAATGGGCCACACGGACCCCAAGGAACCGGTCCTTTTCTTAAAACCTCCTTCGGCTTTATTGAATCCGGAGGGTGAAATCCTGTATCCTTCCTCATCCAAACGTGTGGATCACGAGGCGGAGTTAGCGGTGGTCCTCAAAAGCCGTTTAAAGAACGCTTCGATGGATGAGGCTCAAAAAGCGATCTGGGGCTTTACTTGTTGTAATGACGTGACCGCCCGGGATCTCCAGAAAGCGGACGGGCAGTGGACAAGGGCTAAAGGTTTTGATGGATTTTGTCCCTTGGGCCCTTGGATCGTTACGGATTTTGTCGAAAAAGGCCAGAAACTTACCGCGAAAGTGAATGGGAAAGTCAGACAATCATCGGACATTTCCATGCGGTTCTGGAATACGGTCCAACTTTTGGTCTTTGCCTCAAAGGTGATGACCCTTGAGCCTTTGGATGTTCTAACGACCGGTACCCCCGCCGGCATTGGGCCGATGGAGCCGGGGGACATCGTCGAAGTGGAAGTGGAGGGTATCGGTATCCTCCGAAACAAGATGGCTGGATAACATGGGAGAAAAAATATGAGTTTCAAAAACGCGGCCCGTCTCGAAAAATTACCGCCATATCTTTTTATCGAGATCGATCGTAAGAAAAAAGAGGCCATCGACCGCGGGGTCGACATCATCAGTCTGGGGGTTGGCGATCCGGACCTTCCGACCCCTCCTTTTATCGTGGAAGCGCTCTATAAAGCGGCCCAGGATAAAGCCAATCATCAGTATCCCTTTGGAAGCGGGCTTTTGAAATACCGGGAAGCCATCGCCCGGTGGTTCTTATCGAGGTTTTCCGTCAAGCTCGACCCCAAGGACCAAATCGCCGCGATCATCGGTTCCAAAGAAGCCATCGGACATTTTCCGCTCGGGATATTGAACCCGGGCGATGTTTGTTTGATGCCTTCCCCCGGCTACCCGGTCTATCACGCGGGAACGCTTTTCGCCGGCGGTGAATCCTATTTTCTCCCCCTTCTAGAGGAAAATAACTTCCTTCCCGATCTGGACGCGGTACCCGCTGAAGTGCTGAAAAAGTCCAAACTACTTTGGATCAACTCCCCTCAGAATCCCACCACGACGGTTGCGGACAGGGCTTTTTTCGAGAAAGTCGTGGCCTTCGCGAAGAAAAATAACATCATCGTCGCCAACGACGCGGCCTACAGCGAGATCTATTACGACGGTAAAAAACCCATGAGCCTCTTGGAGGTTCCGGGAGCCATGGATGTTTGCATCGAGTTCCATTCACTTTCCAAAACCTTCAACATGACCGGGTGGCGGATCGGCTTCGCTGTCGGTAACCGGGACCTGGTAAAGGTATTGACCACGGTCAAAGAGAACTATGACTCCGGTGTTTTTAACGCCATCCAGTACGCCGCGATCGCGGGACTGGAAGCGCCGCCGAAAGTCACGGATGACATCCGGGCGATCTATCAGGACCGCCGGGATTATTTCGCGGCCGGGTTGCGTGAACTGGGATGGAAATTCAAAATGCCGGAGGCCGCCTTTTATTTCTGGGTCAAGGTCCCGAATGGCATGTCCTCGGCTGAATGGTGCGGCAAATTATTGGATGAGGCGGGGGTGATCGTGACTCCCGGGAATGGTATGGGAAAAGCGGGGGAAGGTTATTTTAGAATGACGGTGACGGTGGAGAAAGAACGGCTAAAAGAAGCCTTGGAACGTTTCTCGAAGATCAAATAATCTACGGTCCGGAAAGCCCCATTTTATGGCGAAAACCTATTTGTCACTGGGCTCCAATCTTGGCGATCGAGAGAAGAACCTGGAAGACGCCAGACGATCCATAAGAACGGCGTTCCCGGAAGTGAGATTCTCCTGCGTCTATGAGACCGAACCGGTGGAATTCATTGACCAACCGTGGTTTTTGAACCAGGTGGCGGAGGTTCAGACCGATTTGTCGCCCGAATCTTTGCTAGAATGGGCCAGTTCCTTAGAGGATAAATTGGGCCGTCAAAGAACGATCCCCAAAGGACCCCGAACGCTTGATGTGGATATTTTGGTCTATGATGAAAGAGTGATGAAGGATGATCATTTGACCTTGCCTCACCCTAGATTGTCCCAAAGACGCCATGTGTTGATCCCTTTAGCGGATCTGAACCCGGGTCTCATTCTGCCGGGGGCATCTTTCAATGTCGCGGATATGTTGATGAATACAGAGGATCGGTCCCAGGTAAAAGAATATGCTTCAGCATAAATACATTGCCATTGAAGGCCCGATCGGGGTCGGAAAAACCAGCCTGGCGGAGATACTGGCCAAGAAACTGAACGCCCGTTTGATCCGGGAAGGCGCGGAAGATAACCCGTTCATCATGCATTTCTATAAAGACATGCAAAAACACGCTTTTCAGACCCAGATGTTCTTTCTCCTGTCCCGATATAAACAGCAACAGGAAATGGTCCAAAGCGACCTTTTCCAAAGCGGGTTGGTCAGCGATTATGTTTTCGCCAAGGATAGGATCTTCGCCAACCTGACCCTGGACGATAATGAGCTCAAGTTGTACGAGCAGATCCACGCCATCCTCAACGGCAATGTCTTGAAACCGGACTTCGTCATCTATTTACAAGCTTCCACCGATGTCCTGTTGAAAAGGATCGCTTTGAGGGGCCGAAAATTCGAGTCGCAGATCAACAATGCGTATTTGGCCGAGTTGAACCAAGCGTACAATTACTATTTCTTCCATTACCAGGAAACGCCGCTCATGGTGGTCAACACCAGCGAGATCGACTTTGTCCACCGGGACGCGGATCTGGATGACCTTTTGAGCCATATGGAAAAGGTCACCAAGGGAACGGTCTACTACCAACCGGTCAGCGTGAAAAAATGAACCCGTTCCGCCCGTTCACGATCCTGGACCTCCAGAAAAAATACGAACAACATGAAAAGTTGATCCTGGTGACCGCTTATGACTATTCCATGGCCCTCGCGGTGGACGCGGCCGGGGTCGACGCGATCCTGGTGGGCGACAGTTTGAACATGACCATGTTGGGCAGGCCCAATACGCTTTCCGCGACCATGGATGAAATGATCCATCATTGCCGGGCGGTGGTAAAAGGCGCGAAAAGGGCCATGGTCATCGGGGACCTGCCTTTCCTTTCTTATCAACTTTCCAAGGAACAAGCCCTGGAAAACGCCGGCGCGTTGTTGACCGAAGCCGGGGTCCAGGCCGTCAAATTGGAATGGTGCCCCCAGGCCCCTGAAATAACCGAATTTTTGGTCCAAAACGGGGTCCCGGTCATGGGCCATGTCGGTTTCACGCCCCAACATGTCAACCAATTCGGCGGTTACCATCGGCAGGGGACGAATCGCTCAAGCGCCGCCCAAATGGTGAAACAATCCCTGGCCTTGCAAAAGGCCGGTGCTTTTTCGATCGTATTGGAATTGATCCCGTCCGCCGTCGCTAAAAAGATCACCCAAGCCCTGTCCATTCCAACGATCGGGATAGGCGCCGGCCCTGATTGCGATGGACAAGTCCAAGTTCTCCATGACCTTTTAGGTTTACTGCCGGACTTCCACCCTAAACACGCCAAAGCCTACTTGGATCTTCACGCGATGATCCAAAAAGCCGTGGAAGCCTACAAGGGCGATGTCGTTTCAGGACGATTCCCCCCCCGTTCTTGAGAATCCCATGAAAATCATCCCGTCCATCCCAACGATGCAGCGTCTTTCCCGAAAGTGGAAAAGCGCCGGTAAAAAAATTGGTTTTGTCCCGACCATGGGAGCTCTCCATCAAGGACATCTGGAGTTGGTCAAGACCAGTCGCCGTGAAAATGACGTTACGGTGGTTTCCATTTTCGTCAATCCGACACAGTTCGGCCCTCAAGAGGATTTCAAGAAATACCCTCGCACACTTGATCAAGACTGTTCCTTGTTGCGGCGGGAAAAGGTACAAGCTGTTTTTTCCCCCTCCGATCATGAGATGTACGCCGCTGACCCGAACATAAAGATCCATATTACCGGTAGTTTAGTGAGCGGCCTTTGCGCGCCTTTCAGGCCCGGTCATTTTGACGGGGTGGCGCTGGTGGTCGTTAAGCTCCTTAATATCGTGATGCCGACCCATTTGTATCTAGGCCAAAAAGACGCTCAACAAGTGGCGGTCTTGAAGAGGACAATCTCTGAATTGAACCTTGAGGTGGTCCCGGTCATATGCCCCATCGTTCGCGAGAGGGACGGCCTGGCCATGAGTTCGCGCAATAAACTTTTGTCCATGGAAGGACGAAGGACCGCTCCGGCACTTTTCAAAGCCCTCATGGAAGGGAAGAGGGTCGCGCGGACCGGTGAAAAAAATCCCGGTAAAGTATTGGCTGAGGCCAAAAAAGTCCTTTCAAAAGAAAAGAAGATAAAACTCCAGTATTTGGAAGCGGTGGATCCGTCCACTTTGACCCCCGTCTCAAAGATCAAAAAAGGCACCATGCTGGCTTTGGCGGCCTATCTTGACAATGTCCGGCTGATTGACAATATTGTGATATGAACCGTTGATCACTGACGGGTGGGGTTCCCTAGGGAAATCGGGAAAAGGGTTTTTTTCCCGTTTACCTTGGGTTAAACTAACGCCTTAATCAATGTCCCTCCCGACTTGGGAAAAGCGAGAAAGCAAGCATGGCAAGGGTTTTCGTTAGATCTAAGATACAAAAAGCGATCGTGACACAGACCGAACTTCAATATGAGGGAAGCATCACTTTGGACGTGAAACTCATGGAAGCGGCCGGTATATCCCCTTATGAGCAGGTGCATGTCCTGAACCTGAATAACGGGGCCAGGATAGAAACATACGCGATCGAGGGGAAAAAGGGCTCGGGGACCGTTTGCCTTAACGGGGCCGCGGCCCGTTACGCGGAAAAGAACGACCTGGTGATCATTTTGACCTACGAGACCTTCAATAACGCTCCCCCCAAAAATTACGCGCCGACCGTGGTCGTGGTCGGGCCCAAGAACAAAGTCAAGAAGGTCAAAAAGGGAGGCTGACCATGTCTCTCGATCTCTTCTTGGACGACAATGAGCTTGTGGCGCGGATCGGTGAACTCAAGAAAAAAAGGAACGCGATCATCCTGGCCCATAGTTATGAGAGGCCGGAGATCCAGGATGTCGCCGATTATGTCGGCGATTCGCTCGAGTTGTCCAAATTAGCCGCGAAAAATTCCGCCGATATCATCGTCTTTTGCAGCGTCCATTTCATGGCTGAAACCGCCAAGATCCTTTCCCCGGAGAAGTTGGTCTTGTTGCCGGCCGCCGAGGCTGGCTGCCCCTTGGCCGACATGATCACGCCTGAGCAGCTTGAAAAAGAAAAGAAGAAATATCCCAACGCTTCCGTCGTGGCCTATGTCAATTGTTCCGCCGAAATAAAAGCCCTGTCGGATGTTTGCTGTACCTCCGCGAACGCTCTCCAGGTGGTCAACGCCCAACCCCAGGAAGAGATATTGTTCGTTCCGGATCAACACCTGGGACGATGGGTCCAGCAAAATACCAAGAAAAAGATGATCTTATGGGCGGGATGCTGCCCGACCCACCAACGCATGAAGCCCCAGGATATCCTTGACCTCAAGGGGAAATACCCGGACGCGGTGATCCTGGTCCATCCTGAATCGAATGAGGATATCTGTAAGTTGGCCGATGAGATCCTTTCCACCTCCCAGATGCTGCGCTTCTGCCAGGGCAGCGACGCGAAAACTTTTATCATCGGCACCGAAATGGGCCTTTTGCACAGGCTCAGGACGGCCATGCCGGATAAAACCTTCCTTCAGCCTAGTAAAGGGTTGATCTGTCCCAATATGAAAATGACCCAATTGGAGGATGTTTATGAGTCTTTGCTCCAACTCCAGCATCCTATTGAGATACCCGAGCCGATCAGGGTCAAAGCGCTTCGGGCGATCGATGGCATGCTCGCCGCGATGCCGTTAAAATAGTTAAAATAAAGCGGAACTTTTTAAGCTTATTTGAAATTACCATCGAGGGATAAAATTGACTTTGGTAAACGATCCATCCGACCCGCGCGTCGCCATCAAGATCAAAGATCTTTCCAAGACCTACAAAACCGGCTTTTGGTTCCTCCCCAAAGTAACGAAAGCCTTGAAGTCCTTGACCCTGGACATCCAGGAGAACCAGGCCTTTGGTTTATTGGGCCTGAATGGGGCGGGAAAAACCACCGCCATCAAACTGATCCTTGGCCTTTTAAAACCCACTTCCGGGAACATCTCCATCTTGGGCGGCAAGATATCCGATCGTTCCATCAGGAACGTCATCGGGTACCTGCCCGAACTTCCTTATTTCTCCAAGCAACACACGGGAAGGGAATTGCTCCTTTATTTTGGTTCCCTTCACCATTTGGGTGGAAAAGAATTGAAGATCCGCGTGGACGAGATATTGGAATTGGTCCGGATGACCAAATCGGCCGATCAAAGGGTTTCGGGTTATTCAAAGGGGATGCTCCAAAGGATCGGTATCGGACAAGCGCTCATCGGGAAACCCAAGCTTCTCATTTGCGATGAACCCATGAGCGGGTTGGACCCGGTCGGTTACAAGGAAATGCGGGATATTTTCATCGACCTTAAAAAAACCGGCACCACGCTATTCTTGAACACCCATATTTTGGATGAGGTGGAAAGGATCTGTGATCGGGTGGGCATCCTTCACGAGGGGGTATTGCTGGATAACCGCTCGGTTCCGGAAATCCTTTCATCCTCCGTCCCGGTGGATTATTGGGTGGATGTGGACCGGCATGAGGCGGACAAGCTTTCCGGCATGCCGTTCCAAGAATCGATCCAAAAACATGGAGGTGTTCAAGTCGCCAGTTTGGTCCTGGCGGAAACCTTGTCCCTGTTGACCGTGAGGAAGGTCAAGATCAAGTCCGTACGGCCCCTTTCGTCGGTGGTTGAGGCCTACTTTCTCAAGACGATCGGCATGAACCAATACCTGAATATGACCCGGGAGGACCCTACATGAGGAATATCCTGTCGGTCACTTTCTTCACTTTCCGCGAACTTAACACCAAAAGCAAAATGCTGTATGTTTGGTCCATCAGCGTGGTGGTCCTGTGCGGGCTTTCTTTCCTTTATCGATCCTTAGCTATGGGGACATCCTCCGAATATTCATGGACCTGGGTTTGGTGGGGATCGAGGCCTCCGGGTTGATCGTGCTTATGCTCGGTTTGGCCGTGACTTATACGACCGAAATGGATCAAAAGGCCATTTTTCTCCAATTGGCCAAACCGGTCACGAGAGGGGAGTACTTGTTGGGGCGCATTTTGGGGTTCTACCTGATCAACGCCCTGGTGATCCTCGGTATGGCGGCGGTCGTGATCTTCCTCGTGGTTTTCATCGGCGGCGGCCAAGTCCCGGCCCTGTTTTATTCTTGCTTGGCCTTTATCCTTCTTGAGATGTTCGTGCTCAATACCTTAGGGCTCACTTTGCAGGTCATCGGGACCAC
>CAWHOE010000052.1:0-58279 GCA_963830915.1 candidate division FCPU426 bacterium
CTTTGACTCCACGCTGCCAAGAAAATCCTCTAGGGAGTCCTAGGTGACCGTACCGCAAACCGACTCAGGTAGATGAGGAGAAAATCCTAAGGCGCTCGAGTTATGTGTTGCCAAGGAACTCGGCCAATTACTCTCGTAACTTCGGGAAAAGAGAGGCCACTTTACGTGTAGGGCTCGCGCCTGAAGCGTGAAGAGGCCGCAGAGAAATGGCTCAAGCGACTGTTTAACAAAAACACAGCACTCTGCTAAGTCGAAAGACGACGTATAGGGTGTGACGCCTGCCCGGTGCTGGAAGGTTAAGGGGATGGGTTAGCGCAAGCGAAGCTCAGAACCGAAGCCCCAGTAAACGGCGGCCGTAACTATAACGGTCCTAAGGTAGCGAAATTCCTTGTCGGGTAAGTTCCGACCTGCACGAATGGCGTAACGACTTGGGCACTGTCTCGGCAACATGCTCGGCGAAATAGTAGTTCGAGTGAAGATGCTCGATACCCGTATCAAGACGAAAAGACCCCATGAAGCTTTACTGCAAGTTGACACTGAACTTTGATTTAACATGTGTAGCATAGGTGGGAGACTTTGAGGGGGGAGCGCCAGCTTCCCCGGAGTCGTCAGTGAAATACCACTCTTGTTGTATTGAAGTTCTAACCTAGGGCCGTAATCCGGTTCAGGGACAATGTCTGCTGGACAGTTTGACTGGGGCGGTCGCCTCCCAAATTGTAACGGAGGCGCCCAAAGGTTCCCTCAGCGCGGTTGGAAATCGCGCCTACGAGTGTAAAGGCATATGGGAGCTTAACTGCGAGACTGACAAGTCGAGCAGGTGCGAAAGCAGGGCTTAGTGATCCGGCGGTACCTCGTGGGAGGGCCGTCGCTCAACGGACAAAAGCTACTCTGGGGATAACAGGCTGATCTTGCCCAAGAGTTCATATCGACGGCAAGGTTTGGCACCTCGATGTCGGCTCATCACATCCTGGAGCTGAAGTAGGTTCCAAGGGTTAGGCTGTTCGCCTATTAAAGTGGTACGTGAGCTGGGTTCAGAACGTCGTGAGACAGTTCGGTCTCTATCTGGTACGGGCGGAGGACATTTGCGGGGAGCTTTCCCTAGTACGAGAGGACCGGGAAGGACGAATCTCTGGTACTCCTGTCATCCTGCCAAGGGTGTTTGCAGGGTAGCTATATTCGGACGAGATAAACGCTGAACGCATATAAGCGTGAAACTCACCCCAAGATGAGATGTCCCGGGCCATAAGGCCCCTAAAGGCGCCTCGTAGACTACGAGGTTGATAGGCTGGGTGTGGAAGACCTGTAAGGGTTTAAGCTGACCAGTACTAATCCGCCGTGAGGCTTGGTCATATGTTTCATTTCCATCGCATCTTCACTAGTGACTTCGGTTCAAGAAGTAGTGTTTCTATCGTTGAATTTATTTCCAGTATTGCGTAAAACAGTAACTGAGTTCGTTGTTTCCCGGTGGTTATAGCGGAGGGGAAACACCCGTTCCCATTCCGAACACGGAAGTTAAGCCCTCCAGCGCTGATGGTACTACACATGTCTTGTGTGGGAGAGTAGGACGCTGCCGGGATTTAAAAGTGGACCCGACTTATCGAAAGATAGGTCGGGTTTTTTATTTACGACCCAAGTTTATAAATCGCTTCTCGAATCAATTGATCGTGTGGGTTCAATGTTAAAGCTTTCTTAAGATTCTCTTTGGCTTTTGAAAGATCCCCGGAATTCCAGAATAGAAAACCAGCGTTTGAAAAAGCTTGTTGGGATTGTTCGGTTTCTCCCAAAAACAAGTCACCGGTTGCCTTTTGGTTCCAAACATGTGCTTGCCAATTTATATCCCTAATTAAAAATAATCCCCGTTCAAAAAACCAATCCCAATTCGATAAGTCACCTTTTAATCTTAAGAAAAGTGCGGAATTTAAGAACGGATGCGCACAAGCCTCGTAAAGAATGTAATTAACTGGGTCTGGATTTATATTTTCTTCTTCTAAAGCTTCATGCCAAAAGTCATGTAGAAAATCAGTTTGTTTTTTAATGTTAATTTTGGGATTGCCAAAATTCAATTTCAACAAAATGCCTTGTGGGGATAAACGTACCGAGTGGTCGGAACCCAAATAAATATCATTAAAAATACCATTTGTGTAAGTACAGAAAAAGGTTTTCTTAATGTCGGTTAAATAGATCAGATCATGAATTATCCCTTGGGATGTCTCTTTCGAGGAGAAGTCGGCTCGTTCGATTCGCGAAAAAACAGGATATTGTTTTTTAAGATCAGTAAAGGGATAGTTTTTCATCAAAAATGGACAGCCGAGGATCGTGATATCCGGACGGAAGTTTTCAACTTTGTTCAAATAGATTGTTCCGAAATAATCAAAATCTGTTTCCGCGAAAAAAACAGAGTCATCATTTAACGACCTTAATGCCGCAAGCCCGTAGTCGTGATAAATCTTTCCGTCTTTAGAACACGCCCTATAATTGTTTGTAATAAGATCACCCGCAAACAAAAGGATTAGAATAAATACAATGATCGGGATTGCCCGTTTGACGAGTGGCGTGAATTGGCATGACAAGTCCTTGATTTTTATCCATACAAAAGAACATCCAACAACACAAAAAATTAATTCAGCCCAATCGTTGAGAAGCAGATAATCATCTAAATGCCAGAATTCAATCGACGAAAGATTCATGTAAAAAATATTTGATATAACCGAACTGAGAAACAGCAAAAGTAAAAACAAACAGATTTTAATATTAGTTTTATACAGCGGCCAAACTCCCAAAATAGCAAATACTCCTAAAATCCCGAATTGATAAAATGTATGTGATGAGATGTAATTGGCTCGAGGAAGGGCAGGGAGGACGATCGAGGTAAAAATAGCATTGAAGGGATGATTCCAAAAGCCGGGTTTAATGAGACCGGAAAACCCTGATTCGTAAGAAAGAGAATCCAGTCTAGTGATCAATGTTGCAAATCGGACTAGGTTTGTTGCATCCCCCGTGTTGAGAAAGGGATATTGACAGGCTCTTATTGGTAGATAGAGGTAAGGACTGATTCCGAGCAAAAAAATTGTAAAACAATAGCAAGAATATTTAATTACAGTCTTTAATCGAATTTTATAAACAAATCTTACTGAAAAAATCATAGTTATAAATATCGATGGTAAAAGGAAAAATTGTAATGGCCAATGATGGGTTATCCCCAAGCTAAAGGAAAAGATTGAGAGAAAAAGCCAACGATTAAGGTTTTCAGGTTTTGCTTGTTGTGCGGCTAAGCCATTGTTAGATATGAAAAAGTTTGATTTTAGAAAAAGGATAAAAATAGTCGTTACGATGACTAGTTGAAATATATAAACACCACCTTTCGCAGAAAGGGAGGCGTTCCAATAGCTCTTTGAGAATGCTAAAAGAAAACCTCCCAACACAGATATTGAGTAAAACATAAGGGAATTCTGAGAAAAGTTTTCTTTTAAAATGGTTTTAAACAATAGCCAGAGGTTGAAGGTGAATAGAACGCATCCAATCGATGAAATAAACGCCGCATAAAGGTTGATTAGAAATGCGGGATTACCCAAAGGTTTCAATTGAAAAATATGTCCTAATAACGTGTACAGCGGATATCCCGGATGATGAGCAATCCCTAATAAGCTAATAGCCGTGATGATTTCTGGAGTGTCGTCGCGATAAATTGTGGAACACAATGTGCGGAGATAGATGCCGAAAATAATTAAGAATGAAATCAATATTGGTACAACTGGGAAATCACTGATGTAAAATAATTTAAGATTAACGTTTTTCATTTGGGATATCTGAACGAGATGAGAGTTTTTTCAATGATGGGAATAACTCCGAAAAAGATTTTATTAAGTCTAAGGCCTTATTTTCAGAACCCCGATCCTGTTCTACTTTTATCCAATTTGTTAAAGCTTGTTGATTAATCTGCTCATTTTCCGAGTTTTCAAAGGCTTCTGTTGCCCGGTCCCATTGTCGGGATCGTGCCAAGTAAATACCCCAATCGTTCCAAATTTTAGAGGCTTTGCTATGATCGCGGGTAAGAATAATAGCATTGCCGAAGAATGGGTCTAGGGATCGGATGTCATTATCCCTCAAGAAATTAGCGCATGCCCAATAAGCGGTAGAATAATTTTCACGCAAGGTAAGGGAAACATCCCGGGTATCCATTAGAGAACTTTGAATATCACGAATTCGGAATGAATTAAGCGTTTTATCAATATTTAATTTCCAAGTGTGTTTCCCAGGGAATAAGTATTCATATGTGAGCCCGGAGGGAAAAATCGATCCGTTAGAATGATATTGAAGGAAATATAAATTAAATAAATTGCCGCTCTCGGAAAAATAAATCGAGCGATTATTGTTAGTGATGATGCCTTGTAAATTTTTCTGGATTAGGGTTTGTGGGATTGTGCCAGTGGGCGCAAATTGTTCCTTGTATGAGAGAAGACCCTGATTTTGACCTATTTTAAGCCCCCAAGGTTCAAACAAAAGAAAAGTTGGGATCAAAATATTATCTGGACGACGATTCTCGACAGTTTTTAAATAATATTGGCCAAAATAATCAATGTCTCCCTCGGCAAAAAAAACAGAATGAAATTTCATCGTTTTTAAAAGATTTAAACTGTAATCATAGGCCCAATATTGTGATTTTTGATCATTCAAACTATGGTGATCAAAGTAATCGCCGATTACCGAAGAAAACAAAAGTGCGATTAAAAGTAATTCCCCGATAGACTTGAACCATTTAGAAAAACGACATTGTTCTATTATCTGCTTTTTAATTGTGATCAGAAGAATAAACAAACCCAACCCAAAAAGAACAGATATAAATAAATCGATCGGAAGTAAAAAGTTATCCAAGGTCCAAAATAGATGAGTGGGACTGTTAACAAATAGGATTGGAGAAAATATAAAAGCGAGAATAGGGACTAGCAGAAGAAGGGTATTCTTCCGATCTTTTCTTATAAGGAAATAGATGCCCACGGAAAGAATGATAATTATTAAGGGGCTAAATTCTCTTGCGGGGTATTTTCCACAATAACTTAATAAATCGGCAAATGGATAGGCGGTTTTATTGTAAAAAATCTTTTGAATTAAATTAGATTCTTGGTTTTTGTAATATGAACGAGAAAGAACTTTGGCAAAATTGTGAAAGGTAATTGGATCACCCAAGTTTAGAAAGGGATTCAATCGGCACCGAAGGGGCAAATATAGGTAAAGGCTTAAACTAAGTAAAAGGAATACTGCACTTTGAACTGCTTTTTTGAGAGTTGGGATGGATATTATAAGAGGCAGCAAAGATAACGTGAAAATAATTTGGATGGGCCAATGGTTAGATAACCCCAACCCAAGAAAAAATATGAACAGGAACATACGGTTTTTGATTGGGGCATTGTCTGTGTTTTGTCTATAAGATATATATTCTCCGATGTCGTAAGGCAAAAAAACAAGGCAACATGAAAGTATGAAACATTGAAGAGTGTAAATGCCACCTTTGGCACTTAAAGAATCTCCCCAAAAGGTATTAGAAAAAACAAGGACTAGAAAAGAGCAAACCACTGATGCGTTTATGAAAGCCCAATAATCCTTATTGGTGTTGTTTTTATTTTCACCGAACGAACAAAGAAAGGCGCGACAAAAAAAAGCCATCACGCTAAAACAAAGAAGTGAAAATATGGACGACATCATATTTATGCGAAAAGACGGATCGCCAATGGGAATCATATTAAATAAGTGACCACATAGAGCGTGCAAAGGATATCCCGGCGGATGTTGAATACCCAACGTAACAGACGCAGTAATCGTTTCAGGGGAATCATCGGCTAAAAAAGCTGGGTTCAAAGTACGGATGTAAATATAAAAACCGAATAAGAAAAGGCTTAGAATTAAATAAACCGATTTGGAGGCCAAGGAAATATCCTTATAATCCCAGTCTAAAAAAACTAAATAGTGTATTGAATTCTCTCGGCGAAAATTTCTATAACATTTTAACATGAACACCCTGGAAAAAATTTTGACTTTAATTATGTTTCTCGGATTTTGGGAGAAATTAAACATGAAAAGAAAAACGGGAAAAAAAATAAAACCGAAAATCATTCGTAAAGTTTGGGGGATCAACCCCAAAACCCGGGTAAAGTCCATTCACAGGAAGGACCTACTGGTAAAGATAAAAGATAAAGAAAAAACAAATTTTGATTAGGTTTACTATATCGGCTTCTATACCCAATGATTTACTGACTATTTAAGGTATTTATAGCTTTTGAGGCCAAATGGGTCCTGTAAAAGGTTGGAAATAATTGTTTTTTATCATGGGAACCCGTATATTTTAAACAATTGTTGTAAATATCGTTTTAGGGAGCGTGTTGACGTTTCATTGAAAGGGGAGAATGAAATGAAAGTTATTAATGAAGTTTCATGGATGATCGGCGGTCCTCAAGGGACCGGCGTAGATTCATCCGCATCGTTATTTGCTCAAGCATGTGTAACGGCTGGTCTCTGGGTCTTTGGTAAAAGAGAATATCATTCGAATATCAAGGGCAAACACAGCTATTTTCAAGTCCGAGTTTCTGACAAACCCATCCACAGTCATGTGGATGATGTCCATATCCTCGCAACATTTGAAGATTCTACAGCTCGATTACACGCCTCTGAAGTAGTCAAGGGGGGCGCTTTAATATACGATCCCACCAAGGTGATGCTGGATGACCTAGATCTCAAATCTGGTGTGATCACCTTACCCATCGATTTCAACATGACCCTGCGCCATGTGGCGGAGGTAACAGGTGTTGAATATGGGACGCTTTCCATTATGAAGAACACGATCGCAGTCGCAGCTTCCATGGCGCTTTTACGCATGGATATTTCTCACATGGAGAAAACACTCGCCCGTTTATTCACAGGGAAAAAAGCAAAGTTAGTACCGCTCAATATGGCTGCGGTCAAAAAAGCATATGAAGCGGTTGAAGCGTTACCCGCCGAAATGCATGCACAATTCCCCTACCATTTAGAACCAAACCCAAATACACCGAAACGATTATTGATGAATGGGGCAACGGCGACCGCCCTAGGAAAATTAAAAGCTGGTTGCCGTTATCAATCCTATTATCCGATCAGCCCAGCGACAGACGAAAGCGTGTTTTTAGAGGCAAAACCGGAATATGGAATTGCCGTTGTCCAATGCGAGGATGAAATCGCGGCTATCAACATGGCTTTTGGAGCAGCCACCACAGGGGTGCGTGCTTCAACTTCGACATCCGGCCCCGGGTTTTGTTTAATGCAGGAAGGATTAGGTTGGGGGGGCATGAATGAAGTGCCAGTTGTTGTTTTCAATTATCAACGGGGTGGACCTTCCACAGGGCTTCCAACGCGACACGAACAAGGCGATCTTCTTTTCTCAGTATTTGGAGGTCATGGTGAATATCCAAGATTGGTTTTAGCTCCCGGCAGTATTGATGATCATTTTCACGTCGCATTCGAAGCGTTTAATTACGCGGATAAATTCCAAACCCCTGTTATCGTTTTAAATGACAAGTGTTTGGCTAATGGGAACCAATCGATACTTCCGTTCAAAGAAGACGATTTGATCATCGATCGCGGAAGACTAGCTACATCCCAGGAATTGGAAGCGGCGATTTCGGAAGGGAAAGGGTTCCCTCGATTCAGACCCGATCCTAAGACTGTAATTTCTCCCCGACCCTTACCAGGCCAGGAAGGTAGTCCTTATTGGATGACGGGAGATGAACATGATGACTATGGCCACATTACTGAAAATCCAGAAAATCGCAGGAAAATGCACGAAAAACGGATGACCAAAAACCGATTAGTTCTGGAGCAAATCCCGGAGGATAAACAATTTAAATTAACTGGTGATCCTGACGCAGATGTGACCATAGTTTGTTGGGGTTCCACCCAGGGAGTATTGGTTGATGCGATCCCAGCACTTGAGGAAAAGAAGATAAAAGCCAATTCTCTTTTTATCAGGCTTCTTAATCCTTTCCCGGCAAAAGCGGTGGGAAAGATTTTGAAAAAGTCAAAAAAAATTATTCTTGTTGAGAACAATTTAACGGGTCAATTGGGCCAACTGATTCGGATGAATACTGGTATCCATATTGAGTCCCAAATTCTCAAATACACTGGTCGTCCGATGTCATTGAACGAGATCGTGAACACAGTTGAGAAATTATACAAAAAAGAGGTGGCGACCGAGCTGGATGCACTTACGGGCGCCCCGACAGAAAAGGTGGTGTTGACCTATGGCCTCTAAACTACAAACGCCGTTAACGGTTGCAGCTTATAAAAGCGATGTTCATAACGATTGGTGCCCAGGTTGCGGGGATTTTGGGGCACTTCAAGCTGTGCAGCAAGCCCTTGCGGAAATGGCCTTGCCACCTTGGGAAACCATGGTATTCAGCGGTATTGGTTGCTCTGGAAAAATGTTCAATTATATGGCGAGCCATGGTGTCCATACTCTCCATGGAAGGGTATTACCGTTCGCCATTGGGGCTAAATTAGCCAACCCCGAATTGGAAGTAATAGCGGTTGGGGGTGACGGTGATGGATATGGGATCGGGGCTGGACATTTTGTTCACGCCGGCCGAAGAAATGTGGATATGGCCTATATCATTATGGATAACGAAGTATACGGCCTGACCAAGGGGCAAGCTTCACCAACCTTGGGACGTGGACTTCAAACAAAATCCTTGCCCATGCCCAACACCAATGATGGTATCCATCCTTTGGCGTTGGCTTTGAGCTCGGGGTATACCTGGATCGGTAGAAGTTATGCTTTTGATGGCAAACATATGAAAGAAATGATCAAAAAAGCCATCGAACATAAAGGGATGGCTCTCCTGGATATACTCCAACCTTGTCCTACCTATAACGATCTTCATACCGCTGAATGGTTCAATAAGCGAGTGAAGGATGGGGTCAATATGGTCCCGCGGATGGTCCACTTGGAGGAGTTAGGCCATGATGGCGTGGTCAAAGATCCTACCAACCTGGACGAAGTCGCTGAGAAGCAAAAGAAAGCTTTTGAAATGGCTTATTACCGAGGAGAGCGGATCCCGGTGGGCGTGTTCTATGAGATCAAGTTACCCACTTACGTGGAAAGGATGCAGGCGCTTGCCCCAATGTTAAAAAAGTACTCTCCGGCAAGAGTCCCTTTCGAGGATGCAAGCCATTTGCCTACAACCGATTTGACAAAGGCTTATGAAGAGCTGCTCTTTTAGTGATAGAATAAAAAACCCGGATCCCCTGTGGGGTTCGGGTTTTTTTATTTATAAATCAAGTTTGTAGGGAAGGTTTTTTTGCCTCGAATTATTGTAGTTCTCCCCGTTTATAACGAACAAAGAACGCTTCTAAACATCCTTTCCAGGATCGACCATCAAGCCGATGTGATTGTTTGCGTCAATGATGGATCGCAAGACCGAAGTTTATCCATTCTTCGAAAATATGCTCGAAACCGCCGCAATACTTTTATCGTGGATTTACCCTTGAACACAGGAATGGCGGGAGCTATTAAAAATGGCTTCCTGTTCGTGCTTTATTTATTGAAAATGAAAAAAGTTGGGTTGGAAGATATTGTCGTCACGATCGATGCGGATGGACAGCATAAGCCGGAATATATATCTAAAATCGCGAGATATATGGCGCTTAAAAAAGTTGATGTTGTTCTTACTCAACGGGATTTTTCCCTTTACCCTTTTTATAAAGTTGTTGGGAATAGACTTTTAACTTTTTCAAATTCAATCTTATCTGGATTTAGGTATAAGGATGTTGAGTCGGGACTAAGGTTTTTAAAGGTTAGAACAGTAGAACCCATTTTACGGTTCTATACTGGCGTTAAATATTCTTGCGCTCAGGAAATCGCTCTTATTTCAGCCCGAACTGGATTCAAAATCGATAACGATTACTTGGTGACGATCGCTTACTATCGTAAGGGGACAACCATTCGGGATGGGTTCATTGTATTAGCCTTAAGCATTCTGACCTTTATAAGATATTTTATTAAAGCTAGTTATGAAGTAAGCGCGGACCAACCGCTGTTTCAAAATTCTTATACTAGTTCCATGAATCTTTGGCGTCGGGCGAAAAAGCGGAAGGGAAAGTAATGGAAAAAATGGAATTCAATCTCCCGAAAATCGTCTGTTTTTTGTATTGCCATAGCATTCAACAAGATGTCTTGACCAAAAACTTTGAACTTAAGGGAGTTTTTCAAGGTTTTGGCCCACCAGGATATCCCTTTGGGATTGAGTTCATGACTTTTTCAAGGTTCAGCTTCGAGGGCGCTTCCGAATTTTTAGTGGAGATCTCTCTTTTTAATTCTAAAGGTGAAAAAATATCAGAAAATGTCCCGAAAAAAATAGCCTTTAATGAAGCTCCCTACCATGACCTCATTACAGCCTGGCGGGTTGTACTTCCCGAGGCAGGAGAATATATTTTCAAAGTCTTCTGTAATAACCTAAACTTAGGTGAATATAAGTTTTTTTGTCGTTAAAACGCTTGAAATGCTTAAGACGGGCTTATTTTGAAAGTTTAAAATGCAAAAAACTTAAGTTATACTAACCGCCATTTACGGTCGAAAGCCTTTTCAATCAATGATTTTTTAAGAGGAAATGTGGCTAAAAAAACCAAACTGAACATTTTCGATCTGTTAAAGAAACCTTTCTTTCTAGTCATTTTGATCACCGTCTTGGGCGGTTGTTTCAGGTTTTATAACCTTGATTGGGATTTTCAACATTCCTTTCATCCTGACGAGAGGAATATTTTAGGGGAAACCTCTGGAATCCAGTCCAATACCGGTTACAGGGTAAGATTTTTCGCTTATGGACAGTTACCCGTATATTTATATCGAGCTACGGGCGAACTGATTTCGGTTCCGCCTTTTTTTATGAGTATTTGCGGCAACAACGACGTTTGGGCGAAAAATGTTTATTGGCTATTCCTGGCGCTTTTATTGGCCTTATTAGGTTGGTTTCTACCCAAAGAAAAATTCAAAATGGCTTCTTTTGGGGTAGCGGCCTTATTGTTCAATGGAGTCCTTTTATTAAAGTTCTTTAATATTTTCTCCTTGTGGTTCAATGCGATCAGCGATCTATCCCTTAAAGGGGCGAATTTTCTCTTTCTGACGGTTGTGACCTTTGGCATTTCCGCCATAGTGGCGTATCTCTTCGAAATTGAATGGTTGGGGATGCCCTTCTATGGGGCTTGCGGCACAACCTTTGTACTGGGAATTTTACCCTTCTTTCTCCCTGACCCATTCGCAAGAACTTTTGGTGTGCTTGCTTTTACATTATTGGTTGCGATCGGGTTTAACTGGTTTGGGTGGGTGTCCAGGTGGGGAAGGCTCATTATGGGAGTCTTGGCCGTTTGGTCCCTTTTAGCATCCTGCAGTCATCCGGGACCCCAATTTACCGGCTATGGAGAAACAATGTTGATCGGCCGTTGGTGGGCGGCCTTTTTTTCAACCGCGACCATTTTGGCAGTTTTTCTTTTTGTTCAAAAGGTTTACAAAAATAGAGGAATGGCGCTTTTAGCGTCCTCCGCATTTGCGTTCTCGGTAGTTAGCATCCAAGTGGCTCACTATTGCATTACAGAATCTTTCATTACGTTGATGCTGGTCGTTGTAGCCTCGCTTGCTTATGAAGTTTACATTGAAGGTAGCTGGAAAAATTATCTTTTGGTAGGTACCGCGTTCGGCTTGTCCATGGCCGCGAAAACCAGTTCTCTTTATTACGTTTTAATATTCATTTTGGCCCATTTGTTGTTCCTCTCAAAAACCGGTGAGAAAGAATGGCTAAAAGAAGATAAAAAGAACAAGGATTATCAGGGGTTATATTCGATTCTGGCAGGCGCGCTCCTTGGTCTTGGTTTGATAGCTTTCATAGGGGTTGGCCTTAATTTTCATAATATCCTCCAAGAATTATTTCCTTCCAATCCCAAGAACGGAACCATTGTTTGGATTTTGCTTTTCATCCTTCTGGCAGGGCTTGGTTTCACTTTGTTCACTTGGGGGGTCACAAAGTTAAAAGTGGTTAGGGCACAGATCCCCTATTGGATCAAGCTTGCGGCATCGGGCGGACTTTCATTTGTTGTGTTTTGTTTGCTCTCGCCTTGGTCGCTTTTGGATATTCAGCATTTTATGGAATCCCAAGGATATGAATGGCATGTGGTTTCGATCGCAGACGCTTGTTATGTGTTGCAATTCAAGGACACCCCCAGATATCTTTTCCATCTTTGGAATTTAATGAGCGTTGAATTATGGTGGCCTTTGGGAATAACGGCTGTCTTGGGCATGATTTGGGTATTGGCAAAATTCATACTTAGACTCGTCAAGCCGGTAACTATTGGGACTATACTTCCCACGCCTTTCTCACCAAAAAAAGGGTTCGCGTTTTCACTTCCGGATCTCATATTACTGGTGTGGTTCATTCCTTATTTTGGCTTTATCGGCGGATGGAACACCAAGTTCATCCGCTACATGGTTCCTCTGATACCGGTTTTCTGCATTTTTGGAGCTCGATTTTTAACCGATCTTTTCCAATATTTTGATGTCAAAAATATCGTAATAAAAGCCCTGAAACCTGCCCTAATAATTGTGGTATTGGGCGGAAGCCTTTTTTATTCCGTGGCTTATATGCATGTTTATGTTTTCCACCACCCTTGGATAGCCTCTTCAGTTTGGATATTCAAAAACATTCCTCAGGGTTCCATGATCCTGAAAGAAGCTTGGGATGATGGGTTGCCTACCGGGGTTGATCCCAGCCAGGACTCCAGTTTGGATCATCCGATGGGTCCCCAGAATTATCGTCAACAGGATATGACCATTTATGAGTTACATGGATTCCTGACGGATGATAGTCAGATTAAAAGGAATTATTACGCCAATATCCTTCAACAAGGCGATTACATCAGTATCGCCTCAAAAAAGCTTTGGTACACCCTGACCAACTGTTCACCAGAATTCAAACCAAATGGATTTTGCGCCTATCCGATCACTTCACGTTATTACAGACTTCTTTGGTCTGGACTTTTGGGGTACAAGATGGTGGGCGAATTCCATAATTTCCCAGCATTATTTGGTTGGGTTCACCCGGATGATATGGCGGAAGAATCCTTCTCGGTTTACGACCATCCTCGCGTCTATATTTTCAAAAAATATGAAACAGTTCCTCCTGAACGCATTTTAAAACTTTTGGATTCGGATGATTATGTGAAGGGGATCAATCGGGATATTATGAGGACCATTACCCCGGAAAACGTGGATGCATTCATCGAATCCCGTCACAAATATCTGCAGGATTCTGGGTTATTACAAAAATTGGATGAAACTGCGCCTGTTTCCCAAGCGACCACTGTTTTATCCCCATTAACCTCCAATCTTCCCCCACCTGGAAATGCCTCAAAAGTGGAAAAAGCAAATCCTCAACCAACTCCCGAAATAAAAGTTATTGCTCCAGCGACTGTTCCGGGCCTGCCAAGCAACCAAACATTACAAGTCCTAAAATCATACGCAGATCACCCTTTCATTGAATCCAGCCTTAATAACACCCAACCCGCCAAAGAAGAACGGACTTTTTTACCAAATTTGGGCCTGGTTGATATGGTTGGTCCTTTTGATCGTTTTGGGATGGTTGGCTCTGCCCCTGACTCTGAAAATATTTTTACCATTGGGTTCCGGGGCATATTCGTTAAGCAAAGTATTCGGATTCTTTATTTTTGCTTGGGTTGTCTGGTTTTTCACCAGTGTTCATTGTTGCAAGTTCACTATGGGGTCCTGCTGGTTTTGGCTGTTATTACTGGGGTTTATTTCGGCTTGGGCCTATTGGAAGCAATGGAAATCCATTAAACCCCTTTATACCAAGTGGTCCAAGACATGGTTAATTCAAGAAGGCGCATTCGTTCTGGCTTTTGCCCTTTTTTCCCTCGTGAAAATATTTATCGCACATATTCACGACCCGGTTGGTGAAGGTTACAACGGTGGCGGGGAAGCGGGGATGGATTTTGGGTTTTTGGCATCGGTGGTCCGCGGCGAGACGTTCCCACCTCAAAATATGTGGATGGCTGGATTGCCCATCGGTTACACCTTTTATTATGGGCATTTGATGATGGGCGTATTGACCAAAACGTTGGGATTGGTGCCTGCCATTACATACAATCTGGCGCTGATCACCCTATTCGCCATGATATTTTCCTGCGCATTTGGTTTGGCTTACGCTCTATCGGGCAGGCTTTCTAGTGGTTGGATCGCCGGCGCCTTATGTGCCTTGGCAGGGAATCCGGACGGAATAAAACAGTACATGGATGTTATTCGCCAATGCTTCATGGCCCATAATCTAAGCCCTTTGTTGCAGCATGTTTATGATTATTGGGGCCCCACGCGGGTTATTCCTCCCCTCTCGATCAATGAGTTCCCCTATTTCAGTGTTCTTTATGGGGATATGCATGCTCACACGTTAGCCATGCCTTTTGCCATGTTATTGATAGGGGTTATTGCGTCCGTATATCTATCAATGACAACAAAAGCATTTGATTGGAAGAAGGATTGGGCAGGATTATTGACGGCTGGTTTTTTGCTCGGTGGCATTGCTTTTCTCAACACTTGGGAAATTCCAACTTGGTTGGGTTTATTAGGAATCGCTTTATTGGTCCGTCACCTTTCGGGGTTGAACGGAAAAGTTTTGCAAAAGGGTCTTACGATCACATTCGGGACGATCGTAATAGCTTTAGCGCTTTTGGGCTGGTGGGTCACCATCAATCCGTTCTGGCTCAGATACCTTGGTATCGAAATGACGCAGCATGCATTAGGCGGGGCGACTCCATTTTTAATCGGCTTCGCTGGATTAGGTTTCTTAGCCGCGGTTATCTGGCTTTTCATCCAGAAATCAACCCAGCT
Source organism: candidate division FCPU426 bacterium (assembly GCA_963830915.1). Lineage (GTDB taxonomy): Bacteria > Oederibacteriota > Muellerivitia > Muellerivitales > Muellerivitaceae > CAWHOE01. Next base: position 14,909 of record CAWHOE010000052.1, read on the forward strand.
TTTTTCTGAGCAACTCATCACAATAACGATTAGCGTTTTAGCAGTTCTAGTAGCGGCTGGACTTTTATGGATACCTTACTTTGCCAATTTTTCCCCTCAACAAAACAAAATCATGTGGGTGATTCCGACCATTCGGACATCGATCAAAGATTTTTTTAGTGTCCACGGTTTTTTCCTTTCGGTAATTCTGATGAGTTTTGCTGTGGCTTTTTCTAAAGAGATCGTTAATTGGGTAGGGAATAACAAGAAAGAAAAGTTGGGTTGGGAAATATATCTGGATAAATTCTTGGGAGCACTCAAAAGACTAGTGTCGCCCCATACCGCGGTTCAAGGGATGCTGTCCTTGGGTTTGGCCTCTTTGACGGTTATTTGGGGTGCGTCCTGGGCGCATTGGACCGAACCACAAGACAAAATGGTGATCTCGGAATGTTTCGCGTCCCTTACGGCGATCTTGTTGGTCGTAGCCATTTATTTCAAGGATCGCTTGGAGATATGGGCGGCTGAGATCGTGATCGTATTATTATGGGTGTCAGTTTTAGTTTTTCAGGGAATTCATTTGATCCAAGACAAACCATTCACTTTGGAATTGGGCCTTTTTTCTGTTTTATGGCTTTTGGCGTTTTTCTACTTGGGAACCGCGGTTAAGGTTTTCAAGGATCGTAATCTTTCTTTTTCCTATATTATCGTTTCCTTTTTCTTCTTTATCACAGCCACCCTTGAAATCTTTGTGATGAGTGAATATTTCGGTTTCGGGGACGGCATGAGGAACAATTCAATGTTCAAATATGGGATCAACGCTTGGACTCTGGCTTCAATTGGGAGCGGTATCTTTTTACCTAAAATATTCGATTTCTTCTCGAATCTTTTGAGAACAATAAAGAAAGAATCCGCCTCTTCTAGGATGTTGTTGGTCATTACATCGGGGGTTATTTTCTTTGTTTTATTTCGGATTGTTTTGGACAGCTATTTGTCCGCCCTTCAGATTTCATTTATCAGCGTTATTAACATCATGTTCATCGTTGGTTTTTTAATATGGAATCTGGTGGAAAACCGCCCAAAGAATGTGATCGCCAAAGGATTTGCTATTGGTTTGGTTGGAATTCTTGTTTTGTTTTCCGCAATCCCGCTTTTTCCTTCCGCCTCATATAGTTCTGGGCTAGGGTTATTCCAAAGGTGGTGTGAGGACCAAAATCTAGAAACGATTTTCCCGGCGGTTTTAGCCTTGATCACCATTACGGCCACCTATTTCTTTTGGGAAAAAAGGAAAGATCTAGGTCGGAGGATGGTTTATCAAAGCTGGGTATATCTACTGACGGCCTTGATCATTTCCGTTTCTGTGTATCCAATTGCCTCGACTTGGAGAAAATGCCATGGTTTTTTCAGCTATTTCCAACATCAGTGGGGTGTTAACGAATCCCCCACTTTGAATGGGTTGGCATATATCAGTCCCGCCAATCCTGCTGATGGGGCCGCTATTAAATTCTTGAACGAACATATCCCAGATCAACCATGTTTGGTTGAATTCGTTGGTGAGGGCTACAACTCATGGGGTTCAAGATTCTCGATATTTACCGGGATCCCAGCTCTGATGGGTTGGAATGGGCATGTGGGAGAGTGGGTTGGCGCGCATCTCGGCCAAGATATTCAACAAAGATTCGACGCTACAGAAACAATATTTCGAACAACCGACATTAATTTAGCCAAAAAGACCCTAGATGCTTATGGCGTGAGGCTTGTCATGGTTGGAACAGTAGAGAGGGAAGGGGTGCCGGGTGGTGGACGGAAAAAAGGATATCCCCCGGAGGGGTTGGCTAAATTCCCCCAATTTTTACCGTTAATTTATAAAAATCCAGGGGTGGAAATTTATTATAATCCCCCACCTGTATCGCAATGATCTTACACAGGTTTAAATAACTCGTAATCAATTACTGGGAGGTTTTTCAGATGGGGCCACTCTTTGGTTGGTGGTTTTTGATCGAAATTTTAGGGCTCATGGCCCTTCCTTTAACCCTGATATTATTAAAACAACTTCCGGATAAAGGCTATATTTTTAGCAAAGTTTTAGCTCTCCTTTTTGTGGGTTATTTTTCATGGTTATTCAGTTACGCCTCATTCGGTATTGGAAGTATCTTGCTTTCCATTTTGTTACTGGTGGCGGTTTCCCTCTTTCTCTTAAAAGATTCCTGGATATCCTTCAAGGAATTTCTTTCGAAAAACATAGGCTTTATTTTAGTCATTGAATGTTTTTTCCTAGTGGCGTTTTTGGTGGCAGGTGCATATAAAATGCGCACACCGGAAATCGTCGGGACAGAAAAACCCATGGATTTCGCGATGATCAACGGGATACTGGCGTCTCCATCCATGCCACCTCAAGACCCGTGGTTATCCGGGGGAAGTATTTCCTATTATTACTTTGGTTATTTTATTGTTGCTGTATTGACCAAGATATCCGGCGTTGCTTCAGGTGAGGGTTATAATCTGGCAGTCGCTTTGACCTGGGCGCTTGCGGCTGTCTGCACTTTTTCGATAGCTTACGCATTGACACGCCGGTATCGTTATTCAATCTTTTCGACCTTTTGCTTGGCGATCTTCGGCAATCTGGATTATTGGCATAGAGCGATCCAAAGTTTTCAAGTCGGCGATATCCGAATCCCTTACTATAACTTTCCGGCTAATCCATCCGCTGAAACGGGATTGCCTGGTTTTTTTAGTTTTCTTTTCAGCCCTCTGGCACATTATTGGGATTATTTTCAAGCCTCACGAATCGTTCCGGTCCCTCCAACGGATAAACTCATTAATGAATTTCCCTCGTTCAGTTTCTTCCTTTCCGATCTTCACCCGCATGTTATGGCAATTCCATTTGTCCTTTTGGCGATCACGGTTGCATTTAACCTTTTAAAGTCCCCGTATCCTGGTTTGGGTGTTTTTTCTTTTAGACCAATTTGGCAAGGTATCCAATGGATCCTATTGATGGTTCTTTTTGGGGGCTTGTCGATGCTCAACAGCTGGGATTTCCCTACGCTCATGCTTCTGCTAGGTGTTTGCCTAGCATTACAGCAATGGTGGGCAAATGAGAAGGATTTTAAACAATGGCTTATTTCAACGGCTTTGGTAGGAATTCCTGTCGTGATTGGTTCGTTTCTTTTATATCTTCCGTTTTATCTCAAATTTCAATCGCAAGCGAAGGGATTAGGATTTGTCCAAGATCGCACGGATCTATATTACGTTGGTATAATATTCGGATCATTTTTGGTGGTTCTCATTCCCGCCTTGCTAGGGAAAGCATTTCCGACGGAATCGGCAGAGAAAAATCAAAAAAACAAGATCAAGCGGGTTGAAGAATGGCAATGCGTTTACTGCGGCAGGGAAAACTCAGGTAAGAAATTTTGTGGTGTGTGCGGTGGAGAATTAGCCCCTGCGTTCGGTGTTGAAGTGACCCCATTCCCCCATGATAAAGTTCGAGATGCCTTGTTGAGGTTACGTAATCTTTTTGTTTCTGAAAAGGATCAATGGAGGGCTTGGGCTGTATTGGGAACGGTTATTGTCCTATTGACTCTTTTGAATCTTGGATCGCTAAAACTGGGTACCCTTTGTTTTGCCCTTTTTGTACTTTTGATAGCGATCATTTCTCTCTCAATTAAATATGAAAGCAGGGAAGCTGTTTTCGCCACCTTGTTGTCCATGTTGGCGATGTGTTTGCTGATGGGGTGCGAAGTTTTATTCGTCAAAGACCATTTTTCAACCAGCAGTCTTTATCGAATGAATACGGTTTTCAAATTTCATTATCAGTTATGGATGCTACTAAGTATCTCATCAGGTTTTTTCCTGAAATGGCTTATGGAAAATCTCTGGGTTAAATGGCCGTCCTGGAAGAAAATCGTTTGGATTGTTGTAATGAGCTTGGTGTTTCTAGGGGCGGGTCTTTATCCGTTGCTGGCCTTTACGGCAAGGATGCGCTCATCTTCGATCGACAACATCACAATCGATGGATCGCTTTATTATGAGCGAACTTATCCGGTGGACTATCAGGTAGCACTTTGGATAAAACAAAATGTGAAGCCGATTGGTACCAAAGTACCTGTCATTTTAGAGGCCTGGGGCGGGTCCTATCATCAGGAATTCGGCCGGATCGCAACCGTCACGGGTTATCCAACCATATTGGGCTGGGATTTTCATGAAGCCCAATGGAGGGGTTCGTGGAATGAGGCTGTCATTCGTGGCCAAGATCCGACAGATACAGTTCAAAGGCGCCAAGCGGATGTGGATGCCATCTATACCACACAGGACTTGAACCAGACCAAAGACTTGTTAAAGCGGTATTCAGTAGATTATGTTTATGTTGGAGATTTGGAGAGGCAGAAATACAAGGACCATCCGGAAAATCTTGGGAAATTTGCCCAATTAGGCACTCCAGCGTTTTCCATTGGTAATTCGGTCCTTTATAAGATCAATCCCTGAAAAGGGAGAATTAGAAAAAAACATGGAGGTTTAGGATGCTGAAAATCGGCGATCGTATGGTGACGACAAAAGACTTGATCCTTGTGGGGGTATTGATCCTAGTTGCTATCGCGGCGATATGGGCGATGGTAGGTTCTAAACCCAAGCCCGTTATTGGTATGCCAGGCACAGGAATGGTCCTCATGCAGGGCGGTCAGCCCGGCTCTGGATTGGGTCAATTTAGCTATCCTCGGGGTATCGCGGTAAATAGCAAGGGAGAGGTTTATGTTGCGGATAGCAAAAACCATCGTGTGCAAAGATTCAATGGCAAAGATTGGCAATTGATGAGCGATTTCGGCGGATTCGCTAATGTCGGTGGTGGTGATGTGAAAAAGCTTGTCGCCGATTCTCCCGGTAAACTCAATGAACCGAACGGTCTTTCCATCGGACCAGATGATAATGTTTATGTCATTGATACCTGGAATGGCCGGGTCCAAACCTTCACGTCGCGTGGCAGTCATAAACAGACTTTTGCTGTGGATGATGGTTTTTTTGGACCGCGAGAAATCGTGACCGATGCGAATGGTTTCTTTTATGTCGCTGATACCGGAAAACATCGGATCGTAAAATTCGACTCCAAGGGACAAAAGGTCCGGGTCTGGGGAAACAAGGGTGATAAACCAGGGGAATTCAATGAACCCATCGGATTGGCGCTTGATCAAGCGGGAAACCTCTATGTGGCGGATCGTTTGAATTTCCGCATCCAAGTTTTCAATGCGGATGGGATTTTCGTCAAGCAATGGGCGGTCAAAGGCTGGTCGAAGGAACAGATCGATATGGAACCTCACCTGGCTTTGGATCAAATCAAAGGGCTCCTTTACGCTACCGATGGCCGTGGCAAGGCTGTTTATTGTTATAAATTAGACGGAACCCTTGTTTTGACCATCGCGAAGGACGCTCAAGGAAATAACCTGTTTTCCGTCCCGCTCGGCATCGCGGTTGATAAAGAAGGTAATGTTTACGTAACCGACGCTGGGGCCGGGAAAATATACAAAATTAAGGGCCAATAATTCCAACTAGGAAAGACTGAATAGGAGTTGAGAATGGCGAAGTTAAATAAAACGTCAAAAGCGAAAAAAGCACCCAAAGGGAAAGTCAGGAAAAGCCTTGGAAAGGGGACAAAGGCTTTTTTGATCTTCATTGGAATGACCATCGCGACATTATTTATTTACGGAGCCATTCAAATCCTTAATAAACAATTGATCTTAGCGAAAACACAGGATGTGGGTTTGGATTTGGAAATCGATGGAACGGGAACGCCTTCGGGACCCTTTAAAGAACCATGGGGAGTTGCCACCGATGCTGATGGCAATTTTTATGTTACTGAATTTAGCGGGCATCGTTTCCGCAAATTCAATCCTTCAGGGTCGGAAGTTCTTTCTGTTGGAAGTTTGGGAAAAGAAGAGGGCCAATTCAATCAACCTAGTGGGATATACGTTGATCCTCAAGGCGTCATCTACGTATCTGATACTTTCAACTATCGAATCCAGAAGTTCAGCGCCGATGGTCAATTCATCAAACAATGGAACCATAGTTTCAATGGGGCCAAGGGAATCGGTGGATTTGGGAATCGCATATATGTGGTGGATACGGGCAATCACAAGGTTCAAGTATTCGATACGGAAGGGAATTTCCTGAAAGAATGGGGTGGCTTTGGAACATCCGATGGAAAATTCCGGGAACCAGAGGGTTGTACCATCGATCCCAACGGTTTTATTTACGTGGCAGATTCGGATAATCTGCGCATACAAAAATACGATCTCGAAGGAAAATTGAAGGACGTTTTTAGAGTATCCACTTGGAGAGGGAAGAACGATGAAATGCCCTATTTGGCGATCGCTCAAGGGGCGATATTTACCACCAATGCCAGTCAAAAATGGGTCCTTAAATATTCAGCTACTGGAAGTGTTTTAGGCATATACAAAAAGCCTGGCAAGGACATGGGCTTTGATGGGGCGGCGGGTTTAGCAATCGACAACCAGGGACGCGCCATTGTTGTTGAAAGAGGTACGGGGAAAGTAGCGCGTTTCCCAATTCCCCCATCGACTTCCAACCGTTAAGTAATTAAAACCAGGATATCATGAATTTCAAAAGGCCGAAGACGCTTATAGTCGTTCCCACCTATAACGAGAATGGCAATATCGAATCGATTTATCGAAAAATATTCCTGGCCACTTCTTCTTGCGACCTCCTGGTCGTGGATGACAATTCCCCTGATGGAACTGGAGAGATCGCTGAAAAGATCGCGAAAAAAGATCGGCGTGTAAAAGTGGCTCACCGCAAAGGTAAACAAGGTCTTGGGACAGCGTATATCCACGGTATGAAAAAAGCCCTGGAATGGGGTTATCAGAATGTCATCGCTATGGATGCGGACCTTTCCCATGATCCTGAAAATATTCCTAAGATGTTGGAGTTGATCAAAAGCAATGATCTCATCATTGGATCTCGGTATGTGAAGGATGGGGGTATGGTTAACTGGAACGCCAGGCGTTTTTTGATTAGCCAACTAGCTAATTTTTATTGCCGTTTGTTTTTAGGGCTAAAACAAGCCGATTGTTCAGGCGGGTACAAGTGTTATCGTGGCGATTTGCTTCGAAAAATAAATCTGGATAATATCTTTTCTACAGGTTATTCCTTCCAAGTGGAAATCCTTTACAGAGCGATCCGGGCAGGGGCAAAGGTCATTGAAATCCCCATCGTTTTTGTGAACCGCCACGAGGGAGAAAGCAAACTTAATTTCAATGAACTATATCAGTTCGGTTGGACCGTTTTAAAATTACGTCTTTTGACTTGGATCGGCAAAATTTAAACGGTTGAAAAACAAGAAGTAATTCCTCGATTTATTTCGTGAATCTAAAGATGGGCGATGTCCAGTCACCAACCAAATTAACATCCTATTTACACCCCGAATCGTCAAATCACACGAAAATATAAAAAATTAAAGGAGAAACGACCCACAATGACTAAACCTTTTAATCAATCAACTATTGTTCGTGAAAAGGTAACTTTGCCTATTTTTGAGTATATTTATCTGGAGACAGTTAGCGAATTTCCAGATATGGTTTGTACCGAACATGGGGAAGCCCCGGCGATTACCTGTGATACAGCTGAAAAAATCGACAAGGTTTCATTTTGTTGCAATGGTTTTAAACAAGAATGTATGAAAGAGTATAAAAAAGCGAACTGATTAGGGTAGATAATATTGTTATCGGCCCAAGTTTTTTTGGGTCGTTTTTTCATTTCATATGAAATAAAAAAGGGCAGCTCCTTTACGGGGCCGCCCTTTTTTTAAACGGATTATTTCGATTTTTGACGTTTGATCGGCATTGCGATTGGTGTAGGAACAGGCGTCACATCTGGTTTAGGATAATCAGCAGGGACATCTCCCCTGGCGAATTCAGTATAGCCATATTTTTGGGCCAAATCAGAACGAACCCATAGCCGCATATTGTAACTTCCTAAATCTGACCAAACCCTTCGATAGAGCACCCAGTTCTTCAAATCATTCCAGTCAACCATGTCTGGCCTAGCAGTTTTTAAGGGAATGAAATTACTGAAAAGCCAGTCGAAGAAAAGGCCCGAATTCATATCACTGCTGGGAAAGCCTTTCTTAAACCAAGAAGGAACCCACCAAATTCGAAGTTTATATTTTCGGTTGATATAACCGGCTTTTGACAAAATCGGGTAAGCCTGAGCGTCCGATTCGGTGGCAGTCATGATGATCGGATTGTCGGCGGCGGTTATGCTGGCGGGATGATTCCGTCTGGTGAAATCTCTAAGCATCCAGGCGAAAGGCCAAGAGCATTTATCCTCTATCGTGAGGGCCATCCCGTCGTGCATGGCTTTTTCGGCATCGGTTGTTCCGTCCGGCGCGGTCATGTCTGGACCGCCGGTTTCACCATAGGAAATCTGGCGTACGATCCTATCCACTTCCTTGCAATCAGGCCCGGATTGGACATAAACCAGGGGCTCAACCGGATTAGATTCATGATAAAAACTTAAAAGTACGGCAGAATGCAGCGAATAAGTCATTAGTAAGCCAAAGATGACAAGGGCAGCTACACGGGCAGATTTCCAGACTTGTTCCGCAGGTTTCGAATCCCAAATCTCACCCACGAAGAAAGCCGTTAACAGCAAAGCAGGAAGCAATGGGTGAAGGATTAGCCAGGGCATCTTTTCCCCAGCCCAGGAAAACAAAACCATCGATCCTATATACCAATAGGCTAAGAATATGGGCATGTTCTTGTTCTTGAATATGGAGTAATAGATCATTGCGACGATCGAGAACAAGAATGACACTAATTCATTGGCTGGGAGTTGAAGCAGGTAATAGTACCAGGGTTGATCCCCCCGGTGGACGTCATGCTGTCCCCACCAATATTCCAATCCGCCAAAGGCTCCGTTGTATAAGGCATTGATCAATTTGTGGACCCTAGAAAGGAAGTCGGGTTGGGACGCTCCGACCGTGAAGAAGGTCGTGAATAACAAAGTGAAGATTACGCTCATGATGGTTATGGATCCGGTCAATGCAGGAGAGACGTTTTTTAACCACAACCAGCAGAACCTACCCACAATTGCGAAATAAGCTATGAGGAGTATGACGGAAAAGAAGGTTGGTTCGCTAAGGTGAAGGTAGGGCATCCGAAGAGCTATCAAGCAGAGAGCCCACCATCCAATGAAAAGAAGGATATCTACCTGAACTCGCTCAATCCCCAAACCTGCTACGATTTCCCAAAGTTTGTTTTCCGGGCCTGATTTTTGATTGAATCTCCAACGTCCGTAAAGCTGATACATGGTGTATAGGAAAGCGCATCCGGCCAGAAGAAGCAAGGCTGGCAGGTGGGCAGGGGAAGATTTAGGAATGATCAATTGACTTAAAACCCCAGTAGCAGTCAAACCGCCAGCGATCAAAACGTCTGCCCAAGGCAATAAGCGCATAAAAAGGTAGGTCCCAACAACAGCGATTGTGAGAAACATGGATTCTTTAGTGCAAAAGGCAATGATGAAGCCGAAGGAGGCGATCCAAAGGTCGGTTGGTTTACGGAACCGGTGATATCTAAAAAGAAAAACGACCATAGCGAAGGTTGCTCCGCAAATATATGCGTCCTCCCGGGTGAATCGGTCAAAGTACATAAAACTGGGGGAAAATACTATCATAGCGGTGGCTAAAAAAGCGCCGGTTCGGCCAATAAAAGGTGTTAAGAAAATTGCCAGAATGACTGTGATCAAACCGAATGTGGCGGCTAGATAACGAGATGTGGCGTCCGAGCAACCAAAGAGGTAGTACATAAATGCATTGCCATGGAATTGGAAAGGGCCATGCATCATAGGGTTATATTCATAATCCCCATCTTTATACAACTGCCAGGAATAAAAGGCATGCATACTCTCGTCGTGATGGTGCGGTTTGAAACCGAGGTGGTCAAAACGAGTGAAGACAGTAATCAGCAAAAGAATAGCGTAAGCAACCTGTATCCAAGAAATGGAAAATCCCGAGGAAGGAGCAGTGCTGATGACTACGTTTTTTTCCTTTAGTTCTGTTTCCGCGGGTATGTTTTTATTGTTTTTTGTTGAAGGATTAGGTTTCTGATTTTTTTCTGGAATCGATGGGATAGTGCCTCCGGCAGTAAGTTTTGTTCCGCATTGTTCGCAAAAATTGTTATTGGATGGGTTTTTTGATCCGCATTTGTTGCAGGTTTTAGTATCGGACATTCAAAACTCCTTATGGCTTTTAGGGCAAGAATTAATAAAATCGCCTTTAAAATAGCAAAAAAACTGTGGCTAACTATACCTAGCCATTTAAGCTTTTGTCAACAAATCGACCACCCTAAAGGGAAGTCGCATAGGGATTTTTTTGTCAAAATTTCCTAATAGATTAAAGGGTTTGCTCTTTCCATGGAGTCTTTTCGGCTGGTCAGTCGAAATAAACGGCCATACCGAGCATTGTTAAAAACAATGACATGGAATTTTATAAAATGAATTTGTTTCATCTTTGGGAATGAAACGCAAAATGGGAAAAAGGTTTATCGTAAAAGTGGTCATGCTCTTTAGTTTTATGGTTGCTGCCAATGAAGTTGCATTTTGTTATTTGGGTTGATAAACTTTTAACCAGCGACGCCCCAATATTTTTTTGAAGTGAGAGGAGAAAAGTTTTGATTTCAAAACGATTTTATACTGCTTTGTCTTTAGGTTTCATGGTGTTTTTTTCGGTGCCATATTTTCTCCACGCCGATTCATCAAATTACACCGCTGAAGTTTTAACGAAGGGTGCGGGGGCGCGTCCTTTGGCTATGGGTGGAGCTTTTGCCGGCGCCGCGAATGACGCAACCGCGGCCTATTGGAATCCGGCCGGGTTGGCGATGATCGACGATGTCGAGATCACGACAATGCATGCGGCCCAACAAGACCTGCAAAGTTACGATTTTGTGAACGTCGCGTTTAATACACAATCTGCAGGTTCCTATGCTTTGAGTTATCTTCGATTAGGCGTGGATAACATTTCTATTACTAACGCAAGCAGCCCCACAGTGCTTGGGACTACATCTTATTCCGATCAGGCTGGGTTCATTTCCGGAGGATGGAAATTAGATAATATGTTCGCTCTGGGCGGCACCATTAAGTTGCTGAAGACCGACACCTATGGCGCTTCAGCTTTTGGTTTTGGATCGGATCTTGGCCTTCTCTTCAAACCAGCCAAAGAATTTTCAATAGGGATAATTGGAAGGGATATAACAGGTGGTTCTTATGTGACTTGGCAAAATACTCCATCCAATCCAACTCAAGTATTGCAACCTTCTTTGACTGTGGGGTTGTCCTATACCCAGGAGTTGGGGAAGAGGTTGATGACCAATAAGACCCCGGTTCCCATCAGCACTTTATCAGTAAATTTTGACGCGGATACCCTGTATGCCGGGGAAGCGTTGAACAATTATCATTTCGGTGTGGAATATTGGTATCGTCAATTCGTAGCGATAAGGGGAGGTTTTGAGACCAAGGGTTTCCAATTTGATAATGATTCTTTTACGCCATCGGTCGGGGTAGGGGTTTGGGCTTATTTGTTCGAGATCGATTACGCATTTGTCAGCAATTCCATCGGCGGGATCCACTATATTTCTTTGATCACCCGTCTTTAGTCGTTTGCCGGAAAGCGAAAGAGGGGATTTTTAACAAAAAAGTCCCCTCTTTTTTTGTTTTTTGATTATCATAATGTTCCTAACGTTGAAAGCTTTTACTTTACTTCCTTCTTGAGGTATCCATGAGATTTCAACCTTCCTTGCGTCTCCTTTCGTTAGTAATGGGGTTGATCTTTTTTCCGACCTTATCCTTCGCGACATATGGTTTAGCACCCTCTACTGGTGTTGATCTTCCGTACTCAGTCCAAACCAAGAATGTCATTAAACGCCTCTTTAATAACCGTACCGTAATTGGTGGTCAAGTCATTGCCTTGCGGGACACCCCGGGTAAAAATTACAGTGGAAATTATATCGATATTGGAGAATTGACCGGGGTGAGAATGGGTGATGTGTTTGCGCTATTTACACCTCATGGTGATCCGGTTGGTTTTATAAAGATTTCAGAAGTCCAGCGATATACTTCTTCATTTGAATTTATTGAATTGACCATCGATCCTTCTGATAACCTTATTGTGAAAAAAGTTACTGAGGAAGTTCGGGACCGATTACCTTCCAAACTTTTCTTCGCGCCGGATATGAAACATTTCAGGCATGGTTCTATGCTTGCGTCTAACAAGAAACCTCCCGCGCCTATGGTTTCGGCTACTTCGCCAACTCAAACAAGCAATGCTAATTCACCGGCTTTGCCTCCTTTACCGGGTTCATCCACTACGGCATCTGCTAGTCCAATGCCACCATTACCAGGGACAAGTACTACCGAATCTGCGAATTCTTTGCCGCCTTTGCCTGGAAACGGAACGGTTGCGTCTGCAGGAGGATTACCTCCTTTGCCTGAGAATGGGACAACGTCACCTGCTGGTTCTGCTCCCGCTGGCTTGCCTGCGCTTCCTACAGAGAATAATGGTGCTCAACCTTCTGTGGCAGCGCCTGCCGATACAAGTGGAGGACTTCCACCACTTCCTGCGGAGAACACTTCTTCTGTGAATACTTCCGCTCCGACTGGTTTACCACCATTACCTACTGATAATGGAGCTTCCAATGCACCTTTGACTGGCACACCGGATTCAGGGAGTTCCGCTCCTGGTGGGGGATTACCTCCTTTACCCTCTGATAATTCCAGTAATGCCATTCCCTCGCCTGGTGCATCCTCGCCATCCTTACCCGCCCTTCCGGGTGAATCAATTCCAGCCCCTTCAGCTGGAGTGCCAGGAACAGATAATTCGCTACCTGCTTTGCCTGGCGCTGATAACAATACACCCCCGGCTGGGTTACCAGCGCTTCCTGGTGACACTAGCGCTTCCCCTGCTGTTCAACCACTCCCCGGTGCGGACAATAATCCTCCAGCCGGTTTGCCTGCTTTACCAGGGGATAACAGTAATCCTTCCGCTGTTCCCGCGCTACCTGGTATGGACAATAACGCGCCTGCGGGATTGCCAGGCCTTCCCGGTGATAATAGTGGTATGCCATCTGCCGCCCCGGCGCTTCCTGGTGCGGACAATAATCCTCCGGCTGGTCTTCCTGCTCTCCCGCAGTCTCAATTGCCTGGTGCTCCAGTAGATAACTTGGCTAATGCCAATGGACTTCCATCATCTGGGATGGAGCTTGCGCCGCTTCCTGGGATGGATAATTCCATGGCAGCTTTACCACAAGACAATAATTCAGCTTTACCTCCGCCTATCATGAACAATAATTCCTCGATGCTTCCTTCTGACATTCCGCTTCCCCAAACGGCGGCAGCATCCCCGCTAGCACCGCCAATTCCCACGGATAATGGCGCTAATTCTTTGCCGCCTGATCTTTCGACAGGCCGCCCTTCCGCCTTCCATGCCGCCTTCGATGGATAATGGTGCGATGGTTCTTCCTCCCGATAATTCAATGGCTGGATTGCCCCCTGCTTCACCGGTCCCAATGGACAATGGCGGTTTATCCTTACCGCCTGATAACAGCATGGCCGGTTTGCCATCTACTTCTCCTGCGCCAATCGACAATGGCGGACTAGCTCTTCCTCCCGACAATACTGTTACCGCTTTGCCACAAGCAGCACCCATGCCGATGGATAGTGGTTTACCTGGAATGCCTTCTGATACAACAATGGCTGGATTACCTCCCGCATCACCCGTTCCCATGGATAACGGCGGTCTCGCATTACCGCCGGATAACACCGTAGCTGGTTTGCCGACGGCCGCGCCTCTTCCGATGGATAATGGTGGTTTAGCTCTTCCTCCGGAGAATACGATGGCGTCGTTGCCGCCGGCAGCCCCAATGCCAGTCGATAATGGTTTGCCAGGCATGCCAGGTGATTCTTCTGTTGCTGGATTGCCGTCTATGGCTCCTTCATCGGTGGATACCGGGTTGCCCGGGATGCTGGATAACACTATGGCGGCCATGCCCCCTCCGATGGCTCCATCGGATCTTCCCCCTGGCATGATCGCTCCACCAAATGTTGATTTCTCTTCGGCCGCTGTTCCTAATTATTCCATGCCTCCAGCCATGACCGCCGCGGCCCCTCCTGCCCAGGGAGTTCCGGGAGTGGATGATTGGGCGGTTCCTTCGATTGTAAATAACACGGGAGTAGTCGGTACTTCTCCCGCGAATTTGGATAATTTCAACCTGGGCTTACCAGCTGTTCCGGCTAGTGTGAACGGGGGATACTTGCAGGATATACCCACACTTTCGCGCCCAGCCAAACCAGCCGCTTAAACCCTTCCTCTGACGATCTTTCCGCTCCTATCTAACAGGGCATTTCATTAGGTTATAATGAAATGCCCTTCGTGTAAGATTGGCGGGAACACATTCCAAAGACTCCGAGAACGATGTTTTGAGCTTGTAAAGGATTTTTAATGCCCGTGCTTCTTCGTTATTGCCTTGAGTCCCTATGGCCACCATTCTTGCTTTCCACAGGATGCGTTGTTTTTATCTTGAATCTCCTTTTTTATCTTGAGCTTTTCCTTAAATACCTTCTTGTTTATCACGCCGGTATCATCAACTCATTCCTGCTTTTGCTTTATTACCAACCCAGTTTCCTTGTCTTGGCGGTCCCGATAGGTTTTCTCATCGCTTTGCTCATGGTCTTTGGAAGGTTGAGTGCGGACAGGGAAGCGCTTGCGCTAGAAAGCTGCGGATTTTCCCTTTGGGTCCTGATCTGGCCCATGATCGGGCTTGGATTCATGATGAGTCTATTTCTTGTGTTATTCATGGACACCATCCTGCCCTGGGGAAATACCTCGTTCCTGAAATTGGACTATAAGATCATCTCGGAAAAGTCCTCCATTGTGGTCAAAGAGAGGATTTTTATAAAAGACTTCACTGGTTATGTGCTTTATTTCGATCAAAAGGATGACGCGACAGGGAAATTAAGGAACATTACCGTGGAAATGATGGATGAAAGAGGGTATCCCTATCGGTTGGTGTTGGCCAGGGAGGGTTTCCTTCATCAAGATTTATCCAATTACCATGTGATCCTCGACCTCAAAGAAGGTTTCATGCAGCAAGTGGGCACCAAAAAAGATCCAAAACTTGATACGCTTATGCAAATGCAATTCAAGAATTGTGCCCTGGATTTAAGCGGTCAGCATATGAGTCAGGGCCCTATCGATTTCAGCGCGCCAATCAACATTTCAATGAAAGAATTGGCCCTGCGGGTCCAGAAAGAGAAAAGTGAGAATAAGGATACCCGTTATGAGGAAACCGAATTGCATAAGAAGATTTCCATCCCTTTTTCCGCTTTAGCCTTTGCCTTCATCGCCATCCCGCTTGGCCTCATGACTAGGGCTGGATCCATCCTTGGCCCCTTGCTTTCCCTCGTGTTGGTGACCATTTACGAGGGTTTCATTCTTTATGGCTCGGCGGGGGGGCCAATGGGTGTGATATCGCCATTTATGGCAATGTGGCTGCCCAACCTATTCCTTGGCTTAGTGGGATTTGGCCTGGCTTATTGGTTGAACCATCGATGGGAATTTTGGAACAAGATTACTTTTCGCAAAAGGGACAGGGATAAGGGGCCATCGGGACCGCAGGGGATGGTTCCGAAATGAAAAGACCCTTCGACAGAAAGTTTGAGTCGTTCCTTTCGGCCATGACTTTTTTATCCCTAACCTTATTCGCCGCCCAATCCCATGCCGATCTTTCCCTCTCGCTTGATTCAAAGGTCCATTTACAAGCCGATACGATCGAGTTTTTGAGGGATCAGAACCTTGTTATGGCCAAGGGACAGGTTCATATCCAACAGGGGTTGGTCCATCTCTATGCCGATCAGATCAGGTATGACGTTACCGCTCAAGATATTCAGGCCACCGGACACGTGATATGGCAGAACGAGAATGAAGAGATAGAGGCTCAAACCCTGAACTATAACCTGAGATCCAAAATTGGACACGCGTTTAACATCAAGACCACATCCCCTCCCTGGGTAAGTACGGGTTCCGAGATAGATATTTTGGAGCAAAAAGTTGTCATTAAGGACGCGGTAACGAGCACTTGTGATTTTCCGGCTGGTTACCGGCATTTTTACTTAAAGGCCGATAAGATCACTATCTATTCGGGGGATTACCTCGTGGCCGAAAATGTTGTGTTGTATATAGGGAAGGTGCCTGTCTTTTATTTTCCATTCTTCGTAAAAACGATCCACGATATTCGTACACCTCTTTCGATCTCCACGGGCCAGACCGATTATTTGGGCAATTATGTTCTGTTGACCACGAATTACCTGTTCAATCCCACGAGTTATGGCTCTCTCTCGACCGATTATTTTTTCAAGAAGGGATTGGGTCTTGGGTTACGTCATGAGATAGCCTTGAACGATTATTCCGTACTTTCTCTATATGGCTATGGCATCGATGAAAAAGACACCAACCACCTCCGTTGGGAATCAAGAATCCGAGGTTTGTGGGCTCTTTCCTCCAGCGTCCAAGGAAGGATTGAGGCGGATATCCCGGGAGATGGTATGTTCAGCCAGGATTATTCGGTCGCCCGTCGAGACCCGAGCCTGGTATCAACTCAAAGGGAATACGATCTTTCGGCGACTCTCAGCCGCCAGCAATATTCATTAGGAGTTTTATTCAGAAGGCAGGAGACCCCGAATTTCAACGATACTACCGATACCATCGAAAGTCATTTCAACCGGAGTCTTCAGACCCTGCCTCAATTGAACTTCAGCCTTTTTCCCCAGCGGTTGATCGGCAGTAATTGGTTAAAGTGGGATTTAAGCCTCAATGGGGACCATACTTGGACCCAGGCGGATGGTTATTATGTGAACCATTTGACGGGAGAATTAGGAATAAGCCAGAGCGTTTTATTGTTCCAGACCCAGACGATCTTCTCGCGATTCGCCATGGATGAAAATTATCAAAATTTAGCCGATATCGGTGGGACCAATTTTGGGGAGACCCACACAGTTAATACGAACAATACTTGGACAGGCCGTTGGACCGATTTTTTCACTTCGACTTTTTCGCATACATTCAATCAGAAATTGGACAACCTTCTGCCGACGGATCCTCCTCACGGCATTACTTCAAACCTGCTTACTGGATCCATGGAATTCACGGGTGGTTCGGTGTTCCGAACTACAACGAGTACTTCTTATGATTTTGGCGCTCAAGTCAGCACGGAATCAGCTCGACTTTCATATCTTAGGCAAGAGATATACCTCACTCCATCCCCTTATTATGATTATTTGGGAATCCTGGATTATTCGGTCGATGCCAATACGGTCAAGGATTTCAACACGGTCCTAAATATTCGCAGCCCGAGGGATATGTGGCGTTTCAGGATGTCAGGTAATTTTGTGGACCCAAATGTCAGTAATACCGGATATATCGGACCTGGAGGGGTTCCTTCCACCTTTGAGATCGCTGGGGAAGTGGATTTCGCATTCTTTACCAATTATCGGATTTCCATGATCGAAAGCTACGATGTGACAAACGCTCAGTTCGAGACAAGAAGCATCAGCATTTATCGGGATCTGCATGATTGGGAAGCGCAATTAAGCTATACCCAGGATCCCATCCAGGGTTCCAAGGCTTTTTTTACCCTGAACCTGAAAGCCTTCCCGGGCAGGCCTTTGACAGTGTCGAATGATCAACTTAACCAGATCAACGGCATCCGGAATCAGGGCTTGACCGGCTCCGCTACCCAGTTCCAATGATCCGATAAATCCATTCCCTGTCTTGAAATAAACCAACCCTTATTGGATATTCCATCTTCGGCCAACGGTGGAAATCGGGGCCGAAATGAGATCATAATAGTTAGTTGCCATTTCCAAGAAAGCACGGCCATCATGAAGATCGACAAAATTGTTGTTCGCGGAGCCAGAGAACATAACCTCAAGAACATCTCAGTGGAGATACCGCGGGATAAACTGGTCGTCATTACCGGCGTATCTGGCTCGGGCAAATCTTCTTTGGCTTTTGATACCCTCTATGCGGAGGGCCAGCGCCGTTATGTCGAGTCGCTTTCATCCTACGCCCGGCAGTTCCTGGGATTGATGGAAAAACCGGATGTTGATTTGATCGAAGGTCTGTCTCCTGCGGTGGCTATCCAACAGAAGGGGGGGAGCAAGAATCCCCGTTCAACTGTTGGAACCACGACTGAAATCTATGATTATCTTCGTCTTTTATTCGCCCGGGTTGGTACTCCCCATTGCATCAATTGCGGACGGCCGATCACCCGTCAGACCGTTCAACAGATCGTGGACCGGGTATTTTCACAACCTGAGGGGACCCGGTTGCAGATCTTGTCGCCCCTCATTTCAAGCCGTAAGGGTGAATATAAAAAGATCTTTGATCAAGTCCGAAAAGATGGTTTTGTCCGCGTACGGGTGGATGGTGAAATCTTGGATCTTTCGGAAGATATACCTTTGGAGAAGAACCGGAAACATGATATCGAGGTGGTTATCGACCGCTTGGTGCTGAAAAGCGATATCAAGAAAAGATTGGCCGATTCCCTGGAAACGGCTCTGAAGTATGGGGATGGTGTGGTAAAAATCCTGCAGGGTTCGGGCGCCAAAACTGAGGAACATCTATTTTCAGAACATTATGCCTGTGTTTATTGCGGAATAAGCGTGGAAGAGCCGGCGCCTAGAAATTTCTCCTTCAACAATCCACACGGAGCCTGTCCGGCTTGTTCGGGAATGGGATACAAAATGGAAGCGGATCCTGTGCTGGTAGTGGATCCCGAAAAGACCGTGGAAGAAGGGGCGGTCGATCCTTACAACTCCCCCAAGGCCCTTTATTACCAGAACCTCCTGGAAGGAGTATGCCACCATTTCAAAGTCGGGTTGGATATTCCATTCAAGAAAATGCCGAAGAATGTCCAGGATGCCATCCTTTACGGCACCCAAGACGACATCGAGTTCAAGATCAAAAAAGGAACTTACGTTCAGAAATATTGGGGCACATTCGAGGGAGTCATCCCGAATCTGGAACGCCGTTACCATGAGACCGATTCAGAATCCATTCGGGAGGATATCGAGAACTATCTTTTGAGCAAGCCCTGCCGTGCCTGTAAGGGAACCCGTTTGAAACCGGAAAGTCTTGCCGTGACCATTGGGGAACTCAACATCATCGATATCACCCATTTCTCGGTGAAAAAATGCATTCAATTCTTTGAGACCTTGAAGCTGGACGCTCGAACGTTGACCATCGCGGGTCAAATCCTTAAAGAAGTCAAAAGCCGACTGGGTTTTCTGAAAAACGTGGGCCTTGATTATCTGACCATGGATCGTATGACCGCTTCGCTTTCGGGTGGAGAAGCCCAACGGATCCATCTTGCCACTCAGATTGGAAGCGCGTTAGTGGGTGTCCTATATATCCTGGATGAGCCTTCCATCGGGCTGCATCAAAGGGACAATGTCAAGTTGTTGGCCACACTTAAGCATCTTCGAGATATCGGGAACACCATAATTGTTGTGGAGCATGACGAGGATACCATCGAAGCGGCGGACCATGTCATCGATATGGGATTGGGAGCGGGTTTGCAAGGCGGGGAAGTGATCGCGGAGGGAAGTTTACCTAAGATCCTGGCCAACCAACGATCGCTGACGGGTCAATATATTTCCGGCAGATTATCCATCGAACCGAAATTAGGACCAGCTGAATCGAGAGAAAAACGCCTTTCTTTAAAGGGCGCGACGATGAACAATCTGAAGAACTTGAATGTGGATATCCCACTGGGATGTTTCGTGGCGGTCACAGGTGTATCGGGCTCTGGTAAAAGCACACTGGTCATGGAGACGCTCTATCCGGCTTTAATGCATAAGCTTTATCACTTGCGGATGAAACCTGAGGGATACGAGTCCCTTGAAGGGGTGGAAAATATCGATAAGGTCATCGAGATCGACCAGTCGGCGATCGGACGTACTCCCCGTTCTAATTCAGCGACCTATACGGGACTTTTTACCCATGTGAGGGACTTGTTCTCCCGATTGCCGCAATCGAAAGCCAGGGGATATAAAGAAGGGAGGTTCAGCTTTAACGTCAAGGGCGGACGTTGCGAGGCGTGTGAAGGGGACGGCGTTATCAAGATCGAGATGCATTTCCTGCCGGATGTTTATGTCCCTTGCGAGGTATGTAAGGGGAAGCGTTACAACCGGGAAACCCTTGAGATCCAATACAAAGGGAAAAACATCGCTGAAGTCCTGGAACTGAGTGTGGAAGAAGCCCTGGTATTTTTCGCGGCCGTTCCAAAGATCAAGAGTATCCTGGTTACCCTGAACGATGTGGGTTTGGGTTATATCAAACTAGGGCAACCGGCCACTACTCTATCTGGAGGGGAAGCGCAGAGGATTAAACTTTCGACCGAGTTGGGTAAAAGAAGTACGGGAAAAACATTCTACATTTTGGACGAACCGACCACTGGACTCCACTTCGCGGATGTTCACCATCTGATCACTGTCCTGAAAAGACTGGTAGAGGCTGGGAATACCGTCTTAGTTATTGAGCATAATCTAGATGTCATCAAGACGGCGGACTATATCGTGGACCTGGGTCCGGAAGGAGGAGATGAAGGCGGAATGGTGGTGGCGACTGGTTCGGTCGATGATTTGATAGCCAACAGAAGGTCCCATACCGGAAGGTTCTTGGCTGAAAAAATCCAAAAAGACCAAAACCGTGCGAGAAACACCAAGAAGTTGACCGTGCAAACCAGAATTGCACGTTGACGTTTATTAACAGCAAAGGATATAATTTTAATAAGTTTTTTTAGGAGAATCTCTTGTCCAAAATATTGAATAAATACTCCGCATTTGTTTTGTTTGTTGGCATTTTGGTTTTTTCCCAAACCGTTCAAGCCGGTGGACCGGGCAGCACAGGAGCTGTCGAACTTAAGATCCCTGTAGGGCCTAGGGCCATCGCCATGGGTCAAGCTTTCGTCGCGACCGCGGATGATGCCAATGCCGTCTATTGGAACCCTGCGGGTTTGTGTCAAATGGGGGGGACTCATATCACGGCGCAATACGACGTGTTCATTGAAACCGTTCGATACGATTATTTCGCCATTGGGTCTAAGGTCAGTAATGACGCGGCTCTAGGGGCCGGGGTGAAACTGGTTTCCACCGGAACCGATCCTGGCACGAATGCTGATGGTACACCCAGCGGATTGAACGTTGGCGAAAGCTATATGGATATCGATCTGGCGGGCGCTTACCGGGTAAGCTATAACTTTGATCTGGGACTTACCGTCAAGTATATTTCTAAAAATTTGGCGTCGGCCAATACAGCTTCTGACTTTGCCGTGGACATTGGCGGGCTTTATCACACACCCGTACCTCATTTGACGGCTGGATTCAATCTCCAAAACATCGGGCCTGGTATGAAGTTTTATCAAGTCGCTGATCCCCTGCCATTTAATGTCAAGGTGGGTGTGGCGTATAAGATGTTCGAGGATAATTTCACAGTGGACTATGACATGAATTTCCCTAACGACAACGCTATTTCGGCGAATCTTGGCGGGGAGTACTGGTATAAGGATACTTTGGTGGGTCGCTTCGGCTACCAATTCCAGGGTACCATCGATCAAAATCAAGTGGGCATCGGGGGTAAGGCTGGTCTTTATCTTGGGGCGGGGGTGAAGATAGCGGCATTCAAGAATTACATCGGTTTGGATTACGCTTGGACCGATGATGGGTTCCTGGGGTCCAATCACCATTTCGCCTTGGATTTTTATTTCTGAGCCACTCCGGTCTCATTTCGCCGGTTTCTTCGACATGGACTTCTGCTGATGTTTTGTTAAAATCCTTCTGCTTCGCCAGGATAGACCGAAAGGGTTCCCAATCATGAGTTCTGAACAAGAGATATTCGATAAATGCGGACGCACCTATAACGCCGGGGACATCATTTTCCGCGAGGGGGATGTTGGTAATGAGATGTTCATCATCCAGTCGGGTAAGGTCAAGATCGCTAAACAGCTCAAGGATGGTGTGGAAAAGACTCTGGTCATACTGGGACCCGGTGATTTTTTTGGCGAAATGGCTGTTATTGACAAGGATGTTCGCTCGGCTAACGCGGTAGCCATGGAGCCTTCCCGTTTGATCGCGCTGGACGAGGAAGTTTTCGAGATGCATATGCAGACCAACCCGAAGATCGTCAAAAAGATACTTAAAAACCTGACCTCGCGCCTTCGAGAATCGAACCAGCAGATCGCCAACCTGATGATCAAGGATGCCAACCGCTTGGTAGCCAATACCATTCTCCTGGTCGTGCACAAGCACGGCGAGGAAGGGCCCAACGGCATCACGATGGACATCAACTTCAATATCCAAGAATTGAGCAAGATGTGCGGTTTGGATATGATCAAAACCCGAGAGATAGTCGATAAACTCATCAAAGCCAGGGTGATCAGCCTATCCGGCGAGACCATCGTGGTAACCAGCCTGGAAAATCTTGAGAAATTCATTAAATTCCTCGAGATGAAAGAGCAGTTCGGGGAATAGCCGCGCGCTTTGTTTTTTACCGCAGTCAAGTGGGGAATTTTTTAAACCGCCTGTTGCTTCCGTGACCGGTCCTGGGGTTAAATTGTTTTAACGGGACTTCATGGATATCTATGAATGAACGAGCTTTATAAATCGAATAAGAGAGTATTTGTGCAATTAAAGGAACTGACAGCCCCTATTCAAAAGGATCTGGACCGGGTCGAGCAGGCTATTGCCCGTTCCCTGAGGACCGAGAATATCTTTGTCCAACAGATGGTTGATTACCTGGCCAAGTCCGCGGGCAAACGCGCCAGGCCGGCATTGGCCATTCTTTCCGCGCGTTATTGCGGCAAGGTCACCGATGAGACGGTCGTTCTGGGGGCCTCATTGGAGATGCTCCACGTAGCCACCCTTATCCATGACGACATCATTGATAATTCTGCGACCCGCCGAAAACAAAAGACCCTCAACTTTAAATGGGGTAACGAGATATCGGTCCTGATGGGGGATTATGTTTTCGCGTCATCCTTCTACTTGATGGCGAAAAACCTGCCTAAGGATGTGTTGGGTACACTGGCCGACACAACTAACATCATTTGCCGTGGGGAAATATCCGAGACTTTTAACCGCTTCAATGTGAATCTGACCGAAGAGCAATATTTCCAAGTGGTGCGGGAAAAGACCGCCTGCCTTTTCGCAGCAAGCTGCCAAACGGGCGCGATGCTGGCCGGGGCGGACGGCCGTATGGTGGATCATCTTTACCGGTTCGGTATGGGCATTGGAATGGCCTTCCAGATCATCGACGATACCTTGGACTATGTGGGCAAAGAGGCAAAGGTCGGCAAACCAGTCATGAGCGATCTGCGCGAGGGAAAACTCACCCTGCCGATCATCCACTGCTTGAATACTGGGACTGAGGCCGAGAAAAAACAACTCAAGAAGGTTATTTTGAAGAAGGTCAAGACCTTGAAGGATTTCCAGCTCATCACAAAAGTGCTGGCCAAATACGACGCTATCGAGCATTCGATCCGTGTGGCCAAGCTTTTCGTCGAGGACGCCAAATCGTCCTTGACCCAACTGAACGGCCACCGGGATAAAAATGAGCTTTTGAAATTCGCTGATTTCCTCACGACACGCGATTTTTAATCAAGTTCTAAGGTTACGATTCCGGTTATCGGGTCCTTGAATTTTAATAAGCCACTATGTATAGATGTGGCTGTTGAAGTTTCCAAACACTGCTCATAAGAGAGAATATGCTAGAACAATACGGATATGTCCTGGTTTTCCTGATCGCGGGGATATTCTTCATCCTCATGGCTTTCCTGACCGGTTGGGTATTGAGCCCGAACGGGTTGCTTGGCCTCCGGTATAAATTCAAGAAAGAGATCCTTGAGGACACATATGAATGCGGGGTCGAGACCTATGGTACCGCCTGGATCAGGTTCAATGTCAGTTTCTATCTTTACGCGCTTCTCTTCGTCATCTTCGACATCGAGACCGTGTTCCTCTATCCCTGGGCGGTTTCTTTCAAACCTTTAGGCATGTTCGGCTTCGGCGAGATGATCGTATTCATCGCTATCCTGCTGGTAGGCCTGGCCTACGCGTGGAAGAAAGAGGCCTTGAAATGGGAATAGACTTGAAGAATGTTTCTCAACACGAGATCCAGCAAATGGAAAGCGAGAGCCAGATCCCGGGGCTCTGGACCCTGGAAAAAGCGGTCGGGTTCATTTTCAAATGGGCCCGTAAGAATTCCCTCTGGCCGCTTCAGTTCGGGACCGCCTGCTGCGCTATCGAGATGATGTCCGCCGCCGGAGGCCGTTATGACCTCGCCCGTTTCGGTTCGGAGGTTTTCCGACCCTCTCCCCGTCAGGCGGATCTTTTGATCGCCGCCGGGACCATCACGGAAAAGATGGGTTATGCCCTCAAGAAACTCTATGAACAAATGCCAAAACCCAGTTGGGTCATCGCCATGGGAAGCTGCACCATCGCCGGCGGGCCTTATTACTATGATTCCTATACCGTCGTGAAAGGGATCGATTCTTTCATCCCAGTGGATGTTTACGTCCCTGGGTGTCCGCCCCGCCCCGAGTCCCTGATCCATGGGTTGATGGCCATCCAGAAGAAGATCGAGGATGAGCCGGTTTTCCGTAGAAGGAAGAATCTCTAGTCGATTGCTTATGAAGTCCAGAATATGGGGAGTTAGTTCGACATGACGAATGATGAGATAAAATCCAGGATCGAGACAGACTTTCAAGGCGAGGTCCTGTCGGTGGTCATATCCGCCCAAAAAGAGGTCATTGTCATCGCCAAGCAAGATTCCTATATCACTCTTTGCCAGGGCTTCAAGGATCGCCAAGGTTACGATCATCTTTCCAGTCTGACCGCGGTCGACTATCCCAAAGAAAACAAGATCACCATTGTTTGCCACTTCTGGTCCTATAAAAACCTCTCCCAGATCACGGTTAAACTGGACACTCCTCGGGACAATCCTCGGGTTCCCACCCTTGAGAATATTTGGAAGAGCGCCAATTGGTTCGAGAGGGAAGTGTACGACCTTTACGGCGTCATCTTCGAGGGCCATTCGGATCTGCGCCGCATCATGATGCCGGATGACTATTTGAAGCATCCTTTAAGGAAGGACTTTACGGATGACGGATTTATTGTTAAGCCGAGTTAAAGCGGACGATCTTTCCCGCTTGGGCACGGATGATTATGTCGTCAATATGGGTCCCCAACATCCGGCGACCCACGGTGTGCTGCGTCTGGTCGTGAAGCTGGACGGCGAGACCGTCAAGCAGACCACGCCTGTCTTGGGCTACCTCCATCGTTCCATCGAGAAGATCTGCGAGAATCGGACCTACCCCCAGTGCATCACCTATACGGACCGGGTGGATTATGTATCGGCCATGAGCGTTAACCTGGCGTTCGCCCTTGCCGCGGAACGTTTGATGGGAATAGAAGCCCCAGCCCGGGCACAATGGCTTCGCATGATATTCGTGGAACTTCAAAGGCTGGCCAGCCATCTTTTGTGGATGGGCGCTTTTGGCGGCGACCTGGGCGCCTTGACCCCTTTCCTGTACGGATTACGGGAAAGAGAGAGGATCCTTGACCTTTTCGAAATGACCTGCGGTCAGAGGTTGACCTACAATTACATCCGCATCGGCGGTGTCATGATCGACATCCTTCCCGAGTTCGTCCCGCGGTGCAGATCCTTCCTGGATTACTTCGAACCGAAGGTGGACGAGTACGAGGACCTGCTGACCTATAACCCCATCTTCCTGGAACGCACCAAGGGAGTGGGTGTCCTGACGGCAGAGGATGGTATCAATTGCGGGGTATCGGGCCCCTCCCTTCGCGGCTCGGGGGTTCCCTGCGATGTGCGCAAGCAGCAGCCTTACCTCTTTTATGACCAGGTGAAATTCAATGAGCCCTTGGAACAGGGAGGGGATTGCTGGAGTCGTTACAAGGTGCGAATGAACGAGATGAGGGAAAGCGTGTCCATCATCCGGCAATGTCTGGACAAACTGGAACCGGGGCCGTTCGAAGCCAAGATGCCCCCTATCCTGAAAGCCCCTCCGGCCAGCGAGATATATTCCCGTATCGAATCCTCGCGTGGGGAGATGGGCATTTATTTGGTAGGGGATGGAACCCCCAAGCCCTGGAAGGCCAAGTTCCGCTGCGCCTCTTTCAACAACCTCTATGTCCTGGACGCCTTGACCAGGGGTTGGAAAGTGGCTGACATCATGGCGGTGTTGGGAAGCTTCGATATGATCGTGCCGGAAGTCGATCGCTGAATCAAAAGGAATAAGGCAGGCCAATGGTCTCTTTAGCCGCGAACATCATAGGGATGGTGACGGACATACTGCACGCGCTCTACGTCCTGGTCGGGTTGTCCTTTTGGGCGGCCCAGATGGATATCGTGGTGGTCGTGGTGGTCATGTTCGGTTTCACTTCCGTCTTCGTCATGTTCCTCGTTTGGATGGAACGCAAGGTTTCCGCCCGCATGCAAAGCCGTCTGGGCCCCAATCGGGTGGGCCCTTTTGGCCTTCTTCAGACCATGGCCGACGCCATCAAACTCACCATCAAAGAGGACGTCCAACCGGTCCATCGGGATAAGATCCCCTATTTCATCGCTCCCATCGTGGCTTTTGTCGCCACCTTCATGGGATTGGTGGTCATCCCCTTCGATAAAGGCATGGTGGTCCAGGACTTGAACATCGGGATCCTCTATGTCATCGCCATCACCAGTTTCACGGTCATCGCCATCCTGACCGCCGGGTGGAGTTCGAACAATAAATTCGCCCTTCTGGGCGGGTTCCGTTCCTCCGCTCAGATCATCAGCTACGAGGTCCCCCTGGTCCTTTCCCTGGTCCCCATCATCATGACCACGGGCACCCTCAGTCTCAACGGCATCGTGCTGTATCAGCAACAGCACGGAACCTGGTTCATCATTCCCCAGATCGTCGCCTTTTTCATCTTCATCACCTCGGCAACCGCCGAGGCCAATCGGGCGCCCTTCGACATTCCGGAGGCCGAGTCGGAGCTCATCGGCGGTTTCCATACGGAATATTCGGGCGTCAAGTTCGCCATGTTCTTCCTGGGGGAATACGTGGCCATCATCGTCTCCTCGGCCGTCGCCGCCACGCTTTTCCTGGGCGGCTGGCTTCCGCTTCCGTTCCTGTCTTCTCTCCCGGTCCCAGGTTTCGTTTGGTTCATGCTGAAACTCCTATTCATCATTTTCATCGTCATGTCGTTCCGTTGGACCTTCCCGCGCCTGAGGGTGGACCAGCTGATGGATTTCGGGTGGAAAGTATTGATACCCATCGCCATCTTGAACATACTGGCGACCGGTTTCATATTGCTTTTGACGGCCAAAGGGGCTTGAGATGGATAAATTCCTAAATTATTTCCCGGGAATATTGAAAGGCATCTGGAACCTGTTAGTGGGCCTGTCGGTCACGGTCCGCACCATGTTCGGGAAGACGAACACCCAGCAATATCCCGAGGAGAGGCCGGCGATGCCGGTGAGAAGCCGCAGCATGATCAAGCTGATCTATGACGGCGAGAAGGACCAGTTCAACTGTGTGGCCTGCATGATGTGCGCCAAGGCCTGTCCTAATAGCTGCATCAAGCTGGAAGGCGTCCGCATGCCCGACGGCAAAAGACGCATGACCACCTTCAAGCTCGATTTCTCCACCTGCATCTTCTGCGGTTACTGTGTGGAGGCTTGCGGGTTCGACGCCTTGACCTTTGTCCCCAATGAGTATGAAAACACCGTCTACAAACGGGGAAGCCTCTTGCAGGATGAGCAGGCGATGAAATGGGTCCGTCCAGCCCATTTGGCGCCCAAAACGGAAGAACCCGCGCCGGCGGCCGTTCCGGCGGCCCAGGGAGCCCCGCAATGACCATGACCACCACGCTCTTTTATATCCTGGCCGGGGTCATCACGGCGTCCGCCCTGATGGTCGTGACCCTCCGTAATCTTTTCCATTGCGCCCTTTTCCTGGCGGTGACCATGCTCGGCATTTCGGGTGTGTTCCTTTACCTGGGATCGGAATTCCTGGCGGCGGTCCAGGTGCTCATCTATGTCGGCGCCGTGACGGTCCTGGTCATTTTTGGGATCATGCTGACCCGTAACGTCATGGACGAAAAGGCCAAGGCCATGAATACCCAGCTCCTGCCGGCTCTGGTCGTGGCGATCGTCCTGGGGTTGATCACTTTCCTGGCCGTTTCGAATTCCTCGTTCCAGTGGACCGATCACCCGACCGCGGCCATGAAAACCGCGTCTTCGATCCCTTCGCCCGCCCCGGCGGAAGTGAAGGCCAATGATGTTTACACCCTGGGACCGGAACTGATCTCCCCGGATAACGGGTTCGCCTTCGCTTTTGAGTTGGTATCCATACTCCTGTTATCGGCCCTGGTCGGGGCCATCGTGGTCGCTCGAAAGGACACGACATGATCCAGGTTCCCACGGTCCATTTCCTCTATCTTTCCGCGATCCTTTTCGGTATCGGCGTCTTTGGCGTTCTGGCCCGGAAGAACGCTATCTCGGTGTTGATGGGCATCGAGCTGATGCTTAACGCCGTGAACATCAATTACCTGGCCTTCACGAAATATTGGGGGAACGGGAACTACAACGGGACGGTTTTCGTGGTCTTCATCATCACCATCGCGGCGGCCGAGGCGGCGGTGGCTTTGGCCATCATCATCTCCATCTATCGTCAGACGCGTAATGTGAACGTCGATGAGGTAAATTCCCTTCGGGGTTGAATGAAGTTGGAAGTTTAAAAAAATATCTTTGGTTGTTCTTGGTGCCCTTGGTGCCTTGGTGGTTAGAATGTTTTTAATTTTCTTCAAGGAATAGGAATGATCCAGTATTCGTGGTTGATCCCGGTCCTGCCGGCCCTCATGTTCCTGGTCATAGCGGTATTCACCCGTAAGTCCCGGGGTTTATCCGCCTTTTTATCCATCTTGACCATGGCGGCATGCTTCGCCATTTCCCTGGGTATCCTCCTTCAACTGCTGAGCCTTGATCCGGCCGCCCGGATGATCACCATGAGTTTCACTTGGCTATCCATTCCGCCCTGGGAAGCGTCCATGGGCATCCTCATCGACCCGCTCTGCGCGGACATGTTATTGGTGGTGACCCTGGTCTCCCTGCTGGTCCAGATCTACTCGGTGGGCTATATGAAGGAGGACGAGAGGTTCTCCACCTACTTCTCCTATCTCTCCCTCTTTTCCGCTTCCATGCTCCTGCTGGTGCTATCCAATAACTTCCTCCAGCTCTTCATCGGCTGGGAACTGGTCGGTCTATGCTCCTACCTGCTCATCGGGTTCTGGTATTTCAAACCCGAAGCCGCCA
Organism: candidate division FCPU426 bacterium; assembly: GCA_963830915.1. Taxonomy (GTDB): domain Bacteria; phylum Oederibacteriota; class Muellerivitia; order Muellerivitales; family Muellerivitaceae; genus CAWHOE01. The sequence goes on from CAWHOE010000052.1 coordinate 44,307, forward strand.
ACGCCTGCAAGAAAGCCTTCGTGGTCAACCGGATCGGCGACATGGGTTTCCTCATCGGCGTGGTGACCATCGGCATGATGTTCCAGACCTTCGATTTCGCCAAGGTCCAGGACCTGGTGACCACTGGGCTGGCCAACGGCACGTACCAGGCCTCCTTCATCGCCGGCATCGCCCTCCTGCTCTTCTGCGGGGCGGTGGGGAAGAGCGCCCAGTTCCCGCTCCATGTCTGGCTTCCCGACGCCATGGAAGGCCCGACCCCCGTTTCCGCCCTCATCCACGCGGCCACCATGGTGGCGGCCGGCGTCTATATGGTAGCCCGCACCTACCTGCTTTTCTCCGCCGATCCCATGGCCATGACCGTGGTGGCTTACACGGGTGCTTTCACCGCGATCTTCGCGGCCTCCATCGCCCTGGCCCAGGACGACATCAAGCGCATCCTGGCCTATTCGACCCTTTCCCAATTGGGCTACATGATGCTGTCCCTGGGGGTGGGCGGGTTCACGCCCGGGATGTTCCACCTCACCACCCACGCCTGCTTCAAGGCCCTGTTGTTCCTGGGGGCGGGAAGCGTCATCCACGCCATGCACACCAACGACATCTGGAAGATGGGAGGCCTGTGGCGCAAGATGAAGGTCACCACCATCACCTTCGCCATCGCCACGCTGGCCATCTCGGGCATCTATCCACTGGCGGGTTTCTGGTCCAAGGACGCGATCCTGGACGCCATTTACCACAGCCAGGTGCCCTATCATGAGGCGCTTTATTACACGGCCGTTTTCACGGCTTTCCTGACGGCGTTCTATATGTGCCGGTTGTTCTTCGTGGTTTTCCTGGGTGAGCCCCGGGACGCTCACGCGCATGACCACGCCCATGAGTCGCCCCTCTTCATGACCATCCCCTTGATGGTCCTGGCCCTCCTATCCATCAGCGTCGGCTGGCTCAACCTGCCGGGTTTCGACGGCTTTTCCAAGTTCCTGCATTACGGGGAATACCACGAGGAAGTCTTCAATTGGTCCATGGCCGGGTTCTCCCTGGCCGTCGCCATCCTGGGTATCCTCCTTTCGGCTTCTTTTTATTACTGGAAGGCCCTGTCGGCGGAAAGAACGGCCCAAACTTTCCGCCCCCTCTACCTTCTCCTGAAGAACAAATATTACGTGGATGAATTTTACGGATGGATCGTCGACAAGATCCTTTTCGGCGTCGCGACACTTTGCGCCTGGTTCGATGACAATGTGGTGGATGACGGCATGGTGGACGGCGCCGGATGGGTGGCGCGCAAATTGGGGGGGCTGTTCCGTCTGACCCAGACCGGCTCGGTCCAGAATTACGCCCTGGTCATTTTCGGCGCGATCGCCGTCATTTTTCTGCTGATAAGCTTCTGATCCTTCGGAGGATTTAAATAATGTTATCTGTTATCCCGACCATCCTGGTCCCGTTCCTGGCGGCCTTCTTTTTCTTCCATTCGCCCGAACTGGGTCCTAATCCATTGCCCCTATTGACCACCTTCATCCTCATCCCGACCCTGTCGGCTCTCCTCATCATGGCCTCGCCGGTCAAGTGGACCCGTTGGATCAGCCTGTTCCTCGCCTCGCTGGAACTGGGATTGGCTTTCAAGGTCTTTTTCATCTATTCCATCGCCAAGGGCGGGTTCCAGTTGGTGGAGGAAGTACCCTGGCTTTCCAATCTGGGCATCAACTACCTGCTGGGCGTGGACGGCATGAGCGTCCTGATGGTGGTGCTGGTGGCCTCGGTCTACTTCGCCGGTTCGCTCATTTCCTGGAACATCACCCTGCGCATGAAAGAGTATTTCGTCCTCTTCTCGCTGTTGGTCGGCGGGGTCGCGGGCGCTTATGTCAGTTTGGACCTATTCTTCTTTTTCCTGTTCTACGAATTCGCCGTTCTGCCCATGTATCTGTTGGTGGGCATCTGGGGAAGCGGACGCAAAGAATACGCCGCCATGAAATTGACCGTTTATCTATTGGCGGGATCTGCCTTCATGCTGGTGGGTTTTCTGGCCATGTACTTCGCTTCCGGCGTCCATACCTTCGATATCCGCGTCCTGGCGGACCTGGCCAAGACCGGCTTCAACCCGGACTTCCAGAAGACCTGGTTCCCCCTGTTGTTCATCGGTTTCGGCGTCATCGCGGCCCTTTTCCCGTTCCATACCTGGTCCCCGGACGGATACGGCTCGGCCCCCACGGCGGCCTCCATGCTCCACGCGGGTGTGTTGAAGAGCCTGGGCGGTTATAGCATCATCCGGGTGGCGGTCACGGCCCTCCCGACCGGCGCCAAATACTGGCTTCCTTATCTGGCCTTCCTGGCCATCTTCGGCATGCTTTACGCCACCCTGGTCGCCCTGAAACAGAAGGACTTCAAATACGTCATCGCCTATTCTTCCGTGTCCCACTGCGGGGCCATTCTCTTCGGTATCTGCACCCTTCAGGTCGCAGGTCTTAACGGGGCCGTCATCCAGACCCTGTCCCACGGCATCGTGGCGGCTATGACCTTCGCCCTCGTTGGAACGGTCTACGGCAAGGCCCATACCAGGGAATTGTCCAAACTGGGCGGGCTTTCGGCGGTCATGCCTATTCTGGGCGGTTTATTCGTGGCGGCGGCCATGGCGAACGTGGGGCTTCCCGGCATGAGCGGTTTCGTCGGCGAGTTCCTTATTTATCTGGGCGCCTACCGAAGCGGATTCCATGGCGGGTTCACCATATTCCAATCATTATTCCCGCTGGCGATCGTCGCCATCGTGTTGACGGCCATTTATTACCTGCGCCTGGTCCAGATCGTGTTCTACGGCCCCCTGAAGGACCCTCATTTCAAGGACGAGGTCAAGGATGGGACGTTCATCGAGATATTACCTATCGCCTTCCTTCTGGTCATTTCGCTGGTGGTCGGTCTTTATCCTAAGCCCTTCGTCGATCTTTCCAACTCGGCCATCGCGCCTCTGATCGCCCAGATCGGGGGATTCAAATGATCCACTATTCGGTTTTCCTTCCAGAGTTATGTCTTGTTTCGGGCGCCATCCTGATCCTGATATTGGAATTGGTCCTGAAAGGCGATAATAAACAAACGGTCTTGAACGGTCTGGCGGTTTTATCCGTGGCCGCGGCCCTCTCGACCCTGTCCTATCTGATCTGCTTTTGCGGTTCCTCCTGTACCTGCGGGATGATCACCACCACCTTCGGCGGGTTCTTGAAGACCGATAACCTGGCCATCTTCTTTAAACTTGTCATCCTTTTGGCGGCGCTTTTCACCCTGTTCATCACATTCCGCCATTTTGACACCCATAAAACCCAGCATCCGGCCGAGTTCCTGGCGATCCTGCTTTTTTCCACGGCCGGCGCAAGCGCCTTGACCTCGGCGCAGGAACTGGTGACCCTGTATATATCCCTCGAAACCCTGACCATCAGCAGTTATCTTCTGGCCGCCTACATGAAAAGGGATGGTCGAAGCAACGAGGCGGGGATGAAATACCTCCTGCTGGGGGCCTTCTCCTCGGCCCTGCTCTTGTTCGGCTTTTCCTATCTGTACGGTCTGACCGGCACGACCCTCATCGAGGGGATCGGAAAAAGCCTGAGCTCCCAGTCGGCGTCGCCCTTATCGGCGCTGGCGGTCATATTGGTCATCGGGGGGTTGGCCTTCAAGATCTCCCTGGCGCCATTCCACATGTGGACTCCGGATGTTTACGAGGGGGCGCCCACTCCCGTCACCGCTTTCCTTTCGGTCGCCTCCAAGACCGCGGGTTTCGCCGCGTTCATTAAAATATTCTATGTCGGTCTTTCCTCGCCTTCCTTGACGCCCGTTTGGATAGGCCTGTTTTCCGTATTGGCCGCCATGAGCATCGTGTTGGGCAATCTGGAAGCCATCCCCCAGACGAACATCAAGCGTCTGATGGCCTATTCCTCCATCGCCCAGGCCGGGTATATCTCCATCGGCTTCCTGGCCGGCGGCCAGTTGGGCCTGACGGCGGTCCTTTACTATCTGTTCGTCTATCTTTTCGCCAACATGGGGGTTTTCCTGGCCATTGCCATCGTGACGGCCAAGACGGGGACCGAGTTGATCTCGGACTACGCCGGTATGTGGAAAAGGTCGCCGCTGATCGGGGTGGTCCTACTGGTGTGCCTGTTGTCCCTGGCGGGAGTGCCGCCATTCGCCGGTTTCTCGGGGAAGTGGTACCTGTTCGGCGCGGGTATCTCCAAGGGGTACACCTGGCTGGCCATGCTCGCCATGGTTTTCAGCGTGGTCTCGCTTTATTATTATCTTCAGGTCGTGCGGCAGGCGCTCATCAGCGACGCGAAGGACCCCTCGCCCATACCGGTGAACCTGGTGGAGACGGTCTTACTGGTGATCTGCGTTCTGGTGACCGTCACCCTGGGCTTCTGGCCTACCCCGGTGATGAATCTAGCCCAAGCCGCCGCGTCCGCTCTTTTTCAATAACCAAAAACGTCATCATTATTTATAAAACACGCCTGGTAGTTCTCATATCTTCTCCACCATCGCTTTTAAAACCTGCACATCTTTGACGGTGACGTGACCCCATACATTGGAAACCAGCCCGGACCTCTCGAAACGGGAAAGGACACGGATAGTGGTCTCGACCGTAGTCCCCGCCATCTCCCCGATGTCCCGACGGGTCAGGGGGATGGTGTTGCCGAACTGGCCCACCAACCGCAACAACAGGTGCAGGATACGGATATCCACCTTTTCATGGCTGTAGGCTTCCATTTCCTTGGCGTCGCGCAAAAGTCCGGAAATATGGGAAAGGACCGCCTGGGCCATTTCGGGGTATTGACCCAGAAGGGTTTGGAAGACCGCTAAGGGGACCGGGATGACCGTGGTTTCGGTCAAAGCGATGCAATGACAGCCGTAATCCCTCTCGGTAAAAGCCCCCACCCCGAACATCCCGTTGGGGCCGACCAAAGAGAAAACCTTGATCTTCCCCTCGGCCGAATAATAAACCTCTTTCACATAACCCTGCTGGACAAACCAGATGGCCGCCGCCTTGTCGTCCTCCAGGAAAATGGATTCATGCTTGTCGAAATGGGCGATCTTTAAGCTGGATTCCAGGGCTTTGCGGGCTCCCGGGGGTAATTTCTGGAAAACGTCGATTTTCGCGAGGAAATCGCTGGTGGTCGTCTCAGGCGCGATGATCTTTGCCGTGTCTTTGGCGGACATTTCTGCCTCCCCAGCGGAAATATTCAAAGAGGCCGACAGTCTAAAGGCGAGTGGGAGAAAATAGCCATAAGACACCGAAAATTTTTACGGAAAAATTACGGTATTAATTGCCTTATATGTGACCTATTGGGTTCTAAGTGTGATGGTCGCCCGGGTCCCTGACCCTTGTGGTTTCTTGTCATTTTGAATACCCCTGAAAAAGCGAACCCTTGAGGTAAAATATTTATCGTAATTATGGTTGGTTAAACAATCAGGGGGGCTTGTTTCAAGTCTGACGACCCGGTACCGTGAAACTACAAATCAGCTTTACAGGCGGCTGTCGTGAGCGAACCAGTGAAATTACCCAAATCCCCGGTCATTTTTATCGTCGATGACGAACCGATCAACCTGAAATTCTTGGAGCGGGTATTCGAGGACAAGGATTATGTCATTCGAACCTTCCAGAACGGTAATTTGGCCGTAGAAGCGGCCCTCCAAAACCCTCCCGACCTGGTCCTCCTGGACATCATGATGCCGGAAATAAACGGTTTCGAGGTCTGCGAGCGTTTGAAGAGCGAACCGACCCTCGTGGATATCCCCGTCATGTTCATCACGGGTCTCTATGACCTGAAAGACAAGGAAAAAGCTTTCCGCCTGGGCGTGGTCGATTACATCACCAAGCCTTTTCAGCTCAAGGAGATACTCATCCGCGTGGAGACCCACCTGAAGATCCATCGGCTCAAGACCGATGTGGACCGCCAGAACAGGGAACTTCAACATCAAGTCGAGGCGAAGGTCCAGGAGATATCCAACTCTCAAATAGCCACCATCATCGCCATGGCGAAGTTGGCGGAGATCCGGGATGACGAGACCGGCACCCACATCTTCCGGGTCCAGCGCTACTGCAAGGCTTTGGCCCATCGGTTGGCCAAAGAACCCGAATTCAAATCCCTCCTGACCGAGGACTTCATCCGGAACCTTTATCACGCGGGGGCCCTGCATGATATCGGCAAGGTCGGTCTGCCGGACAGCGTCCTATTGAAACCAGGTTCCTTGACGGCTGAGGAGCGGAAGCTCATGCAAGAACACACTGTCATAGGGGCCCGCACCCTCGGGGTGGTGGCGGCGTCCTATCCGAATAATACCTTCATCCGGATGGGCATGGAAGTGGCCCGATCCCATCATGAACGGTGGGATGGGACGGGTTATCCCGATAATCTCATCGGGGAAACCATACCTCTTTCCGCCAGGATCACCGCCATCGCCGACCAATATGACGCCCTTCGCAACAAGAGGATCTACAAACCCGCTTTCGACGAGAAGAAGACTCTGTCCATCATGCTGGAAGGCGATGGACGGACCATGCCGAGCCATTTCGATCCCCGCGTACTGGAAGCCTTCCGGTCCATCATCAAAGAATTCAACGACATCCATAACGAGACCCAGTTAGGATAAGAGAACAAAAAAACTAAGCCGTTTCAATGAAAGGGATCCAAAATGAAGAACGTGGAAATGAAGGTAGAAGGCAATATCCTCACCATCAAGGTCGATCTGACCAAGGAATTCGGCCCATCCTCTTCCGGAAAGACCATCATCGTCGCGTCGACCGAAGGGAACCAGTCCCTTCCGGACCGTGATGAAAAGGTCGGACTGAACGTTTACAAGAAAAAATAGGTTGGTTGTGTTTTTGGAGTTTTTCTGAATTTTCTGATAAAAGGTATTTGAGGTGTTTTTTAGTTTGTCATCGCGAGGAGGCGCCCCGATCGGGGCGGTTGCCGACGTGGCGATCTCAGTTAGATGTTCACGTTAGTCTTTTTGTAAGGCTTATTTAAACTGAGATCGCCACCTCGTGAACGGCCGCCTATTCGGCGGCCACTCGTCGCGATGACAACCAATTAAAAAGACAATTAAGACTGCCCTATATCCGCAAATCTTGTGAGGAAAAAATTTTGAACTCGAAAAGGTCCTGCTCCGCGGAAATGACAGTCAACAGACCCTTTATCCCTCGTGCCCGACTTTGACCTGCTCAGCCTGGGTCAAGTTCTCCATGGAGATCTGATAGCTCAATTTCGATAAGACATCCGAGCCCCGGTATGTCCCGGTGACAGCCGCGGCTTCGGTCGGACCTGGCCCGGAAGCCAGCGCGATGTGGGTGTCCGCGACCGCCAGCCCCAGCGAAGGGTCATAACCCCTCCATCCCGCGCCGGGAAGGAAAACCTCCGCCCAGGCGTGCAGTTCAAAGCTGTCCTTGGCCCCTGGGTCGTACTTGTATCCGCTGACGAACCTGGCGGCTATCCCCAAAGAACGGCAAAGATCCACATACAAAACCGCCAGGTCCCGGCAGGCGCCTTCCTTTCGGCGCAATGTCTTGCCCGGGGAGAGGGCTTCGCCCGTTAGCCGCACCACGGGGGAGAAATCCCGGCGCAGGGTATCGGTCATGTGGTAAAGGAACCCCAGGGTGTTGTCGTCGCTTTCGCTCAGCAGGCGCTTGGCCATCTCGTCCACCGCCCCATCCGGCTCAACTCGATAAAGATAGGGCGCCAGGGCCTGCCGGTTTTCCTTGCTGTAGCGGGCGGGAAGTTTCAAGACCTGTTGGTCGGTGATGAGGTAGTTGAAGGGATTTTGAAGCAGGGTCTCGACCGTGAAATGGGAGGCGCTTTCCCACTTGGCCAGGTCCTTGGTATGCCAGAAAAGGGTGACGGGATTGTTATACAGATCCAGTCCTTCCGACCGGCCGGCGGGGGAGGGCGCCAAATCCAACCGGTAATTTTCAAGCTTCTGGCTGAAGTCATCCCGCGGTTTCAAGCGCAGGGTGGTCGGTTCCACGAAGACTTCCCGGCTATAGGCATATTGGAGATGATGGGTGATCTTGAATCGCATCAGGCTCCCCTCCTCATCTCTCGGGCTGTACTCTCAAGCTCCCGGTTCAACGGCTCTTAAACCCTTCTTTTTTTCCAGGATCGCCTTGACCCATTCCGAAGGGCACAGTTCCACGGTCTCCCGAACCCTTTTTTTCCACCATTCAGAGACGGCGACCATGTCTTTTTGGTCGTATCGGATCTCATCCATCGTCAGGGAACCCTTGTGGTAAAGCACCACGTCAATGGGGAAGTCCACGTCGGTGGCGCTCGACCGGGTGGCCTCGAAAGCCAGATAACCCACTTTCAGGGCCAGTTCCATCGTGCTTTCGAAATTAAGGGCCCGGTCCAGCAGGGGTTTGCCGTAGCTGGATTCCCCAATGGCCGAATAGGGGGTGCTTTCGGTGATCTCCACCCAATTGCCTTGGGGATAGATCAGGTAAAGCTTATGTTCCGAGTCCCCCGACAACTGGCCGCCCATGATGGAAAAGAGGTTGAAATGGTATCCGCTCGTTTCCAACGCGTCCTTATCCTCTTTCGCGACTCGCCGCAATTGTTCGGCGAAAGCGTTGACGGCTTTGTACAACTTATCGAAACGCGACGCGGGGTCGTCCAATATCTCCTGGAAGTAGGTGAGCGCCTTGTCCCTCGCGGACCGAAGGCCGGACGTCATCAAGAACAGGCTGTGGTTCCCGCTTTGATGGATGGTCACTTTCTTGCCGGTGATATGTTCGGTCCCGCTGGTGATCCGGGTATCGGCCAGGGCTACCAGCCCTTCTTTGACTTTCATCGCGATGCAAAAGGTCATTGTTCCTGTGTCTCCATTTCTCTTATTTCGCTTCTAACGGGGGTGGCTGGTTCGTTCGGCAGGGGTTTGAACGCCAAGAATACCGAGTAGATCGCGTCGCCCACCCCGTTCAACTTGGCCTCGAAGTTATCCAGGTACTCGTGCAAGCCGTTCTTGATGATCTCCCCGATATCGGCGTAATCCAGCTCGGCCCGCAGAAGTCCCAGCTGTTTTTCGGCGATGTTGGAATAGGTGCCGGGCGGTGTTTGGGCAACCGCCCTCAGGGATTTCTCGGCGTTGATCAGGCAATGCCTTATGGACCGGGGGAAGTCGGGATCAAGCATCAGGAATTCCGCCACCTTCGCCGGATGGATCAGGCTGTGTTTTTTACGGTACATCTCGCTGGCGGAGGCGGATTTCAATAAGGCGGTCCAAAGGATGATGTCAAAGGGCGTGCCGACGTCCTCCACTTTCGGCAAAAGGATGAAGTATTTAACGTCCAGGATACGGGTGGTTTTGTCCGCCCTCTCCAACCATCTGCCCAAGCGAAGGAAGTGCCAGGCCTCGTTGTGGGAAAGGGTGTCCTCGGTCAAGCCGGTCAAGAGATGGCTGTTGAAGCGGACTTGACGGCAGAATTGATAAAGGAAGTCGTCGTTGGGAGGGTTGTTCAGGGCCCCGCTGACCTGGTGATAGAACACGTTCACGTGCTCCCACATCTCCGAGGAAATGACCTCCCGGCTGGTGCGGGCGTTTTCCCGGGCTTTTTGAAGGCAGGACAACACCGAGTTGGGGTTCAGGGGGTCGTACATGAGGAAGCGTATGACGTTCTCGCGGGTCGGCTCGCCGTAAGCTTTCACAAAAACGCCGTAATCACCCGTGGTCACCGCCAGAGGCCGCCATTGTTGGGACTGTTCCATGGGCATATCCAGCATCAAGTTCAAATTGACCCCGATGAAGCGGGCGACATTCTCGGCCCGCTCGACGTATCGTCCGAGCCAATAGAGGGAATCGGCCAGTCGGCTGAGCATGGTCAGGTCCTTCCCGCGGGTGTTTTGCCGTTTTCAGCCAAGACCCAAGTGTCCTTACTGCCGCCCCCCTGGGATGAATTCACCACTAAGGAGCCTTTTTTCAGCGCGACCCGGGTCAACCCGCCGGGGATGATATAGGGTTTCTTGCCGTAAAGGATGTAGGGGCGCAGGTCCACGTGTCTTCCCTCGAAATGGTCATCCACGATGATGGGCGCCCGCGAAAGGGAAAGGGTCGGTTGGGCGATATAGTCCCTGGGGTTGTTATGGATCAACTCGGCGAATTTGATCCGTTCTTGGGGGCTGGAATGGGGGCCAATCAGCATCCCGTAACCTCCGGACTGGTTGACGGCTTTGACCACCAGGTTGGAAAGGTTCTCCAGCACATATTTGCGCTGGGAGGGTTCCCAACAGACATAAGAGGGCACGTTGGGGAGGATGGGGTCCTCGCCCAGGTAGTACTTGATGATCTGGGGAACATAGGTATAAACCGCTTTGTCGTCCGCGACTCCCGTCCCGGGGGCGTTGGCCAGGCTCAATCGACCCTGACGGTAGACTTCCATCAGGCCAGGCACACCCAATTGGGAATCTTTCCGGAAGACCAGGGGATCGATGAAATCGTCATCGACCCGGCGGTAGATCACATCGACCCTTTCAAAACCCTTGGTGGTCCTGGCCATGACATAACCGTCCAATACCACCAGGTCTCGGCCTTCCACCAGGTCCACGCCCATTTGCTGGGCCAGGAAAGCGTGCTCGAAATAAGCGGAGTTATAGGGCCCGGGCGTCAGGACGACCACTCTTGGGTCGCCTTTCGCGCTGGCCGGGGCGGTATGGCATAGGGTATCCAGCAGTCGCAGGGGATAATCGTCCACCGGCCTTACGGCCATGTCCTCGAAAACTTGGGGGAGTGTGCGTTTGAGAACGCTCCTGTTTTCCATGACATAGGAAACACCGGAAGGACAGCGCAGGTTGTCTTCCAGCACATAGTATTTCCCGTCATTGTCACGGACCAGGTCGGTGCCGGTCACGTGGATCCAGATCCCCCCGGGAGGGTTCAAGCCAACGCACTCAGGTTTGAAACCGGAAGAGGTCCGGATGATACCGGCCGGAATGACGTTGTCTTTTAATATCTTTTGCCCGTGGTAGATGTCATCCAGGAACAAATTCAAGGCCATGATCCGCTGGGTCAGGCCTTTCTCGATATGGTCCCATTCCCTTGAGTTCACGACGCGGGGAATGATGTCGAATGGGAATATCTTTTCCGTGCCAGCCTTGTCCCCATAGACGGTAAAAGTAATGCCCAGTTGGTGGAATTCAGTCTCGGCGGCCTTCTGCTGGCGCAACAGATCCACCGAACTCATGGATTTAAGCCGTTTGATCAAAGGGGCGGCGCTGGAGCGGGGATTCCCGTCCTTCTCGAATAGTTCATCGTAAAAGACGTCGGTATCATATTTTTCAAAGGACATAAATATCCTTTCTCCCCATGTTCATAAGGGTTAAAGCATAAAAGGGGCCAATTAATGGATGGGATAATAAGGGAATCAGAGGAGATCGGGATTTGGAGGATACATAATTGTAGTGGCCATCCCTTTTTGTCCGCGGAAATTGAAGGTAAATGTTCGGATCTTGTTAGGCGCTTTTAGGGTCGATCTTGAATTTTCAGAAACATGTCTTGATGGATAAAGGGTGGTGGCCTGAATATTACGAAAACATAAAGTAGCTGAGAAATGCCTATCGAATATGATTTTCTTGAGAGCGTGATCTTTATTTTCCGTTTCCACGCCAAAGAGTTAAAATAGTCTCATTGCTGGGGAGCGGTAAGGTCGGTGATTTGACAGCCGACACCTTAGTTTTTAAAAGGTCACGAAAACTAACGAGCCCCATTCCTCGCCCGAATTCATCACGATTCCTTTCGTTGGGCCTCAAAAAAATCTTAATTTACCCAAACATCGTAAATTCAATTCTCAAGGATAAAGCATGCCCGAAGGCCATTTGATCCACGAAAAAAGGACCCATCCCCGCGTTCCCCTCAAAATCCCCGTGACCTATCGGGTAATATCCGAGGATCAAGAATACAAATCTGTCCAAGACGGAAAAAATTATGAACAAGCTGGTACGACCATCGATGTCAGTATGGGGGGGCTATACTTGGCGGCTAATCAAACCTTTGGATCGGGAACGATTCTTCGGTTGGAAGTCACCCTTCCGGAAGTGCCTCATCAATTCTCGGCTTACGCTGTCGTGGCCTGGTCAAATAAGACCGGGGCCGGCCTTCATTTTGAGGCCATCCGGGAACCTGATGAGAAGATCTTGAAGGAATACCTGGAACAAGCCCTTCCAATAAAAAAAGAAGAACAAAAAAGGGCATAGAACCTGGGTTTAATTCACTTTCGAACATTATTCTCCACCCCCTCAGCTGATATTCCGGAAGACCCGCAAAGACCCTATAATATTCCCGGTTTGTCCCGCGACCTTTTTACCAATTGTGAGGAGTCATATGCCATCCAAACCACTCTGCTCACGCTGTCGGAAAGAGTTGAAGCCCCGGATCTCGTTGAGCGGCCAATCGAGGGTCTACGACGTATGCCCTGATTGTGAGGCCGAGCTTACGCGGCAGTTAAAGGGAACGGTGCTGGAAAAGTTCCTGGATACCTTGGGGTCTCCCGCCCTGGTGGTGAACGAGGATATGCGGGTCATCGCCTATAACCAAAGTTGTTTTCAACAGTTATGCGGGATGGATCCTAAACCCAAAGGCTTGTTGGCTGGTGAGTTCCTCGATTGTCACAACGCCGCGTCCTCAAAAAGGTGCGGCGCGACCCCCAATTGCCTGGATTGCGCCATCCGTTTGACGGCTATCAGTACCTTTCAGACAGGTACCCCGCAGCAGTATGTCCCCGCTTTCCTGACAGGGAAGGATAATGACCGCAAAGTAGAACGCAAATTCTTGATCAGCACGGACAAGATCGAGAACATGGTCCAGATCAAGGTCGAGGGACTTTACAATGTCCTAGAGCCACCCTCGGAAACCTAAAAGTCAACTGTCGAACTTCTTTTTAAAAATCCAAATCCAATAAGGCGGAAATTTACCATGAGAATATTTTTAACCGGCGGTAGTGGTTTCATCGGGCATTGGGTCGTGAAGGAATTGTTGGGGAAGGGCCATGAGCTTCGGCTCCTGGTCCGGAACATGAAAAAGATACCCTCCCTAAGATCCATGAAGGGCGTCGAGATCGTGGAAGGAACGCTCTACGACCAGCCCATATTGGAAAAGGCCGTCCAAGGCCGTGACGCGGTCGTTCATATCGCCTTGGGCTGGGGGGAAACCCCGATCACCATGCTTCAAAAGGATACGGCGGTGACGGCGTTCCTGATGGAGGCGGCGGAAGGGGCGGGTGTCCAACAGTTCCTCTATACCTCTTCGACGGCCGCGGTGGGCGAGTTCCGCCCGCTCATGAACGAAAGCATCGATACCCGGCCCATGGACCTTTACGGGGCTACCAAAGCGGCATCGGAAGCCTACCTGCTGGGTTACGCCGCCAAGGTGCGGATGCGCTGCAACATCATTCGGCCCGGCTATACCTTCGGCAATCCCGCCTTTCCCGACGGGGTCACCCAGCCGGACAAGCGGTTCATCCAGATCGTTACAGCTGCGAAAAAGAACGAAGCCATCAAGGTCACCAAGCACGACGGTACCCAGTTCATTTGGGCGGGAGACCTGGCCAAGCTCTATTCCGCTGTCCTGGATAGCGGTCTGAACCGCCGGATCTTCTTCGGTTTGTCCGGCGAGTTCGTGACCTGGGAAAAGGTGGCCCATGAGGCCATTCGGCTCACCGGGTCAAAAAGCCAGGTCGTGGTGGACAAGGGGTGGGACGCCAAACCCATGTTGTTCGATATGAGCCTGATCAAGAAGGAATTTGGTTTGGAATTTATGGCTTCCCCCGAGATCACGAAGCATTTGGAGTATTTCTCGAACATAACAAAGACAATTTGAACCACCAAGAACTGGACTTTCGTCAATTTATTGGTTGCACCGTCTCCCCCTCTGAAAGAGGGGGAACAAGGGGGAGTTAGTTTTACGGATTATTTCGGCAACGACTAATACCCCCCCCCCCCCTTTTTCAAAGGGGGGTGGAGCGATGC